>CAVZRN010000009.1:0-135000 GCA_963777715.1 uncultured Gammaproteobacteria bacterium
AGTAATACACGCAGGCAATAATAAACGTTAGCCAACCATATCCTGGTGGGCTATACCCTAATGTTCTTTGGAACAAAAATGGTGTCATGGTGCTATATGCAATAACCACGCTATATGCAGCTACGCCACCAATCAAGCAATAAATAAAGTTTTTTATTTTAACTGTGGTAATAATATTGCGTAAAGTTTGGTTGTAGAATTGCTTGCTGGGAAGTGTTAGGGCGCTCATGTCGCATGTTTCCGGCAGTAGCCATAAAATACTGAGTAGTAATGCCAGACTAATTATAAATAGAAAAATAAATTCTGCACGCCATGAGAAAAAATCTAGCAAATGTCCGCCAATTAATGGGGTAACGCCCAAGCCAAACGCAAAGCCTGATGTTAAGTAGGTGATAGCGCGTACGTAATCCGCCCCGTCAAAACAATCGCGCGCAATAGCCCTGCTTAATGCCATGCAGGAGCCAGCGCCGACACCTTGGACAATTCGCGATAATAGAAAATCCGTATAAGAGTGTGCAAAAATACTCCAGCAGCAGCCAATCAAGAAAAGAACGAGACCAATAACTAAAGGCTTTTTTCCTGCCAAATCGATCAGACAATATGCCATAGAATAACTGTGAGCAACCAAATCCCAGTAAATAGGCAGTAAGGGTGATTTCTACCCAAGAGGAATTCACTTGGAATTGCTGGGAAATCTGTAAAAAAGCGGGTGTATATAATACAAAACCTGCCTGGGTAAATGCGGCCATCGCGAAGCAAATTATAATGATATACTTTTTATTTAATTGAGAATTTATCATAACCATACCTATCTAAAATAACCTAATTTTAATTGACACTTTGCTTGCAGGTTAATACATGCTGTGTTATTATATGACATGTTATGTATTTTTTCAAGCCCCTATTTGAGGATGTTTAGGTATGCAATATAACCCCAATGAAAGCACTTCGGCCTTAACCAAGAAGGCCGCCAGTTTTTTTGTTCGCCTATCAAACCAATACCTTAAAAAGCGTGGTATTACTCATGCGTATACACCATTCTTGGTACAGCTATGGGACAAGGACGGTCAAACACAGGCGGAACTTTACCGCAAAATGGGCATTGAACAACCCGCTGCGGTGAGAACGCTGGATCGTATGGAAAGAGACCAATTGATTAAACGAGTGCGCAGTAAAACTGATCGCCGTGCGGTGCAAATCTACTTAACGCCAAGGGCGCAAAAATTGCGTCTAGATGTGATTAGCTGTGCCACTATGATTAACAAAGTTGCATCCCAAGGGTTAAGTCAATCCGATAAGAATACATTGCATACATTATTAAAAAAAGTCGTTGCAAATTTAGAAACGTCATTATCTAAAAGCCGAGAGGAGGTATAAACTATGTCTACACAAAATTACAAACTATTTATCGATGGCAAATGGCAAAACCCTTCGACCAATAAATGGATTGATTCGGTTAATCCGTTTACCAACAAGGTATGGTCACGTATTCCGCGAGCTAACGAAGTAGATGTCAATCAAGCCTGTGAAGCAGCTAGCAAGGCATTTCCACAATGGTCTAGCCTACACCCTAATCAGCGCGGAGCATTGTTGCGCAAGCTAGCTGATCGATTAGCGCAACAGACAAATATCGATAATGCAGTCAAGGGGATTATTTCGGGAATATTTGCTGCATCTGGACAAACCTGTATTGCTGGATCGAGATTAGTATTGCAGGAAAGCATACATGATGAATTTGTCGCTAAATTAGTTGATTTTGCTAAACAAGCCAGGATTGGCAATCCAATGCACAAGGATACGCAAATAGGGCCGGTTACTACACCACAACAATATGAAAAAATATTGAGTTATATTGATATTGCCAAACAAGAAGGCGCTAAATGTGTATTGGGTGGTAAACCTGCAACAGGAAAAGAATGTGGGGATAGTCCATGGTTTATACAGCCAACTATTTTTACTGAGGTCACTAATAACATGCGCATTGCCCAAGAAGAAGTATTTGGTCCAGTATTGTCAGTTATTAAATTTAAACAGGTTGACGATGCCATAGCTATAGCAAATGATATTCAATTTGGTTTGGCTGCGGGTATATGGACGCAAGATATAAAAAAGGCATTACAATTACCCAAGGCAATCAAGGCAGGCACAATTTGGGTAAACACCTATCGTGTCGTTAGTTATCTAGTACCGTTTGGTGGTTACAAACAATCGGGTTTAGGAAGGGAGAATGGCCTAAATGCCATTTACGACTATTTGCAGGTTAAAAGCACGTTTATTAGCACAGAGGAGAGCACTGAAAATCCATTTATTTTAAAATAAGGTGAATCGCAAACACCTAAACAAACTCCTTCGGGCGTTTGTTTTTAGCTCTCATTGCGCCCACCCCATAAAAATATTCCTTGTTTCTGTTAATGTTTTTATTAGTTGAAATATCCGGCTATTTGCCGTATAATTATAGCATAACAATCACCCTTAACAGGTATATTCTTATGCAGCCCTCAAAAAGAAGAAATGAGCAATATGAACGCTTAGAAGCGCGTGTTGCACCCAAACAAAAAGCATTATTTCAACATGCTGCTGATTTGCTAGGTCGATCACTCACAGACTTTACGGTGAGCACTCTCCAAGAAGCAGCCAATCGGGTTATTCAAGCGCATGAAATTATACAACTCTCTCTAAGAGATCAGCATGCGTTTGCAAAAGCACTATTCCATCCGCCTAAACCAAGTAAACCCTTACTCAATGCAGCTAAACGCTTGCAAAAAATTGTTAAGAGAGTAGATCGTGATTAATTACTGCATTGCGCCCTTACATAAACAACACGATAAAAAGAATTTTCAGTGCGGTGTGCCCCTACTGGACGACTATCTTAAACAGCAAGCTAGCCAGGATAAACGACGGCATGTGACGGCTATTTATGTATTAACGGAGATGGATTCACACGTCACTGCGGGTTACTATACACTTTCATCGACCAGTATTTGTTTAACATCACTACCCGAAGAAATTACTCATAAATTACCTAGATACCCCACTCTCCCAGCAACCTTGTTGGGGCGTTTAGCCATTGACCAAACCTACCAAGGGAAAAATTTGGGCGAATTATTGCTTGCAGATGCACTAAGGCGTAGTCTGGAAATTAGTGACAAAATTGCATCTTCTGCTGTGGTCGTCGAATCGAAAAATCATCACTCTACGCGATTCTATTTAAAATACGGTTTTATCCCGTTTAGTGATTATGAAAATCACTTGTTCTTACCGATGGCCACCATAAAAAACGTATGGGGTACTAAAGCCTAACCCATGCGACGTTTGGTGTTGTGCACGCGCTTTTTAAAACCTAGAATTAAGGACAAACTAAAATCATGCGTAGTTCTGGTGTAGTCGTCCTGTGGATAAGGCACCCAATCTGCGTTTGCATCTAGACGAATATAGGGCTTGCCTTGATATTCCATCACGACGGTAGCTTCGTTCTCTGACACAATCGGAGTTTCTGGTAAATTTTTCGTGAGTGCTTGCCAGTCAACATTGGTTGCATTAAACACCTTGCCATCGACCATACGTGATATAAGCTCAGGAAGCGCCAGATAGCTGGTAGACGTATTAACTTGCTGCGCATTATCGGGATGGGGCGCCTTCATGCCAATCAATTTAATACCTAGTGGAACATGGGTGATAGTCAGGCTGGGCAGATCACGTAACCATGGCATTTGTAGTTTGTCGCCGGTCATGTTTGCGCCATGTTCCGGGATCATAACAACCATCACCTTACGACCGGATTTTTGTAATTGGTCGAAGAAAATGATATAAAACCATCCATAAACCATTCATGCGCCATGCGTTCATAACTGTGATGGGTATATTATGGAAATTTCATGTTTGAAATTAAGTTCACTGTCGAAATAGTTTGCTCAACCATTCATACGATGGGGTATCTTCAAAAATAGAAAAATCATCTTGTTGCATTAATTTACGCGCCATAGTTTGGATAAATCCCACTGCTGCCCTGCAAGGCGCTGATCCAACACTTACCCTAGCTACTCCTGCATCGGCAATGTCCGTCATTGATTGAATCCAGCAGCCACCAAGAATATTTACCGGCAAATCAACTTCGTGCACCAGGCGGGAAATTTCAGACAAATCATTCAGGCCAGGAATAAACAGGCCGCTTGCGCCGCTGTCTTGATACGCCAGCAGACGCTGCAAGCAAGCTTCATAGCGTTGTTCTGGCTGTAAGTGCTTTAACCAGAATACATCGGTACGTGCATTAATAAACAAAGCGCAATTCTGTTTTTCAGCAAGCGCTTTAATAACAGAGATTTTTTTACATTGGGCGGTTATAGTTTCCAATTGATCTGAGCTTCCGGGAACACTGTCTTCAATATTAATTCCCACGCCTCCCATATCAATAATGCTGTGTACTGTATCAGCAATATCCAACAAATCATCACCATATCCGGCTTCAACATCCACGGTTACTGGTATATTCACTGCCCTTACTATTTGATTTACGATTGATAAAAATAGTTCTTTAGGCAATTTTTGACCGTCTGGAAATCCTAGTGACGCTGCAATTCCAACACTGGTAGTGCCAATTGCCTGAGCGCCAGCTTGTTCAAACAATCTTGCGCTCAACGCATCCCACGCATTTGGCAGCAACATTATTTTATTTTGGTTATGTAGTGAATGAAATAGTGCTGCTTTAATTTGTGACATATCGAGTGTCCTGTAGATTTTCTTTTTTAACGCGGGAAATTACTTCTGATTTTTCCATTTGAATATTAATCAATAGCTAGTTATTATCGGTTTCTTGCTCCTTATGTGCTGATTGTTTTTCAGCCTGTATGCGTTGGTATAACTCGTCACGATGCACTGGTACTTCCCTGGGCGCATCAATGCCTAAACGAGTTTGGTTGTTTTTAGCACCCAGGATGGTCACAGTAATAGCATCACCAATTATAATTTTTTCACCAAATTTTCTTGTTAAAATTAGCATGTTATATCTCCACGTTAGGTATAAAATTTGCGCTTTATTTTTAATGAATTTTAACAAGTTATTAATAACAAAATTAGGGTATTTTTTGCCCTATATGAGAAATATTCAGCAGATATCGTATAATGGAGAATGTTTTAGCTTTGGCGACTAAAAAATTTGAAAGGTAAAACTTGATATGCATAGATACATATCGACAGAAAAATTAGGTGGTGTTAGAAGGTGATAGCTTTTATTTAAATATTCTAGTCATCCAAACCATTAAAATGCTATGTCATTGATTATACTTCGAGCAAATGTAAGCATTCTGCAAATGTTTCTGAGGGGATAATATTTATATAGCCTTTTTTTAATGATGCGTCTATAAGCTCTTGCTTAGTGGCACAATTAAGTTTAACTTTTACATCGTCTATGTAGTGTTCTGCTGTTCTGTTGCTAATGTTCAATATATTTGCTATATCAGTCGCCGTTTTCCCTCTGGCTAATAGTAACAAACATTGTTTTTGTCTTTTAGAGAGCTTGATGGTGTTTTGCTTGTTTTCAATCGTAAAACTTTTGGTTACCTCCGGAGGGAGGAATTTCATAAAATTTCCTACTATGCCTTCAACGATAGTGCCAGTTACATCAGTAGCATGGCTGATGAGACCGGTAACAACATTATTGTTATCAAATATTGGCCTCTTATGATTTATAACAACAGAAGCTCGCTTTTTCCAATCAACAACAGGAACAATTTGCTTATATATTTTTCCCAAGAGTGCATCTAAATCGTGTTTATGATATATTTCTGCATACTCTCTCCAGGGTAAATTAAAATCATCTAAACCGCAGATGTCTTTTTCTGTTTTTTTTCCATTGCAGACTAAAAAATTTGTATTACAACGAACTATAGAAAGATCTTTATTTTTTATAGCAAAAAGCCCAGAACTTTCCAAGATCTCATAATCCTTATGCATATGAATACCTACTTAAAAAATTATTCCAAAATTGGCTGATTATTTATTTTGCAGTATAACCGCCATCAATCGGTATGATGGCTCCAGTAATAAAATTTGATTTATCACTACACAAAAAATAAATTAAATCAGCCACTTCTTCCGGTTGACCTATTCTTCCAATAGGCTGTTCTCTTGCTTCTGCCGCATGCACCTCTTCAGCATTATTACCAGTCCGCATACAGTAGTTATTAATGGCTTTCTGATAGAGTGGAGTGTCGGTAGTGCCAACGGCAACAATATTCGACCGAATGCCGTGGGGAGCGTAGTCGATAGCCGTGGTTTTGGATAAGCTTCCTAACGCCGCCTTGGTCGCACCATAAATAGCCGAATTAGATTTAGCAATGAGGGTTTGATCCGAACCCACGAATACCACGGCTCCTTTTTTATTGGCAACCATCATGGGTAGGGCAAACTTGGTTAAAAAAAAGCGCCCTTGAAGTTAATATTCATAACTCGGTCATAATCCGACTCATTGGTAAATTCAAGAGAGGATGAGAAGTGAATGCCAGCATTGCAAACCAAGGCATCTACATGTTGGGTATGCTTGGATATTTCATCGATAGCGTTCTGTATATCAGGGACATTAGCAATGTCGCAATGAATAAAGTGGGAATCAGGGGAGCTGGTTGTATTTTTCTGTATATCCAGCACGAAGACAGCGTATCCCTCTTCTGAGAATTTTCTTGCTGTCGCAAGACCAATACCGGACGATCCTCCACTAATAATAGCTGTTTTTTTCATAATTTCCCCTTATCAATTATAGATAAAAAATAGTTTTTTGGCTAAAAATTATAATATCAATTTTTATTAGTAAATAATAGGGTAAAAAATACCGTATTGTTATTGTATTACTTTTTAAGCTTTAAACCACGTATACTATCGCATTGTTTCAAATAATGTCAGATAGGCCATTAGCATGAAAACATATTCAGGCAAGATAATCGATGCCCATCATCATCTGTGGGACTTAAGTCTCAATAAGAACAGCTGGCTTATCGATGAGGTTGAGGAAACACACCTGGGTGATTATTCAAGCATACGCCGCTCATACCTGGTAACCGATTTTTTGCAGGATAGTAAAAATTTTCCCATTGGAAAGTCGGTGCATCTTCAAGCCGGATGGGATAGAGACGATTTTTTAGGCGAGAGTCTGTGGCTGGCACAATTGGCAACTCAAGAAGATTATCCAAATGCGATTGTGTTTTACGCAGATTTATCGAGTGCAAATGTAGAATCTGCTCTGGATCAAAACGCTGCTATCCAAAATGCCAGGGGTGTGAGGCAAATTTTAAATTGGCACAAAGATAGTTATTCCCGAGGATGTAGTAAAAACTACCTGCAAATAGATGCGTGGAGAAAAAATTTCAACTTGTTGAAAAAATATGATCTTTCTTTCGACATGCAAGTGTATCCAGAGCAGGTAGATGATGTGTACTCCCTCTTACGAACATCTGCTGATGAAATACCCGTGGTTATCAGTCATGCATTAATGCCGATGAAACGAGATGTGGATTATCTGGCGTATTGGCGCACACAACTAAGGCGATTAAGCACTCTACCTAATGTATGCATAAAAATATCCGGCATTGCCATGTTTGATCATCAGTGGAGTTTGGGAAGTTTTAAAGAAATCATTTTGCCGGTAGTGGATGTATTTTCACCATTGCGTTGTATGGTGGGTAGTAACTTCCCAGTCGATAAATTGTACGGCACGTTTGATGACATTATGTCTTCCTATGTCGATATACTTTCCGTATATTCTGATGAGGAGCAAGCCGATATATTTTACCGTGTGGCTGAAAAAATTTACCGTATCTAAATATAAAATTATAAAGACCTACTATGCAACCTCTTACAAAAGACGCAATTTACACCTCAATTAAGGCAGCCAATGAACAAACCGAAGCTAACTTAAGGGTTCAGCTAGCGTATTTATATCGGATTTTTGATTATTACAGTTGGTGCGATCTGATTGTTACCCATTTATCCGTGAGAATTCCCTCTGAAAATACGCTATTGATTAATCCATTTGGACTGGCATTTAAAGAAGTCACCCCGGAAAATCTCATAAAACTTGATATGGACGGTAATATTCTGGAAAGTAAGACTGGTCTACTGAATAACCATAATGGTTCTACTGTGCACAGGGCGGTATATCGGCATAATCCAAACGTTAATTGTATATTCCATACCCATTCTCATTTTGGCGTTGCCGTATCCTGCTTGCAGGAAAAATTGATGTTACTGGATCAAATTGGCATGATGTTTCATAACAAGGTCGGCTATCATGACTTTGAAAAATTATTTGTAAATGATGAGACACAGCAGGCGCTTATCGATGACCTAAAAGATAATCAATGTTTGATCCTAAAAAATCATGGCTTGCTCACGGTAGGTAGCAGTATTACTGAAGCTTTCTGGTATCATTATTATTTAGAATATGCCTGTAAAATACAGGTATTAACCATGTCGACGGGTGGTAAAATACAACATGTCAGCCAGGCTGCTATTGAAAAAACGGCAGCAAGCTACGACAACTGGCGTGATGGAGATAGTCAGCTTTTATTTGAAGCAGCAAAACGTTTAGTAGGAAAATTGTAGACATCTTAACGCTGTTTATTATGGAAAACAACGCCATGAAAATTAACCGCATTGAAATTTTTGATATTGAGTGTCCCAAACGTCCGCAATGGCATCCGGTGTTTGTACGCATCCATACCGACGAGGGTATTCATGGCGTGGGTGAAGCGGGTTTGGCGTATGATTTAGGTCACAGTGCAGCAGCGAATTTTATCCACGAATTTGCTAAAAAAATGTTATTGGGTTGGGACCCGCTGCAAACTGAACTGCTGTGGTCACGTATGCTACGCGAGAGTTTTTGGGGCTTAGGTGGCGGGCCTGTTATTTATGCTGCGATGAGTGCTATCGATACTGCGCTATGGGATATCAAGGGTAAATTTTTCAATGTACCGGTATATCAATTGCTTGGTGGCAAGGTGACAGAAAATTTACGCACCTATGCCAGTCAATTACAATTTGATTGGGGGTCGGAATTTAAACCTCTAAATCATCCTGGCGATTACGCCAGGGCCGCTGAAAAAGCAGTGGCAGACGGGTATGATTGTATTAAGGTTGACCCCATTATGTACGATGGCGATGGTAATACGGTGTATGATTGCACGCGCTTGTTTAAACCTGCCGAAATGCGTTTGTTCCGTGCACGTATGCACGCCATGCGCAAGGCGATTGGCGAAGACGTTGACATTATCATGGAATGTCATAGCTTGTTAGGTGCAGCCAGCGCCATCCACTTCGGCGAAATTGTGGAAGAATTTAATTGCATGTTCTACGAAGAACCAGTCAATTATTTAAATTCCGAACTACACAAAAAAGTCGCGCGCAACGTTAAAGTACCGATGGCGGCAGGAGAACGATTGTATTTGCGCCACGGGGTAAGGCCGTATTTTGAAGATCAAAGCATTGATGTATTGCAACCAGATCTTGGCTTGTGCGGTGGATTTACCGAAACCAGGAAAGTATGTGACTACGCTGATTTATACGATGTGAAAATACAGGCGCATGTGTGTGGTGGGCCGGTAGCTACGGCGGCATCTCTGCATCTGGAAAGTGCCATTCCTAATTTTTTAATTCACGAGCATCACACCTATGCGCTGAAAGATTGGAACCGCGAACTGTGCCTGCAAGACCCACAACCAATCAATGGCATATTCCGCGTATCGGAGGAACCCGGGATTGGTATTGAATTGAATGACGAAGTAGTGATGCGATCTCCCAGAATAGAAGTAAAATAAAAAATAGCCGCTTATAAAATCCTACAGAAAAAATCAAACAGTTGTTCACCCTTGGTTAATTTTAAGCTTTGACGTGATAGACACCCCTGTATTACTGTGGATAAGGCACCCAATCTGCGTTTGCATCTAGACGAATATAGGGCTTGCCTTGATATTCCATCACGACGGTAGCTTCGTTCTCTGACACAATCGGAGTTTCTGGTAAATTTTTCGTGAGTGCTTGCCAGTCAACATTCGTTGCATTAAACGCCTTACCATCTACCATACGCGATATAAGCTCAGAAAGCGCCAAATAGCTGGTAGACGTATCAACTTGCTGCGCATTATCCGGATGTGGCGCCTTCATACCAATCAATTTAATACCTACTGGAACATGGGTGATAGACAGGCTGGGCAGGTCACGCAACCATGGCATTTGTAGTTTGTCACCGGTCATGTTTGCGCCATGCTCTGGGATCATAACGATCATCACCTTACGACCAGATTTTTGTAATTGGTCAAAGAAGCTGTTGAGATCGTCAAGCAACTTTTGAGCGCGTGGTGGGTAGGGGGCGGTGCTATTACCGCCAATAAAGCGGTCGCCATCGTGTAACGCAATGGTATTGAACAGGGTGACACTGCGACTGTTAGCAGGCTGTGTTTTCTGCTTATCAAGCCAACGATTCAGTAATTCAGAATCGCTGTAAATCGGTCCACCATCAAAAGATACTAATTCACGCTCGATACCATTTTGGCTCATCAACGGCGCGGTTAAATCACCTTCCTGACGTATCTCTTGCAGGAAATTACCAAATATTCCCGTATGGTCAAGCATCAACTCTGAACCAAAACCCAGTTTGGCTAAATTATCAAACAAGTAACAATCTTTTGCCGCGGGTTGATACAAACCTGCGTGGCTAGTCTGACCACAGTTGGCGCGCAGCAGGCGAATGACCGCTGGCCCACTATAGGATGCTGCCGAATTATAATTGTTGAACATTATGTCAAATTTTTTCCATATGGGATGATTCATCAATTGTGCGGCTTCCATATCTGACCATGCCAGCGAACATATACTGATAATCAATAAATCAAACGGTTGCGCATCGGCCGACAATGTCGCTGGCAACGTGGTGTGACGCAGTTTTTCTTGGGCGTAAAACTGATTCAGATAAGCAGTTAGATTAGCGCTGGTCGGCGGCAACGTATCGGAAAGCTGATCATTTGTATTGCTGGCGCTATTAGCGCTTGCAGTAACCATTGATTCGCTATTACTTGATGCTGTAGTCGTTGTGGTGGGCAGTAAGGAAATAGCAGGAGTAACGATAGTGATTATGTTTAGCCAAACGATAGCGATGACGGTAATGACTGTCACACGAATCCAGCGCGCAAGGAACAGATAAACTACCAACAGCACAAATGCGGCGCCCAGCATTTCCCAATTAATAAAGCGATTGGCTAATTCAACCAGATAACCACCACTGAAGGTGGTAAAACCTGTGCTCTGCCCGATCACACTATGAATATCGGGAAACCAGGTATCATGATAGAACAAGGCTAGGCCGATCGGAATGGCTATCCAATGACGTAATCGATGCCAACCCACCGTGGGTAGCGGAAATAACAAGAACGCCATAAATATCAGATTGGCTAATGGATGGAAATTCAAATAACCATACCAAAGCAATGCTAGCTTCAGCAAAAAATAATAGTTCCAGCCACCCAGTCCGCGCCAATTACGTAATAAATCGGATGGTAATGGTGATTGCCTTATGTCTTTTGCTTGCATCGTTATCATTTCTCACTGCGTTTTTGTTTAAATCTACCTACCCATCTTTTTCAAAAGAGCGTGGGGGCATCTCACTTCGGTTGTATTGGTTTATTCATGCGATTATTTGACCAAAACCCTTCATATTTTAAATAACGGGGTGGTAAAAAACGGCCTTGCAATTGCTGCCACCAGTCTGGCAACCTCGTTCGTGCAGCATAGCCCAATAGAAAAAATATCACAGCGGATAGAAATATAATCTCTATAATATCACTGGTATTCATATGTTACCTTCCTTAGCGTTGAGAGTTAGCGTCAATTCTGTCGGACTATACCTACTGTGGTTACTTGGCGCAAAATCAGATACTTTCTTCATTGATTGTGGCAGAGCCATCGTTTTTTCCAGAAGGTTGCCGCTTGAACTAAGTCGTTTGATTTCAGCAATCATCTGCAGATCTTCGTGCCAAACTACTTGCTTAGAAAACATTTCATTCACTGGTAACCGAAAGATATAGCTGAGCACCGTATCTACATCACTAATACGACACGTAGCCAGGAACAAAAAAACTTGTTCCTCAATTACCGTCACAATATCGCCAAAACGCTGTAAATTACACAGAGGAATCACCTGCTCTGGCTGCAAACCCGGCGCTGGGTGTAGGGCGATTAAAACCCCCTTGCCATTTTCCGGTAATAACGTGTTACTCACCATTGCCAACACATCTTGAAAAAAATATTTTGGCGCTAGATAGCCCTTTAACTGTAATGGTCGCATCGCAGTTAACAATTCATCAATATTTGCTGGAACAGGGCGCGTAAACTGTTGTCCTTGAATGCCTTCCACCATGGTCAAAAACTGTGAAAGAGAAGCCGTATGTGGCACCACTAGATTAGCGCCACAGGCTAATAACAATCGCTCCTCATAGTAGCGTCCATGAACCATTTCGCGCACAACAATTTTTAATGCCCTGCCTCGCTGACGCCGTAAGTAATGAATATGATCAGCCAGTAGATTAATCTCGTTCTCGCCTCCCTTGGGAAGGGCGAAAATCAGCGTAGCCGCCAGCGCATGTTCACCATGTTGTGCTAACAGTGTGTTATTGTCCAACAGTTGCCAGTTTTGCGACAACAATGGCGTTCCCTGGAGGACACTTTTTTCCGCTAAAAATAGAAATTCATCTGAACGGGATAAGGGAAGTATTTGCGGATCGCTGTCCGATGCAATCACCCAACCTTGTGGATTCTGCTGTAACGTAAGTGTCTGATTGGCTATGACGCCATTTTCTACAGCCCACCAGGAGATGTTATAGAACGTATTATCCTGCTGCGATTGCAGGTTTGCCAGTCCCTGTAAAAAAGGATGTAGCGAAACGAGATAATTCTGCAGTTTTTTGGCGTCTTGACCATGGCTGAGAATTAATAAGGTACCTGCTTGTTTTTTTAGCCAATGACTCGTCTGCTGTACCCAATGGCTAAACTCCTCATTAGAGAAGGTTTGCCAAAGCTTAACATTCGCTAATAATATAAACAGTCGGTTCCTGGGAGTTAATGCACGCGACAAGTCCGCTGTAAGGTGAGTAATAGCGGCTTTTTTTTCCGGCAAGGTAAATAATGGTAATTTTTGTAGAGCAGAATCTTTTATTCCCGTCAGCAATTCATCTGGCTCGCTACCGCTGCATATGAGTGCGGCCGCAGCCGTGGCTGGCAACGCCGTAATAATTTGTTGGCAGAAAAGAGCTGCATCCGCTTTTTGATCAGCATTGATCCAATAGAACCCGGGCGCCTGCATCGATGCCCCTGGTTGGTTAAGGTGTTGGATGCCAAGTGGGAAGAGTAGTGACATAGATTCCTTTCTGTCTAATCTAACTAGATAAAGTAAATAAATTATTGTAACATTAGCAGATGGGATAACCCAAATAATTTTAATTTTGGACATTGAGGTGGTAAATGGATACCCAGCCAACAGCTCTCGATACGCAAGATGACCTGCTAGAATTAGACCACTTATTTTCGCTGTCTATCCATTATAATAATATTTCGCAACAGGAAGACGTGAAAGAGATGATGCAGCGTTGGCCGCTTCTGGCTGAACTCACACAATCCTAACAAATTCGCAAGGTGGTTCATGAACCGCCTGTGGAGAGCATTGTTAATAGGGAATTAAACTATGTCGGTCATTGCACTACAAGGGATTAGGGGAGGCGTGGGTACTACTTCTGTGACTACTGCCCTGGCATGGGCATTGCAGGGGCTGGGTGAATCGGTATTGGTTGTCGATTTCTCCCCAGAGAATTTGTTGCGCCTACACTTCAACATGCCATTTGAGCAACCGCGCGGTTGGGCGCACGCTTATTTGGATAATACACCCTGGCAGCAAGGCGCTATGCGCTACACCCCGCTGTTAGATTTTTTACCCTTTGGCACTACTTCAGCGTCACAAAAGTTAGAACTTAGCGCAAAATCGCAACAAACCCCCTACTTTCTACAACAAAATATCACTCAATTAGTTGCTACGGGTCATTACCGCTGGATCTTGCTTGATTTACCTGCGGAAGACATTTGGCTCGCCCAACAAGGCGTAGCGATTGCTGATAAAGTATTACTATTACTCAATGCGGATGCCAATTGCTCTGTGCGTCTATATCAACAAACCCTGCCAAAAAACTGTCATTTTTTAATTAATAAATACTTCCCTGCCAGCCAATTACAGCAAGATTTACATGAATTATGGCTGCTGACTTTACGCAACATACTACCAATGCTAATTCATCGAGATGAAGCATTAGCAGAAACACTCGCTGTCAAACAACCCCTGGGTGAATACGCTCCCCAGAGTTTAGCTGCCACAGACATCCTCACCCTGGCGAGTTGGTGCTTACTTAATCGGGCGGAAACACCCGTATGAATAAAATCCTGCCCCTGGGCTTTATCAAACAATCCATACAATCACGTTACCGGCGCTATCGTGAATCGAATACTTCCACTATTGCTGTATTATTTACCACGTTATATGTAATAGGTTGGCTGTTTTTGCCGCTGGAATCTCCCAATTGGCAATGGGTACGTAAAAATGAGCAAGATTTATTTCCCAACGCTTCCTCCACATCTCCCCGCTTCAGTGATTTTTTATGCTATTTCTTTGGAGGGATATGGTTGTTGCTGGTGCGCCGTGACCAACCGATAAAAAAATCCCCCAACGTTGTTAATCAACGCATACAACATGTTATCCAACGTTACTATACCTGGCTAAGCAACTTACCCACCCAGATCGCAAATAGCCACCTTAACCAGGTGACCTCACAGCATTTAAAGCACATGAACAAAACCTCGCGCCATATATTATTTGTGGTGGTGGGTACTGTTGCAGTCATACTGGCCTTAGTGTGCATTACTCAACCACTTGACGCCTTCAATCAATTTATTTTTGTGCTACTGTTATGGGCAATTGCACTATCGATTCGACACATACCAGGGCGGTTACCAATTATCATGTTGGTTGTACTATCAATAATCATTTCTAGTCGTTATCTGTGGTGGCGTTACACATCTACTATTAATTGGAATGATACGTTTAGTTTGGTGTGCGGCTTGTTACTTATCCTTGCTGAAACCTATGCCTGGATAGTTTTACTGCTGGGATATTTCCAAACCATTTGGCCATTAGAACGCCCCCCGATTGATCTGCCTGTGGATAGTTCGACTTGGCCAAGTGTTGATGTGTTGATACCCACTTACAACGAAGATATTGATATCGTTAAACCGGCGATTTATGCGGCGCTGGGTCTGGACTGGCCTAAAAACAAGCTTAATATCTACCTTTTAGATGACGGTAATCGCCCCGCATTTGAACAATTCGCCGAGGAGGTCGGCGTAAACTATATTGCACGCCCCACTCATGAACATGCAAAGGCAGGTAACATCAATTACGCCTTGAAACAAACTAAGGGCGAATTTGTGGCATTGTTTGACTGTGACCACGTAGTAGCTCACACTTTCTTACAATTAACCCTCGGTTGGTTCTTAAAAGACCCTAAGTTAGCCATAGTACAAACCCCGCACCATTTTTTCTCAGCGGATCCGTTTGAACGTAATTTAGCAAATTTTCGCCGCACTCCTAATGAAGC
This sequence comes from uncultured Gammaproteobacteria bacterium, assembly GCA_963777715.1. Classification (GTDB taxonomy): domain Bacteria; phylum Pseudomonadota; class Gammaproteobacteria; order JAURND01; family JAURND01; genus JAURND01. Next base: position 15,675 of record CAVZRN010000009.1, read on the forward strand.
GATGTTATTTTACGGCCTGGTGCAAAACGGTAATGATACGTGGGACGCCACATTTTTCTGTGGCTCTTGCGGAATATTTCGTCGCACCGCCTTAGAAGAAATTGGTGGCATGGCAGTAGAAAGCATTACTGAAGATGCTCATACTTCGTTGCGCTTACAACGTCAAGGTTATACTTCTGCCTATATTCGTATCCCGCTGGCAGCGGGTTTGGCGACCGAAACCCTGGCAGGCCATATCGGTCAACATCTGCGTTGGGCGCGTGGAATGGTGCAGATTTTCCGTCTGGATAATCCATTATTTGGTAAGGGTCTAAAGCTAGCCCAGCGTTTGTGCTACAGCAACGCTATGCTGTATTTTTTATCCGGCATCCCGCGATTAATTTTTCTCGTAGCACCCATGGCATTTTTATTATTACATGCCTTTATCATCGACGCTTCTGTACTATTGATCATACTTTATGCGGTGCCACATATAGCCCATATCATTCTAACCAATGGTCGTATCCAAGGTAAATATCGCCATTTTTTCTGGAGTGAAATCTATGAGACTGTGCTGGCCTGGGGTATGGCAAGGGCAACAACTGGGGTATTACTAAACCCATTTAAAAGCAAATTTAACGTGACTGCAAAGGGCGATCAGATAAGGGATCATATCGATTGGATCAGTGCGCGCCCTTGCATGTTATTGCTGTTATTCAATCTAATTGGCTTTGTGATGGGAATCCATCGTCTACTTTACGGTCCAACCGATGAAATGGGGATTGTTTTCTTCAATTTAGCCTGGGTAACTTATAATTTAGTCATGCTCGGTGGCGCCATTGCGGTAGCCATTGAAGTGAAGCAAATGCGCCAGACGCATCGCATTGATATTAAAATGCCCGCTGCAATTGCACGAGCAGATGGTCATTTATATCCCTGCATGATAACTGACTATGCTAATAATAGTGTAGGGATAACCATGCAAGATACTCATTTTCTACAAGAAGGTGATAATATAATGCTATTGTTGCAACGCGGACAACAAGAGTATGCATTCCCTTTTCAGATCAAGCGAATTGCTAATAATACAGTAGGTGTGCGTACGGAAAATTTATCGTTAAAACAATACATTGCCTTTATTCAATGCACATTTGCACGTGCCGATACGTGGGCGTTATGGGAAAATCATTTTTCTCCGGATCACCCCATGGAAACTATGCGCGACGTGCTTAAATTAACTTTTCGTGGTTACCTGAGCATACTACTGCATACTTCTTTGAAAATTCGCAAAGTATTTTAATGAATGGATGATACTATGATAAAAAAAATGGCCTTTCTTGCTGCATTAACCTTAGGAATAATCAGCGCCTATTCGCAAGCTGCTCCCCTGACAACATCTAAAACACAATCTATTGCGGCTGCATCTGGTAATGCGCCTACCCGACAAGTGCAGCTTGTTTTTAGCACGATGGCGCCACAACCAACCACCCTCGCCTTACGCGGGATTATGCCCGATAGTGAGATTGAGTTTGATGTGCGTCGTGACGAAGTCGTGTCTAAAGCCGTGTTAAATCTACAATTTACACCCTCTCCTTCACTGATTCCTGTGCAGTCACAGCTTAATGTTTATTTGAATGATGCCCTGATACAAACTATCCCCATTACTAAGGATCAGTTAGGTAAACCAAATAGTGTCCAAGTACCGATTGAACCACGCTATATCAGCGACTTTAACAAACTGCGACTGCATTTTATAGGGCATTATACCGATATTTGTGAAGATCCAGCCAGGGCCACCTTGTGGCTGGACATCAATAAATTTAGTTCACTCGACCTAACCTATCAAAAATTATTAGTACAAAATGATTTATCTAACTTTCCACAACCGTTTTTTGATACGCAAGATAATGGCACGTTAACATTACCCATGGTATTTGCGGGACAACCCGACTTAACTCAGCAACGCGCCGCAGCAATTCTAGCTTCCTGGTTTGGCAGCAAGTCTGGCTGGCACGGTCAATCCTTTCCAACGTTGTTTAACCAATTGCCCAGTCAAAACGCGATCATATTCGCCACCAACCAACAACGTCCTGACTTTCTGCGCGATCACCCGGCCGTCAATGCGCCAACGATCGAGATCATGAGCCACCCCAATAATCCTTATGTAAAACTGCTGCTGGTATTGGGTCGTGATGATAATGATCTGATCACAGCGGTACAAGGTATTGCCCAGGGTAATATTCTGTTCCGTGGACAAATGGTCACCGTTGATAAAGTCGAAAAACTGGCGCCGCGTCAACCCTATGATGCACCCAACTGGGTTCGCATCGATCGGCCAACCACCTTTGCTGAACTACAACAATTTAATGATCAATTTCAAACCAGTGGTTTTCAGCCCTGGCCGATCTTACTTCGATTTAATCTACCACCCGATATGTTCCTGAATTACAACAGCGGGATTAAGGTGCGCTTGCACTATCGTTACACTGCACCGCCACCCGTCGGCTTTTCACGTCTGACTATCTTTTTGAATAATAATTTTATACGTGCATTTCTACTTGATTCAAACCATGATGATTCACATCTTTTTGAATCCAGTGTTTTACCGAGACTATTGGAAGACAATAAAACACTAAACATTCCTACCGCAGAATTAAGTAACCATAATCAATTACGTTTAACGTTTGATTATGCACGCGCAATCATTGGCGGCACCGACAAGGGGCAATGTGAAACCTACGTAACCGGACCCAATCACGCAGCGATCGATGGCGACTCATCCCTCGATTTTTCCCAGTATCGACACTTTATAACGATGCCCAATTTAAGTGCTTTTATGAACGGAGGTTTTCCGTTTAGTCGTTTAGCTGACCTGTCACAAACGCTTATACTAATCAGCAAGAATCCCCCACCGGTAGAAATCACGACATTACTCAATGCCATGGGCAGAATAGGCGCTGAAACTGGTTATCCCGCATTAGCCGTGCGCCTGAGCGATGATTGGTCACAAGCTAAAGATAATGACGTTGATATTCTGATGGTCGGTAGTCTGCCAGCAGAGTTACGCGACGATAAAAAAATGAATCTGCTGCTGAATGCTATGCAAAGTTGGGTAAAGGAACCGTTCCGCCAGGATACACTACCGGAATTACCCATGCAGGCGGATGATGCGAAACCAGACAGCAAAACTACCGTGAGTTCCACTGGGATAATATCAGCTATTGCTGGCGCACAGTCACCCTACTATAAACAACGCAGCATTGTCGCCTTATTAGCTGATAGCCCGCAAGGTTTTGCATTACTCAACGATGCTATGTTGGATAATGACAAGCGTGCCAACATATTTGGTTCAGTCGCAGTGATTCGTCAATCAAGTGTTAACAGTTTGCGTGTGGGAGATATTTATCACGTAGGTCATATTCCCTGGTGGTCGCATATTTGGTATACACTACAAAACTCTCCGGGGATGTTGGTTTTAATGGCGTTATTTATTACGCTATCCGTAGCATACATACTATGGCTGGGCTTAAAACGCTTAAGTCGCCGTCGTTTGTGGGAGGATAATGATAAGGATTAAGGATTGTATGCGTCTGATATTGGTATTTACCTTGCTCGTTATGTCAGGGGCAATCACAGCAGCAGACGCCTGGCCTGCATGGCGACAGTTCAAACAGTATTATATTAATGATGATGGGCGGATAATTGATTCTCGCAGTCCGAAAAAAATCACGACATCAGAGAGTCAAAGTTATGGATTGTTTTTTGCACTGGTTAACAATGATCGTGCAACATTCGATAAGCTGTTGCAGTGGACTGAAAATAACCTGGCCAAGGGGGATTTAACTGCCCAATTACCTGCCTGGTTATGGGGACAGAATCAGCAACAACAGTGGAAAATTCTGGATTATAATTCTGCTGCGGATGCTGACCTATGGTTGGCGTATGATTTGTTAGAAGCGGGACGTCTGTGGAAAAATAATCATTATCAATTGTTGGGAACAAAATTACTTGCACGTATTGCAAGGGAAGAAGTAGCAGATATCCCTGGATTAGGTGTGATGTTACTCCCTGGTAAAACCGGCTTTCACCATAAAAATAAGTGGCGCTTAAATCCCAGTTATTTGCCGCCCCAATTGTTGGCGCGATTTGCTGGTTTGGATGATCAGTGGAAGGCAATGGAAAAAACGAATATGCGTTTATTACTGGAAACATCGCCTAATGGATTTTCTCCTGATTGGGTTATCTGGAATAAAACCAAGGGTTGGCAACCCGATGACCAGCAAGCCAATATTGGCAGTTACGATGCCATTCGGGTTTACTTATGGGCTGGGATGCTAGACGCTAACAGCCCTGAAAAAATAACGCTAACCACACATTTCCAACCCATGCTGACCATTACGCAACAACGTGGCCTACCGCCAGAAAAAATCAACACGACTAATGGTAAAACCCAAGGTGATGGGCCGATAGGATTTTCAGCCGCCTTATTACCCTTGCTAGCCAATGACGCAGATGCGCTCGCGGTTCAACGCCAACGTGTCGATGCAGCACAGTCGACACAAGACACTTATTACAACGCCGTCTTGACACTCTATGGTCAAGGTTGGGATCAACAACGCTATCACTTTAATCAAAAAGGTGAGCTTTTACCCTATTGGTGTACAGCATGCGCAACTTTAAATTAACTTGTCTAGGTTTGCTTTTTTGCGGCCTTATATTCACATCAAGCGGGCAAGTCGACCCAAAGCAATGGCTATTAGAACAGGTAAGCCTGGGTGAGGCTAATTACGATGATAGTCTGGTTGAACAATCCCTACATCGTCTGGAATCAATCGACCCCAATAATCCAGAGGTTATTGCCGCAAGTCTGCGCCTGGCATTGCGCCAAAACAATCAAAAACAGGCACAACAGGCGCTCGAAAAATTGCAGCAAGTGGCGCCTAATTCTACTATCTATCAGCAAGCGCAACTCAGCATGGCGCTAGCCAAACCTGAAACACAACAAACGTTACAACAGGCAAGAATATTTGCCAAGGCTGGACAAACTGCTGAAGCGAAAGTGCAGTATGACAAATTATTTCATGGCGTAGAGCCGCCCACATTAAATCTAGCTACAGAATATTGGCTACTAGTAGCGCGCACACCAGGACAAGAACAAACCGCCCTACCACATTTGCAAACATTAAACACGCAGTGGCAAAAACAAACCGCTACCAAGAACAATAATAATCAAATGTATGCCCTGCTTAAAAAAGCGCTTTCCCGGCAGTTAATTACGCAGGGTGATCAAGCGCTTAAGGATAATAACCTGGCGTTGGCACAGAAAAGTTATCAACAATCTTATGAGTTAGATAATACCTACAGCCCTTCCCTGGTTGGGCTCGGGGATGTCGCGTTAGCGCAACACAACAATCATGCAGCCGAACAAGACTATAAACGCGCCTACGATATCGATCAACGCGCCAGTGCTGCCTATGGGTTGTTGCATATCTATCGCGATGAATCTCCACAAAAAGCCCTGGCTTATGCCAATAGTTTACCCAAGGATCTACAAATCGAAATGCGAGAACGCATCCAAAGTTTGCAGGGTGACGCATTGCAACAAGAATTGACGCAATTAATAGCAGAAAAACGCTGGCCCCAGGCGATTGCAAAATATCATGAAGCGCATAAGGCAGATCCCACGGATGTGTGGTCAGCGTACAAGCTTGCCAGCGCATTACAGCAGGCCAGGCAACCCAGCGAAGCTGATGCCCTCATGCAGCAATTAGCGGCGCAACAGCCGCATAATCCACAGCAAGTTTATGCATATGCGCTTTATTTATCTAACACGGATCGTGAGCAACAAGCGTTTAATCATCTAAATACACTACCCGCTCGCTTATGGGATAAAGACATGCGCGAGTTGGCCCAGCGTCTGCTCACGCACTTAGAATTAGCACACGCACAAAAACTACGCGACGGTGGCAATGAAGCAGCCGCTATTGCCTATCTGGATCAATTGCCACAATCAACCGATATCGAGCTGACCTTGGCGGATTGGGCGATGCAGCGTGATGATTATCGTAGCGCCCTTACTTATTACCAACATGTTAAAGCACGCGAACCACAAAATACAGATGCACGTGTGGGAGAAATTGAAGCATTAGTGGGCGAGAAGCAATTCGATAGAGCACGTCAACAATTGCGCGCTCAAGAATCAATGCAGGCAAGTTTAAGTCCCAATCAGCAGCGTAGATTGGCCAATGCCTGGGTTGCCGTGGGTGAACCCAACAAGGCCAATGCTATTTTTCAACAGTTGAAATTAAAAGCGCTCAACGCAGCGCCCAGTCAGGACAACGCCTTGATATTTCGTGATGCTGCACGCCTTGAACAATTGCAACATCAGCCTAAGCTTGCTACAGCTGATTACCGTCGAGCAATGGTCGCCAGCGGTATTGCACCAACATTACCAGTAGATGACGGCTTCTATACCCGACTAATGCGTAATGACCCGAGTGATGACTGGTTAAAACGCGGGATTCGTTCGGATGCCGCCGATCTTTACCGCCAACAAAATGTTAATGTGACTATCGATCAAGATCTCTGGCAATCTCAAGGGGGCGCGGGAACTTCCCAACTAGACGCGTATGACACGATGTTACAAGTTGATATGCCCACCTATGATGGCCGTACATTTTTCCGTGCCGATATGGTCTGGTTAAACGCGGGAAGTTTTGCCATCGCAGATGGTATTAATAGCGCCAATTTTGGAACCTGCGGCACCTTTACTTGTTTCGGAAGTGATCCGCAACATCAATATGGTACGAGTTTAGCAGTAGGTTGGGCAGATGCGCGCTGGGCAATGGATGTAGGAACAACACCGCTGGGATTTAAGATCGTTAACGTGGTGGGTGGTGTTAGTTACAGCAGCAGATTAGCGGATATTGGTTGGACACTGACCGCATCACGCCGACCTATGTATAATTCATTGTTGTCGTTTGCCGGGACTGTCGATCCTTATACCGGTATAACGTGGGGTGGGGTGGTTGAGACAGGGCTTAATCTGTCAGTCAGTTATGACCAGGGTAAGGCCAATGGTTATTGGGGTGATCTCAGCGCAGATGAACTAACCGGTAAAAATGTGGAGAGTAACCAAAGTATTATCTTTATGCATGGTGTCTATCATAAGTTCATTAACGAAGAAAACCGCCGTCTGTCGGTTGGCCTGTCAAACATGATTTGGCATTATCAGCACAACTTAGATAGTTATTCGCTTGGCCAGGGCGGATATTACAGCCCGCAATTTTATTTATCATTTGGCATACCCATCGATTATCGCCGACGCACGGAGAATTGGTCTTATGAACTCGGCGGTTCCGTTTCCTGGTCAACTGCAACTACCAATGGCGAGCAGCTCTATCCAATTCCATCGTTGATACCTAATTTACCCGCTGGCGCGAATACGACGTCAGCAGGTAGCAGCAGTTCTGGCCTCGGTTTTACCTTACTCGCATTAGTGGAACGACGCCTTACTTCGCATCTTTTCCTGGGCGCCGGTGTTGATATTCAACGCGCCAATGATTATCAACCCAGTCATGCGTTGATGTATTTGCGCTATACGCTGGACAAATGGGAAGGCGATCTCGATTCCCCACCACGACCGCTGATACCGTATGCTTATTTTAGGTAGGAAAAAGGAAGTTATAACCGCTGGAACAAAGGGAAATTAAAAAGCAAACACGCCGTGAATACATCCATGTAAGCTCGTATATTTCGTCCCTGAAATACACGGTTTGCTTTCAACCCCCCTTCATTCCAGCTTCGCTCATTCGCCATTTCAATGGGTTATTCGTTGACAAGTTATATAGCCTTGGTAGATCATAGGGGACACACTCGTAGATCATGAGAACAAAACCTGAAAGATATGATACTTCTTCGTCTGTTACTACTCTATAAAAGACTACCTATATTTGGACTTTATATTTATGACTAAACAAGAGATAGACAACTTTTTACATGTGCGTCATACACGAGTTGATGAGATAGAGATTGCTAACAAATTATACATAAAAATAGGTAATTCACTCTCCAATATAACAAGGCAAAAACTTAGTGATGATCCATACGACGATGGGTGTATCTACCAGCTTTTTTCTTATATGCAACAAACTTTACTTCATTTCATATTCAACAATTTTTTTGCAGTTATCGGAAACTATGACACGAAAAAAGATTGCTTAAAATCTTGGGATAAATTCCAATTAAGCGTCGGAAACATATCGCTGTTAAAAACAATAAGACAACGCTACTCGGTGGTTAGGAATAACTTTTCAGCCCATATTTCTACCAACTTCCAACCAAGCAATGCTCCCCAGATTCCCACAACACAAATTCAAACAGATATAGATGACCTTAGAGGCATTTTTAACGATATAAGAAGAGAAAATGGAATTTCGGTTGTAATTCAGGGTTACGATGCTGATAAACATTATACCGTATTAGGCGTACAAAAGTTATTTGAACAATTACTGAGTGAACCACAAGTTGCCGAATAGGGTATTTGCGCATCACCTATTCCTCAGTTTCCATCTTCTCGGCAAGCTTGGCTTCTAATAAATCCAAATCAGGAAGACTCTCTTTAAGTTCTTTTGGCAGTTCGTGCAGCAAACGATATTCAGCAATGCCAATAGCGCCATCTGTACGCTTTAAGGAATACTCAGCTACTAACTTATTATGTTTTTTACAAAGCAGAAGCCCAATGGTAGGATTATCATGAGGTTTTCTTAATAGATCATCCACAACTGCTAAATAAAAATTAAGTTTACCAATATGCTCTGGTTTAACGATGGTTGTTTTTATTTCAATTACAAAATAGCAAGTAAGCTGGACGTTATAAAACAGCATATCTAAAAAATAATCATCCTCGCCAACAGTAATCTTATATTGATGTCCCATATAGGCAAAACCAGTTCCTAATTCGATAAATAACTCTTGTAAATGAGCTACCATTGAATTTTCAATAGCCAATTCTTCAGCTTTTTCTGTAACAGGTAAAAACCTAAAGTCATATGGATCTTTAAATAACTGGATGGCAAGATCAGACTGTGGAGATGGTAGGCGTTTGGCAAAGTTAGTCATTTTATGTGCGTTCTTGCCTTGTCGTTCGTAAAGACTTTGTTCGATCTGAATGATTAACACACTACGTGCTATCCCATTCTTTAGTGCATTATTGGCATACCATTCGCGTGCTTCGGGGTCTTTGACTTGTTGCATTAAGACGATAATATGACCCCAGGGCAATTGGGAAACAGCCTGTTTCCCAATTGCAGGATAAAGCTGGGCAAACTGACGCATAAATTTTAAGTTTCTCGCAGAAAACCCTGTTGTTCCTGGAAACTCTACCTGTAAGTCCTTAGAAAGCTGCTCCAAAAACTTGCTTCCCCAAGCTGTTTGGGCTTGCTTTTCAATGATCATCTGGCCTAATTGCCAGTAAAATTGAATCATTTCGCAATTAACGGTATAAGCAGCTTTTAGCTGGGCATTTTGATAGTGTTTTTTGATATGGGCTAGAAAAACCTGGTACTCTGGCTCTAAGATAAGCTGGTTTGTAGATGTTTTCATGTCGGCTCCAAATGGATATTTGCCAACATGATACGCAGAAATAAATTTTTACAATACCGTAGTAACTACTTTTTCTTTTAAATTGTCGCAGTTATATACTCCTCCTGGGCAGGAAGAGTATATAGGAAGAAATTACTTTAATGGGGGGGGGTAATATAGATAATGCTGAAACAAAGGATCAATGCTCATTGGTCCTTCGTTTCAGCTTAATGGTTTCAAATCAGAAATAAATGAATAAGCTGGGTTAATTCGACACTAGCCTTTTAATCCCAAGCTTTTAATAAATTGATTAGCCTGCTCCCTGGTTAGTCCACCAACAAGAAACTCACTGCCTAACTTGCTCACGATAGTTGAGGAAGATATCACCGTTCCATTGAGCAATATGTTGGTTTGTTTTCCGACGTTTTCTTGGGTAAGCTTGCTGAATTTATTAGCCGCTGCGGGTTTCAATTTTACATACACCCCATAGCTATCCGATGCGGTTTTAGGAGGATTTATGAGTTTGATTGTTTCGCTAAATACTCCTCATAGGTATCTTTAAAGTCGATAACCTTGTCTGTAGTTATTTCTAAAATACGCGTTGCCAGGGATGAAACGAATTCACGATCATGACTGACGAAGATCAGTGTGCCGGGATAATTTTCTAAGGCTAAGTTCAATGATTCGATGGATTCCATATCTAAATGGTTGGTGGGTTCATCCATCAATATAACATTGGGTTTCTGCAGCATCAGTTTGCCAAACAGCATGCGCCCTTCTTCGCCACCGGATAGTGCTCTAATCGATTTATGCACCTCATCTTTAGAGAATAATAAACGGCCTAATGTAGCGCGAATTGCCTGGTCATCGTCAGTTTCTTTGCGCCACTGTTTCATCCACTCAAACAATGTCATATCGTTAGCAAAATCATTGGCATGATCTTGCGCCATATAGCCCATGCTGACATTTTCAGACCATTTTACGCTGCCATTATCCGGCATTAAATCCCCCGCCAGGCAACGTAACAATGTTGTTTTACCAATGCCATTGGCGCCGATAATGGCGACACGTTCACCTGCCTCAATAGTTAAATTTAATTGGCTAAATAATTGCTTACCATCGAAACCCTTACCAAGATTTGCTACTTGCAGGGCGACACGGTGCAGTTTTTTCTCTTGTTCAAAACGAATGTAGGGATTAACTCGACTAGAGGGTTTAATATCTGCCAGCTGAATTTTTTCGATTTGCCGGGCGCGTGATGTTGCCTGACGCGCCTTGGAAGCGTTGGCGGAAAAACGGCTAACAAAGTTTTGTAACTCGACAATCTGCGCTTTTTTCTTGGCATTGTCTGCCAACAATTGTTCGCGCGCTTGGGTAGAAGCCGTCATATAATCATCATAATTGCCGGGGTAAATGCGTATTTCACCGTAATCTAAATCAGCCATATGCGTACACACACTGCTTAAAAAATGGCGATCATGCGAAATAATAATCATCGTGCATTTGTATTGATTGAGTACGCCCTCTAGCCAGCGGATGGTGTTGATATCCAGGTTATTGGTCGGTTCATCCAATAACATAATGTCAGGCGCCGCAAACAATGCCTGGGCTAACAATACGCGTAGCTTCCAGCCTGGCGCAACTTCACTCATGCTGCCAAAGTGCTGCGAGGCGGGTATGCCCAAGGCGGCCAACAGATCGCCAGCACGAGATTCTGCGCTATAGCCATCGAGCTCGGCAAACTTACCTTCCAGCTCACCGACAATCATCCCTTCTTCCTCGCTCATTTCTGGCAGGGAGTAAATACGATCGCGTTCTTTTTTGATCTCATATAATTCCGCATGTCCCATCAAGACGGTATCGATGACCGTGTAATCTTCAAAGGCAAATTGATCCTGACGCAGTTTGCCCACCCTCATATTTGGCCCGACGGTGACACTGCCGGATGTCGGCGCCAGGTCGCCGCCTAATATTTTCATAAATGTGGATTTACCGCTGCCATTAGCACCGATTAAGCCATAATGGTTGCCATCGCCAAATTTGACCGATACATTTTCAAACAGCGGTTTAGCGCCAAAGCGCATGGTTAGGTTAGAAGTTGAAATCACGGGAAGTTCCTAGCAGTATGAATGAATAGATAATTTAGATATTGGCATATACTACAATAGCAGGCAACTGTTTTATTATTATTTAGCGAAAATATCTAAACAACATGTTTTAAAGCGCTAACACCGGCGCAAGCAATTTTTTCAAAAAATCCAGAAAAACTTTAGCCTTCTTGCTCAAATATTGATGGCTGGGGTAAACCGCAAACATGCTGATTTTGGGAGGCTGAAAATCTTCAAGTAGAGAAATTAACTGCCCCGATTTTAATTCCTTGTAAACAGTAAAACTGGGTAGATAAGCAATACCGTGTCCGAGCACGGCCAAGTTCTTTAAATCCATGCTGCTATTGGCTAAAATTTTACTATTGATGGCGATGGATTTTAATTTGTTATTTATATTAAATTTCCAGGTTCTTTGGAAGTTATCATAATGATCAAGACAGTGATGTTCTGCTAAATCCTCCGGGACTTTAGGTCTGGCAAATTTTTTAAGATAATCTGGAGAGGCACATATGATTTTGCGCCAATCGCCCAATTGTTGATAGTAAAAATTAGAATCCGGCAATGAACTGCAATGTATAACCAGATCAAAACCATCACGCAATAAATCCAACAAGTGGTTGCCGTGTACTATTTGAATTTTCAGTTGTGAGAATTTTTGCGTAAAGTGATGCAAGTTAGGAGTCAAGTGCAGATAACTGATTGAAGCTGGCAACCCTACTTTAAGTGTGCCAGTAACTTCCTGCATGAAACTTTTAACCGCCTTTTTACTGGATTCCAGCGCTTCCAATAAATCACGTACCTGGGTGTAAAAAACCTGCCCAGGCTCAGTGAGTGAAACCAGGCGAGTGGTGCGGTGTAGTAAGCGTGTATCCAGCGATTTTTCCAACCGCGCCACGCGTCTGGTGACCATGGCCGTCGAGATACCTAGCTGTCTCGCAGCCCGCGAAAAGCTTTTGTGCTCGACGACTGCGCAAAAAGCGCTGATATCTTCTAACAGGGTCTTTCTCCTATTGTTGCTTAATATGCAATGATAATTTTACTATTTCGCATATTGTATACACCTTGAGTTAAGATTACAATATCCCTACTTAATAACACAAACCGGAGAAATCACATGTTTTTACTCATCGTCAGTTACACCCAATCACCAGAACAAGTCGCTGTACATGCAGCCGCACATGGCGCCTGGGTTAAACAATATACAGAAGAGGGTATCTTTTTATTTGCCGGCCCCAAAAAAAGCAAGTTAGGCGGCGCCATTTTAGTGAAGTCTATCGATAAAAATAAACTGAAGGCTATTATTGCTGAAGATTCCTTTGTCAAGGCAGATGTTGCGGAATATCAGATCATTGATTTTGATTGTAAGGCAACAAGCCAGCAGCTTGATTTTCTGCAGACATCCTGATGAATTCCAGCTTGATTCAGAAAAATTTAGCATTGGTGGATTAAGTGCAGGGGCACATTGCGCCGCCGTAATCTCATATCTATCGCAGCAAGACGAGCAAATTCACATCGATCATCAAATATTACTTAATGGTGCTTACGATGCATTGCTGGATAAGCGAGATTATGCTGAATATGAAGCCCATGACCTTATGGTATCACGCGAAGGAGTGAATCACATTTACAAACTTTGGGGAATGTCTAGGGAGCAGCTTCGTTTGCCTAGGTATTCACCTTATTATATAGAAGATGTTTCAAAACTGCCAAGAACCACTCTATTAATCAGTGAGTTTGATGGAATGCGTAGTGATTCTGAAGCATATTTTCAAAAATTACAAAAAGGTGGGCGCCAGGTTTCCAGGAGGTTGCTATTGGGGGAATGCCATCTTACCATGCTGCTTCGAGATGCAATTGCCGAGGGTGACGACCCAGCCAAAATAATTGCGGAGGTATTAAATAATAAGAAGCAGTGTGAATTATGAGTCAATTGGGTAAAACACTAATTAATGCCCTCTATTATTTTAAAATAGTAAATTATTCTGATATATTAAAAACATCCTCTAACGTCTTCGCATCGAGAATTTTTTCACCCCATTCTAATAAAGTTTGCGCATCTGCTTGGGCGATACGTTGTATATACTCGGAGGGTATTTTGTCAAAACGGCGTTGGAGTTGTCGCTTTAATAGAGTAGCTTCCCCTGTTGCAGACCTTCTTCCTTCCATTGATGTGCTATAGTCATGCCTTGTTGCAAGCCTTTTTGTATGCCTTCTTGTTCCCATTGATGTGCTATAGTCATGCCTTGTTGCAAGCCTTTTTGTATGCCTTCTTGTTCCCATTGATGTGCTATAGTCATGCCTTGTTGCAAGCCTTTTTGTATGCCTTCTTGTTCCCATTGTTGTGCTATGGTCATAATTTCACCTTGTAATTCGTGTGATAAATAATGTTGCGCCTCTTGCACTAATAAATCTTTGTCGCCTTGTGAACTCCTATCAATGACGTATTTTAACACAAGTCTCCCTAAAACAGCACCACGGGAATCGCGAATTTCCACTTGATTCACCCACGGCATGAACTGTTGCAAAAATTGCGCAAAGTCCGCTGTTTTGCGATATTTAAGTACAAAGGCGACCAGGCCAAATAGTTCCTGCTGGCGTAGTTCATCATCATCGGTGCGATTCACATCCAGCAATTGATACGGCTTTAAAAAAAGTTCCCGCGCTAAGTCTTCAGCCTCGCCAAACAAGGGAAAAATATCCAGGGGTGCATCCCATGGCTTTTCACCTGTATACACGACCATGGGATAGACTAACGGTAACGGTAAGGGGTCGTTGGGATGTTGCTTGCGATGCATTTCCATGATGCGTACCGTATAAACCAATATGCGGAAAGCTAACTCTTGATCGACATCTGTCTGCTGTTCACACAACAAATATAGATAGGTCGTTGTGTCGCCCATCTTGGCTGAATATACCACGTCGGCTTCGGTTGCTTTATAGGCATCATCAATAAAGCTTTCCTTCTCTAGTTTCAGACTATTAAGGTCGATTTTCTCAAGGATATGTGTTGGCAAATGCGTGCTAAAAAATTCCCTGGCGACAGTGATCTCGCCCATGGATTGCTTGAAGAGTTTATCATTCGGTTGATGGATAGATATTTTCATGTTAGCTCATAATAAATGATTGCCAACATGATACGGGGAAATGAATTTTTACAATACCGTAGTAACCAACTTTTTCTTTTGAATTATCGTATTTGTGACCAACCTCACTTCAATCCCATCGAATTCAAGGGGATTGAAACCAGGATTGTTGATCTTTGGGTCAGGCAGTGCCTGACCAAATGTCTCGTTAAGGCGGTGTTTAGCGAAATGGCGTATATTTTCAAAATTAGTCTTCGAAAAATCTGTAAAGATATGTAAAATTGAAAATTTCTGCTAGCCTACTTCCCAATACAAAACCGACTAAATATTTCTCCCAACAAATCATCCGGTAAAAATTGGCCGGTGATTTCTGACAACGCTTGTTGCATCAGGCGTAATTCTTCGGCAAGCAACTCCGCTGTGTTACCTTGTAGTTGTGTTGTTGCATGGGTGAGATGTTGTGCCGCGCGCGCTAATGCGTCTAAATGGCGGCGGCGAGCAATGAATGTGCCTTCGGCATTGGCGGTAAAGCCTAAACATTGTTTTAAATGTGTGCGTAATAAATCCACGCCAGCGCCAGTTTTCGCTGACAGGTAAATAGCGCAATCGCCTTGTTCATGTGTTTCAATGCGCGGTGGTTGCTGTAATAAATCAATCTTGTTATAGATAATGGTTAATTTTTCCAGCGGCAACGGCAGGGTGAATAGTTGCATTGCCTGGGTGGGATCGCTGCTATCTGTCGCATCAAGCAGTAATAATATGCGATCTGCATCGGCAATTTCGCGTTCTGCGCGCCGTATCCCTTCTCGTTCTACGATGTCGTCACTCTCGCGCATACCGGCGGTATCAATAATATGCAGCGGCAACCCATCGATATGGATGTGTTCGCGTAACACATCGCGTGTGGTGCCAGGAACATCGGTCACAATCGCGGTTTCTTGACCGCTGAGTTGATTAAGCAAGCTAGATTTACCAACGTTGGGACGACCCACAATCACCACGCGCATACCGTCGCGCAATAATGCGCCCTGCTGCGCGCTTTGTTTAATCACAGTCAATGTGGCGGCAATAGTATCAAGCGCATTTTGCACGTACTGATCGCCTAAGAAATCAATATCTTCCTCGGGGAAATCCAGCCAGGCTTCGATATAGGCACGCAATTCGATTAGTGCATTGACTAATGCGTGAATATGGCGCGAGAATTCTCCCTGCAGGGAACGCAAGGCGGAACGTGCCGCATGTGCGGAGGCTGCATCAATTAAATCTGCAATGGCTTCTGCCTGCACTAAATCTAATTTGCCATTTAAAAATGCGCGCTCGGAAAACTCTCCCGGGCGCGCCAAGATAACATCAAGCTCTAGTAATCGTTTAAGAATTAAATCTAATACCTGCGGGCTGCCATGTGTATGTAGCTCTAATACATCTTCACCAGTAAAGGAATGTGGATTGGGAAAGTACAGCGCCAAACCTTGATCTAACGTAACGCCATCGGCTGTATGGAATGTGGTGTAATGCGCATAGCGTGGGGGTGGTAGTTGGCCGCATAGTTTTTGCGCGACGTTGGTGACCTGTGGGCCAGAGACGCGAATAATGCCCACACCGCCACGCCCGACGGGAGTGGCGATGGCGGCGATGGTAGGTGGTGATTTATTAAACATCGTCATGATGGAACTATTCAGCAAAAGTTACAAACAGTTATCAATCGTGCCGTAAAATCCCGTCATAATCGTTGCAGATATGCATCCCAACCTGCTTGTTTATAGGATTTTGCGGCAGCAACCGGATCATCAGCCTGATAAATTCCACGACCGACGATAATGATGTCAGTGCCGCGCTCGACTATGGCTTCGTGCGGACTGATGTATTGTTGACCTAACGCATCACCCGCGTTGGATTGATGTACGCCGGGGGTGAAATGAATAAAGTTGGGGTTATCACTTAACTTTTCGAGGGCAATAAACCCCATGACAAAATCACTGTGTGCTTCCGCCATAGCGATAGTTGCCTGTGTATACTCTGCATTAAATAAGTTACCGTTTGGACTCATTTGCGCTAACAGTAATAAGCCGCGCTGTTGTTTTAGGCCAACCTGTTTCAAGCCCGCAATAATTCCAGGACCAATCAAACTATGCGCATTGACAATATGCGCCCAATCTTTGATGTGATAAATGCCCTTGGCATATTGCAATTGGACAGTATTACCAATGTCGGCAAATTTACGATCTTCAAAAATCAGGAAGTGATGCCGTTGCGCTAACTGCGTTAGTTGCCGGGTTAAATCCTCATCAAAATCTTCAACAATATCAATATGGGTTTTAAGTACACAGATATCAGGGCCTAATTTATCAGCTAATGCCAACAGTTCAGCCTTTGCCGTTACATCGAGCGATACCGCCAGATTGGTTTGTTTTTGCGCCATCAGACTAAGCAACTGCCTGGCTAGCGGATTAATGCAGAGTGCTGCACGTTGTTGATAGGAGAGAAATTTTTTCAGGCGTGATGGGTTAAGATTCATGATGATCACATCTACGATGCCAAATCACTGGCGCTGCACTAATCAATTCCTGATCATATAACGTAGTCTCGAACACAGACGTTTCTGGATTAATACAAACCAGATTATACAAGCCAGGTTTCGCACTTTTTTTAACGCGGCGAAATTGTAAATCATTATGGGAGGTCTGTACGATGCAATTTAAGCCTATCGTCGTGACAATATCCTCCCCCACACGGCGAATACCCGCGATGTAATCTCCCAGCATGAATCGTGGCTCCATACCATCATCCGTCAACACCAAATCCATCGCCTTGGGATTCAAATTACGGAAAGTCAGCAATTCTTGAATAACCGCCTTTTCATCCGGCAGCTTATGCGGCTTAGTTTCTATGATACTAAGGCCCGTGGCCGTATGGGTTGGCCGTGGACCTGTGCCAATACCATATAATAGCCAATCTGATGTGCAGGCAATACCTTCACTATGCAGAACCGGTAAAATACGATTGACGCCACGCTCCGTTAACCCGCCTGCCTTAGCCGCCTCCCAGGATTGAATGGTGCTGGCGCTAATATTGTATTCTTCCTCTAACCGATTACGAGTAAGCCCTGTCATCATACGGGCTGTTTTAAGCCGCTTACCCCGGGCGGTAGGGTTAGATTTTGGATCTATTATTTCTATTTTTTTGGACATTGTTCGACTTTATAGATAGTTTAATTTTAAAAAACAAAAAATAATGCTAATTTTTGCTATTTTATCAAAAAATTATCGGTAGTCAAGACAATTTATCCATTATTGCTTGCAATAAATCTCAGTGCCTTTTGCAAACGCTGCAAAGTTCGCTCCTTGCCTAACAATGCCAATGTAACATCGATGGGTGGCGAAACCGTATTGCCGGTAACCGCCACACGTAATGGTTGCGCGATCTTACCCAAGCCCAATTGTAATACTTCTGCTGTATTTTGCACTACCGTATGAATAGCGGATTTCTGCCAGTCATCCAATTCCTGTAAACCAGTTAATAAGGCTTGCAAACCAGGCACTGTTTCTGGGATTAGATGCTTTTTCACTACGGCATCATCATACACCGGTTCAACATAAAAAAAGCGACTTTTCTCGACTATTTCTACCAGTGTTTTACAGCGTTCATGTTGTGCTTGTAGTAAATCAACCAAGGCAGGACCATCGTTAACATTGATGCCGTGTTTTTCCATATGCCATGCTAAGTGTCCGATGACATAGGCGGGATCGGCAGTTTTTAAGTAGTGCTGATTTAACCACAGCAATTTATCCATATTAAACGCAGCCGGAGCGCGGTTAATAGTCGCAAGATCAAAATACGTGATCATTTCCTCGCGCGAAAAAATTTCCTGATCACCATGTGACCAACCCAGGCGCACTAAATAATTTAATAATGCGATGGGCAAAAATCCCTGATCGCGGTATTCCATCACACCGACTGCACCGTGACGTTTAGATAAACGTTTGCCGTCCTGACCTAGAATCATAGGCACGTGTGCATAAACGGGTAGTGTGGCGCCGAGTGCGGTTAAAATATTAATTTGCCGCGGAGTATTATTAATATGATCGTCGCCACGGATGACATGGGTAATTTTCATATCCCAATCATCCACCACCACGGTAAAATTATAGGTGGGTGAACCATCACTGCGTGCAATAATCAAATCATCTAATTCGGCATTAGCAAAGGTAACGGGGCCACGCACCTGATCATCAAATGTCACCTCACCGTCCAACGGATTGCGGAAACGCACTACAAATGCCTGTTCAGCAGCAGGAAGCTGCTTGTCGCGGCAGCAGCCGTCATAGCGTGGTTTTTCCTTACGTGCGAGTTGTTCCTCACGTAACTTTTCCAGGTGTTCCTTGCTGCAGTAGCAGCGATATGCCTTGTTTTCCATCAATAACTGTTCAATAACTTCCGCATAGCGTGCAAAGCGTTGGGTTTGATAAAACGGCCCTTCATGATAATCCAATTCTAACCATTGCATACTTTCTAAAATTGCCTGGACCGATTCTTCAGAGGAGCGTTCAAGGTCAGTATCTTCCACGCGTAGGATAAACGCGCCCTGGTGTTTATGCGCAAACAGCCAGCAATATAGGGCGGTTCTGGCGCCACCGATGTGTAAGAAACCGGTTGGACTGGGGGCAAAGCGAGTGCGGACGTGCATGGTCGTATTCCTGAGATGAAAAGATGCTATGTTATAGTAATTTATCTTTACACGGTACCAAAAATAGCAGTTTTAAATTACCCTTCTAAATCACGCCATAGAACACGGTGTGGGGAAATGGGGTCGACGCAGGGATTAGGTCCAGCCTGCGGTAACATCATGATACTTTCCAATTGACTTTTAGCAGTAGCAGCGCCGCCTTCTGCATCCACCTGGTAATATAATCCGCAGCCAGGTCGAGTAATTCTGGCAAACCGATAAGTAGCATCGTTTAGCTTGCCATTGCCGGTTTCTTCATCAGGCTGAATGGCGGACTCGCCAAAAAGTAGAGCAGATTCTGCATTCTCAAAGGCGTGTATTTCTTGATTAACATTTTGGCTGATTTTAGTTTGCAATAGTCCGGTAGAAAATGCACATGCGACTAACAGTGTAATCACCAATAAATACAATAATGCGGTCACTAACGCCATGCCGTGTTGGGTGTATATCTTCATCTGTTCATTTCTCGCAAGGCAATATATAACTGCCATTGGCGGTGGAGGAAACGATCGGCAGGAAAGGTTTTTCCCGCAAATACATATGCTTCTGGTTTTGCCAACACCGGCGCATCTGAACTGAGTAATAGCATAATATCCACCGCACGCACGTTGCGCCAATTAGACACTTGATCGGCAGACAGGTATTGCACCACATCTTGGCTTGAGGCATCAGTGACGCCATAGGTAATGCGCATATTGTCGATATTAGAAACCAATTCGCTTTTATCGCTGCCCAGGGGATTGATATACAAGGCGTACACTGTTTTCCCAAGTACATTTTTGCGTGTCGTCGCACCAATAAATAATGCCAATTGTTGAAATACCAGGCTGCCTTTTTGTAGATCACAACGACCGATCACCACGCTATCGGTATCTTTTAAAATCTTACCTTGCAGGGCGAGAGGCAGAGCGTTTTGATAACCGTGTATGGCCAGGTCAGGGTTGGTTAAATCAGATTTAGCATCACAAGCAGCATAGCCAGCCATGCGGATCGTCGTGGTGAGAAAATGATTCGCAAAGCGCGCATTTTCTTGCATAAACACGATCGCTTGTTGCAGTGTAAATGTTTTTTGCGTGGCAAAATAGATTTGTATCAAGCCAAGCGTCAACAAAGACCCTAACACACAGGCAATCATAACCTCGATCAAGGAAGCGCCGACTTGATGATGCCATCTAGTGAAAAGCGTATCAGCGTACATAGGCAGAAACAGAAATGGATTGTTGTTGTTTAGCCTGCCACACGATATTAACCGTGCATAATTCACCCATGCAGTGATAACTACCGCTGCCATGAGGTAATAAATTAACATTAATGCGATTCCACTCCGCCAGTTCACGTTCGCGCACGTTCGCTGAATGGTTAACCCGTAAGCGCTCCAGCATCGATGCCAGTTGTGTCGTAGCCACGCTATGTAAGTACGCTTCCTGACTGTGTTGCAAGGCAGACAACTGCATACCGGTGATGCTCAATAAGCCAACAGATAGCACCAGCAAGGCGATTAATACTTCGATCAATGCAAAACCTTTCATGCGCCTATAATACGCCTTTATGGGCTGACGCAATACCGTAGTAGCACCTAAGAGAGATAGGTTTTTTAACTGTACGATAAAACCGTACGATTTAAATTAATTATGCAGATAGAAAACTAAGGAGAACAGACAGTGTGAGCAATTATTCCAAATATACGGTATTGTATCCTTATCATATACCACAATATACTCTTATGTAACCACATAAAACGCAGGAATAATATATGACAAAACAAACCGTTAGCAAATTTCATTACCAGTCTTTCGAATCAATTCACCATAGGGATGAAGACGGAAATGAATATTGGTTGGCTAGGCAATTATCGAGGATTCTTGGATATTCAGAGTATCGTCATTTTCAGGCCGTCATAGATCGGGCAAAAGAAGCCTGTAAAAATAGTGGTCAGCAGATCAAAGACCATTTCGAGGATATCCTCGAAATGGTCGACATTGGGTCGGGTGCTCGTCGTAAAATGCCTGATATTAGGCTCTCTCGCTACGCGTGCTACTTAATTGTGCAAAATGGTGATTCTTCCAAGGCAGTGATTGCAAATGGCCAGAACATATTTTGCGATACAGACACGTCGGCAAGAGTTACAAGATGATACCACATTGTCCCAGCTGTCAGAAAACGAGCGTCGTATTATGCTGCGTAATGAGTTGGCAGAGAACAATAAAGCATTAGTGGCAGTTGCTAAACAGTCAGGTGTGAAAACATCGCTTGATTATGCCATGTTTCAGGATCATGGTTATAAAGGATTGTATGGCGGCATGAAAATGAAAGAAATTCATGCCCGCAAAGGACTCAAAAAAAGCCAAAAAATCCTTGACCATATGGGGAGCACGGAGTTAGCTGCCAATCTATTTCGTGCAACACAAACAGAAGAAAAACTTCGTCGTGGCAATGTAAAAAGCAAAACGGTAGCAAATCGTACCCATCATGAAATAGGCCAAAAAGTTCGCAAAACTATTCAAGAATTGGGTGGAACTATGCCAGAGAATTTACCCACCCCAGAGACAAGTATCCAACAAATAGGCAGGCAACAGCCTAAGGTTTTAAAAGTTAAAGCTAAGATGAAAAAGATGAAAAGAACAAAGCTGCTAAGGGTCAGACACCAGGAGATCAATCTAAAGAATTAAGATGAAGATAGAGAGATTGAGCATAGTGGATGGGGACAAATTGTCCCCACCCTGCAAAATGGTTAGATATTCAGATTAAGACTGAGATAGGGACCACTAAAACCAAGCCCACTTAAGGTTTCAGTAGAGCTAGGGATAGCTCCTGTTACAAAGTTATAAAGGACATTTATGTTATTCAGTGCCTTAATATATTGTGTTGCCTGGTAGCCGCCTTCAATAGTGAATTGATAGCGATCTTTCGGAATCGGGAAGGAATAATTGACGCCGAGTTTGGCATCGACCTCCGGAACTATTCGTGTTTGATCAGCAGCATTAAATTGTGCTTGGTTCATAAGGGATCGGCTGGTACGGTTTAAGGCGACAAACTGGCTTGCCTCGCTACGTCCGATCAGTAAGGCGGCTGCGGCATGGGCAGCAAGTCCAAGACCATTCCCCCAATTGTAACTGGCATCCACACCGGTGCGGGGGCCTATCCCAGTAAACTTAGAATAATAAGCATCTGTTTGAGAAAACTGACCAGAGGGATAACCAGCGAAGGGAAGCTCTGCCCCTGCGTAAGTATCAGTCAGACTGCTGTTAATTTTTGCATAGCGTAAGCCAGCAAATAATCGTGTGCTTAAGCGGGTGCCAATACTGAGGTGATAACCGACATCTGCGTCAGCGGCATTTTGTCCGAAGCCCGCATAGCTGGTTATGTTGGTTGTGCTACCAGGGATGTATTGTCGACCATCGATGGTTGTTAGAAAGCTGTTTACCGGAGCTGTATTGGTTGTTTGTGTTGAGTGATTATAGTGTGTCCAGTTGAACTGAGCGTCAACCGCAGAGTCCGGGAAAATATACCCAAATCCTAACTCAAAACCAAACCCATAACTGGGCTTTAGCGTATTGACGTTGGTTGCCGTGTTGCTGCCAGAGGTAGTGGTAACATCCGCATAATCTAACAAGCTGGAACTGGTGGGCTTTAGATACATACCCGCTAAATTAAACTCCCAGGTGCCGGGGGCATTATCTGCCCGAATGTCAAATGGCGCCAGACCAGTGGACGTTGCGGCATAGGCGGCTGCGCTGGCAGCCAGGGTAATGGTGGATAACACCAGCTTGTTCAAGGTCATGGATTGTCTCCAGAGGGGGGGCTATTTTGAGGATTCATTGTAGGAAGGGGATGTAGTATTGTCAAGGAAGTTGAATCATCTGAATCAAGATATATTGACATCGCCTTTGTACTCATGTACCATTACAAAAATACGATAGGAACATACGAAGAACGTGCAAAGATTGACCTAAAATGCGATGCAAAAAATTCAAAACCTGGGCGTGAAGAGTATATAACTATGAAGCAACCATCAAGGAAACAACCATCAAGCGGCTGGGATGAATTTATAGCGCTTTGTTTAAGCGCGAAAAAGCCTGATATATTATCAGCGGTATTGGATGTGTTCCTCACCCCGGAAGAAAGAGAGGATATTGCAACCCGTTGTCTGATCGTTAAGGCCTTATTGGCTAAGCAGCAAACCCAGCGTGAGATGGCTAAGGAATTACAGGTGAGTATTGCTAAAATTACTCGCGGCTCTAATGAATTAAAACGTTTAGATGCCAATTTATTAAGGTTCTTAAAACAAAAATTAGTAGCAAAATAATGAAGACCCCCATCGAGGCTGTGTATGTTTAATGCACTTAAACAAGAAAATTTTTTAGCATTGGCCAAAAACAATCAATACGTCTGTGTCTATAAAGAACTGATTGCTGATACATTTACGCCAATGTCTACCATAGAATGTTTGGTGACCACGGGTGAAACTGCCATGCTGCTGGAGTCAGCGCTTAAATTTCATGAGAGTGGCTCTTATTCATTTATTGGCATTGAACCTTATGCAACATTTCTGACTAAAAATGGCGTAACGAATATAACAGTGGATGGAAATACCAAATCATTAACGGGTGACCCCTTAGTGTTGCTGCGCGAATTTCAGCACCACTATCATCCTGCGGTAGATACACATGGAAAATTAGCCGGACATATGCTGGGGTTCTTGGCTTACGATGCGATACGTTACGTGGAACAGCTACCCAATCGGCATAAGGATGATACCGCCATACCCGATATATTATTTCATTTTTTTCGCAAATACCTGGTGTTTAATCACGATACCAACAAACTATTAGTCGCAGTCATTACGCCAACGAATGCAGATGCAGTACAACATTATGCACATGCACAGGCAGAAATAGACCGGATGATTCAACTATTAAGAACTTCATCGCCATCTATCTCTATCCCAGCGTCAGTTGACGCCGCATTAGATGATGGAGTATTTCAAACTGATTGTGATGATGCCGCATTTAGAGAAAAAGTACGCCAGGCCAAGGCCTATATCCAAGCGGGCGATGCCTTTCAAATTGTCATTTCTCGTACCTTCTCACGTCCGATCACTACCAGTCCGTTAGCGATATATCGTATGTTGCGCTACAACAATCCAACGCCGTATATGTTTTATTTAACCACGCCAGCATTTACCTTGCTGGGCGCATCGCCAGAAAAAGTAGTGAGTATCCAAGATCGTGTGGTCACTATTGCGCCGATTGCGGGAACGGCGCCAGTCGCTGATAAAGCCGATGCAGAATTATTGGCTCAGTTGCGTGATGACCCTAAACAGCGCGCCGAACATATGATGTTAGTAGATCTGGCGCGTAACGACATCGGTGCGGTATGTGAGCCAGGCAGTGTGCATGTGTCTGAGCTAATGCAGGGTGAGCGTTTGACGTATGTAATGCACCTGGTCAGCTATGTTAAGGGCAAATTAGCCACGCAGTATGATGCGTTTGATGTGTTAAAAACCGTATTCCCGGCAGGAACCTTAAGTGGCGCACCTAAAATAGGCGCGATGGAGATCATCGACGAATTAGAAAACTCCAAGCGTCATCTGTATGGCGGCGCTATTTGTAAGGTAGACGGTGAAGGCAATTTAGATAGCTGCATCATTATTCGCAGCGGCCTGGTTAAGGATGATGTGGTGTATGTGCGTGCGGGTGGTGGTATTGTGTACGATTCTGATCCACAGGATGAAGCTGATGAAACGCGTCACAAAGCCAGGGGCGTATTTCGTGCGATTATTGCCGCAGAGCGGGGGACGTTATGCTAATCATCATCGATAATTATGATAGCTTTGTGTTTAACCTGTATCAAGAAGTGGCGCGACCTATAGATGCGGTGACGGTAGACGACGTGAGAGTAGTGCGTAATGACAAAATAACTATTGCTGAAATTAGTGCACTGGAGCCGCAGGGTATTATTTTATCGCCAGGCCCAGGTCGTCCGGAAGATGCAGGTATTTGTGTCGAGTTAATTCGCGCCTGCAGTGGAAAAATTCCCATTTTAGGCGTGTGTTTAGGGCATCAGGCCATTGCTGTGGCATTTGGCGGCAAGGTAACAGCGGCGGATAAAATTGTACACGGCAAGCCAGAAACTATTTTCCATCATGGCAAGGATTTATACCGTGACATGCCATTACCATTTGTGGCGGGACGTTATCACTCGTTGGTGGTGACGCGAGAAAATTTACCAGCAAATTTTTTAATCGAAGCGGAAACGGCTGATGGAACTATTATGGGTATGCGTCATCAACACCATGCAACCTTTGGCGTGCAATTTCATCCCGAATCGATATTGACGCCGGAGGGTGGGAAATTGTTGCGGACATTTGTGGGGATATGTAGATGATGCTGCACCAGGCGATTGAGCAAGTAATGCAGGGGGCATCATTGACGCGCGCGGAATCATGTGCAGCTACGTTGGCGTTAGTATCGCCACACCTAAAAGCTGAGCAGGCCATTGCTTATTTGACCGCGCTACATGCCAAGGGTGAAACTGCTGCAGAAATACTAGGCGTAATTGATGCTCTGCAAATGAGCATGTTAACCGTACCAATGGCGCACAGGGTGTTGGATATAGTAGGTACTGGCGGTGATGGCGCTCACAGCATTAATGTGTCAACTGGAGCTGCTATTGTTGCGGCAAGTTGCGGCGTATGTGTGGTTAAACACGGCAATCGCGCGGTATCTTCTTTATCAGGATCTGCTGATGTGTTGGAAGCGCTGGGTATTAATATTGCGATGCCAGCGTCACAAATTGTTGAGTGCCTGGAACAATTAAATATCGCTTTTTGTTTTGCGCCAAATTTTCATCCGGCTCTAGCGCAGATGCGTGATATTCGTCGCAGTATCGGCCGACCCACAGTATTTAATCTGGTTGGCCCGTTTTTAAATCCCGCACGGGCGCAGCATTATGTTATGGGCGTGCGCACGCCACAGTTGTTAGCGCCATTTGCGGAAATATTAGGGCAATTAACCTCTCATCGATCAGTGGTAGTGCATGGCAATGGCCTGGATGAAATTAATTGCGGCGGTGTAACGCAGGTAATTAGTATAGATGGCAATCGGCAGACGGAATATTCGTTAGATGCACAGCAATTTGGTTTTATGCCGCAGCAGCCCGACGCGTTGCGCGGTGGGAATGCGCAACACAATGCGGAATTACTCACGGCAGCGTTATGTGGCGAGCAACCTGCCATCGCGGATGCGTTTGTATTGAATGCAGCGGTGGCGATTCAAATTTATGGATTAGTGGAGAATTTAAGCGACGCGATAACCATGGCGCGTGAGAGTGTAGCAAGCGGCGCTAGTTTTGCATTGTTGCAGCGCTGGCAGGATTTTTGTGGGGATGACATATGACAAATAAATTAAGCGAAATTCTATTGCATAAACGTCAAGAGGTTGATGTATTAAAACAACAGCTTATGCAAGAGCCGGGGCATGATATTGCGCGCTTGCTGCGAGGGGAGGGGGGTATAGTACGGGCGAGAAAAAGTTTTAAGCAGACATTGCTTTATGCTGACGTGGTTAAAATTATTGCCGAGATAAAACGCCGCTCGCCTTCCAAAGGTATGTTGGCGGAGATCGCGGATCCGGTTGCGTTAGCGCGGTATTACGTTGCCGGTGGCGCAGCGGCGATCTCGGTATTAACTGATCGCTATGGTTTTGGTGGTAGCTTGGAAGATTTGCAGGATGTGGCGCGGGCGTTAGCAGGGACGGCGATCCCTATATTGCGTAAAGACTTTCTAATTGATCCGACGCAAATTGCCGAAGCGATGGTATACGGTGCAGATGCGGTATTGTTAATTGTTGCGGTATTGGGTGATCGGTTACCATTGATGCTGGAAACCGCAAAACGTCTGAATATTGATGCGTTGGTAGAAGTACACACGGCTGATGAAATGGCGCAAGCAGTTGCTGCGGGGGCACAAATTATTGGGGTGAATAATCGCAATTTAAGCACGTTGCAGGTAGACACACAATGCGCGTTTGATCTGGCAAAGTATTTACCGAAAGAGTGTATCACCGTGGCGGAGTCTGGCATCGCAACCATGGAATTGGCAAGACGCTATCATCAGGCAGGATATGCCGCTGTATTGGTCGGCGAGGCATTAGTGAAATCGACGACACCATCTGCATGGATTGGAGAGTGCAGATGACAACTAAAAAACTAATAAAAATATGCGGGATTCAACAAGCAGAAATGGCGTATGCAGCAGCACGTGCTGGCGCTGATTTCATTGGTATCGTACTAGCGCCAAGTTCATCGCGTTGCGTGAGCGTGGGTATGGCGGTGGATATTGCCAGGCAGGCGCGGGCGGGGGGCGCAGAACCGGTGGCTGTATTCGCCAATGCTGATGCGGCTGCGATACAACGCATTTGCACGCAAGCAGATATTCAATACGTGCAACTACATGGAGATACAGCACGTCAGCAGGCACATTTATTGCCGGCCGAATTACAGCGTATTTATGCCTGTAGAGTATCTGCTAATGGTGATATACATAAACCAGATTTGATGGATATTAAACATTTAATTAGCACACGCGATTATTTATTATTTGACGGTATGCAGGCAGGGAGCGGAAAGCACTTTGTCTGGGAAAACTTTACTTATGCGGGAGAGTTCCGCTGGTTTTTATCCGGTGGTTTGCGTTGTGATAATGTGGCAACCGCACTTAAACAGCTTAATCCAGCAGGGGTAGATGTCTCTAGTGGTGTGGAAAATAGTTATGATAATAAGTCCATCGAGTTAATTAAACAATTTATTGCGCAGGTAAAAGAGAGACTAAGCGAATGAATTTTTTAACAGCAAAATACGGACGCTACGGTGAATTCGGAGGGATGTTTATTCCAGAAATACTGATGCCCGCATTACAGCAACTCATTAAGGACTGGAAACATTATCGCAAAGATACTCAATTCAAGCAGCAATTAAAAGCAAGTCTGGCTGAGTTCGCTGGCAGACCAACGCCGCTGACTGAAATCATGAATTTCTCTAAAAAAATTAACGGTCCACGCATTTTTTTAAAACGAGAAGATTTATTACATACGGGTGCGCATAAAATAAATAATGCCCTCGGTCAGTGTTTGTTGGCGAAATTTTCTGGTAAGACGCGCATCATTGCTGAAACTGGCGCCGGCCAGCACGGTGTGGCGACTGCTGCGGCATGTGCACATCTGGGTTTAGTGTGTGATGTGTATATGGGCAGTGTGGATATGCAGCGTCAAGCCATGAACGTGCAACGCATGCAGCTATTTGGCGCTCGCGTGATTGCAGTAAATGAAGGTGCACGTACGTTAAAGGATGCAGTTAATGCCGCCTTGCGTGATTGGTCGGCGTCGTTTGAAGATACGTTTTATTGTTTGGGTTCTGCATTAGGGCCACATCCTTATCCAGAGATGGTGGCGCAATTTCAGTCAATTATTGGCAAGGAAACACGTGCGCAGTGCTTGCGTCGCTTGGGTCGTTTACCTGATCAAGTTGTTGCCTGCATTGGTGGCGGTTCAAACGCCATCGGTATTTTTTCTGCGTTTATTAAAGACAATGTGGAGTTAATTGGCGTGGAAGCAGGTGGTATTGGCAATCAGCCTGGGCAACATGCTGCACGCTTTTTCGCCGCACAGCCCGGCGTATTGCATGGTTGCTATACTTATTTATTGCAGGATGACAATGGTCAGGTCGAGCCGACGCATTCGATTTCTGCCGGGCTGGATTATCCGGCAATTGGTCCGCAACATGCGGCGTTGTATGCGCTCAAACGGGTAACTTATACGTCAGCAAGTGATATAGAAGCCCTGGCAGCGTTAAAACTACTGGCAACCACCGAAGGTATTTTATGTGCATTGGAGTCAGCGCATGCCTTAGCTTATGTAATAAAAATGGCTGCACACTATGCCAAGGATCAAATGGTAGTGGTGAATCTATCGGGTCGTGGTGATAAAGATTTGCCGCAAGTAATGGCGGAGGAAAATCATGCGTAGGCGAATTGAACAATTATTTCAGCAGCAAAAAGCCTTTGTGGGTTATCTAACCATGGGTGATGGGGGGATAGAGCATAGTTTAACGGCGGCCAGGGCGCTGATTGCCGGCGGCATTACCTTATTAGAATTAGGTGTGCCATTTTCTGATCCCATTGCCGATGGTGAAGTGATTTCGCGTGCCTCACAACGTGCATTGGCGAGTCATACTACATTATCAGACGTGTTGGAGGTGGCTAAACGATTACGTCAGGAAACGCAGATTCCGTTGTTATTATTCAGTTACTTCAATCCATTATTGCGCGCTAATCCAACACATTGGTTACCATTGGCGCAGCAAGCAGGGATCGATGCTATTTTAGTGGTGGATTTACCGTATGAGGAAGGGCAGCAATTTTATGCACAATGTTTGGCGCAGCGTATCTTGCCAATTACGGTGGTAACGCCGGCAACTACGTCGGGGCGATTAAAAAAATTATTACGTCATGCGCATGGGTTTATTTATTATGCTAGTAGGAAGGGAACGACGGGTATGCGGGCAATGTTGCCAGAAGATTTTGCTGAAAAGGTTACGTTGATTAAGCAACACACGACATTGCCGGTAGTGGCCGGTTTTGGTATTGCCAATGCGCAGGACGCGCGTGCAGTGTTGCAACATGCAGATGGCTTTGTGGTGGGTTCGTTGTTTGTCGATGCATTGGCAAGGGGAATGAGTATGGCGGATTTGACGCAATTAGCGCGAGGATTGTGTGAAGGTAGAGGGATAGAAGAAATTAAAATTAACTAAAGAGAATAACGTATGCTACTAATATTAAAACCCGACATCACACCGGCTGAAGTTGATAGTCTGATGCAGAAATTAGCCTGGATGGGATTACACGCCGTGCCGAGTCAAGATGAAGGGCGCTATGTGTTGGCAGTGATTCATGGCGCAAACTCGCAAGTAGATATGCAGCAATTTACCCAGTTGCCAGGTGTGGTGGATGTACAGGCATTTCAGCAGAAATATAAACTCACCAGCAGCAGCACAAAAAAACAACGTACTATTATCCAAATTGGCGATAAAACGATTGGGTCTTCCCAACAGGTTGTGATCATGGCGGGCCCTTGCTCCATCGAATCAGAACAACAAATTGATGCAGTGGCGCAACAAGTCGCCAAGTCAGGTGCGACTATATTGCGCGGAGGCGCGTTTAAACCACGCACATCACCGTATGAATTTCAGGGGCTGGGTGAACAGGGATTAAAGTTTATGGAAGCCGCAGCAAAATGTTACGGCCTGTTGACTATTTCCGAAGTGATGAGCATTGAGCAAATTGACTTGGTAGCCACGCACGTGGATATTCTACAAATTGGCGCGCGCAATATGCAAAATTTTAATTTACTGAAAGCCATTGGTGAAACACAGAAGCCTATCTTATTGAAACGTGGATTGGCGGCAACTTACAACGAATTTCTATTGGCTGCTGAATATATTTTAAGCACCGGAAATTCTCAGGTGATGTTATGTGAACGCGGCATTCGTACATTTGAAAATTATACCCGCAATACCTTAGATATTGCCGCCGTGCCGGTTTTACAATCACTCACGCATTTGCCGATCATCGTCGACCCTAGCCACGCTACTGGCATCCGCAAATTTGTGCCGCCATTAGCACGCGCAGCGATTGCTGCTGGCGCAGATGGCATTATGGTAGAAGTTCACCCCGATCCCGACAAGGCATTATCCGATGGCCCGCAATCATTAACCCTGCCGCAATTTTCAGATATGATGACATCGTTACAAGTGATTGCGCAGGCGGCAGGGAAATGCGTATAGGCTGTATCAAATCCTACGCCGCTAATACTTCTGTTGCGCCAACCGACATCAATCCCAGACTTTCCGCCACAGCGGGGTAGGTAATATGTCCCTTGTAAACGTTTAAGCCGTTGAGCAAATGCGGATTAGTCGCTAAGGCTTCCTTAGCGCCTTGGTTAGCCAGCGCCAGGATAAACGGCAATGTTGCATTGTTTAATGCAAAGGTAGAGGTTCTTGGCACTGCGCCTGGCATATTGGCAACGCAATAATGCACCACACCATCGACCACGTAGGTGGGATTATCGTGTGTGGTTGGCTTGCTGGTTTCAAAGCAGCCGCCCTGATCGATAGCGACGTCCACCACTACCGAGCCTGGATGCATGTGTTGCAACATTTCACGCGTTACCAATTTGGGCGCTGAGCGACCCGGCACCAGTACCGCGCCGATGACCAAGTCTGCGTGTTTTACGTGATGAGCGATTGCTGCGTGGGTGGCGAAAACAGTGGTAATCTTCGAGCTGAATTGAAGATCCAATTCCTGCAATCGGCGCAACGATTTGTCCAATACCGTCACGCGCGCCTCTAAACCCATCGCCATGCGCGCAGCATTGGTGCCGACGACGCCACCACCAATCACCACCACATTGCCCGGTTCT
Organism: uncultured Gammaproteobacteria bacterium; assembly: GCA_963777715.1. Classification (GTDB taxonomy): domain Bacteria; phylum Pseudomonadota; class Gammaproteobacteria; order JAURND01; family JAURND01; genus JAURND01. Next base: position 47,623 of record CAVZRN010000009.1, read on the forward strand.
ACGCCAGGCACGCCACCGAGTAAAATACCCCGCCCACCGCGTACTCGTTCTAGCGCATGTGCGCCGGCTTGAATGGAAAGACGGCCAGCGACTTCGCTCATTGGTGTTAGTAGGGGCAAGCCGCCTTGCGCATCAGTCACGGTTTCGTAAGCAATGGCGATACATTTGGATTTGATGAGGCCATTGGCTTGGATTCGATCGGCCGCCAGATGCAGGTAGGTAAATAAAATTTGATCTTCACGCAGCCATTCGCATTCATGCGGCTGCGGCTCCTTCACTTTTACAATCATGTCTGCGCGTGCATAAATTTCTTTGGGATTATCCACAATCTCTGCGCCAGAAGACCGATAAAAGTCATCATGGCATTCAATACCTTCGCCAGCGCCGCGCTCGATCATGACACGATGACCGTGCATGGTGAGTTCATGCACGCTGTTGGGCGACATGCCAACGCGAAATTCGCCTTTTTTAATTTCTTTGGGTACGCCAATTAACATAGGGGTTTCCTGCAATGAGAGAGTGCGTAGGATACTGGAAGTGGGTCGGTGGTTTCAAGCGTGATCGTAGCTTTTAAAGGCGGTTCGCATTGACATTTTCATCAAAACAGCTAAAATAACCAATAAGGATCATGTTCCTTTTAAGTTGTCTTTAAAAGGAATAACATCCTGATTGGTAATTATGGTTAATTTTATACATTGAAAAAACATGTTTAAGAGACTGTTTAACCCGCAACTTCCTTCAGGGCAATCAGCGTTCCTTTGGGGAGCACGAAATACTGGAAGATCTACCTACCTGCGCCAGCGGTATCCGCAAGCGATTTATTACGACTTATTGCAAAGCGATGTGTTGCATAAATTATTGGTGGCCCCCCACACCTTAAGAGAAGAATTGCAAGCGGTAGCTAAAGAGCAATTACGCCAACCGGTTATCATTGATGAAGTACAAAAAATTCCTATTTTATTGAATGAAATCCACTGGTTAATTGAAAACGAAAAAATAGGTTTTATTTTATGTGGTTCGAGTGCTCGCAAATTAAAGCGAGGTGCTGCCAATTTATTGGGAGGAAGAGCAGGGGGGTTTAATTTTTACCCACTGGTTTATAAAGAAATACCAGATTTTGATTTATTAAGAGCACTCAATCACGGTTTATTGCCTAATCATTACCTTTCCGACTCCCCTGCGCGTTCTCTACGTGCTTATATCAATAATTACTTAAAAGAAGAAATTCAGGCTGAAGGTTTGGTGCGTAATTTAGCAGGATTTGCCCGTTTTTTGGATATTGTTGGTTTTAGCCACGGAGAAATGTTGAATTATTCCAACATAGGAAGAGATTGTGGCATTGATGCCAAAACGGTAAAAGAATACTATCAAATCTTAGTGGATACGTTAATTGGCTACAATATTTATCCGTTTTTTAAAAAAGTAAAACGTGATTTAATTTCAACTACACCTAAGTTTTATTTATTTGATGTCGGAGTTGCCAATTATCTCACTCGAAAAAAAATCACTATTTTACGAGGCACGGAGGCTGGCAAAGCCTTTGAGCATTTTATTTTTATGGAAATTAATGCTTATTTAGGTTTAAATGAATTGGATTATCCAATTAACTATTGGCGAAGCAAAACTGGCCTAGAAGTTGATTTTGTCATTAATCGTGGCGAAGTCGCTATTGAGGTTAAGATTTCGGAAAGTGTGCAATTAAGCGATTTAGAGGGGTTGAATGCTTTTTGTGCAGATTATAATCCCAAACACGCTATCGTAGTTTGCGTGGCTAAGAGAAAAAGAAGATTGCAGACCAAGGAAGGTCATGCTATTGACATTTTACCTTGGCAGGAATTTTTAGAAAACTTATGGAATAAGCAATATTTTTAAAACAGTTTAACCAATCGGTTCAACTGATTTACCAGATAAATGGGTAGCGACAAAATGTTATCCTCTAATTTTAAGGGTAACTGCGAAATACGTATGCCAAGGGGTAAATTTCTCTCCTGCATCAATAGCTTCAATGAACGCAACTGACCAGTTGTGCCGGCCTTGACTTCTATGGGTACGATGCGAGAGCCTGCCTGGACGACATAGTCCACTTCCGCAGTGCTAGAGGGTTTTTGCCGACACCAGAAATGCACGGCGGCCTCATCTAAAGGATCTGCATACGCCAGTAATTCCTGGCCGACGAATTGTTCGGCTAATTTGCCGCGGTTAGCTAATAATAAATCATCGCTCAATAGGAGTTCGGCATCTAATTTTGCTGCACGTAGCATTAAACCAATATCGAGAAACAACAGCTTGAATTGTTTTTCATTGATCAGGCTGGATAGCGGCAGGCTAGACGCAGCGGTAGCATAAACCGGGTATACAAGACCTGCATGGCGTAACATGTCTAATGCGGATTTTAAGTCGCGCGAGCGCATGTCGGGGTCAACTTTCGCATATTTAAAATGGTCAGCCACAAGACCAGGAATTTTTTCAAACAGGCGTTGCAGGTATTTGTGATCGGTGCGGCCGGCATATTTGCCAAAGTCCTGACGATAAGTATTCAGCAATGCGGTTTGCAGGATTTGACATTCCGCTATTTGCTGCGTGGTGAAATACGCGTGCAATACAGCAGGCATACCACCCAACGTGGAATATAGCTTAACCAATTCAAGTAGTTTCTGATGAATGGCGGGTGGGATAGCGGTTTCTAAGGTAACCTGTGCCAGATAATCACTAAGCTCGGTAAACCCGCTCGCAGTCAAAAACTCCATGAACGACAGCGGTTTTAAATACAACGATTCGACACGCCCGACGGGCATGCGAAAGTTCGCATCATTCAGGGTTAATTCCAGCAAAGAACCTGCGCCGATCACATGCAATTCGGGTAGCTTTTCTTTGAAATAACGTAATGCGCGTATGGCGTTGGGGCAATCCTGAATTTCGTCCAGAAACAGTAAATCTTCTCCTGGTTCAATGTGCTTTTGCAGTAACATGCCCAGGTTGCTGATTATTTTGTGTGGGTCAAGTTGTTCAAAACAGCTAATCAATTCGGGGTTTAATTCAAAGTTAACGGTCAGGATGCTGCGGAAATGTGCCTGGGCAAATTGCTCTACCAGGTAGGTTTTTCCTACCTGCCGCGCGCCACGCAGCAGCAGGGGCATACGATTAGTGCGCTCCTTCCAGTGCAGCAGGTCTTTTACCAGGTGACGTTTCATAGGCGTGCCTTGTTACCTAAAGCGGATTTGGCTAACACACAGGGTAATTTTAGCCACAATATGGCTAAAACACAAGGTAACTTTAGCCATTTTATGGCTAAAAATCAGGGTAACGGTGGATAACGCTGAAATGGCGGAGGTCATATGACTTGCTCAATGGCTGTCATTAAAGTAGCTTTTCCAATTCCGGCAGAATCTGGAATAAATCGCCCACTAAACCATAATCCGCAATTTGGAAAATGCTGGCGTCAGGATCCTTATTAATCGCGACAATGACCTTGCTGTCCTTCATGCCGGCCAAGTGTTGTATAGCGCCAGAAATGCCGACGGCAATGTATAAATTGGGCGCGACAATTTTTCCAGTTTGTCCCACCTGCCAGTCGTTGGGTGCATAACCGGCATCGACAGCAGCGCGCGATGCACCCAGTGCCGCGCCTAATTTATCGGCGATGTGCTCGAGTAATTTGAAATTCTCGGCGCTGCCAACACCGCGTCCGCCGGAGATAATAATTTGCGCCGTAGTTAATTCCGGGCGGGTGGAAATACTTTCTTCGCCGATACCCATTCGGTAGTGGAATAAGTGGTTGCAGCCGTGATGCTCTTCAATCGGTGCGATAGTTGCTTGATCGGTTGCTGGCGGAAAGGCGGTGGTGCGTACGGTGAGCAACTTGATCGGATCATGGGATTGCATGGTGGCGAGCGCATTGCCCGCATAAATCGGGCGCACGAATGTGTCCTTGGATATAATCTGGATGACGTCTGAAATTTGCGCGACATCCAATAACGCAGCCACACGCGGCAACACGTTTTTACCAAACGCGGTTGCGGGAGCGATAATATGCGAAACATCCGTAGCTAAACTACGAATAAGCTCGGCTAGATTTTCCGCCAGGCCATGCGCGTAACTTTCTGCATCTGCTAATAATACCTGTTGCACGCCGTGTATCTTGGCTGTTTGTTGCGCTACAGCTTCACAGTGATGACCGGCAACCAGTACGTTGATCGGGGCAGATAGCAACGTGGCCGCACTGATGGCTGAGCGTGTGGCGGGCTTTAGCTGTTGATTATCGTGTTCGGCAATAACCAGTATCGATGGCGTATTTGTCATGCTAATACCTGCGCTTCTCTTTTAAGTCTGTCGACTAATTCGCTAACAGATGCGACCTTGATACCCGCTTTTCGCAGGGGTGGTTCCTCCACTTTAAGCGTAGTCAGGCGGGGAGCCATATCAATATTCAGGCTTTCTGCTATAATAACATCTAATTTTTTCTGCTTGGCCTTCATGATATTTGGCAGCGAAATATAACGCGGTTGGTTGAGACGCAAATCGGTAGTAACGACGGCAGGTAACTGCATACGCAGTGTTTCTAAACCGCCATCAATCTCACGCGTGACGGTGGCGGTATTATCCTCAATGAGCAGTTTAGATGCGAAAGTGCTTTGGGGCCAACCTAATAAACCCGCTAACATTTGGCCGGTTTGATTACAATCGTCATCGATGGCTTGCTTACCCATGAGTACTAATTGCGGTGACTCTTGCGTTACAATGGCTTGTAATAATTTTGCTACGGCCAGCGGTTGTAGTTCGGTTTGGGCTTGTATGAATATCGCGCGGTCGGCGCCCATGGCCAATGCTGTGCGCAAGGTTTCCTGACAAACAGATGCACCCAGGCTAATGGCAATGATTTCGGTGGCGACACCCGCTTCCTTCAGTCGCACTGCTTCTTCGATGGCAATTTCATCAAATGGATTCATGCTCATCTTGACGTTGTTGGTTTCCACACCCGATTGATCGCTTTTTACGCGAATACGCACATTGAAATCAACCACACGTTTGACAGGAACTAGAATTTTCATGATGATATATCCATCTAAAACCCTATCATATTTTATCACCGTACACTATGCCAGTATTTATTACCATATTATTCATCTCAATCCTTGCCGGCGCGGAAGTCGATTTATTTATCCCCAGCTTTCCGGAGCTACAAAGGGTATTCCATTTATCACCATTCTTAGTACAGCTGACCCTAAGTGTTAATTTTGTTGCCTATTGCCTGTGTTCGCTATTCGCCGGCATGTTAGGCGATCGCTTTAACCGTCGTCAGGTTATCTTATATAGCCTGGTTGCATTTGTGATCGGCAGTATAGCCTGTGTTCTAGCGATTAATTACCCCATGCTCGTCATCGGTCGCTTTTTGCAAGGATTAGGAATAGCAGGCCCTTGCGTATTATCGTATGCAGTTATTTCTGATTTATATTCGCCACAAAAACAAGCAGAATTAATGGGAATTTTAAATGGCCTAACCGCGAGCGCGATGGCGTTTGCGCCCTTGATAGGTAGCTATATCACCTTATATTTTGGCTGGCGCGCCAATTTTTTATTATTATTTTTTCTGAGCGCGAGTTGCTTAATAGCTAGTTATTTCTACATACCCAATCGTCAAGGCGACCCCCACATTTCTTTATCGCCCCGCGCTTATTGGCCATTGCTATGCTCGACTAAATTAATGACCTTTCTGATAGGCTTTTGTTTTTTAGCATCAACCTATTGGATATTTATTGGCATGGCGCCTATTTTGTATATGCATGCGCTTAACATACCGCTGCGTGAATTTGGTCTTTATCAAGGCGTATTGGCCGGCGCCTTTGCCGTGGGCAGTCTTTCCAGTGCGCGGATATTGCGTCGATTTGGTCAGAAACGCTGCTTAGTTGCAGGTATGGGATTAACGTTTTTATGTCTGCCGCTATTGGTGTGGTTGGTGGTATTTAATATTCAGCATGCCTGGGCTATTACAGTGATTATGGTATTATTTAGCATTGCTGCTGTGTTTCCGATTAATATTCTCTACCCGATATCGCTTACCGTCATTGAAAACACCAAGGGCAGAACCACGGCATTGTTTATGGCATTGCGCTTGATCTTGACGGCTATTGGATTACAAGTGACGAGTTATTTTTATAGCGGCACGTTTATTCCATTGGGCATAGCAATGATTATATTGTTAGTCGTCGCATTGCTGTTTTTTTGTAGATTACTGGTGAAGGGGTGGGCGACTCTCGAAAGCTAAACATTGTTAGGAGGGATTAATATGAACAAACTAAAAATATGCTTATGTATTCTAGGACTGTGCTATGCCACCGTGGGATATGCGGTTAGTCAAATGACCGGACAGATGTTGTTATCCCTGTGTCAAGACTCATTAAAAGTGTTAGAAAATAGCGCTCAAGATGTAAATATCCAAACAGCGAATAACAGCGGTTTGTGTCTGGGTTATTTCGCCGGCTATGAAGACATGCACTATATTAGCTCGGCGATCGCTGCTGGCGTTCCTCAGCACTATGATATGAGCAAGAGTGCGCAATATTATTGCATCCCGCAAGGAGTATCGGTCAAGGATCAAATCAAACAAGTCATCAGTTATCTACACAGCCACCCCGCAGCCTTAGAAAAAGCGGCATCAATCGTGTTGTTCGGTGCGTTTAAACAAGCGTATCCATGTGGGAAATAAATAGTCAGCCGCCATCCTGATGGTTATATTTTAAGCGCATAATATCTGCTCTGAGCAGATATTATGCACACAAAATATAATAACTGGTTGAAAAAATTATATTTTAAGTGCATAATATCTGCTCAGAGCAGATATTATGCACACAAAATATAATAAAATTTTAAAGACCTTAGGCCCTTTGTCAGCCCGTTTAGTTGCCACTCTTTATGGTCGCAATCATCTAATTTTTCACTTTCAGGAAGCGGAAGGGATATTAGGTGGACGTGCATCTACCGCCAACGCGCTCTCTCAACTGATTCATAATGGCATAGTTTTTCGGTTGAAGTCGGGGACATTTCGTCTGGTTCCTTTTGAAATGGGTTTTGAGCGCGAGTATTTAGGCAACCCATATGTTGTGGCGCGTGAATTGGTACTGAGTGGACGCAAAATTCTTAAAGAAAAGTATTATCTTTCTTATGGTTCTGCATTTGATTTACACCAAATAGTAACGCAACCCCAACTTATTGTGTATGTAAGTTCTCCTCGAATGCTGCGTTCTCAAATAATTCTGGGAACTGAGTTCCGTTTTGTGCGTTGTAAGTTAAAGCATCTATTTGGTATTGCAGAAATCTGGGTTGATAAGAATGAGAAAGTTGCCGTCAGTGATTTGGAGCGCACATTGTTAGATGGCTTAAAGCAACCAGTCTATTGCGGAGGATTTTCTGAGGTAGCTAAAGGATTTTCTATAAAACAGCAGGTGATTGATCCACAAAAAATAATTGATTATGCAGTAAAATTAAATGTGGGTGCTGTTAATCGAAGGCTTGGGTATTTAATGGAACTTTACAATATCGGTTCACGTATCCATTGGGACTTCCTGCAAACAACGCTTACTTCCACATACCAATTGCTTGATCCCGATTTGCCTGCACAAGGTCATCATATGGCCAGGTGGCGGTTAAGATTAAATATCCCACAAGAAGAGCTGCTTGCCATTAGAAGAACATAGCGAAACGAATGATCCCACAAAATCAAATTTCTAAACTTTCCAACCGCCTGTTGAAACAACATGGAGGTAGACGCATACCAGAAAATGTATTGGAGCGTGATTATTGCATTGCTTGGTTTTTAATCGGGCTGTCACGCTCACCGCTTCGAAATAAACTCGTATTTAAAGGTGGAACAGCCTTGCGGCGCTGTCATTTTTCCGAGTATCGATTTTCAGAAGACATGGACTTCACACTTTTACAACCGCTCTCCTTTGAGGAGCTAAGGCAGGAACTTGAGTCAGTATACGGAGAAGTAAAACGCGCCTCAAATATTACGTTTCGATTTTCGCGTTCTGATACGGTTGCTCATCAAAATAGCTACACATTTTATCTCATGTATGAAGGGCCGCTCCCCGTTACTTCTATGCCAAAAGAAATCAAAGTAGATGTAACGATCAGGGAAAGAGTTTTTTATTCACCTGAAGAGCTCGCCATACTTAAAAGCTGTGATGAATACATCGATCTTCCAGAAGGAGAAAAAATTCTAGTATATTCTCTTGAGGAAATTGCTGCTGAAAAAACCGTAGCACTGCTTGATCGGGCAAGAACCGAGCCGCGTGATCTCTATGATCTTTGGTATATTACAGAACAAGGCGGCTCGGTGAGCCTTAGTGATTGTTTGGAAGCAATTAATGCAAAGCTTGTGCATCGAGGTAAAAAGCTGAATGACATTTGCGAGGAATTCCACAAAAAAGAAGCACGTCTCAAAAAAACATGGAATACCAGACTCGCGGCACAAATGGCAAACCTGTGCGAGTTTGATCATGTTTATCGGTCAGTGAAGAGAGCTTTTCGTCAGGCCAAAATTACTAATGCTTAAGTTGATATAGCGACCATGATTTTGGTCTCATTCCAATATTTTTTCAGCCTCATCCCACGGTAAGCGACTGCCAGCATCTCTCATGTGTTGGAAAGCAACACGTGCAGTTTTGTGCGTAATTATTTTGTGCTGTATGAGTTGCCGAACAAGCCATATGGTGCCATGTACTTCAAGCTTAAATTGTTCAGCGACTTTTTTTAAGGCTTTGTCGCCAGTAAGCAGTGGGCAATTTTCATGTTTTGCGAGAATTAATGCCAAAAGATCATTGACGCTTACCCTGGCATGTTGGGAGCGTAAAGTGTAGGCTTCAGCGATTAGCTGTGCATCCATAATTTTATTTATCAGGCCAAATTGCAACAAGTGCCTGTGTTGATCTGCTAACTCTTCATCAAATAAAATATCAGGCACTGCAAATTGCCAAGGTAATTGAAACATCGCATGTGTTAATTTTCCGCATTCAAGATCAATTAGTACGCAGGCGTCACTGATGATAAGAAACATCCGAATTTTCCATGGTACGTAGTGCTCTGAATGATTCAAGCGACATATTCATAAATTCTGCAGCTTTAGACTCGCCAATATATTCCTCAGCGAGTGCATGGAAAACCATTTGCGCAAAAATAGACGTTTTTTCTCTTGGGTATAATTTACCAGGTTCTTTTTTTGACCATCCGTGTTTGTCGAAATCAGCGCGTAATTGGCGGTAAAGACTACTGGATATGATACCTGTTTCTTCTGCGCGGTGAAGAATACAGGTCATGCTGATGCCAAATGCCTGTTTTAACAAACTTAACTCAAGTGGTTCAATAGAAGTGCGGTGTTTACCCAATATGGAGATGAGTGATTGTTGTGGTAATAGAAATGACCCTGCAAATCGATTGCAGTAATTTTCGATGTCTGTATTGTCCTTGATACGATCATTTAAAATAAGATGGCCTAATTCATGCGCCAAGGTAAAGCGCTGTCGATCCCCTGGCCAACTATTACCAACTACAATGACTGGTATTTGATTGACGTATGTGGAAAGTCCATTAAATTTTGGATAGTTCAGATTATCAATTTCAAATACTTTTATCCCGTGCTCTTCAAATAAATCGATTAAATCTGGAATGGGGTCGAGTCCAAGGTTCCATTGGGAGCGGATTTCATCAGCAAGGTGTTCAGTTTTTTCAATAGTAGTTATTTTCTTGGGTAAGTTGATTGAGAAGGTTTGTGTTGGTGGGGTTGGAAATAAATTCTCCAGTTCAACACGCTGCTCAACTTGATCTAATATTTTGAAGGTAATTTCATCTAGGTGTCGTCTTGGTATATTGGCATGTTCGCGGTAAGATATTTTTTTTTCCGATATAAAAGGTCTTGGCCTGAAAAAATACTCCACTTTAACATGTAGTGCATGTGCAAGCTTGATAAGAATATCAGATGAGGGGGTAACCTCATTATCTTCGTATTTTTTGATGGCGGCATGGCTCAGCGCGATTTGTTGTCCCAAATCGCGTAGGGATAAACCGGCTGCCTTTCTGGCTCGTTGAATGCGTGCGCCTAACATAGTTAATTCTCTCAATAGTTTACATTTTTAATTATATAACATAAATTTGTAAACTTCCAGCTATATAAGAAACATGGCGCTGAGTGTGTTATTGCACCAGCACTGCATGCATATCCGCTTCAATCAATAAGTGCGGGAACACGGCGCCGCCTGGATCAAGCGCCGCTACCCTGACAGTCCCTTCCCCGCTTGCGGCTAAGGTATGCATGCATCTTTGTAGGGGCAGGCCTCGTGCCTGCCCTGGTTGAGTTTTGCAGTTACGCTGGTTGATTGCCTACGCAACGTGAATAGCCACGAATGATGGCTAACCACGGGGAGCTACCTCTGCGAAAAAGTGCTGAACACATTGCGTTGCTATTCAAGTGGCGGATCTAAACGCACATAAGGATCTTCTTCCTGCATTTGAGTAGGAGGAAGTTGTGTGTTGCCTGTTGGTAGATTTAGCGATGATAAAGGGTTAGAAGATTTCGCATTGCTGGTTACTTGTGCTGGTGGTGGAGGTGGCATAAATCGAGTTAATAAGGTTAAGTTTACCGGTATTCTTGTTATTGAGTGAGATGTTTCACCTTGACGATCTGTAATGTTTGGAGGCACGAAATTTTTTTGTTCGGTAGGTGCAGGGGTAGTTGTAGATACTTTACTTTTTTCTTTATCTTCGGTCTTGATCATGATGGCTGGCGTGATTTTATTTTCCAGAGTGGGGCGGAGCACCGATTTTAATAATGAGGGATGTTCTCCTACAACGGTGTTTTCCCACTGAGAAAGAATATGGTTTAGCGGATATAGGATTGGCCTGCCGTGATGCAAGATGATTTTATTGCGAGAGCAAGGGTCAGTGGGTATTGTTCCTTGTATTTTTTGTGATTCGATGTGAGTGCTAATACAACACGCACAATAAGGTCCTCCATAGATATTCTCGCCTTCCGTCTTGATATAATACAGTTCTGGGTCCTGGTGGCTGCTGCTTATTAACGTTGGCGATGCTATAGATTTTTTTTCTTCAAGAGTGCTTGTTACCGTTTCAGTGGTGGAAGTTACACTATTTAAATTGGGTGGCGCGGTGAATTCATTTTCTTCAGTTGTAGTATTAGGCGTGTTTTCTAATTGTATGCACGTTGCTCCTATCTTGCAGGTTGGATTTTTTTCGTTTTGCAGCCACTTAATAATGCGCAGGATATCTAAATGTTCTTTCTTTGCTTCAGGCACCATATCAGTAATGCGCACATTGCATCTGGTAGAAGGGGTGATTGACGCTATTTTTTCGAGGGGCGACTCTCGCAACTCAGCGATAAGCGTTTCTACTTCTGCTTGCGCTGCTACTAAATGTCTCCTCCTGGGGTAGGCAATTCCAAGCGCAACCAATCCCAGCACTCCAAAGAGACCTGAAAAAACCGAACCCACGATTTGCCTATCACCTTGGCTTTTGGGCAACAAACCGCCTATAGTACCACTTCCTGTGAAGAAGACTGTTCCCATGAAGGAAACTAATCTATAGCTTTCTCTTGAGTCATCACGCTCACCCAAAGCACTTATTAATGCAGCCAGGGTGTCTAGACATTCGCCTGCCTGCCGAGCCAGGGTCGAACCCGGATCGGCAAGCTCCAGAATTCCCTCGATAATCACCAGTAGTAATTGATATTTACAGCATTGGTAAGAGGTGTGTGATGTGTGGTTATACCAGGAGATTGAGCGAAACAAAGATTTAGCATCAGAATCCAGAACTTCAAAAATAGTCCAATACTCCGCTATAAGTTGGTTGGTCGTTTGATAGAGGGGTTTTATTGGCACAGTGAAACATCCTCGTTCAATTTCACGATACCTTAATGACACCATGTTCTCTATCTGTATATCTCTTTCTCGACCCATTTTCTATCCATAGTGTCCGCGTTTGAGATTGCAGGTTTTTGGCGCATAACTCTCAGCTTGTCGTTCCCGTCGCTGATAGTATATTAAAAATGTTGAGCAAGACAGCGGGAATCCAAAAATCAAGCTTTTCGACACTAAAAACCTAGCCTGTTGTGGAGTTGGGTTTTGGTTTCCCGCTACCCTGTTGGGAGCCTCTTGTTAAGTTTGAGCGGCGGGAACGACAACCTCGGAGTGAATCGAAACCTCGTAATTTCAAACGTCGCGGATTATTCTTCCTCTGACTTCGGTTCGCGCGATAGTAAATCTTGAATTGCTGCCCTGGGGGATTTTGCCTGGTAGATCACTTGATACACTTGTTCGGTGATTGGCATATTCACGCGATGTTGCTGCGCTAATTGATAAGCCATTGCGATATTGTAATAACCTTCTACCGCCTGACCAATTTCTGCTATCGCCTCTGTCATGGTCTTGCCAACGGCAATGGCATGTCCGAAACGGCGATTGCGCGATTGATTATCGGTGCAGCTCAGCACCAGATCGCCCAATCCAGCCAGGCCAGTAAACGTGGCGGGTTTTCCGCCCAGCGCTACGCCGAGGCGTTTCATTTCTACCAATCCACGCGTAATCAGGGCGCTTAATGCATTGGCGCCTAATTGCAAACCATCCACAATGCCAGCGGCAATGGCTAGCACGTTTTTTACTACGCCGCAAATTTCAACGCCGGTAATGTCGGTTGAGGTGTATACGCGAAAATGTGTGTTGGATAAACGCAGGCTGATGATGTCTGCAAACTCTTTATTGGTGCTGGCTACCGTCACCGCGGTGGGCAGTCCGCGCGCCACTTCCTTGGCAAAACTGGGCCCCGATAATACGGCTAAATGCTGCGCATGGGTTGTTGACAAAATAGCGGTTGCGGCATCGTGGAGTAATTCTCCCTGCCTGGTCAGCCCCTTGGTGCCCCAGACAAGCCGTGCTTCGGGTAGTAACAGCGGATTAATTTCGTGCAATAAATCAACGAAGGCATAGCTGGGAACGACGATGAATATATCTTGTGCGTCGAATAATGCGTCTGCTAATTTGCTGGTGATTTGTAGAGTGTTAGGAAATTTACAGTCAGGCAGGTAGCGTTGATTGAGGCCGTCGTGTTGCATTTGCCGCACGTGTTTGGCGTCATGTCCCCATAGGCGCACTGGCTGGCCGTTGTTGGCCAGCAAGATGGCTAATGCCGTGCCCCAGGAACCAGCGCCTAACACAGCTACCGGTGTTTCTAGTATCGAGCGGTCAAATGCGTTCACGACATATACCAGGTGTGTTCAGGCTATTGTTGTACGTCAGACGGCGGCATTTGTTGTGTTGGTTGCTCTTGTTGTTGTTTGAGCTGTTGCTCATATAGGGCATCAAAATTAATTGGCGCCAGATATAGCGGAGGAAAACCACCGCGAGTAATTAAATCAGCAATGACTTCGCGTGCAAATGGGAACAGCAGGTTGGGGCAATAACTGCCTAACATGCGATGCAGTTGCTCATCGGGGAAGCGTGCAATGGTGAAAATACCGGCCTGGTGAATCTCGGCCAGGAACGCTACTTTTTCTGCCAGTTTGGCAGTGACGGTAATCATCAGCTTCACCTCAAATACATCTTGCGCCAGTTTGTCGGTGACGGCATTTAACTGGACGTCCACATTGGGTTGCCATTGTTCTTGAAAAATGTGCGGGGAATGCGGTGTTTCAAATGACATGTCCTTGACGTAAATGCGTTGTATCGCAAATTCAGGTGCATTGGTTTCCATTGTGGCATCGCCGCCGTGGCCATTGGGTTTTTCAGGAGATTGATCGTGCATGGGTAAATTCCTATGCTGAGTGAAAATTCGCGAATTAAAAGGTAAAATGATGTTTATCTACAATTCACGTTAATTTTGGTTCAATAGATAATCTAATTCGACCTTCTTTTTCCAAGGCTGCCAGGTCGTCAAAGCCACCGATGGATTTTTTGTTGATAAAGATTTGCGGTACGGTGCGCCGGCCACTGCGCGCGATCATTTCTTCCTTTAGCGCAGCGTCTTGATCGACGCGGATTTCAGTAAACGCCACACCCTTTGCAGTTAATAATTGCTTTGCCATTTGGCAGTAGGGGCAAACTGCGGTGGTGTAGATCACAACTTTTTCCATATTTATAGACTCTTTTTTATTTTTCCTTCTCCCCTTGTGGGAGAAGGTGGCCGCACCTTTATGTTGGCTGCAACCTTACTATAAGCATTGTGCCAGACCAGCTGACAAATTAGGATAAATTCGTGCGGACGGATAAGGGGTAGATAAGGTTGGCAGTGAACCGTCGCTTACCCCTCATCCGTCTGCACAGTACTAATCAATCTCTTTTAGCCAAAATACCTAATTGCCCCTACATTGTTTTAAGCCTTTTTCATGGCGCATCCACCTTCTCCCACAAGGGGAGAAGGAAAAATGACACTACTTTGCCACATGATTACTTCTGCGTCAGCGTAAAACCTGCTCCTGTCCACGCCGGTACTCCGCCAGCCAGACTATATACCTTGGCAAATCCTTGTTTTTGTAGCTTAAATGCCGTTGCGTTAGCCTGTTGTCCGTGTTGGTCGATCAGAATAATCGGCCTATTCTGATATTTTTTTAATTTTACCAGATTGTTCATGATATCCGTATGAGGTAAATTCAGTGCATTGACAGGGTGCCCTGCTGCAAACGCTGTTGCATCGCGTATATCGACTAAGACTGCGTGTTCACGGTTAAGTAGGGCGGTAGCGTCTTGCGGCGATAGCCGGTTGCCACTGGCGCGTCCCTTGGATTCTTCGATACCGAGTAAGATCAATACGATGACTAATGCAACTACCAGCATCCAGTGATTAATAATAAAGTGTATAATTTGGTCTGACATAAGTTAATTTTTCTAATAAAAAACGATATGGGAGCTTTTCCTTTGCATAGAAACAAGGTACAATTCCGGCATGACTAAAAGCCTACAAAAACTGAATTTCGCCCTTCCTATCGGTAGTTTAGAGGCATATATCGCCCGTGTAAACCAAATACCGATGTTAACCTGTGAAGAAGAGAACGAGCTGGCCACACGGTTGCAGGAAAACAATGACCTGAACGCTGCCAAGCAACTGTTGCTGCCCCATTTGCGCTTTGTGGTGCGAGTGGCGCGGGGGTATCTTGGCTATGGTCTGGCCCTGGGTGACTTGATCCAGGAAGGTAACATCGGATTGATGAAGGCGGTAAAACGCTTTGATCCCGGCGTGGGTGTGCGTCTGGTTTCCTTTGCAGTACATTGGATTAAGGCGGAAATTCATGAGTTTATTTTGCGTAATTGGCGTATTGTTAAGGTCGCGACGACCAAGGCACAACGCAAATTGTTCTTTAATTTGCGCAAGTCAACGCAGAATGTGGTCTCTCTGACGGAAGAAAAGGTTAATCAGGTAGCGGCGGATCTGGATGTCAGTTCGGATGAGGTGCGGGTTATGCACCAACGTTTACATGCGACCGATGAATCCTTTAATGCACAGGGCAGCGATGATGGCGACGGCTATTCATCCATGCGCGCGCCCGAGTATTACCTGGAAGACAAGCGCTACGACCCTGCATTGCAATTGGAATCTAAAGATTGGACTGATAGCCGAGAAGCTAATCTGCAACAAGCCATGTTAACATTGGATGCACGCAGCCAAGACATTCTAACGCGCCGTTGGTTAGCTGCAGACAAGGCGACGTTACATGAGCTGGCGGCGGAGTATAATGTTTCCGCAGAGCGTGTGCGCCAAATTGAAAAAATGGCAATGGATAAGCTTAAATTTGCTTTAGATAGATCATCATAACTATGCAGCACTCAACAAGGGTTGGCGCAAACAGTCAGATTTCTACCTTCGATTTGGTTTCTGGGTCCCGGAATGTAGGGGCAACCCTTGTGGTTGCCCGATCTTAAAGCCCTTACGGGCAGGCACAAGGCCTGCCCCTACACAACAGCACTAAATTCCGGGATGACGGCTTATTATAATGCTTCCCACCATCACCCTCCCCGCCCCGGTAAAGATAAACCTGTTTTTACACATCAATGGTCGTCGCGCTGATGGCTATCATGAATTGCAAACTGCATTCCAGTTTTTAGATTTTGGCGATACAATCAATTTTAATCTGCGCAAAGATCAGCAGATTCGCGTGGATTCCACACTAGATATCCCACTACAAGAGAATTTGTTATGGAAGGCTGCGAATGCCTTGCAGAGCTACGCAAACGTTAATCAGGGCGTCGATCTCCAACTGGTAAAGCGTATTCCCATCGGTAGTGGTCTGGGTGGGGGGAGTTCGGATGCGGCAACGGTCTTGGTGGGTCTCAATTGGTTGTGGCAAACGGGGTTATCGATGCAACAACTAGAGACTATTGCTGTGCAGTTAGGCGCCGATGTACCTATTTTCGTGCGTGGACAGGCTAGTTGGGCAGAAGGGGTAGGTGAGTTATTGACGCCATTACCCTGGTCGAAACAGCAAGAAGGGTGGTATGTGGTAGTAAATCCCCCCTGCAGCGTGAATACAGCAGCGGTTTTTATACACCCACAATTGACACGTGACACGCCACGTCGCAAAATAGCCGACTTTCTGGCTAACACAGCCGAGATGCGCAATGACTTTGAGTCCCTGGTGCGCGCGCTATATCCACCGGTTGATCGAGCATTTGTATGGCTTAATCAATTTGGGCTTGATCAATATGCGAGGGCGCGTCTAACCGGTTCTGGTAGTAGTGTGTTTGCGTGTGTGCCGAATCAGGCGGCAGGGGAACAAATTTTGCAACAATTGCCTACGCCATACACAGGGTTTGTCGCGAAGGCAATGAAGCGCTCGCGTTTATACGTTGAATTAGATAATAAAGACTTAAGTCATATTGGGGTGTCGCCAAGCGGTAAGGCACCGGGTTTTGATCCCGGCATTCCTAGGTTCGAATCCTAGCACCCCAGCCAATCATTGATAGTTCATTAGAGAAACTTCCCTTGCCAAATAAAAATTTTCACTGGAAATGCCAATCCCGAACTTGCTAAACACGTTGCAGAACATCTGAATATTCCTTTGGGAAAGCTGTTGTGCCGCTTTAGTGATGGCGAAACCATGGTTGAAATCCTTGAAAACGTTCGCGGCCAGAGAAGTTTCATTATTCAGTCGACCTGTGCCCCTACCAATGATAACATCATGGAACTTATTAATTATGGCTGATGCCTTGCGCCGTTCTTCTGCCTAAAGCTCACGCGGTAGTTCCTTATTTCGGTTATGCCCGCCAAGATCGACGCGTACGTTCAGCGCGCGTGCCCATTACCGCTAAAGTAGTGGCTGATATGATGTCAGCCGTCGGTATTGACCATATTATCACCGTTGATTTACATGCCGACCAAATCCAAGGCTTTTTCTACATGCCAGTGGATAATGTTTATGCCACTCCCAATAATGTTGGAGGATATTGCCGACAAAAATCATCCTAATCCATTAGTCGTTTCACCCGATGTGGGCGGCGTATTAGGTGCAAGGGCTACAGCTAAACACTCAGACGATAGCGATTTGGCCATCATTGATAAACGTCGGCCGCGTCCGAATGAGGCTGAGGTTATGAATATGATAGGCGAAGTGGAAAACCGACATTGCATTATTGTTGATGATATGGTCGACACCGGGGGGACCTTGTGCCAAGGAGCCTTTGCTCTAAAAGAACGCGGCGCTGCGACTGTCACTGCTTATTGCACCCATCCCGTGTTATCAGGTAAAGCCTTAGAAACGATTGAACAATCCATGCTGGATGAACTCGTGGTGACGGACACCATTCCCCTAAGCGAAGCCGCTAGAAAAATTAAAAAAATACGGCAATTGAGCATCAGCGAATTGTTAGCAAAAACAATTTATCGCGTAATTCATAAAGAATCCGTCAGCTCAATGTTCTTAGATTAATATCACTATCCGGAGAATCGCATGTGTGGAATCGTTGGTGCAGTAGCATCTAAAAATGTAACCCCAACCTTATTAAGGCCTCAAACGCTTGGCCTATCGCGGCTATGATTCTGCTGGTATGGCAGTATTAGAGCCAAATAGCCACGAAATACAACGCGTGCGTGTTGAAGGAAAAGTAGAGCGACTGCAGGACGCATTATTAGAACATCCCCTCATCGGCCATATAGGCATTGCTCATACGCGTTGGGCAACACATGGAGTACCGTCCGAGCGTAACGCCCACCCAATTACTTCTAACGGTGAAATTGCGGTGGTGCACAATGGCATCATTGAGAATCACGATGATTTTCGTACTGAATTAACCACACAGAATTATCAATTTTCTTCCGAAACGGATACCGAAGTTGCAGTACATCTGTTACACAGTTATCTAAAGCAGTATGATTTTCTGCAAGCAGTTTGCAGGTTAGCAAAACATTTAGAGGGCGCGTTTGTGTTGGCGTTTATCTATAAACACGAACCCAACCGCGTTATCGCTATTCGCAAGGGTCCGCCACTGGTGGTTGGTTTGGCGGAGGGCGCTAATTACATCGCTTCAGATAATTTAGCATTATTACCTGTGACTGATCGGTTTATGTATGTGGAAGATGGCGATGTGGTGGATATGCAACGACAGGGGGTTACGATATATGACTGTGCAGGAGATGTGCAGATGCGCAAGGTGTATATCTCAGAGCGCGACAAAAGTAATGTGGATCGCGGGGCTTATCGGCACTATATGCTTAAGGAAATTTTTGAGCAGCCGTTTGTCGTAGAAAATACCCTGGAAGGACGTGTTACTAGACGCCATGTATTAGAACAAATGTTTGGTGCGGGAATAAGCGAGTGTTTTGATCAGGTTAAGCACATACAAATTGCTGCCTGTGGCACTAGTTATCATGCTGGAATGGTAGGGCGCTATTGGCTGGAAAGTTTAGCGCGTATCCCCTGCCAAATAGAAATCGCCAGCGAATTACGTTACCGTAGCACCGTAGTACAGCCAGATAGTTTATTTGTCACGTTATCGCAATCGGGCGAAACCGCGGATACGTTGGCGGCATTACGTCAGGCAAAAGACTTAGGCTATGCATATTCATTAGCTATTTGCAATGTGCCAGAAAGTTCGCTGGTGCGTGAAGCAGATTTCACGCTGTTGACGCGCGCGGGGACAGAAGTTGGTGTTGCCTCCACGAAGGCGTTTGTCACGCAGTTGGTAGCATTAGTGTTATTAACGGTAGTGCTCGGTCGACGACATGGTTTAGATAGTGCAATGGAAGAGCGGATTATTACCGCGTTGCGTAATTTACCAGTGCAAATTGAACGCGCATTAGCGTTGGATGATACCATTCGTAAATTAGCCGCACGTTTTATTGATAAACAGCATGCCTTGTTTCTAGGGCGCGGCGCACAATATCCCATTGCGATGGAGGGGGCGCTGAAATTAAAAGAGTTATCCTACATTCATGCGGAAGCCTATGCCGCGGGTGAATTGAAACACGGACCACTGGCGCTAGTGGATAAGCATATGCCAGTGATTGCAATAGCGCCAAATAATTCACTGTTAGAAAAATTAAAATCGAATCTACAGGAAGTGCGCGCGCGTGGTGGTGAACTGATTGTGTTTGGCGATGGTGAAGCCAATTTAAAAGAGTTGGATCACATGACGATTATCCCCATGCCATCGGTTGATGAAATAATAGCGCCGATTGTCTATACCATTCCCTTACAGTTGTTGGCATATCACGTTGCAGTACTGAAGGGTACGGATGTAGATCAGCCGCGTAATCTGGCCAAATCGGTCACGGTAGAGTAAAAAAATATAAATCCCCTTATGTCTATTATTGCCTCCTCCAAGCGTAAATGGTGGGTGCTGGCGGCAGCCAGCAGCGCCCTGGCGATGATCTTTGTCGATCAGTCAGCCCTACCCATTGCCTTGCCCAGTATTCAACGCGAACTACATTTTTCTCCGGATGCATTAGCATGGGTTATTAATGCCTACTTGCTCGCATTGGCTGTATTTATTATTTTGGGTGGTAAATTAGGCGACAAGTTTGGTCATCGCAATCTATTTTTAATCGGCATGTTGGTATTCATTATCTCATCCATCCTATGTGCGATGACGCCGGTTCCGGGATGGTTAATCGTTGCGCGTGCGTTACAAGGATTGGGAGGCGCATTGATGATGCCTTCCAGCAGCCCATTGTTTAGAACCACGGTCACTGCCAATGAATTTGGCAAGATGGCTGGATTATATGTGGCGATTGCCTCGGTGTTTTTAATTATTGGCCCCAGTCTGGGTGGATTTCTAACCACATATTTAAGTTGGCGCTGGATTTTTTGATCAATTTTCCGATTGCTATCACCGCTATTGCCATCATATTAATCGTTATGCCGAAAGATATAACGGAAAAACATAGCGAAGCTGGTTTTGACTGGGCGGGGTTTATAGTGCTAAGTATTTGCATTACCGCATTAGTATTTGCACTGATGCATGGGCAAACCTGGGGATGGACTTCTGCGATCATCATCGGCTGTTTTTGTATCAGCGTGGTGACATTCGTGCTGTTTGTGCGGGTTGAACGACGCTCTGCTTACCCATTTGTTGATCTTAAATTATTTAACAATTCTTGTTTTTCGCGTTGCGTAGCCATTATATCCGGCTTACAGGTGGTCTATATTAGTGTGGTTTTTTGGGCGTTATTTATGCAATATAGTTTATTGCTATCACCACAAAAAACCGGTGTATGGTTATTAGCATTACAAGTGCCTGTATTGTTTTCATCACCCCTTGCAGGTCGTATGCTAGATCGTTATGGTCCAAGGGTTCCTGTTATGTTGGGAACATTATTGATTACCATTGCTAATTTATGGATCGGTATTTTTTGTTGGCGATATGATTTTATATGGTTATTTCCGGCCGCACTACTGTTAGGCATTGCAGCGCCCATGGTAAATATTGCCATTATGACAACGGTTATTTCCATGGCTGCCCCTTCAGCACGCGGTATTTCTTCCGGCATTATTAGCGCGGCCAGGCAAGTGGGTAGCTCAGTTGGGCTGGCAATTTTAGCGGCCATCATTGCCAATGCCAGTTATTATCACCTGCATCAATGGGCGATGCAGGTGGGTGGGATACTAACAGGATTGAACAGCGCTGATTTTAATGCGCTGCTTATGGGAACAGCGTTATCGAAGCAATTGACGTTGACTGCCGTACAGTTACAAACAGCGCAGGAAGCAGCCAGACATGCCTACACATTCGGCTTTAGTTGTGCAGTCTTCGTCGTGGCTGGGGTGGCGCTCATGGCGTTTGTTGCCGCGCTAAAATTACCAAAAGCTCCCATTAAATCACAGAGTTAGTCATGGCTAAATTACATTTCTATTATTCCGCAATGAATGCTGGCAAGAGTACGTTGTTATTGCAATCCAGCTATAACTACCGAGAGCGCGGTATGGATACCTTAATATTAGCGCCGCGGATTGACACGCGCACGCCAGGCAAGGTGACATCGCGTATTGGTCTAAGCGCAGATGCGATTAACTTTGATAGCACGGATAATTTGTTCACCTACATGACGCGTACCTTACAAACCAATAAGAACATCCGCTGTGTGTTAATTGATGAAGCGCAATTCTTAACCAGGCAGCAAGTTTTACAACTGTGTCAAATTACTGATTCATTGAATATTCCGGTATTAGCGTATGGCATTCGTACCGATTTTCGTGGCGAACCATTTCCTGGCAGCCTGTATTTGCTCGCATTAGCAGATTTGTTGGTAGAGATTAAAACTATTTGTCATTGTGGTCGCAAGGCAATTATGAATCAACGCATTGATGCCAAAGGTAATCCGGTTAAAACAGGTGATCAGGTTGAGATTGGTGGGAACGAACGATATGGGGCGACATGTAGAAAACATTTCAAATTCTAGTAGATGACAGTTATGTTAACCACATCACCATATAATCTTAAACAAGCATCGCTGGTTTGTTTTACTGCCGCATTGTTTTTCTTCTATGAATTTCTGCAACTCAACATGTTTAACGCCATCGATCCTTCCTTGATGCGTGAATTCAATATCACCGCAGCGCGTTTAGGGCATCTTTCTGCGTATTATTTTTACGCCGATGCATTATTTTTATTTCCGGCCGGTATTATTTTAGATCGCGTATCAACGCGCAAGGCGATTCTATTTGCCATGTTTATTTCAGCCGTAAGCACGGTAATATTTGCCAACGCACAACAGATTTGGATCGCCGAAGCATGTCGTTTTGTGACCGGCATCGCGGCGTCGTTTTGCTTTTTAAGCTGCATACGTTTAGCATCACGTTGGTTTCCAGCACGCCATCTGGCCGTTGCTATCGGCATTATCGTCACCATTGCTATGTCAGGTGGTATGGTTGCGCAAACACCGCTAACGTTATTAACAGATGCGTTAGGTTGGCGTCACGCGCTATTAATTAATGCTGGCCTGGGTGTGTTGATTTGGTTGGCTATTTTTTGTGTGGTCAGAGACTATCCAAATGATGCCAGGGAAGCCATGGTGCAGCAACGCGCTGCGCTAGCCAGGCAAGGATTTTGGCGTACCTTGCAACAGACTATTTTGCGTCGCGAGGTTTGGTTGGCGGGGGTTTATACATCGTTATTGAATTTACCGATTTTCCTATTAGGCGCGATATGGGGCAGTCTTTACTTAGTACAGGTGCATCATTTGACGCGTACGGCGGCGGCTAATGTGATGACGGCTATTTTTATTGGCACGATTATTGGCTCTCCGGTTATTGGTTGGATTTCCGATCGCATCGCATTGCGTAAGGCGCCGATGGTTATATGTGCTATTGTGTCGTTGATAATCATTCTGACCATTATGTATTTACCGCATATCACACAATTATCTGGCGCGTCATTATTCTTTGCCCTGGGGTTTTTTACCAGTGGGCAAATTATCAGTTATCCCTTGATCGCAGAGAGTAATCCGCCAGCGTTGACTGGAACCGCCAGCGGTTTGGCGGCAGTGTTGATTATGGCGGGCGGGATGTTGCAACCGGTGTTTGGTTGGTTAATGGGCATTCATTGGAATCATACCCTTGTAGACAATGTACCGGTTTATGCGCTAAGCGACTATCGTCTGGCATTAGCGATCATACCGGTTGGCTTTGTGTTGGGGTTATTAGCCACGATTCCATTACGTGAAACGCATGGTAAGGGGTGGGATAATCAAGTTAGTTAACCCAGTTTTCTATATCTAGATGCGGAATACGCGAGAATTCTTTTTCATTGTTGGTTACAATAGTAAATTAAGCGACAGGCATGTGCAGCAATCCATAAATCATTACCCCCAATCGATTTACCTTGTTTTTCCAAGTTACTTCGAATTTCACCATAATAATTTGCTGCTTGCAAGGGCATTGGTAAGGATGGAATTAAAGTATATTAACTCCTCTAATACAGAAATAGCTTTCTTAGGATGGTGGCTTTTTTGGGCGCCATACATTAATTCTCCGTAAGTAATGATTGACATGCCTATCGTATTTGCAGAAATTTGCTCAAATTTTTTAAAAACGCTTAATGGTTTTTGTTTGGCGATATAAATGCAAATGTTGGTGTCAAGTAAATAGTGTAGAGTCATTTAAAAATCTCGTTTCTGTGGTGGCTTGTCCTTCCTGCCTTCGGCAAAAAAATCATCTGGCAGTTGAGTCATTAATTTGAAAGCTCTTAATAGGTTTTTAGGCTTTTCACGAATGACAATGTCATCATTTCGCTTGAATATTTCCACCTCATCGCCATTTAAATGAAATTCTTTAGGAATGCGGACTGCCTGAGAGTTGCCTGAAATAAATATTTTAGTGGTCCTCATAATATGCCTGCATCTTAATTGTATATACTATAAGTATATACATAGAAGCGGAAAATGGCAAATATATTTTTACTATGCTGCTAATTTAAAAAGGTTTTATGCGTTGGTATCACTTATGTTGGCTTTATTAGCAACGAATCCATTGCATGAAAGGCATGGTAAGGGGTGGGGTGCCATTACCGCCGGAACAAAGAGAAATTGAAAAGCAAACACGCCGTGAATACATCCCTGTAGGCTCGTATATTTCGTCCCTGAAATATACGGTTTGCTTTTCAATTTCCCTTTGTTCCAGCGCTTGAGGGTATTTTACCCCAAGAGGCTCAATCGCCTACCCTAACAGCGCTCCCCATAAAGTTAGCAATAGACAGACGATCGAGTATTAATTTATTCGGTACGGTTGGCTTGGGATGTAAACGGTTGGTTAGAATAATTAACCAGGTTTGAGTGGTTGGGTCGATCCATATTGATGTGCCAGTCCAACCACTGTGACCGTAGGAAGCAGTTGAAAAAAATCGACCGCGTACTGCAAAACGCGAATTGATATCCCAACCTAATCCGCGCGTTTCCGTAATAAAGGCCGGTGTTTGTGGAGAGGTCATGGCAGTGACACTAGCTGGTGTGAGTAAATACTGCAGTGGATGATGACCATTGGCAATACGACCGTGATTTAACAAGGTCTGAGCAAAAATGCCCAAATCATGTGCAGTTGAAAATAATCCCGCCATTCCGGAAACGCCGCCCATCAAGTACGCGGTTGGATCATGCACAACACCCCAACGTAATTGGCCGTCGATAATTTCAGTTGGCGCAATGCGGCTGCGTGACCAACGTGAAGGCAAGAAATAGGTATCGTGCATGCCCAACGGTTTAAAAATATGTTTTGCAGCATAGTGATCCAGGCGTTCGTCACTAATGCGTTCGACTAAATAACCCAGGGTAATAAAATTAACGTCGCTGTAAACAAATCGCCTGGCGGGAGGATAGATGGGTTTCAGAGCAACGATTTGTTGCAATGCCGTCATTTCTCCATGCCAGGGCGCCGCGTTTAATATGCGTTTTTTCAGCGGTAACATTTGATTTAATTGCGGCGAAGCAATGTCTTCTGGTAAGCCAGAGGTGTGAGTTAATAACTGGCGTATGGTGATGGTGGATTTTCCATTAGCGGCAAACGCCGGCCAATAATAGGCGACAGGTTTATCCAGTTGTATTTTTCCTTGATCGACTAGCTGCATAATCGCAGTCGTAGTCACAACCACCTTGGTTAGCGAAGCCAGGTCGAAAATGGTGTCAAAACGCATGGGCGCAATGGTGGGCACAATGCGTCGGTTGCCAAATACGCCGCGATAAATAATGTGACTGTGATGTGCAGCGAGAATAATAGCGCCGGGGTAGTAGCCGTTGGCAATGGAATTTTGTACCAGGGGGGCGATGTGTTGCAGTGGATCAGCATTAATATCCGCAGTGTTACTAATGTAGACGTTATCTACGCCGAGCGGAAAATGTCGCGGTTTTAATGATGTATCCGCCAAACAGAAACTGTTGATTAACAGCAAGATATAGAGAAATTTGTGCATTAAACTATCCTTGTTGGTCACAAACGACTCTATTGTCCCTTCATGTAGGGTGGACAAAGGAGCGTTGCGACGTGTTCACCATTTCATAAAGATTTAATTCAAAAACATAAAAATCAAGCGTTCCTGCATTATCCAATTTCTGCGCCATAATAACGTATATGGGAGATAAGTTGTATCATGCTTAATAATGGTGAACACGTCGCGACGCTCCTTTGCCCACCCTACTTGTCAGAAAAACAATATTATATACAATTATACCATCTCCTGCACTCCTGCTGGGTTCTACTTTGTCTCAATCCAGACCTTTCTGTCGATAGCGCATGTTAGGTTGCACTTGATATGTAAAACTTATCTGACTACAATTTAGCCAATTCGCCTGGAGCCAACCCCAATGAACAATCATATCAATATATTTACCTACATATATGAAAACTGTATATGGGGATCCAATAAAAATGAGAGTTATAAGGGTAGCAGTGGTATTGGTAGTATTCTAGAATGTAATATATATACATGGATCCCATTTATTAAACAATTTATTTTAGATAATAAAATCTCGACAATTGTTGATTTAGGTTGTGGTGATTTCGTTTGTGGTAGAGATACTTATGATGATTTAGAAAATATTAGGTATTATGGTTATGATGCTTACGATAAGGTAATCGAAAATAACAGTAAGAATTGTCCAAAAGAAAAATATCATTTTATGCATTTGGATTTTTATAACCAAAAAGAGGATATTGTTGCAGGAGATTTATGTATATTAAAAGACGTTATAATGCACTGGAGCCTGAAGGATATTAATACTTTTTTAGATTATCTGACAACATCGCAAAAGTTTAAATATATTTTGATTGTGAATTGCTGTGAGCAAGTTAAAGATAATACGGATATTCACACGGGAGGGTGGAGGGAATTATCTGCTAATTATTACCCCTTGAAAAAATACAATCCTGAAATTCTTTATTATTTTATGGCAAATGTAATAAAAGAGGTATCTGTGATCAATACCACTGCTATTTAAATAAATCGGAGTGTGATCCGGTGCGGGTAAAAACTATTAGTTTTTTTTCTGGAATAATTTTATAGATTAACAGCCAATCAGGATCAATATGTAGTTCGCGGTGCCCTGTCCAATTTCCGGATAATGCATGATCTTTTAGCTTGGGTTCCAGTTTTTCTTCATGCTCAAGTTTGTTCATTATTTTTTGCAGTACTTGCATATCCTTATTTCTGCGTTTAGAGAGTTTTAGATCACGTTTAAACTGTGTGGTATATTCAACTTTAAACACTATAATAAATCCAAATCTTTAAATAATTGATCTACACTTTTTGCTTTATGGGTTCGTCCTTCGTTAGCATCCTTCATAGCTTTAATAGTTTTGCTATTTGGAATTTTTACATCAAAGGGCAAGCCCTTGTATAAACAAATCTGCGTATAAAATAAACGCACTGCTTCTGCGGCTGACAAACCTAATTGATGTAATATGTGCTCTGCTTGAGTTTTAAGCTTAGGTTCCACTCTAGCGTTAATTGTTGCAATTTTATTCATGACTATCACCTCTTCTTAATGTATAACACATGTTACACATAAATTCAAGGTTATTCGGTAACTGCTCACCTCGCATACCATACCCATCAAACCATCTCCTGCACCTCTGCTAAATTACCCTTGGTTTCAATCCAGACCTTTCTATCAGCCGCCCGTTTTTTTGCCAGTAACATATCCATTAAATCTTGCGTTGTGGGGTCGTCAATAGAAAGTTGCACTAACCGCCGTGTTTCTGGCGCCATAGTGGTTTCACGTAGTTGCGATGGATTCATTTCGCCCAATCCCTTGAAGCGTTGAATATGTACCGTACCCTTTTTCTTTTCCGCCGCGATGCGATCTAAAATACCTTGTTTTTCTTCATCATCCAGGGCGTAGAATACTTCCTTGCCAATGTCGATACGATATAGTGGCGGCATGGCGACGTAGAGATGACCGGCTGCGACAAGCGGACGAAAATGCCGAAAAAATAACGCGCATAGTAACGTTGCAATATGCATCCCATCAGAATCAGCATCGGCAAGGATACAAATTTTGCCATAACGTAATCCGTTTAAATCATGTGAATTAGGATCAACTCCTATCGCCACAGCAATATCGTGAATAGCTTGTGAGGCTAATACCTGTGAGGATTCCACTTCCCAAGTATTTAGGATCTTACCGCGCAGCGGCATGATAGCCTGGAAATCACGGTCGCGCGCTTGCTTGGCAGAACCACCGGCAGAGTCGCCTTCCACTAAGAATAGTTCCGTGCGTTTTAAATCTTGACTGGAGCAATCCGCCAGTTTGCCTGGGAGGGCGGGACCGCTGGTTATTTTTTTACGCAGCACTTGTTTGTCTGCACGGCTGCGGCGTTGTGCGTTTTGTATGACTAATTCGGCCAGTTTCTCACCGATAGCAACGTGTTGGTTGAGATAGAGTGATAGCGCGTCCTTTACTACGCCGGATACAAAGGCGGCGCACTGGCGTGAGGTCAATTTTTCCTTGGTTTGACCGGAAAATTGCGGGTCACGCAGTTTTACTGAAATGACATAACAACAATTATCCCAAATATCTTCACTGGCGAGTTTAAGTCCGCGCGGTAATAATTTGTGGATTTCGCAAAACTCCCGTAGCGCTTCTAATAAACCGAGCCGCAGGCCGTTTACATGCGTGCCGCCTTGTACGGTGGGAATTAGATTCACATAACTTTCCGCAACGACTTCCCCACCTTCAGGCAGCCAGGTCACCGCCCAATCCACTTTTTCGGCATCACTGGTAGAATGCCCCATAAATAAATCATCGGGTAGTTTACTTAACCCCATTAAGGCATCGGATAAATACGCCTTCAATCCATCTTCATAATGCCACTGTTCGGTTTCGCCGCTGCCTTCTTGGGTAAAACGCACCAGCAAACCAGGGCATAGCACTGCCTTGGCCCGCAACAGATTTTTAAGTGGCGTCACGGCAAATTTAGCCGTGTCGAAATACTTGGCGTCTGGCCAGAAATGTACTTCGGTGCCGGTTTCACGTTTTGCACAACTACCGATAACCCGTAGTTTCGATGCGGGTTCGCCACCACGGAATTGCATATGATGAACTTGTCCGTTGCGCTTGACGGTGACCTCTAGCGTGGTCGATAACGCATTGACCACGGAAATGCCGACGCCATGTAGACCACCGGAATATTCGTAGTTTTTATTGGAAAATTTTGCGCCAGCGTGTAGTCGCGTTAATATTAATTCGACGCCGGAAATTTTTTCGTCTGGATGAATATCAACGGGCATACCACGTCCATTGTCGGTAACGCCTAAGGAGCCATCTTTATACAGCACAACATCGATTTGATTGGCGTGCCCGGCAATGGCTTCGTCCACGCTGTTATCGATGGCTTCCATTGCCAAATGGTTAGGATTGCGCGTGTCGGTATACATGCCAGGGCGCATGCGCACGGGATCAAGACCGGTGAGTACTTCGATCGATTCGGCGGAGTAGTTGCGTGGGTTGCTCATAATTGTGGTTGTTAATAATACTTACATTACCAGGAAGTGGGAACAGGATATTGATTGATATGGTGATCTGGTGTTAGTACAGTTAATCCGTGTGTAATTGCCTGACATACTAACATGCGATCAAAAGGATCATTATGGTGATTAGGTAGTTGTGACAGTTTTAAAATAGCATTTTCCTCCAATGCCAGCGTTTCGATTTGATGTAATTCACGCTCTGTAGTTATGAATTTTCCTGGGTCATCCGGTAGTGGTAGCTTGCCTAATTTATGCTTTATGAGGATTTCCCAAACAGATATACAGCTTAAATATATTTGATTTTCAGTATCACTGAATAAGTTTCTAGCATTGACGGACAATTCTTTAGCGTCAGTAATGATCCACAAAAATGTACATGTATCTAAAAGTATTTTCATTCATTTGAACCATTAAACGAATCTAGAAGGTTGTCAGGTAGATCGTCGAAAAAGGATGAGGGTATGTTAAGCTGTTTTTAGCAAGCCCAATAGGCCGGGAAGTTCTTGAACCTATTGAGGTGCGATGTAACTCTGCAACAGGTATATTTTTTTCATAAATAACCACATTTTCCCCAGCAATTACTTTAGCAAGATATTCTGAGAAATGAGTTTTTATGTCGTATACGGTTGTTTTTATCATAAAACCAAAGTGTGATGAGCATATAATGAATTAAAGCATTAAGCTGCTTCATTTTCAACGCTACGTTTGTAATCCTCTGCGCTCATCAAGTTGGCAATTTCGGCAGAATCACCAATACGGAGGCGGCATAACCAGCCTTCACCATAGGGATCGTTGTTAATCAGCTCGGGGTTTTGGCTAAGGGTGGTGTTGATAGTGGTTACTTCGCCAGCTAGGGGACTGTAGACGTCGGCTGCTGCCTTGACGGACTCCACCACGGCGCAAGCATCGCCGGCCGCCATGGACTTGTGTTGTTCCGGCAGCTCGACAAATACGATATCGCCCAGCAATTCTTGTGCGTGGTCGGTAATGCCAACGGTGACGGTATTATCGCCTTCGTCGCGTACCCATTCGTGGCTGCTGGTGTATCTGAGGTTGGCTGGTATGGAGTTAGTCATGGGAAATCTCCTAAGAAATCGTATGTAGTAGTTGAGAGCGCCTATGATAGCGTATTGTGTTGGAGGCATCGATGTAAACAAATCCCCCTGCACGACGGCAAACTGTTGATTTTATGCAAAATTAGCATATAATAAGTACTTATAAAATGCATATAATAGATTTTAAGTACTTAAAATCTGCATCACTGAAGCTGACCGGAACATGCCATGAAAAGAAATATCATAAAAGATTTGGTTAAATGGAAAGACCGTGCTGACCGGATGCCCTTGTTGCTCAGGGGCGCAAGGCAGGTAGGCAAAACCTATACGATTGAACAGTTCGGTAAGACGTATTTTGACGATATGGTCAGCATAAATCTGGAACTACAACCTATGCTGAAATCATGTTTTAACACATTACAGCCAAATCTCATTATCCAAGCCATTGAAATTGAAACGCAGAAATCCATTAAAGCAGGCAAAACCTTATTGTTTATCGATGAAATCCAGGAGTGTCCTGCGGCCATTGAAGCACTGCGTTATTTTAAAGAGAAACATCCAGATTTACATGTTATTGCGGCAGGCTCCTTATTAGAGTTTACGCTGAACGATGGGGATTTTAGTTTACCCGTCGGTCGAATCGAATTCCTATTTTTATATCCACTCAGCTTTGCAGAATTTTTATTAGCATTAGGCGATGAAAAATTATGTGACTATTTATCGCATATCCAACTGACAGATAGGATTCCTGAGTCGATTCATTACAAGGCACTCGAAAGATTAAAATTATATTTTGTAATGGGTGGGATGCCCGCTGTAGTACAGAGCTATATTGACAGTGGTGATTTGCTGCGTTGTCAACAATTACAGGCGTTTGTATTAAATACGTATCGGGGAGATTTTGGAAAATACGCTAATGTTGTGAGTCAACAGTATTGTCAGCGTGTGTTTGATAAAGCACCAAACCTCGTTGCGAAGAAATTCAAATATGTAGATGTTGACCCTGCTATGCAAAGTCGGGAATTAAAAAAAGCGGTCACCGCATTACGTCTTGCGCGGGTGATAACGCCTGTTTACTTATCAAATGCAACAGGGTTTCCGCTTGGCGCCTCTATCAATGAGAAAAAGATTTCAAATTATTATTTTTAGATGTGGGATTGGTAAAAAGTATGCTGGTCGAATTGACGCCAGCATTCTGCTCAGAGAAGATGTGCTACTGATAAATAAGGGTGCAATCGCAGAGCAATTCGTTGGTCAGGAACTCATCACTCATCAGCCTTCTTTTGACCATGCTGCGCTGTTTTATTGGCATAAGGAGCGGCGTGAAGGCTCGGCAGAGGTGGACTATATTATTCAACATAAACATTATATTATTCCATTAGAAGTCAAGGCAGGAAAAAGTGGTCGCTTGAAATCGTTACAGATATTCATGCATGAAAAAAACAGCCCGGTCGGTATTAAACTTATCGCAGGATGTATTTGGCTATGATGGGAAAATACTTTCGTTGCCGCTGTATATGATCGCTGAACTATCACGCCTGTTGGAACATTGGGGATAGTGGGTTCTAACTTAAGTGCGACAAGTTTATAGTCATTTCACTTGTTTAAGCAAAAATCACTAACAGCCAAATAACGGCGGCATTAACGCCAGCTACCAGCACCGCGGCGGAACCGAGGTCTTTTGCCTGCCTGGACAATTCGTGACGCTCTAAACTAATACGGTTGACGACGATTTCAATGGCGGAGTTGCAAATTTCCACGATTAAGACCAGCAATAGGGACGATAGCAACAGGGCGCGCTGCACACCGGTTTTGCCGACCAACAACGCTATGGGTGCAGCAAGGATGCAGATCACGATTTCTACACGGGATGCCCAACTGGTCGTGCCAGGCAGTTTTAAGACCGGCGCAAGAATAAAGCGTCGCCACCCAAATTTTCTGTAAATAACTTGTTAGAGTCGCCACAATAGAATGCCAGATTCGTTAAATTCTTGTGGATTTAAGATACTTTTTACATCCATGATTAAACCACGATAGTTTAGTTTTTCTTTTAATTCCTTTTTATCCAGATCAATGTATTGGCGATGTGCAACGGTGATGATAATTGCGTTTATATCGCGAATATCATCCCATTCAACCATGTTAAGTGTATGTTCTTCTTTGACTTCAGCGTAATTAACCACCGGATCGTGTACCAACACTTCAGTATTGTAGGATTGCAATTCAGCAATTAAATCCATCACGCGTGAGTTGCGAGTATCAGGGCAATCTTCTTTAAATGTAATGCCAAGGACGGCAATTCGGCAATGTTTGATTGGGGTGCCGAGTTTTATTAAATTTTTGACCGTTCGTTCGGCAATAAATTTACCCATCTGATCGTTCACACGACGACCGGCTAAAGTAACATCAGGAAAATAACCAACCGATTTGGCCTTGTGGGTTAGGTAATAAGGGTCAACGCCGATGCAATGTCCGCCAACCAGCCCAGGTTTAAATGGTAGGAAATTCCATTTTGTTTGTGCGGCGTTAAGTACATCGGTGGTATCAATTTCAAGACGATGGAAAATCAATGCCAGCTCATTAATGAGCGATACGTTCAAATCACGTTGTGTGTTTTCAATTACTTTTGCTGACTCTGCTACTTTGATTGTCGGGGCACGATATACACCAGCTTTTACCACTGTTGCATAGACATTAGCAATAATCTCCAACGATTCTTCGTCCTGCCCGGAGACGATTTTAATGGTGTTAGCTAAAGTATGTTTATCATCGCCAGGATTAATTCTTTCTGGTGAGTAGCCTACTTTAAAGTCAACGCCATTTTTTAGGTGGGATGCTTTTTCTAATAGGGGAAGACACTCTTTTCAGTAGCGCCAGGATAAACGGTAGATTCATAGACTACAATATCACCTTTTTTTAGGTGGCTACCGACAATTTTAGAAGCATCCAGCACTAAACTCATGTCTGGTTCCTTGGTTACGGTCACGGGGGTGGGAACAGTAACAATGTAAAAATCAGCGTCACTTAAATCATCAGGATTGCGAGTTAACATAATATCGAGTTTCGCTAGTGTCTTTGCTGAAACTTCGCCATTACGATCATAGCCTTTTTTTAATTCGTTGATGCGAGTTGTTTTTTTATCGAAACCAATGATTTTTTGCTGTTGACCAAATGCGGCAGCTAATGATAAACCGACATACCCTAGGCCAATAATGGCGATTTTTCTGGATTCCATGTTGAGTTTTATTGATTTAAAATATTGTAGTCAAATCGCTCAAACTTGCATCCCACAATTATATACTTTCATTATGGTATTTAATAAGTAAGATGTTAATACTTAGTTTACAAGTTCGAGCTAATTCGGATAATATAACTATAGTCGTTACATATGGAGATGCAAAATTAAAACATAGCATTTTCAGTCATAAAGGGTATGAAACCATTAATTTGCAATGATATTTGATAAGGATAAACATGAAGCATCTTGCTAGTGTAGTGACAGGGATAATTTTTATCATTGTGGTGGCGATAGCCTTGTTTGTACAAGGCCCCTACCTATTTTCCACTAAACCTGAGATAAGCGCTGGTCGAGTGCCATCTAGCTATGTGTATGTTTTCCCAGGATTGCGTGGACCTACTAAAAATACTGTAATTCCTGTTTCAGTTGCTACTGCATATACCAAGTATGGCGATGGCGCTGATAGCAGTCTAGAATACTATTGACTGATCCTGGCGCAAAATGGTTACAACTGGCGCATGGGTTAAAGGCAATTGGAATTCCCTTCGTAATTACTCGGGATTATAAGCGGGCATTGCGTCACAACGTAATATTTGTTTATCCTGAACTATCCAGCAAAGTATTGCCACCATCCGCACTAAAAATGTTAGCTGATGTTCCCCATAAGGGCGGAACATTAATAGCGCAAGGCGTTGACGATAATTTTAAAACTATTTTTGGTTTTCAAGAATCGCTAGAAATAACGCAAAATACCGAATTGCATATTAACCCACACTCATCCATAACAAATGATTTCGTTGCGCCAGAGGAACAATTAATTAAGATTGGTACTAAAGCTGTTAAAAATTTACCCACAGTGCTCTATCTGAATCCAAGCAGTGTGCCGATTGCGACATATGCAGCCAATGCACCTGCTATTATTCAAAAAAACTATCCAAGGGCAGGTAACGCCTATGCGTTTGGCGTTGATATAGGTCAGCTCATAGCGCTTAGCTACAGCGGTGCTTTTGCGTGGAGCGATAGGCAACCTACAGTATCACAATATAGTTCAAACCATTATCAGCCTACATTAGATGTATTGCTACGCTTGCTTAAGCAGATTTATATTAATGGGCAAAAGCATGCGGTCACATTGGCGACGGTTCCTGGTGGCAAATCCTTAGCTGTGATTCTTTCACACGATATTGATTATAATATGGATGCTGAGAATTCTTTAGTTTATGCTGAATTTGAGAAACAACATGCGATTAATGCTACTTATTTTATACAAACGAAATATATAACGGATTGGAACGATAAGGCATTTTTTACGCTTGAAAACCTGCCGAAGTTTAAGCAATTGCGGGACATGGGTATGGAGATCGCCGGGAATACGGTTGCAGCTTCGTTGCAATTTAATATTTTCCCGCCAGGTAGTGGTGAAGAAAAGTACCCCGATTATATTCCTTACGTGGTTAGCGAATCTAAAACACTGAATGCAAGCATATTGGGTGAGCTTAGAGTCAATTATTTTTTATTACAACATTTTTCCCTTGGCCAGAATATTGTTTCTTTTCGGGGCAGTGGGTTTAAATCTCCTAAAATCTTACCACAGGCATTAGCAGCAACAGGCTTTCACTATGATTCTTCGGTGACGGCTAATGATGTGCTAACTCATCTACCGTTTCAGTTAGATTATAATTGGGTATCTAATGTGGAGGTGCCAGTGTATGAATTTCCGATGGCGATAGAAGATAGGCAAGATACGTTATTAGTAAATGATCCTAATTCAGCAATTGAGCTCACTAAGAAGCTGAGTGGTGATGGCGGTTTAGTGGTTGCATTGATTGAGCCGAATGTTTCTGGCAAAAGATTTGAGTTTGAGAAAAACTTTGTTAATTTGTTACAACACACCTGGGGCCAGTCAGTATGGTATGGTACTTTGGAAGATTTTGGTAATTGGTGGGTGGCGCGCGATCAAGTGAAAATTGCAGTATCTAATACAGCCAATAAAAAGACCCAGTCCACAACGGTATTGATAGATGCTCCCATAGCTATTTCAGAGTTGACATTAATAGTATCGCCTGGGATGCGTTATGTCGCCAATGATCGGCAAGGTATTATTGTGACACAGCAGGAAGAGAAAGTGATTATCCAGCACCTTGTAGGGCGAGTGGAATTGTTATTCAAGTAGTTGCTCTAAACCATTTGCCAGCCGAACTTTAGCGTGCACACCCAGTGCTATTGCCTTGCTGGGATCCCCGTGGGAATGCAGAACATCGCCAGGTCTTGGTGGTTGATATATTTTTTCAATAGGTTTTTGCAGAATACTCCTCATTAGGTCAATTAACCGATTGATAGTTACAATATTTCCAGTACAAACATTAAATACATCCGGGGCCAGATGCATGTTTTCCATAAAAAATATAAAATGATTTACTACGTCAGAAACATGCACAAAATCGCGTGTCTGTTCTCCATCACCAAATATGGTTATAGGTGCATTTTTTTGCACCTTATCAATAAATATTGGAATGGCGCCTGAATCAATGGAATTAGCATTTTGACGCGAGCCATAAACATTAAACAAACGTAACCCAATAGTCGGTATGCCATGTACTATAGTAGCTACGCGCGCATGTAGCTCGCAAGCCAATTTGTCAGCGCCATAAGCTGATAAAGGTGCAGTGCTGGAAATTTCTGTGATAGGTTGGTAGGGTGCGTCCCCATATACTGAACAGGAGGATGTATAAACAATGGGTAAGGTTTTGTGGTGTTTTTCACGGATAAGGCGTGCTGCCTCAAACAATGTTAGTGTGCCAACCAGGTTTACACGATTTGTGCCTAGCCAGTTTTCTTTGCAGGCTACCATCCCCAATAGTGCAGCTAAGTGAAAACAAGCATCTACTTGTGAGAGAGTGTTAATTACTAGGTTTAGATCACAAACGTCTCCGACGATTAGTTCTGCATTGGGAGATAAATTTTCACGCTTGCCGGAGCTTAAATCATCGATCACAATAACACGATGGCCATTGCTAAGAAGGGTATCTACCAAATGGGAACCAATGAAGCCACAACCACCGGTAACTAAATAAGATGCCATGTTGTTATATTCTCTTCCCACGTATACGATTAAAAAAATATTGAAATATCGCTATGGTTTTACAGAGAACATTATATTGACGAAAGCCGACCATTTCCAATAAGGTAAGTCCCAGGATGCGTAAGGTGTCCATCCACCGATCATATTTGTTAAAGGTAATTCCTTGTAAAAAGGCGGTGGCAATGGTTAGAAATGCAATATAACCCCAGGCAAGAGCAATAAACAATAGTACAGTTTCACCGGTGACAACACCTAAAAGGAATCCCAATAGGATAGAGATATATGCCGTACATTCAACCAGAGGACTTAAAAGTTCAAATATTAAGTAGTAAGGATATGTGTATAAGCCTACTACGCCGTAGCTAGGGTTTAAAAACATACGCTTATGTAAGAAAAAACTTCGCATTAAACCGCGCTGCCAGTGATTACGTTGGTTCCAAAATGCTTTTAAGGTGCCCGGAACTTCTGTCCATGCAAATGCGGCAGGAATGAAACGAATGGAGTATGGGGTTTTTTTCTTGCG
Source organism: uncultured Gammaproteobacteria bacterium (assembly GCA_963777715.1). GTDB lineage: Bacteria > Pseudomonadota > Gammaproteobacteria > JAURND01 > JAURND01 > JAURND01. The sequence continues at coordinate 84,461 of CAVZRN010000009.1, forward strand.
CATGTGTTGGTGTAGTTTGATAACAATTTCTGCGTCTTGTGCGTAATTATTAAGATCAAAACCACCGGCATCAATAACTGATTGCGTATCAAAGCAAGAAAATGCTCCTGCAAAAGACATTGGTCCCTTAAAAAGTATTCCATCCGGAACGCCCAAATAAGAATGAACGTAGATATTCGCAAGACTGAATAGCAGGGACGTAGCCAGATGATATGTGTGGGTGGGTCAAGAATTTACCATTTTCGGCCTTGTTGCCATTTAGAACATACACGGCGCCGCCAACACTGACACAATGTTTGTTAGATAAAAACGTAAATATAATACGCGTTAATGCTTCAGGTTCTAAGATGGTATCTGCATCTACCGTGGCGAACAGCGGAGTATGGCAGGCATTTATGCCAGCATTCATGGTATCGCCAGTGTTACTATGTTCTTTATCTAATACGATTAAATTGGGATAAAGCCTAGATTGATAGGAATGTTGCAAATTTGCGGTTTTTATTTTTTGCTTGACTGCGATCGGTACTTCGTAGAGTGCAAATGTATCTATTAGCAATTCCAACGTATTATCAGTTGAGCCATCATTAATGACGATTAAATTTACATTTTTATATTCACTATTCAAAATACTGTAAATACAATTCAAAATAACGCCGCGCGTTGCTTCATTATAGGCTGGCGTTATGATGGTGATAGGAATTAATCCTTGTCGATTTATTAATTCGCCGACATTTCCATGTACATTCTCATTGAATTTGCGCAGGATGTCAGGGAATGAGGCTATAAGTAAAATGGTATAGCCAATACCTAATGCTGCGAAATAAAATAGAATTACTTTGTTAATAAAAACAATTGTATCGACCAAGCTATTTCTCCCCTTGTTGTCGGTAACTTATAAGCGCTTGATTTGCTACATCATAAGCATAAGGATCAGTTGTATGATCTTGTGCTTGTAAAATAGCAATGCCTTGTTCGCCTAGTTTGCACAAGGCTTCCGCTGCTCTAAAACGTACCCACCAGTCGGAATCGTGTAAGCCATTACGGATGACGGGCAATGAAGGTATATCTTTCAGATCACCCAATAACTGTATAGCCCTGCTGCGTACTTCCCATTGTTTGTCGGTTAGAAAGTTTCTCAGTATGGTAATTGATTCAGATTGTTTGTGATGTGCTAAATAAGTTAATACCGCTAGTTTCAAATCAAGATCTTCATTTGTTATGTCATGCTGTGCCGCAGCCATCATTTCTTTTTGTGGTGGAAATACGGTCATAAGACGATAACAGAATATCTTTATTTGAGTATTTTTTTCTTTCAATAAGCGCTGTTCAATAATGTAGGCTATTTGTTTGGAGTTTTCCGCTAACATATTTGCGTAGGCAGATTGCTGAAATCTATCCTCTCTGGAAAATCTATCAATGACAGCATTAATTAATTCAGGTGAAGGATATTTAAACGCCACACGTGCGGCATTCAATGAAATTAACAAGGTAGGATCTTGTAATAAGGATATGATGGTGTTTTGATCGCTGGGTTCTGTACCAAAGCTAAAGCATTCTGTAGCTAGGTAGCGTTTCAGAGATTTTGATGACTTTGCGAGTTTTCTTGCTGTCGGTTGTACTACTTGCTGGATTACTTGGTTACGTATTTCCTTCCATTGGGGTGTGTTGTCGGTGCTATCTAATTCATGTATTAGGAATAATAAGCTATGATCAAATGGTTGCAAATAATTAATCTGTGGTTGAGTGAGTAAGGTTTTTTGTTTCGTGGCCGTGCTCAATATATCGCGCATCTTGGCATTTTTTATGCGCTCTCTCTTGGTTTTAAGTTCATAATAACCCTTAGCGCCATACGTTAATACGACAAATGCGAGAATTAATATCTCTTCCAGGATAAGAACATGCTTGCCAAAAAATATCATGTCATACATTTGTGTATACTCACTGCGTTTAAAATAATGGTTTTCTATTAGAGCTACGTTTTAGATTGCAAAACCTTTAATCTCAAATGTGGTTTCTATATTCCCTTGTTGGAATATTTTTAAATCTAGAAGCGTGCACTAATACCAATGGTTCCCCCAACAAGGTCGCGTACGTGACCGCTCGGGTATAAGTATCGCTCACAACCCGCACTAAGATTAATAACATAATGATGATTAACGATGGGAAATTGTACATTCAAGTTGGCAAAGGTATCTCTGACCACAATAAAATTCACCGATTGTAAGTCATTGAGGTCAGGACTAAAACCATCGCCAGCGGTAATACCAACGTACAAATCACCAGCATCATTAAAGTAACGACGTATCGTTCCGGTATATAATATAGATGTGCTGCCAGCGTTGGGCACATAGTAATAGGGTCTAAAGCTGAGCCAAAAATTTCCCAGGGTTTTGGATAATGATCCGGTGTAGGTGGTAAAGTATTCTGAGTTTTGTACGTTTTTATAGACTGCTCCCAGAGAAAAATCAAATGCCCGTGGGATACTAAAAAATCCTTCTGCTCCCGCTGTATAATCAGGGAATAGGTTGGGATTATTGGCATACGCCAAGTCAATGGCCAGATAGACATATCTATTAATGACTGGATAAGCGACGATCTCTCCCTGGGCAGCACTTTCATGTTCACGACTGGCGTAATTTAAATTGGTGATGATTGTGCCATAATCCGTATCGCGAGAATAAAACAAAGTGGTGTAATCCCACACTTCGTGTAAATCAGAGGCATTATAAAGTCCTTGTGCAATGCCTACTCGATTGCGGCCTATACCATCGCGTGGGCTGATATCGATAATATCATTGAGTAAATTATTAGCCTTTCTATTGTTAGGGTCTATGGTTAAAACGTTTCTCAGCATCGCGGCAGAATAGCCGTATTGATGTACGGCATAATAAATTTCAGCTTTTTTCTGCATTAAATCTTTATTGTATGGCTGTACCTTAAGACCATCATTGACTGTTTCAAGGGCTGCATCATATTCCTTATCGTTTAGTTGTAGACCTATTAACAATAGGCGTGCTTCGGTATAGGCGGGGTGATAGGCAAGCATCTTATATAGCTGTTGTTTTGCCAGTTCATAATTTTCTGTACGCACATAGATTCTTGCTAACAACAACTGTACATCGGTATCATTTGGATACTTTTTCAAGTAATTAATTGCCAAGGACTTGGCCTTATCAATATGGCCTTGTTTAAATTGCTGATTAATGTCTTCGTAGGTGACGGTTGGCGGCTTTTTCTCAGTTATTGTTTTACGGTTATTAGCTTGATTATCAGCGGAGTTGTTATTAACCGGTTGGTTCGTTGTTGCTGGTTCAGACGTTGTTGAATTGCTTGCAGTTGCTGGGGGGGGGGTATTCGTTTTGGGTAACTTCTCAAGCTTAGTTTTTAAATCTTGTAATTGTTGATCATTTGGGTGAAATTTTAATTGATGGTTGACGGTATCTAGTGCCGCGGAATAATCATTTTGTGCGGCTTGTGATTTAGCCAATACTAAACTGGCATCAACATTTTTAGGGTCATTATCCAGCACATTTTTTGATAACTTATTGGCGGCGGAATAATTTTTCTCGTTAGCATAAATATTGGCTAGTAATAGTGTAACATCCGTATCGTTAGGATAAAGTTGTAACCGATGCAACGCTTCGGCGGTTGCCTGGTCAGTTTTGCCGGATTGCACAAGCGCGTTTATTTGTTGGTAAGTAAGCGGTGTTGTCGATGGCGTAGCTTCCGTATTTGCTGTGGCCAGATTAACAAAGGCGGTAATGCTGACAAAAATAAGAATTATCCGAAGAAAAGGGGTTTTCATATGCCGTTAATCTTCCTTGGCTGATAAAAAATTAGGGGAATTTCATTAAACAACAGTTGTAATGAAATTATACCTCTGCGGGCACGTTATGGCGTGCCCGAGCAATTAGGTCATCAATGGTTTTTTCCAGGGTCCAGTGGTGTTGGAAGCCGGTTAATTTGAAAAACTTGGTTAAGTTAGGTTTGCGGCGTTGGATATCAATATAAGCTTCATCGAATTTTTCACCATAGGCCTCTTTATAAGGCACATGTACGATATGGGATTTGCTACCTGCACGTTTGCGTATCAATTCTGCTAAATCATTGATACTGATTTCCCCATCGTTACCAACGTTAACAATCTCGCCAACACTATCAGTAGTATTGGCTAAGGCATCTAATGCAAGCACAGTGTCGCGTACATCACAAAAACTACGGGTTTGATTACCATCGCCATACACTGTGATGGGTTGATTATTCACCGCCTGTTCTACCAGGCGTGGCACGACCATGCCATAGCGGCCAGTTTGTCTGGGGCCTACGGTGTTGAAGAACCGCATAAGTGTGATCGGTATACCAAGTTCGCGTGTATAGGATAAACCGAATGCCTCATCAGCTATTTTGCTGATAGCATAGTTCCAGCGATTTTTAGCCGCGGATTCGATGATAAGGTTGTCGGTTTCTTTAAACCCCGAGTCTGTGCCCTGGCTTTGGCCATACACTTCCGAACTCGAAGCAATCATGATACGTGGCTTCCAGCCGTTAGCGGCTGCTGCTCTTAATACACGTTCACAACCTGGAATATTGGTAGCTAATACGTTAATGGGTTCGGCTAGAACACGATAAACACCGACGACAGCGGCCATATGGTAAATGCGATCAGCCCAGGCGGCGCTTTTTTCCAGCTCCGACCAGGTCAATACATCCGCTTGGGTAAATAAGAAATGAGGATTGCCTTGAAAGACGGCAATATTTTGCAGAGAACCAGTACTTAAGTCATCGACGACATGTACTTTATGGCCCTTGTTAAGATGGTATTCTACTAAGTGAGAGCCAATAAAACCAGCGCCTCCAGTGACTAATACATGCATAACTTACCCCCTATCAATCAGTTGATATTCCCTGGGTAAACAGGTAAAGCGTTAGGCATCATACACTGGAACGCTATAAGAAATCAAACATTCCTTGGCGAAGATTCTTTTTCTTTTCTAACAATATCTCGAAGAGCATCTTTTATTATGCCTGTAACCGTGTCTGGTTTAATACCAGCCTGTTTTCTCTTTAAGGCTATTTCTTTAACCGCATAAAGTAGGGTGGACTCTATAACAAGCGTTGTTTGTACCATTTTGGCAGGTGGTTGCCGCTCCCCATTTTGTAATTCTTGTTGAGTTTTTAAAATATGCTGTTCTTTGGTGGTGGTAAAATTCGATTTTTTACTCATTGTCTACTCCCTATTTCAATTACTTTGCGAGCTAATTGTTGATATTCATTACATGCTTCTGAATCAGGTTCATACGCGGCGGCTATCCATTTACCTACCATCGCTGCTTCTATTATGGAGCATTTCGTGCAAATAAAAGTATATTTACATAAAATATTTTGTATGTAAATGTGTTAATAAGTTCATATGTTTATGTAAATATACTTTTATTTAAATACATATCTATTTTAATTAGTTGGGTTTCAGAAAATTGTATCTCAGCAAGTGTCGAAGATAAAAATATAATGATACCTATTATGTTTTTAACTATAGATTTAATGGAGGAAGTTAAGCAATTATTGCCGGAGGTATAATGTTAATTGACTGAAGGTTAGGGATAAATGGAACCTTGCCTTCAGTCGTTACCCGCTATTAGAAGAAAATCAAAAATTAGATGCTGTGCGTGGGAAATCTAGGGTTTGAACAGTTTCTTATTTTTTAATTTTGCATAGGCACATTGCTTTCTATATTGAATTTGCTTCCTAACGCCTTCTTAAACCATGCTGGCACTTGATCCGTTCTCATTTCCAGTAAATGACCATCCGTAATCTCTGCTAACCAGATGTGCTCATGAGTCGAGTTGTCAAAAATATAAGCACGGTTAGCGAATTGGATAGCTTCTATCAGCAAATCAAGAGAGCGTTGATAACGGCTCAGATCTTATCCTCCGGAACAGAATGACCGCCCATCTTCACTCTATACCGAACGCGCGAAATATTGATAACGGGGTCTTCTGTGGCTACATAATACAAGTAGGTTCGATAGCCTCTTGACTGTGCTTTGCGGAGCAACTCAATCTTGTCTGGAAAAGACATCACAGTCTCAAAAGTAAAAGATTTCGAGCACTCAATGAGCTTATGACGGATAAAATCTGCTGCGACTGAAGCAAAATAGGCATTCACTTCCACATTGAAAAAACTCAATTTGCCGTCATTAAAACGCAGGTTATGCGCATCATCCACTCAGACCCGCAGTTTTTAAAAGCGGAGAATTTATGAAAAATCTAGAATTTCTTTTTCTGTGGATTCTACTTGGTAGCTTTCAAGATCTAGATAATCATAATCCCGAATCTGCTTCTCAATTTCATCAGGATTGATAAATATCCCAAGTAGTTCAGGACGGATGATGGATTTAAATGTGCTTTTACCTGAACCATTCGGGCCTGCAAACATACGTAGCCGAAGAATTTCTTCATTCATGGATTTTTTCTAACCTTTGGCCACGAGTGACTGGTGTTGCTGGAGGCAGATGTTTGATGAATTTATGTTTCCCATCAGGAAATACTTCTACCAGGTCGCCATTTTCACTGACAAGAACGCTGCTACCGGATGCAAGAGCCGCCCAATAAGCCTGCTTAAATGCTACATCTGCGAGTTCAGGAATGTGTTCTTCCAAAAATAACATCGCTTCTTCACTAAGTGTCATTGTTGACTCCTTTGTTTAATTTTTACTTCTTGTTGCACGGAATGGAGCATTTCATGCAAATAAAAGTATATTTACATAAAATATTTTGTATGTAAATATGTTAATGAGTTTATATATATCCACTCGCCTTTGAAAATGCGAAAGTTAGTGCAATAAATTAAAAACTGTAGTAAAAAGCTGACATGAAAAAGATACTTACAGCAAAAGAAAGACAACAATTAATACTCCACCATCGCAAGGAACGCGACAAACGAATCTGCGACCGCCTAAAAGCAGTTTTAGCCTATGATGATGGCTATAATTATTCTGAAATTGCACGAATTTTATTGCTTGACGATGAAACAATCCGACGTCATATTGAGAATTATTTAAAAAATAAGAAATTATCGCCGACGAACGGCGGTAGCGATGGTAAGCTCACAGAGGGTGAAGTAAATAAGTTAATAGAGCATCTTGAGGAAGTGACGTATCTTTATGTAAAAGATATTTGCCACTATGTTTTTCAAAGCTATGGTAAAAAATTCAGCATTAGTGGTATGACAAAATGGTTACATGCTTATAATTTTTGTTACAAAAAACCCCATGCTGTCCCCGCGAAAGCGGATAAAGTACGTCAGAAAAATTTCATCACCTATTATAATCAGTTAAAAGAAAAAAGCGGGCAAAAAAGAGCCGATTTACTTTGCTGATAGCGTTCATCCTCAGCATCAAACCCAGTTAACCTATGGCTGGATTTTAAAGGGTGTACGCAAAGAAATTGCCACAACAGGTTGTCAAAAACGTTTAAATTTCATTGGCGGTATTTGCCTTAATGGACATCGCTTTACGTATCAACAAGTTGATACAGTTAATGCAAGCACGATCTGTGATTTCTTACGGAAGTTGCGTGGAGGGAATCCGGGAAAGTTTCGGGTACATGTTATCTGGGATAATGCACGCTATCACCAAAACGCTGAAGTGAAAGAATTTGCCAAAAAATTGGGGATAAAGCTGCACTATCTCCCACCTTATTCGCCAACGATAAGACCCCATCGAACGTGTTTGGAAACTGATGCACGAATCTGTCAGATATAATCAATATTACGGTAAATTTTCTGAATTTACTGAAGCAACGTTAGGATTTTTTAAAAATATTGGCAGAAAGAAGTGTGTGTTACGAAATAGAATTACCGATAACTTTCAAATTTTGCATTCACCCTTGTTCGCACCTTGAGGTGCAATGGGTATATATCCACCGCACTTTAAATAACGGCTTTTTGTTAAGGATGCGGTGGGTATAATCTTGATAAGATTGCCGGCGCAAGCAAGCTTGCGACACGGCAATTTAAGGGGATAATTGCATTCTCCCCTTAAAAATCTCCATCGCGCTAAGGTTACACTTGGGTTTTCAAAAACCGAAAACCAAAGTGTGATGGGTATATTGAAGTCTAGGGCATCATTTTCATTTAATGAGGGAATAGTCATTTTGCAACAATTTAACCAGGGTAGCGGGGGGCTGCGCCTTGCTAAAGTAGAAGCCTTGCGCCATATCACAATGATTTTTGCGCAGAAATTCTAGCTGTGCAGCGGTTTCTACGCCCTCAGCAACGACGCTCATGTTTAAGCTTTTAGCCAGATTGATAATGGCTAAAATGATAATGCGTGCATCCTCACTGTTTTCAATATCTCTAATAAAAGATAGGTCTATTTTAAACTGGTCAAAAGCAAAGTATTTAATATAACTCAGACTAGAATATCCCGTGCCAAAATCGTCGATGACAATGTGGATACCGGCGGCCTTAAGATCGGCAAATACTTTCCGCGCAGATTCTATATTCTGCATTACCGTGGTTTCAGTCAATTCAAATTTAAGACAACTTGGGTTTACACCTTCAGTCGCTATAATGCGCATGACATTTTTTTGAAAATCTGGATGCGTGAAGTATACTGCGGAGATATTTACTGAGATCGGTGGTGGTGACAGACCTTGCTGCGCCCAGCGGATATAATCTCTACATGCCTGGGTTAGCGCCCAGTTGGTCAGAGGAATAATTAAACCGATATCTTCAGCTATGGGTATAAATTCACCCGGAGAGAGTGGATTCTTTTCCGACTGATCCCAGCGTGCTAATGCCTCCAGGCCACAAATGCGACCTGTTTCTAAATTAATGAGGGGTTGGTAATGTAACTCGAGCGATTCATTATTGATGGCTTTACTGACACGATTTTCCAGCATCAGGCGCATACGCACATTTTTTTGCATATCTTGCGTGGCAAATTTATAGGTTTTTCCACCACTGCGCTTGGCATGTTCTAAACTGGTGTGGGTAATGCTGAATAAATCATCGATAGTGGTGGCGTCATCTGGGAAGATACCAATACCAATGCTGGCAGATAGATTAAATTCATACTCATCGCTGTTAAATAAATTATTTACGCTGTTCAGTATAGTTTCGGCCAAATGACCCATGGTATCTGGAGATTTAACGGTAGGCGCCAAGATAGCAAATTCGTCGCCGTTTAGGCGGGCAAGCACTTCACCGTGATGTAAGCATGATTGCAAGTGTCGAGCGACTGAGCGTAGCGCCATATCGCCAGCAGCCAGGCCAAAAGTCAGATTGATATTGGTAAAATGATCGAGATTAATCAACAATAATGCGGTCTTGGTATTTTGCTGTTGTGCCGTTGCCAGACAATTGTTAAGCTGATTGGTGAGTGTGGTGCGATTAGCTAAGTTAGTTAGTGGGTCATGATACGTTAAAAACTCAATACGCTCGGCGGATGCCTTACGTTCGCTGATGTCAGAGAAAATGGCCAGGTGATACTGAGTTTCACCACGTGCATTTTTAATGACGTTAAACACTAACCATTCTGGAAAATTTCCCCATTTTTGCGTCTGACCCACATCTCACCTTCCCAATATCCGTTTTCATTGACTTGGTGCCATAATTGTTCATAGATAGCTGGGTTGGGTTGTGGAGCGCGAAACATGCTGCCTTCGGCGCCCACTACTTCTAATGAGGTAAAACCCATTATGGTGGTAAATGCCTTATTAACGGATATAATTCTATTGTTGGGATCTGATAAAACAATACCTTCATCACAATGATTTAAAATAGAAGTAATTAGTTGTTCGTTAAAATTTATGTCCAATTGCGATAGAAAATGAGCCAATTGGTGATTTTTTTGTATATTTTCCATAATTTTAGCAACATCGTGTCATGTTGATTGAGAAGAAGTATAACTAGTTTAGTCGGAATTTAGTTAAAAAGCCAAAAGTTACAGAAGTAGTCAGATAAAAAGGAAGTCACATGCAGCAGGGGAAATCGCTAGCCTACCTCATTAATCAGTGGATTATTACTATCTGCGCCCTAGTGACCCTGTTTCTTGGATTTTCAGTATTAGTCGGCATTTGGGAGCCGCTGCATCAACCTATCTTCGCCCAGATTAGACCCACTTATTATAAAATGTCCTACGATACTGCTATGAATTTTTGTATAGCAGGTGTTGGGTTATTCGCGATATTTTTCCAGTGGAAATACGTCGCTAGAATTGTTGCTGTTATATTATTCATCATGGGCATATTGATATTGGTGCAAGGTATTTTCCATATTAATTTTCATTTAATAGAAAGGCTATTGTTTATTCACTCAGATGCTATAACAGAGATGGCGCAAAGAAAGGTGCCAATAACAGCATTGTGTTTTATGTCAGCGGGCGTGGTTTTTGGGAGTGTAATGTTGAAAAAATCCATAGAGCGCTGGACTATCGTGCTGGCGGGTTGGGTGGGGATATTGTTACCGAGTATCGGTATTTTATGTTTATTTGGCTATGTCATCGAACCGGGCAATCAATATATCAGTGGTTGGGGATTGTTAGCGCCGATGGCCACAGACACTGCTATGGGGTTTGTGGCATTGGGCGCCGGTATTACCAGTTTTGTTGCTTATACCAGTCAACGTACCGGTATACAGCTCAAAAAATCATCACCGATTTTAATCACTATTTTTGTGTCGCTGATCAGTTTAATTTTCTGGCGTATATTAATCACCAACGATCAAGAATTTACGGATTTATCGCCAGTGTTGGCTGCTTTCACTATCGTAAAAGAGTTAAGCGTTTCTGTATTAGTTGGTTTTGCAGTATATTTTTCACAGCGCGCACATTACTACGCAAAGAATTCCAAACATTTGGTTGCATTGACCAGGGCGACCTTAGAAGCATCGGCTAATGGATTGTTTGTCATTGATCACAAACAAAGAATTGTAGGTCGCAACAAAAAGCTTGTAGAGATGTGGGAAGTGCCAGATTCTTTGGGTGCGGAAACGGATTTCAATAAAATCGTCGAATTTGCTGGGGATCGCTTAAACAATAAGGATGAATTTTACAGTATTATACAAGAAATAAAGGATAATCCGGAAGCATCCGCATCATTTGAAATGTATTTGAAGAATGGTTTGATTTTTGAATTCCATTCTTTTCCGCAATATTTGAACGATAAAATTATTGGGCGAGTATTTAGTTTCCACGACATTACTAGTCATAAACAGATTGAAAACAAGTTGTTATATCAAGCCACTCACGATGTATTGACTGGGTTGGCTAATCGATTTTTACTACTAGATCACATCGAGCAGGCGATCGCACACGAAAGGCGCCGTGAAAGAGAGTTGGCAATATTGTTTTTTGATTTAGATCGTTTTAAACCCATCAATGATTCATTAGGACACGCGGTTGGTGATTCCTTATTAAAATCAGTGGCAAATCGCTTGAAAAGTCACACACGCGATGGTGACACCCTGGCTCGCCTGGGCGGTGATGAATTTGTACTATTAGCCATAGATATTGAAACAGACAACGATGTATTGTTGTTGGTGGAAAGATATATTGAAGCGCTTAATAAGCCATTTTTTATTGAAAATTACGAGTTACATATAAAATGTAGTATGGGCATTAGTGTTTATCCAAGAGATGGTAAGGATGCAAAAACATTGTTGAAGAATGCTGACATTGCCATGTATCGAGCTAAAACCAGTGAATTACACTTTCAGTTTTACACAACGCAAATGCAAGAACAGGTAGCTACGCGTCTTAGTTTGGAGCACGAGTTACGTTATGCGCTAGTGCGAAAGGAGTTGGTGTTATTCTATCAGCCGATATTTGATTTAAAAAGCCAAAAAATATGTGCCTTGGAAGCATTGGTGCGTTGGAAACATCCAGTGCGTGGCTTAATAAGTCCAAAAGATTTTATTACTATCGCGGAAGAGACGGGTATTATTGTAGATATAGGCAGGTGGGTGCTACGCAGTGCATGTGAACAAATTAAAGCTTGGGAGAAGAAACAGCTTGCGGTTGGCAATATTAGCGTCAACGTATCAGAAAAACAGTTAAAGCGATTGGATTTTCATTTAGAGGTTGATCGCGTATTACAAGAGACTGAAATTGAGGCGCGTACCTTACAATTAGAGATAACGGAAACACTATTGATCGATGGAGCACATAGTGTTGAGATGTTGGAGAAATTAAAAAATATTGGCATTGTGTTGGCTATTGATGATTTTGGCACCGGTTATTCTAATTTGAGTTATCTTAAACATTTTCCGGTGGATAAGTTAAAGATAGATAGGGCGTTTATAAAGGATATACCTGAAAATAAGGATAGCAAGGCAATCGTATTAGACTATTATTGCCATGGCGAAAATTTTACGCTTGCATACCTTGGCGGAAGGGGTAGAAACAGAAGAACAGTTGAAGTTTTTGTACATTAATGGCTGTGATGAGGTGCAGGGCTATTATTTCTCACCGCCGTTGGAAGTAGCACAATTTGAGCAGTCGTTGTCAGCGATCAATGAGCGCGTAGCAGGAGAATTGCGGCATATGTTAGAAGGGGTGTCGGAACAGCATGATTAATGAAATCCTCCCGCCCGTTGCCATGTCATAGCTTTATACACAAGTCATAGGCTCCCCCATCCTAACCTTCCCCCGCAAGCGGGGGAAGGGATTGGGTTCGTAGGGGCGGTTCGTGAACCGCCCGAAAAGGTTTACGGGCGGCTCGCGTGCCGCCCCTACGAATGCGGGGTAGGGGTAGGGAGGGGGTTCTGTTTTAAGTCCCCTAATCTTAATTTTCCCCCCATACCATCAAATTCTCTTCTATACTTACTGATAGTGGAATTATGAGGAAAATAGAATGAGCAGGCTGGAAATGGAGGGCAAATTGCAAGTTCTGCATTTTTTATTACATGATGCTCACTTTTGCATAGAAATAAAGTATATCGAAAAAATCCTTCCCCTGGTGCTGATAGAGGCCGTCCCGAATAGCCCTAAATACCTGGTTGGCTTAATGAATTATGCCGGGCAAAGTATTCCTGTTATCGACTTAGCGATTTACTTAGGGTTCGCGCGTGATCATAAATATTCACTGGATACTCCCATATTACTTTGTTCAGATGAAAACCATACAGTGGGGATAATCGTTGACCACGCTATCGGCCTGGATGTTATTGAAGAAAAATCCATTCAAATGCACGAAGAATTCAATACGGACGAGTCACCATTTATAGCAGCGATCACTCTAAAAACAGAAGTTGCATTACTTATAAACACAAAACGAATATTGGGTTTTAACTTAACAACGGTTAAGCATTTAAACCGAACTAACGATAAAATCCAAAACACAGAAGCGCCTTTATGAACCCAGCTACCGTGTCGCAACCACAAGATGAACACTCAAAAAAATTGATGGATTCCATCAAGTTGTGTGAGTCTAATTTCATAGAGCTGATACGTAACCGATTTGGTATCGTTGTTCATGTAAATCAAGCGAATGAATTAAGTGGGACGATATTGAATTCATGCCGTGAATTTAATTTAGAACCACAAGACTATTTAGAAAAATTAAGCACGTGCGATAAAACTTCTATATTGCTGGAACGTTTAATTATTGGCATCACCATTGGTGAAACTTATTTTTTTAGGGACAAACGTCAAATGCGCTTGCTGGAACATATTTTATTGCCGCGCATCATAAAAAATAAGCGTGAAAAAAATGATTTAAGCATTCATATCTGGAGCGCCGGTTGTTCAACAGGGGAAGAGATATTCACCATTCTTATGTTGCTCTATGAAATATTACCGGATCATGCGGCATGGTCACTGGATTTAATGGGGACAGATATTAATAAAAAAGCACTGCAAAAAATCACTACTGGCAAGTACAGTCAATGGTCTATGCGTTCCATACCAGATTATTACAAGGAACGTTACTTTCACAAGATTGATAAGAATGAATACCTTCTCACGCCGGATATACGCGATAAGGTGAAATTTCAATACCTTAATTTAAATGAAAATGACTACCCATCCCTCCTAAACGGCACGCACTCAAAAGACTTAATCCTATGTCGCAATGTGCTAATTTATTTTGACAGACAACGCATTTCTCAGATCATGAAAAAATTAAGCGCCGCACTGGTAGAGGGCGGCTACTTGATGCTGGGCGCCTCTGATCCAATTAATATAAATGATTCAAATCTCACCTTCTACGATGAAGATGGGATATATTTTTCTCGTGTTGACAACAATTTACCCTATTCAACCACAGGAGCCAACTAAGATGGCGCCTGAAAAAAAACAATATAAATTGAGAAAAAAAACTAAAAAAACTTTACTAAAATATCTAATGCCACGCAGCGATGCGGATAAGCGTATCTTGCATCAACGTATGGAAAAAATTGCTAAGAAAACTGCTGATAAAATTCAATACCAGGATGGCGAAACCTATGTGCGTTTTAAATTAGGCAAGGATGAATTATATGGCATTCCATACCAATATATTAAAGAAGCCATGAGCGCAGTTACATTAACCAAGTTACCATGTGTAAGTAAGACTATTTCTGGCATTATCAATCGTCGTGGCGCCCTGCTGGCGGTGTTGGATATAAAACAATTTTTCAATTTCACAGATACTGAGTATGTTAAAAAACCGTATATTTTAGTCATAACAGGCGGCGATACTACGATAGGTTTGTTGGCAGATACTATTGAAGGCAGCGCAAGTTACCATTTGGCTGACTTGGAAGCACCCTTATCATTTGTTGGCGCCATAAAACCTGAATATATTATAGGGCTGCACAACGGTGTAACAGCCATACTTAATATTGAAGCAATCCTTGCTGACTTATCTGGTCAAATTAGTGAAGTAAGTTCTGGAATTAAAACCCATCATTATAAGTAAATCTTTAGGAGCATTATCATGAGCACCAAGACTTCACTTCTAAATTTAAGCGTTAATAAACGTCTGTTCGCTGGGTTTGTCGCGATAATGATACCCATAACTGTTGTAATTATATTTTTTCTGACGAAGATTATTGCGATTGAAAATTATGCTACCCATATTAAAGACATCAGCATTTCAACACAAAATATGTCATCCTTGCTCGGGTCGCAGATCAATGAGACACAAAGTAACTTGTATAATTATATCCTAACAAATTCTGCATCCGCAAAGGAAGATTATGATTACGCGTGGCTTGATATTGAGCAGAGCCAAGAGGATTTAAACTCCCTGTCCAATAAATGGAACGATCAGGCTCTTGCTAAATCATGGGAAGAGCTTAAGAAATATTATCCACCTCTGCGCGCCGCCCAACAAAAACTATTAGATGCGGCAAAATCAGGCGCCACGACAGCAACGATCACCGGGATTATTGAAAACGATTTAACCCCTATCGATAAAACCATGATTGATATGATCGATGGTGAGCGTTCAGCAGTGACGAAGCAAAGAGAGGGCGGGATGTCTAATGGAGAGGCTAATTTTGTAATTAATCAAACAGCTTCATTATTGGATACGATTTCAAAATTAAAATATCTTATCTGGGGGTTATTATTTGTTTCCCTTGGCCTGGCGACGTTTATTTCCGTATTGACCTCTCGTTCAATCGTCAACCCTCTTGATACCGCCACTAACATTGCAAAAAGGATTGCTGCAGGCGAACGAAGTATCGAAATCGATATAACCGGAAGTGATGAAATCGCCCAGCTATTAGCTGCGCTGGCTAAGATGCAGTCATCCATCCGGGAAAACGAAAATAATATAAAAATGAATGAAGCGAAGACAAAAACATTTTTGGATTCTGTGTTAAAAACAGCCAATAAATATAGTTCCCATAGCAGTCAATTAGCCGCAGGCAACTTGAATACCCATTTAGAGATTGATTCTGATGATGTATTAGCAAAACTGGGCAATGATCTTAATTCCATGACCGACCGTATGCGTGACATTGCCACTAAAATATTAAAATCCAGCAGTAATATGGCGGGCAAATTAGAAGAAGTTAAAGCACTGTCAAATTCTCAGGCAAGTGGTGTGACAGAGCAAGCCGCTTCCATTCAGGAAATAACCAGCTCGCTGGAGGAAATCGATAAAAGCTCCAAACAAACCATGGAAAAAGCGAAAGCTCTGGGAGAAGTAGCAAAACAAACAAGGGATAAGGGCAATTTAGGGATGCAATCCGTTGAGAAGATTATGCAAGCTATGAAGGTATTGCATGATAAAGTACAGGCAATTGCACAATCCATCCTTGAACTTAGCACACAGACTCAGCAAGTGGGTGAAATCACGGCGGTTGTGAATACCCTGGCGCAGCAATCAAAAATGCTGGCATTAAATGCATCCATTGAAGCCGCCAAGGCGGGCGAAGCCGGTAAGGGTTTTGCGGTAGTCGCCATTGAAGTTAAAAACCTGGCTGAGCAATCTGAGCAATCGACAGCACAAGTGCAAAAAATTCTGGAGAATATTCGCCATGGTGCGGAAAAATCTGTGATGGTAACTGAAGAGGGCACCCGTAGCGTCAAAGACAGCAGTAACCTTATCGAAAATGCCAATGAGGTAGTCCACAGCTTAAATAATATGATCACGGAAGCTTCGATTGCCAGTCAGCAGATTGAAGCAGCAATACGACAAGAAACAATAAGTATTGAGCAAATCACCGCCGGCATGAACGAGATTAATCAAGTAACGAATTCATTTGTGCATGGTGTTAGAGAAACAGAGACGGCAGTTAACTATATTACGGATATTGCACAGCAGCTTAAAGAATTTGTAAGTATTTACAGGTTATAAATACTGAAACAGGACGGAGTGTTTTCTATGCCATTGGATGAGGAGTTTTTAAAACAAGTCCTGGAAACGTTTGGAACAGAGCTTGATGAGAATCTACAAATAATCACGGATGGACTGCTTGAGCTGGAAAAAACCGGGTTAGATGATCAGAAAAAATCAATTGATAGTATATTTCGCTCTGCTCACAATATTAAGGGATCAGCGCGTGGCATTGGCATTACCGATGTTGGGGAGATTGCGCATCGTGTGGAAACATTATTTACTGCCATCAAGAAAAAAACGCTACTAGTCAATCCGGACATTATTAATGTGTGTTTACAAGCTGTCGATGGTATGCGAGAAGCCATGCATTGCTATATGCAGAAAAAGCCGATTTCCTTTGATGTGCCGGCGCTTTTGCAGCAACTACAAAATAGCGTAGAGTCACCAACAACTCAGAGTGAGATTCTGCAACCGCGACAGCTGGTAGAAAAAAAACCAGAAACATCACCAGGCGGAGAGGAACAAGAGACACCACAGGCAGCGAAATTACCTGTTAAGAGCGGTGAGTATGAAACAGTACGAGTTTCGTTGCATAATTTAGATCGAATTTCAGCCTACATGGAAGAAATTCAGCTTAAAAAAATTGCCATTGATGAGCATTTTTTAGAATTGGCACAGCTTGGTGATAAAGCACAGCAATTCTACCAAACATGGAAAAAAAGTCTATTAGACCTGAGAAATGTATCAAACAAGGACATGGCTGAGGATTTAAAACTACTTTACGACTCTAATGTAGATCGGTTGAGCGAAATAACCAGTATTATTAATAGAATGCACAAAAACATGACGGCACATATCAATGAGCTAACCATGTTGTCTAATTCATTGCAGGAAGAGGTGCGCTTACTGCGTCTTGTTCCAACCTCAAATTTATTACAGCATTTGCCGCGCGTCGTGCGTGATCTATGCTATACCCTAAAGAAACAGGTTACCTTAGAGGTTAAAGATAGAGATACCAAGATTGACAAAATTATTTTAGATGGCATTAAAGACCCCATTATACATATTTTAAGAAATGCAATCGATCATGGACTTGAAGACTCTGCTACACGAGAAGCACATGGCAAGCCGGAAGTAGGCTGTATACAAATTGATGTTAAAGAAGAAGATAATAATGTTTTGTTTTTTATTAAGGATGACGGTGGTGGCATTGATCCAGAAAAGGTGGCCAATAGCGCCCTGGAAAAAGGTATGATTTCTAAATCAGAGCTGGCACTACTTAGCAAGGATGAAATCATGAACTTAATATTTCATCCGGGTTTTTCGACTAAGAATACTGTTACTGATGTCTCAGGCCGTGGAATTGGATTAGACGTTGTCAGGGCTAACTTAGCAAATCTAAAGGGGGGGGTGAGCGTCGTTACTGAAATTGGTAAGGGCACTACCTTTATTTTAAGAGTGCCCTTGACCCTGGCCACCGAGAGAGGTTTGATTGTAGAGTGTGGAGGGCAATTATTCGCCCTGGTGACGAGTTTTATTGAGCGTGTCGTTCTGCTTAACAAAAAAGATATCGTCATGGTTGAAAAAAGCCATGCGATCTTACTGGAAAAGCATCCCGTTCCATTGTGCAGTTTGTCAGACATACTAGAGTTAGATCCACAGCCTCATATCATACAGAATCAGCTGCCACTTGTAGTTATAAAAAAGGACAACAATATGGTGGCGCTTCTGGTAAACAATATCATCGGTGAACGTGAAATCGTCATTAAATCGCTGCAGGCGCCCCTGGCAAATATTACTTGTGTTACGGGTGCAACCTTATCAGGAAATGGTGATATTATTATTGTGCTCAACTTATCCGACGTGATGGATAAGGCGGTATTGTCCAGAAAACTAGTTGAACAAATGGTCTAACGATGATGATAAAGATACTAGTTGTTGATGATTCACATACGGATTCTCTGCTTATCACTAAGATCATTGAGTCAGCATCTGATATGTCAGTCATTGGCGTAGCAAGAAATGGCAAGGAAGCAGTAGAGATGACGGCTGAATTAAAACCAGACTTAATTACCATGGACATACAAATGCCGATCATGAATGGAATAGAGGCCACCCAACGCATTTTATCAGAACATCCAACCCCTATTGTGGTCATTAGCGCTACGATTAATAACGATTCGTTGCAGGAAACATTTCGTATTTTAGATGCCGGCGCGTTGAGTGCGTTACCTAAACCATCGAATATGTTCAGCGCATCGTTTGAACAAGAAAAGCAGTATATTATCCAAACGCTTCGTAGCATGTCAGAAATAAAGGTTACTAAAAC
Organism: uncultured Gammaproteobacteria bacterium; assembly: GCA_963777715.1. GTDB lineage: Bacteria > Pseudomonadota > Gammaproteobacteria > JAURND01 > JAURND01 > JAURND01. Next base: position 103,562 of record CAVZRN010000009.1, read on the forward strand.
GCAGGTTAAAGCCATCTGATCTTACAAAACAAGCTAGACCAGATATTGATGCCAAGTACCAACATAGAGATTATGAGATTGTTGCGATTGGAGTATCAGTGGGCGGGCCGCAAGCATTAAAAAAAATATTTTCAGCATTGCCACCAGATTTTCCACTTCCTATTGTGGCTGTTCAACATATGAGCCACGGATTTATAGGAGGTTACGCTGAATGGTTGAATAATGATACTAAGTTACAGGTTAAAAATGCAACTAACTTAGAAAAAATAAAACCAGGCGTCATATATCTGGCGCCAGACGATCACCACCTGGAGATTGAACGCTTCAATGGACATTTGCACACAAAATTAGTGCATGGGAATCCAGTCGATGGATTTTATCCATCTATTACCGTATTATTAAATTCTGTGGCGCATGTATGTGGCCCTAAGGCGATCGGCGCCTTGTTAACAGGAATGGGAAGCGATGGCGCACAAGGATTGTTAGAGTTAAAAAAACAGCATGGACATACCTTTATTCAAGACAAAGAAAGTTCGATTGTTTTTGGCATGGCTGGAATCGCTCAATCCATGGGCGCAGCGGATGTGATGGTTAAATTAGAGGATATCGCTGATTATTTAAAGAAGATTACACGAGATAATTACTCATGAGCAATGGTACAGATGATTTTTTATTTTCAGACGAAGACTCTGAAAAGAAAGTCGAAAATTTGCCAAAAGAGCATTTGCCAAAAGAGCAATGGAGTGTCTTAATTGTCGATGACGAAAAAGACGTTCACGAAATTACTAAACTTTTATTTAGAGGTTTTGAATTTGAAGGTAAGGCGATTAACTTCTTAAGCGCCTTCAGCGCCCAAGAAGCAAGAACAGCCGTTATGAATGATCCGGATATTGGATTAATTTTGCTTGATGTAGTAATGGAGGAAGATAATTCAGGACTTGAATTTGCAAAATATTTAAGAGATGAATTAAAAAATAAATTAACTCGTATCATTATTCGAACCGGTCAGCCGGGCATGGCGCCTGAAAAAGAAGTTATTGTTAATTATGATATTAATGATTATAAAGAAAAAACTGAATTATCACAGGATAAATTATATTTTTCCGTAATAATGGCATTACGCTCTTATCGTGACCTGATCGGAATTCAACGCGCCAAGGAGGAAATACAAAGACTATTAATTGCAACCGATCGTTTTGTGCCACACCATTTTCTGCGCACACTCAACAAAAAAGATATTACCGATATAAGTCTTGGCGAGCACACCCAAATTGATGTGGCCGTAATGTTTTTGGACATACGCTCATTTACTATCTTGTCTGAAAAATTAACTCCTATCGAAAATTTCAAGTTTGTCAATACGCTACTGGAAATAGTTGAACCATTCATTACAAAATCAGGTGGATTTATCGATAAATACATCGGCGACGCTTTTATGGCATTGTTTCTAGGCGAAGTAGAGTCGGCTATCATAGCTGGCATTGACATGCTAACAGCCTGGGATCAGTATAATTTGAAAAGAAGTGAACTGGGTCAACAACCCATCCATGTCGGTATCAGCATCAATAGCGGCATGGCAGCATTAGGAACTATTGGTTATCATGATCGCATGGACTGCACTGTTATTGGCAGTGTTGTTAACACGGCCGCAAAATTAGAAAAAATGAACAAAGAATTTTCCACTCATCTATTAGTCACCGGCGATTTATTTGATAAGGTAGCTAACAAGGAGCAATTTGCACACCGGAATTTAGGCGGCTTGGTTATCACTGGCAAAACCCTACCGGTTAAAATTGTCGAAATATTTAATACCGATACTGAGGATATGAAGAAATTAAAGCTACAAACCAAGCCGTTGCTTGAAAAAGCCATTGCCTATTTTGCTGAAGGTAATTTTCAACAAGCTCATGAAATGTTTAACCAAATACTTGCAGCCAACCAAAAGGATACGGTAGCAGAATATTTCATTAAAAAATGTAAGCAATTGGAAAATAAGTAAGGGAATAAACGATGTCAACCAGTGAAGCGGCCCAAAAACAATCAGTCGGATAATGAACCTAAAAAGTCAGTCGTATTTGTCGTGGATGATAGTGCGACCATGCGTGCTATGTTACGTAAAATTCTTAGCGAAATGGAGTTTGTTGTTCATGAAGCCACCAGTGGGGAAGAGTTACTGCAATTATTAAAGACTACCACTCCTGACGCCATTCTGCTGGACGTTGAAATGTCAGGAATAGGGGGATTTGTTACCTGCGAACAGATCCGATCAACACCCGGCGGTAAGCATATTCCTATCATGATGGTTACCGCACTTGAGGACTTAGAATCAATCAATCAAGCTTATAGAGCTGGCGCCACCGATTTTGCGACTAAGCCAATTAATTGGGACATTATCGGTCACCGTGTGCGCTATATGATCCGCACCAGTAAGGACTATCTGGAATTGCAAAAGACAAAACAGGAGTTGAAGCAATTAAACCTTGAGCTTGAGGAGCGTGTCATTTACCGCACCGAGCAGCTAAAATCCGTCAATCAAGATTTAAAGAAAATGCTCAACGAATTACAAACAACACAGACACAACTGGTTGAATCCGAAAAGCTTGCCTCGCTCGGCAGCATGGTCGCTGGCGTGGCGCATGAAGTAAATACGCCAATGGGTATTGCCATAACAGCAATTTCAATGTTGGATGAGGAATTAAAAAAATTGGAGGCGTTGTTCACAACAAATCAAATAAAACGCTCTGATTTTGCACATTTTATCTCCACCACTAAGGAGGCAACACATCTTGCCGAAAGTAATCTAAATCGTTCTGCAGAATTGATCAAAAGTTTCAAACTCGTATCGGCTGATCAAATTAATGAAAATCGTCGTGTCATCAATTTAAAAAATTATATAGAAGAGGTTTTGATCAGTTTGAAGCCGGCGTTACTTAAAACGCATTTGACCACACAACTAAATTGCCCGGCGGATTTAGAAATCGATACTTATCCCGGCGCGTTATGTCAAATTATTACTATTTTTGTCATGAATTCTATTGCGCATGCCTATGAACCTAATGAGCAGGGCGTCTTAACCATTGAGGTTAAACGATTTAACGACGATATTGAATTTTCTTACTCTGATACCGGCAGGGGAGTTCCGCCAGAAATTATCACTAAGATATTTGAACCTTTTTTTACCACACGCCGCAACAAGGGCAACACTGGACTGGGTCTAAATATAGCCTACAATACGGTTACTAAACTGCTTGGCGGCGCCTTGAAGTGTACCAGCACATTGGGCCATGGCGCCGTTTTTACGATTACATTTCCAGCTAATCCCCACGCCTAAAAAAGGGGGGTTACACAATCATATTCTTGCCATGCTTTACAAAGGGCGGTTTAACCACTCTGGCAGAGACCTGTTGGCCGCGAATTTCTACCAGGCAATGTTCTCCCGTTGCGATGGGTACGCGCGCTAACGCAATAGCTTGTTGCAAGGTAGGCGAAAAACTGCCACTGCTAATTTCACCCTCACCGATATTTGGCACAATCACTTTTTGGTGGTTACGTAATACGCCTTTTTGTTCCAGAACCAGTCCAACTAATTTTTGCGTGAGGTGATTTTTTTGTGCTTCCAGTGCGTTACGACCAATAAATTGACGGTCGGGTGGCTCAAACGCCACTGTCCATGTCAAATTAGATTCCAGCGGGGTAGTATCCTCATTCATATCTGCGCCGTATAAATTTAGTCCTGCTTCAAGACGTAATGTATCTCGAGCGCCCAAGCCGCAGGGTTTTACATCGGCGCTCAATAATTTATCCCATAGTTGGGGAGCATCTGTTGCCGGAACCATTGCTTCGATGCCATCTTCACCCGTGTAACCGGTGCGTGCGATGCAATAGTCACCATCCTCTACTACTTCAAACGGACGCAGCGCCTTAATACGAGAGTATAGGGTTGGGCTAAATACGTCAGCGCATTTGCTGATTGCCTGGGGGCCTTGGACTGCAAGAATAGCCAGGTCGGTGCGTGGGGTTAATTGCACCGCGAAGCGTTGACTTTGTTGGTTTAACCAGGCGAGGTCTTTGTCGCGTGTGGCGGCATTGACGACCAAGCGATAGCGATTTTCTGCGAGTTTGTAGGTGATAAGATCGTCAATAATACCGCCGCGTTCGTTCAGCATACAGCCATATAATGCCTTGCCGTTTTGCTTTAGTTTGGCGATGTCATTGGCGAGTAAATAGCGTAGGAAGTCGCTCGTCTGTTCTCCTTGCACATCCACAATCGTCATATGTGATACATCAAATACGCCAGCATCTTGACGTACGTAGTGGTGTTCTTCAATTTGTGAGCCATAGTGTAGTGGCATATCCCAACCGGCGAAGTCGACGAGTTTGCCATTAGCGGCCTGGTGTTTTTGGTACAGCACGGTTTTTTGTGGCATGGTTTAATCTCTGTGAAGTATGGTTGGCAACAACGGACATTTCGCCGGCATACCCGATTTTTCTTGTACTAGCTTGGGTACTAAATACCCGGGTAGCGCACTGATCATCGCGCCTACCAGGCGCCTGGCCCGTGCCGCTGACACTGCAAAATGCGCGGCGCCGTGTACCTTGTCTAATAGATTCAAATAATAGGGCAAAACACCGGTTGCAAACAAGCGTTTGCTAAGATTAATTAACGCATCAACATCGTCATTAACACCCTTTAACAACACCGCCTGGTTGAGCAAGGTGACATTTGCCTGGCGCAATCGCGATAGTGCATCGATAACGCTGTTGTCAATTTCATTGGCATGATTGCAATGCAATACCATTACCGGCTGTAGACGCGTACTCGTGAACCAATATAACAATTCAGCGGTAATCCGTTCGGGGATCACAATTGGCAAGCGGGTATGAATGCGTAACGTGGTGACATGGGGGATGTTAGCAATGTCCTGAGTAAGAGAGGCGAGTACATGATCTTGTGCTAATAATGGATCGCCGCCACTGTATATAACTTCATGGATGGAGGAGTCAGAACGGATATAGTCAAGAATAGCGGCATATTCTGCTTTTCCAGGAGCATTCTCGGCATAAGCAAAGTGACGACGGAAGCAATAACGACAGTGGATAGCGCAACCACCAGCAACTAATAACAACACGCGGCCAAAGTATTTATGCAGTAATCCGGGTAATGGGTTGGCGCGCTTTTCTTGCAACGGATTGCGCGTGTAGCCGGGAATGATTTGTAATTCGGCAGCGATGGGTAATACTTGTTGCAACAGGGGATCCTGCAGATTATTTTTTTGCATACGTGCGACAAATGCGCGTGGCACACGTAGGGCAAAATCTTGGCTTGCGCGTATGCTATTTGTTAGTGTGTCGGTGCTCAATTCTAATAAATTACTCAACTCGGTTGAATCAGTAATCACATCGGCGAGTAACGTTTGCCAGCCAGGATTATTAGGGGTCGTTTCAGTTGGTGGTTTTAGCGTCATATTCACATAAGTCTCGGATTAAGCAGTTGGGACAATGGGGCTTCCTGGCAGTACATACATAGCGTCCGTGTAACACTAGCCAGTGATGTGCGTGTTTTAAAAATGCGGGCGGAACATTGATCAGTAATTGATCTTCTACTTCGCGTACCGTTTTCCCCTGTGCCAGGCCAGTGCGATTGGCAACTCGAAAAATATGGGTATCGACGGCAATAGTGGTTTCGCCAAAGGCAGTATTCAACATGACATTCGCAGTTTTTCGGCCTACGCCAGGCAAGGATTCCAAGGCGTGTCGATTACTTGGTACTTGTGAGCCGTATTTTTCCATCAATAGTTTACAGGTATTAATAATATTTTTCGCCTTGGCATTATACAGGCCGATCGTTTTGATATAAGATTTCAATTTCTTCTCACCCAGCGCTAAAATTTTTTCTGGTGTGTTGGCGACAGCAAATAATTTTTCGGTAGCCTTGTTCACACTTTTATCCGTTGCCTGCGCCGATAAGATAACTGCAATCAATAATTCAAATACCGATTTATAGTGTAATTCAGTCGTCGGTTCAGCATTGTGAGCTGCCAGGCGTTTAAATAATTCAGTGCGTTTTTTTAGATTCATGAGATTTCCTCGCCATTGCCCTTGCTACCGCCGCCTGCACATCATCCAACGTAATAGTTACCTGGGCGCGGCGTTGCTTCGCTATGTGTGGTTGCCGTCGCGTTAGCCGCTCGTTACGCGCGCTAAAACGCTGCTGCGCATGTTTAACTTTGCAATCTTGTTGTGCAGGTGATAATGGCGCGATAGCTGTCAGCAAAATACAGTCTACCGGACAAGGCGGCAAACACAAACCACAACCAATACATTCAGCGCCAATCACCGTGTGCATCGATTTCGCCGCGCCAATAATTGCATCGACGGGGCATGCCTGAATACACTTGGTGCAACCAATACAAGCATCTTCATCAATGATGGCAACTTGCGGTTGCGGGGTGGGGAGCTTTTCAACAATAGTCATGGGCTACTGTGGAGGTATGTCAATGACGTCCCGCTGCATAAATGCGGCGATTGCGGCAGGATCGACGCGTTGTAATAACGGCTGAAATGGATTAATGCTATGATTGAGTAAGGCAACGCTGCGGTTTTCCCAGTTGAGTGGAGGAGTATTTAAAAACTGTTCTACTGCCAGGGCTGTGTGTGGCAATATCGGTTTTAAATACGTCATCAGTATCTTAAATAAGTTCAGTCCGGTGGTGCAGATAGTGTGCACTTGTGGCAATGCATCAGTGGACTTAGCCAACACCCAGGGCTTCATTGCATCAATATATTGATTAGCGATATCGGCAAGCCCCATGATTTCGCGTACAGCCTGGTGATATTCGCGTGCTTCATACAACGCTGCAATCATCTCGCCCTTTGCGACAAATTCATTAAATAACTGGTCGTTTTCTAATTGCGTCGCCAGTTTTCCGGCAAAAAATTTGCTAATAAATCCAGCGCAACGGCTAGCGATGTTGACAAACTTTCCCACCAGGTCGGAATTGATACGTTGCGCAAAATCGACGAAATTCAAATCGATGTCTTCAATGTGTTGATTCAATTTTGCGGCGTAATAATAGCGTAAATATTCTGGGTTAAGCTGGTTTAAGTAATCGCGAGCAGTGATAAACGTGCCGCGCGATTTCGACATTTTTTGCCCATTGACAGTTAAAAACCCGTGAGCAAAAATAGCCGATGGCGTGCGAAATTGGCTGCCCATCAACATGGCGGGCCAAAACAGCGCATGAAAATAAATAATATCCTTGCCAATAAAATGATATAACTCAGTGGTGGCGTCCTTGCCCCAATAATCCTCAAAACGCAGGTCGGGATTGGCCTGACATAATTTTTTGAAACTGGCTATGTAACCTACGGGTGCATCTAGCCACACATAAAAGTATTTTCCCGGGGCATCGGGGATTTCGAAGCCAAAATACGGCGCGTCGCGCGAAATGTCCCACGATTGCAAGCCAACATCGAACCATTCACCCAGTTTATTTGCCACTTGCTGCTGTAATTTCCCCGAGTGTGTCCACTGTTTTAACTGCTCGGTATAATGTTCCAAATGGAAAAAATAATGTACGGATTCTTTTTGAATCGGTGAAGCGCCGGATAGTGTAGAGATCGGATTTTTTAATTCGGTCGGAGTATAGGTTGCCCCACAAACTTCGCAGTTATCACCATATTGATCCTTGGCCCCACAACGCGGGCATTCACCCTTGACGTAACGATCGGGTAAGAACATATGTTTTACCGGATCATACGCCTGTTCAATCGCACGCATCGTAATGTCGCCGCGATCGCGCAGGCGTTGATAGATTAAATTCACCAGGGTTTGATTTTCTGGTGTGTGGGTGGTTTCATCGAAATAATCGAAGGCGACGTGGAATGCCTTAAAATCTGCGATGTGTTCGCGATGCATTTGTGCGACTAGGGCTTCCGGCGTGACGCCAAGTTTTTCAGCGCCAATCATGATGGGTGTGCCATGTGCATCATTGCCACAAACAAACAAGCAATGATTACCATGCAGATTTTGAAAACGCGCCCAGATATCTGCCTGTATATATTCAACCAGGTGACCCAGGTGTAGGGCGCCATTGGCATACGGCAGCGCGGTGGTGATGAGGATGTGTCGAGGTTTAATCACTGACATAATTAATTGGCGTTTTCCAGTACATGTAAGCTATGTTTAATAATACCTAGCGCATCATCGATTTGACTGCGGGTGATGACTAAGGGTGGGCATAGGCGAATAACGGTCTCGTGAGTATCCTTGCTTAACAAGCCATCGCGTAATAATTGTAAACAGACATCGCATGCGCTGGTATGCTGTGGGGCGATCTCAATTCCAATAAACAATCCCTTGCCGCGTACTTCGCTAATTAATGGGCTAGAGATGCGTTTGAGTTGTTGCAAGAAATACTCACCTAATTCTGCGGCGTTTTCAGCTAATTTTTCGTTCACTATTAATTGTAACGCCGCCAATCCAACTGTGCACGCCAGCGGATTCCCGCCGAAGGTGCTGCCGTGGTCGCCGGGAGTAAATACCGACATGACACTGTCGCTGGATAAAAATAGCGATACGGGTAATATACCGCCACCCAATGCCTTACCTAAAATAATCCCATCAGGCTTGACGTTTTCGTGCTCACAGGCAAGGAACTTGCCGGTGCGACCTAGGCCAGTTTGAATTTCGTCACAGATTAATAGCACATTGTGTTTTTTGCAAATGTCGGCGCAGGTTTTTAAATAACCGGCAGGTGGCGCATGAATGCCCGACTCGCCTTGAATTGGCTCAACCAGGAAGGCTGCGGTATTAGGCGTAATCGCCGCTTCGAGTGCGCTAGCATCACCATAGGGAATGGTTTTAAAACCAGGGGTTAGCGGCTCAAAACCATAACGATATTGCGCTTCGGAAGAAAAACTAATGATCGTCGTGGTGCGACCGTGAAAATTACCCTGACACACGATGATTTCCGCCTGGCCGCCAGGCACATTCTTCTTAGTATAAGCCCATTTGCGCACCGCCTTAATCGCGGTCTCCACCGCTTCAGCGCCAGAATTCATCGGCAGGGCTTTTTCTTGACCGGTTAATTCACACGCATATTTTAAAAACGGCTCCAGCTTGTCAGAAAAGAATGCGCGCGAGGTCACATTTAATTGATGCGCCTGCTGCGTGAGCACGTCAACTAGTTTGGGGTGGCAATGGCCGTGACTGATGGCGGAATAAGCGCTCATCATATCGAGGTATTTCTTGCCAGTATCGTCCCATAAGTAAACACCCTGGCCTTTTACCAGGGTAACGGGTAACGGCTTGTAGTTATCAGCGCTGTAGGTCATAGGAATTTGCTCGTTTAAGGTTCAAAAACCATCGTCTTTTGTCTTTTTGCGGCATTTCGCCCCGCTTTCGATGCTCATTTGCTTATTTATGCAAGTGACAAGTAAACTGCGCTTCGGGTCGTTCGCACGCCTTGCAAAAAAAACGAAATACTTGGTTTTGAAAGAAATCTAATAGGCTAAGTATAGCGTGCTTATTAAGGTTTTGTCGAAGTTTAGCCGCAATACTGGGCGTATTATCCATACGCGGCCTCACTACCTACTATCTGGGGTCAAGATTTACCCCCTAATTTTTGCATGTAAAAAATACCCCCTAAAAATCACAGGCAAAAATAGTCCCCTATTTTAGCCTCCTGGAATAGGAGGTTAAAATATCCAGGAAAAACCACTGACAATCCTTATTTCCGTCTAAACCGCCTGCGTAAATATTCGGCATCCTCCAGCAATTCCGCAATAGCTGAGACAAACCAGTCTCGGCACACGATCGACACAACACCTGCGTTATCAAATTCATTCACCATGCTGGCGGGAAGTTGATAGGGGATTAAAATCAACACATTGGGTTCTAAGTTATTTTGGCGCATATGCTTAATTAATTGCAACGCTGTCATATCCCGCAAGTAAACATCGGTTGCAATCAAATCATAACATTCACCCGCCATCAATTTTGCCAGCGCCTGTTCGCCATTGTTCGCAAAATCAACACAATAACCCGCTTGCTGTAATAACTGCTTATTTTCTTGTAGACGATTAATGCAATCGTCAGCTAGAAGAATTTTTTTATTGTGGTTAATACATGTCTTGGTATCAGTGGTATTTTTTAAGTCGGTGTGGTTCATAGCATTCCTTCTTTCTAGACAAGATCAGCATAACCTACTAACATGATGATGGATGTCCTATTCGTGGACTAAGTCTACGAGCAATAAGGTGGGTATGGAATTACCCTTACAAAACAAGACCCATCATTCTATCTCAATTGGCTGCTGCTCAACCTGGCAAAAATGTGCTTTACCTAAAGAACAAACAAGAATCCGCGCTATTAATTAAAAATTTTTCTGTTTATTTATCTTAAATGGAAATTGCGAATTTGGACCGATTCTGTGCCGGAAGGTAAACATCAAGATGATAACGTAATGAAAAACTGGGACTCTGAATATTACGATAAAAATTCCATATTATACCCACCGCATCCTTAACAAAAAGCCGTTATTTAAAGTGCGGTGGGTATACATCTTCAAATAAAAAAAGTATTAAAATAGAAATGTCTAAAACCTTGGTGCAATACCCAAAAGAGCAGGGATGATGGCTTAATATTTGCGGGCAAGCTGCCCGCGCTCCCAGAAAACGGCGCAACCATGACCTACAAAATACTGCAACTAACTGATCTACATCTCTTCAAATCAGCGGAAGGTGAACTGTTGGGTGTTCACACGAACGCAAGGTTTATGCAGGTGCTGGATTTTATTCAAAAAAACGCTATTAGCTTTGACTGTATTTTCCTCACTGGTGATATTTCCCAGGATGAGACGCCGGAGTCATATACAATAGTGGCAGACGCATTATCTCGTTTTAGCAAGAAAGTTTATTGGATTGCTGGCAATCATGATGATATTCCTGGTATGCGTGTGGTATTTGAAAAATATCCCTTGTTTCATCGGGTAGATCATTGCTTTTTTGAAACAATAGGCTGGAATTTTATATTTGTTGATACGGTTCTACAAGGAAGGGCGAGCGGTTATATCAGCATAGCCGCATTAGAAAAATTGGCAGATAACTTATTATCTACGCCTGAATCGGCGTTAATCGCTATTGTCATGCATCATCACCCATTTACGGTAGACACCCCATTGGTTGATAAATATATTTTGGAAAATGCGGATGATTTTTTTGCAGTCATTGCGAAAAGTCGTCGTCATGTTGATCTCATTATGTGTGGCCACGTGCATGAAAATTATGATATTGAAAAATACAACACGCGCTTAATTTCCTCACCAGCTACTTGTTTGCAATGGAAGAAAGGCACTCATGAGCTAGCTATCCGCGATATTGGTGGTTTTAATGCCTGGACGTTTGCTGAAGGTGGCAAATTTAATTATGCAACGCATTTTGTTTTGCCATAAACGCTTAGACAAGATTGTGTTTGTGGTAGTGGCAGTAATATTTGTGCCAGTGCAATCTAAGCGGATAGCACGGAGGTTGGATGGGCTTAGATAGACCGTAAATGGGAATTTAGCGAGTTTTCCTCAGGATGGGGGGTTGTTCCAAGGAAATGGGTTAAGTTTTTAACAATTTGTGAAAATATATGCATGTTCAGCCTTTTGACTACATAATTTTAAAAAAAATGTGGTTTAATACCCTGGTGGCACGAAGTAGTAGAACCGAATGGAGGACAAGGGATTGGAGGTACTTCTGCAGGGAGTAGAGCCAAGGATGGACTAATAATTGTATTGGTCCATTTTAGTGTTTCAGGTTGATTGACCCGGCGTGGTGTCTCTCGTCACTTTTAACACTGTCTAATATATATGGGCGGTTCATGAACCGCCCATACTTTTTCTGCGCTATCGTAAATAACTTCTTGAATCCTACCCCTACCCCCATCCTAACCTTCCCCCGCAAGCGGGGGAAGGTTAGGATGGGGGTTTAATGGCACAGACTAATAAAATGCCGATGCAGGGTGGTGTCCTTGGTTAGTTCAGGATGGAAGGTTGCTAACAGGTAGTTGTCTTGTTGGATACACACGGTTTCGCCTTGAAAGTCTGCTAATACAGTGACTTGCGCAGGTATTTCGCTAAAGCGCGGTGCGCGGATAAAGCACATTGGCATGGGTTTTGCGGTGAGATGGCAATAACCTTCGGTGATACAGCTGGCCAATTGGCGACCATAGGCATTGCGTATGATGGTAACATCTACCAGGCCAAGGCTGGGTTGGGAGGGGGATAACACGTGTTTGGCCAATAAAATAGCGCCAGCGCAAGTGCCGAAACAAGGCATGCCTTGTTGTGCGCGTTGACGTATGGCGTCGAATAAACCGTTTTGTTGCAGTAGATTTAGTGCGGTGGAACTTTCGCCGCCTGGCAGGATCAATCCCTGAATATCGGTCAAATCTGCAGGTGTGCGGACATAATGATGGGCGACATCGAGATGCTTTAATACCCGGCCATGTGCTTCGTAACCACCTTGTAAGGCTAATATACCAATTTTAGTCATAGTTATTGGATGGAAACGGGCATATTTGGCCAATTTTGGCGGGAAAAATTCTCTCAAAATGCTCACATATCAACCCCCATATGCTGCGCTTTTTCGAGAATTTTTCGCACCAAACTTGGCTCAAATCTGACCGTTTGTGCTAGTCGTTGTTGGGCAGCAAATATACGGAATTGCTATTCGCTGCGTGTTTGTAACAATTCATGCTCCGCCAGTTGGCGTATATCCAGTCCCGGCATTGCTTCGCCTAAATCGCTCGATACTTCTAATACAGTTTGTGGATTGTCATAGTGGGTAGTGGCGATCACAATAGCGCGCGCACGTGCTTCTGGGTCGCTGGATTTAAAAATGCCAGAGCCGACAAATACACTTTCAGCACCCAATTGTCGCATGAGTGACGCATCTGCAGGTGTGGCGATGCCGCCAGCTGAAAAATTAGGTACGGGTAGTTTACCCTGTTTGGCGACCCAGCGTACTAATTCCAGGGGGGAGCTTAAACGTTTGGCGGCGGTCACCAGTTCTGCTTCGTCCAGTACGGTGAGGTTACGTATTTCGCTCATTAGTGTGCGCATGTGGCGTACGGCTTCGACGATATTTCCTGAACCGGCCTCACCCTTGGTGCGAATCATGGCGGCGCCTTCGGCAATGCGGCGCAATGCTTCGCCTAAGTTGCGGCAGCCGCAGACAAACGGTACGCGAAACTTATTCTTGTTGATGTGATGTTCTTCGTCAGCAGGCGTTAATACTTCACTCTCATCAATAAAATCAACTTCCAATGCTTGCAGTACTTGTGCTTCGGCAAAATGTCCAATACGTGCCTTGGCCATGACTGGAATGGATACGGAATCCATGATTTCTTGAATGATTCGGGGGGACGCCATGCGTGCTACGCCGCCCATTTTGCGAATATCAGAGGGTACACGCTCTAATGCCATCACGGCGCATGCGCCGGCTCTTTCGGCGATGACCGCTTGTTCGACATTGGTGACGTCCATGATGACGCCGCCTTTTAGCATTTCTGCTAAACCGACTTTTACTTTAAATTCGTCGCTGTGAATATTCATAGTTGTTATTAATTTTATTAAGTTTATGTAACTATACCACTTAGCAAGGGCTATAGAAACGGTCAGATTTTAGTCGAGTTTGGTGCGAAAAAATCTCGAAAAAGCGCAGCATATGTGGGGTTGATATGTGAGCATTTTGAGGGAATTTTTCCCGCCAAAATCGACAAAATATGGCCGTTTCTAAGTGCGGCCGTATACGTCTTCGATCCGCAAAATATCATCTTCACCCAAATAATCGCCCACTTGCACTTCGATCAATGTGCACACGTCATTACCAAAATTTTCCATGCGATGTTGGGCTTCCCTGGGAATATAGAGGCTTTCATTGACATGGTAAACTCGGGTTTGATCGCCGACGGTTAATGTGGGCGTGCCTGTCACCACCACCCAATGTTCGGAACGCTTAAAATGCTTTTGCAGTGAAAGTCTACCGCCTGGGTTAACGGTGATAATTTTGACTTGATACCCAGACGCCAACGCCAATGTTTGATAAGTACCCCATGGGCGTGAGTAGGTTTTACCGATTTCATTCATAATAGGTAACTATACAGCAAAAGTTGCAAACGGCCATAACAGTACAGCAGTGATTAGGCGGTTAAGGGTACTTGTTGTTTAATGCTCTGTTCCGCCAGCGCAATCGCGCCGCAAATACCGGAATTTTCACCCAGGCCTGGTTTTACGATGTAGCTGTCCAGATGCCTCATGATCTTATCATCTTTTAAGTAACCATTTAGGCAGGTAGCAATCTGAGCGCGCACCTTCGGTAGTAAATGCTCCTGACGCATCACGCCGCCGCCCATTATAATGCGCTGTGGCGACAGTGTCAGTATATAGTTGGTCAAACCAACAGCCAGGTAATGTGCTTCCAAGTCCCAGGCTTCGTGATCTTCGGGTAAATCGAGGGCAGAGCTAACATGCCAACGACCCTTCATTGCTGGCCCTGACGCCAAGCTTTCAAAACAATTTCTGTGATAGAGGCAGCTACCTTCGTAGCTGTCATGGCTGGTGTCTTGCGGGATCAACATGTGCCCCATTTCAGGGTGAGTTGCGCCATGCAGCAATTTTCCATCCACCATGGCGCCACCGCCAATGCCGGTGCCAATGGTTAGATAGAGAAAATCACTTAGCCCTTGTGCAGCGCCCCAACGGTATTCCCCAATGGCGGCGCCATTCACGTCGGTGTCGAAACCAACCGGCAGGTTAAACGCTTCCCTTAGTGTGCCAACGATGTTGTAATTTCCCCAGCCTGGTTTGGCGGCGGTGGTGATGTAACCATAGGTGGAAGAGTGCATGTCTAAATCCAGCGGGCCAAAAATCGCCACGCCAATGGCCTTGATGGTAGATTTTTTTTGTACAGCGCGGATATATTCAATGACTTCCGCCATGGTAAGCGCGGGTGATTGGGTTTTTATTTCCGTGCGATCTTGTAAATCCCGCGGATTAGAGCCGTGTACGCACACGAACTTGGTGCCGCCGCCTTCGATGCCGATGTATTGGGGTGCTGTGGACATAATAAAGTTCTCCAGTTCTATAGGGATAAATGTGTGCTAAGTGCTAACAATAAAACAGCAAGTACCAATGCACCGATAGAAGTTAATGCAAGACGCCTTACCGGTGCTGAGCAACCGGCCCATTCTTGATGTCGCCAGCCCCAGAAATTGGAGGTGAGGATGATCATCACCATAAATAGCGGCCAGACAATAACCGGTCCCAATGAACCGATCAATAACGATGCCTTACTATAAACTGCCAGGGAGCCAAACCAGAAAATTGCCATCACGATGGTTAATAGGCAATTACGTAAGGATCCAGGAGCATGATAGTTTTGCATCGATGCATTCTTGGTATGCAAGTACAGCATGTAGAGCGCGTAAGGAATAAAGCTACAGGTAAGAAATGGTGGCCAAATAACAATAGACGCTACTAATGAATCAGCGCCCGAAGCCAATGCTACCTGTTGCATCTGACTGGTGAGTGCGAAGGTATAGTTCTGTCCAGCTGAGAACAAACCCGCCAAGATGGCCAACATAACGCTGAGTTGATAGATGCTTTTTTTGACCGATTGGTTATCAGATGCCTGGGCTATGTGGCGTTGTTTGTCGCGTTGTGCACCAGCGTAATAAGAAATCAATAACCCGATGATAATCACAATAATGCTGATGATGGTTAAAATACCAGCGGGCTTGAACAGTTCACTGCTGTTTAAGGTTAGTAATGGCAGCAGCGACCCGAGCGCGGTTCCTAAACCGATATTAATCACAAAGCCGAGCCCAAGGCCAATGTTGCGTAGCGCCCAGGCAAAGCAGACTTGCCCTGCGCCAAATAAAAATCCACCTAATATGAGCACCACCAGTATGTGCATAGACATACCGCTATATATACGTCCAATTTGTGGGTCTAATACAAACACAGTCAGCCAGGGCAATACTAAAAATGCCCAAAAGGCATAGTTAAGCCAGGTGTTTTCAAAACTCCAGGTTTTCATATGCTTGGTGGGTAGTGCGAACGATCCATTCATTACGCCAGCGAAAATGCTGAGGATAAGGGCAAGTATGACCGGGGAGAGCATAGAGTGGAGTCCTTAATAAATTTGTTTACGGGTAAGGGTTAGGGAAATTCACTAAATTTTGGCTTCCTCCCCATCATGAATAAACGGGGCTTTATGGCGACTCAATAACTACAACTACGGTATTTCCTTAAAATTGCGAAGAGGATACCATATCATCTGGGGTTGTACTATAGCCATCTTAAGGTACAATGGGTATATACCCATTACACCTGGGTTTTCGGTTTCATGTAAAGCTTGACGCTTTCTAAAAAGTAAATGCTATGCATGACATTCTGGATCCCGGATACCAAGTGCAGCTAAACTCGCAAGCTCGTTAAACTGCACTAGGTTCCGGGATGACGGCTTAATTATTCTGATATTAAAGTAACGTTATGACAAATGATCCTTCTTTGTGGAGTTTTATCGCTGACGCTAGCCTGGTGGTCAAGGTAGTCATGCTGATGTTGGTAGTTGCGTCTGTTATCTCCTGGACGTTTATTTTTCAACGTAGCGCATTTTTTAAATTTGCGCAACGCGCCTTGCTGAATTTTGAAGATCAGTTTTGGTCAGGTAAGGATTTAAATAAGCTGTATGAAGGATTGGCGCGGCGTAATGAGACATTACAGGGGCTGGAAAATATTTTTCATGCCGGGTTTCGTGAATACATGCGCTTGCATAAAAACCCAGGCATCAATACCGATACATTGATGGAAGGTGTGAGCCGGGCGATGCGCATTGCCAATGCGCGCGAAATGGATCAGCTGGAACGGCATCTGTCCTTCCTGGCGACGGTAGGTTCCACCAGCCCTTACGTTGGTTTGTTTGGCACGGTATGGGGCATTATGACTTCGTTTCAGGGGTTGGCTGCGTCCACGCAGGCAACAACCATTGCGATGGTGGCGCCGGGTATTTCCGAAGCGTTAATTGCGACGGCAATGGGCTTATTTGCGGCTATTCCAGCAGTGATTGCCTATAACCGTTTTAATAGTGAGGTGGAGCGTTTGGCAAATGCATACGATACGTTCCAGGAAGAGTTTTCTAATATTCTCTATCGCCAGGCGCATTTGCAACCAACGCACTCTCTTTTGCAGGAACATGAATTGGTATAATCGTTTGTATGGGTACATTGTATGATTAAAAACCGTAAAAACCGCCGTTCCCCCATGGCTGAAATTAATGTGGTGCCCTACATCGACGTGATGTTGGTGCTGTTGGTGATTTTTATGGTGACCACGCCGCTGTTGTCACAAGGAGTGAATGTTGATCTGCCGCAAGCGACATCCAGGGCATTAACCAAGGATCAAGAGCCGATTATTGTTAGCATTGACGCACAGGGTCGCTATTTTTTAAATATCTCCTCAACGCCAGAACAACCAATTGATGCAACAGAATTAACCGCCCAGGTGAGTACTGCACTGCAAACACCCCAGGCAAATGGTACCCCGCGCCAAGTGTTGGTAAAGGGCGATCAGAATGTGGATTATGGCAAGGTAATGCAAGCCATGGTGTTATTACAGCGGGCAGGAGCGCCGGGAGTAGGGTTGGTAACCGCGCCGTTGGCGCAACCGAAGAGCTAGCATGTACCCCTCGAATCGTTTGCCGTTGATATTAGCCATTACGTTGCATGTCTTGCTATTTTTGATATTGTTCTGGCAGTTTGCATCTCCGCTATCCCCATCGCTGCAACTACAACCCGATGTTGATATTATCAAGGCGGTGGCAGTGAATCCGACCGAGGTGCAGCGCGTCACCCATATTCATGCAGCTTCACTCCCTAAACCACAACCCGCGCAAGAAGTAGCAACTAAACCAACACAAGACGTGCAGCAACCAGCTATCGCTGCCCCTGCACAACAAGCCCAGCAACAGGCACAACAACAAGCGGCCCAGGCAGCGCAGCAAAAAGCAGAACAGCAAGCGCAGCAAAAACAACAGCAAGCGCAGCAAAAACAACAGCAAGCGCAGCAAAAATTAGCGCAACAAGAACAGGAAAAACAACAAGCTGCCGCCTTACAACAACAGCAAGCTTCAATCGCGGCGCAAGAGAAAAAATTAGCCGAACAAAAAGCCAAGCAGGAACAACTGAAGAAACAACAACAGGCGAAAAAAGAAGCGGAAAAGAAACAACAGCAAAAAGCGGCGCAGGAATTAAAACTAGCGCAACAAAAAGAATTAGACAACCAGATTGCTGCAGAACAAAAACAATTAGAAGCGGCTAGGACTAATCAGCAACAAAGCGAAATTGAAAAATATTTAGCATTGATTCAGGAAAGCCTGCGGCCGAATTGGAATGTGCCAGACGGTGTGGATCCGAGCCTGTCTTGCCAGATAACTATTCACTTGGGACCCGATGGCACAGTGTTAAGTGCAGTGATTACCCGCAGTAGCGGTAATGTAGCCCTGGATAACTCAGCACGCACTGCGGTATTTAAATCATCGCCATTGCCAATCCCCAGTGATCCGGCGTTGGTCAAACAGTTTCGTGAGTTGAATCTCACCGTAAGTCCGAAGGATATGCAGTAAGTAGCTATTTTTGTGGGCACAAAGCCCCTGGGAGCGCGGACGGCTCGTCCGCATTTTTGCCAATGGCTAAAGTGTGCGGGCAAGCTGCCCGCGCTCCCAGGGGTAGTAGATTCATAGTACAAGAGCTACACGTTGTATTTATGTGTAACAACGCCTTTACAAGGGAGTAACTTTATTTAATAGATAGTATGCGATAAAATTCACATAACACTTTCAACGAGAAACCCATGCTTAAAACTCCTAGTATTTCCATTGCATTAATAGGGGATTACAATAAAGCAGTTATAGCACATACTGCTATACCGCGGGCTCTTGAATTAGCGAGTGTCGCCGTTAAAGTTGATGTTACCTGGTCGTGGATAGAAACAACTGCAATCCGTGATGACACTAGTCTTGCCGAATTTACAGCGATTTGGGTTGTACCAGGCAGCCCGTATATGAATATGGAAGGTGCTTTGACAGCTATTCGTTTTGCTCGTGAAACACATCGTCCTTTCTTGGGCACTTGTGGAGGCTTCCAACATGCATTAATTGAATATGCACGTAACTTTTGTGGGGTACTGGATGCCTCTCATGCTGAGACTGATCCTGATGGCAACTCACTCATTGTTACGCCACTTTTATGCTCACTTGTCGAAAAAAATGGTTATATTTCTTTTACACCTGGCAGTCAGCTGTATAGTATTTTTAAAGGCCAGGAAACAATTGAGGGGTATCATTGTAACTATGGCCTAAATCCTGAATGGAAAACCCGCCTTGAAAAAAATGGCATAAATTTTACTGGTTTTGATGCTGAGGGTGAAGTACGTGCATTTGAACTAGATAATCATCCATTTTTTATCGGAACACTTTTTCAGCCCGAACGTTCGGCCTTGCGTGGTCAACAGCACCCATTAATCAATGCATTTGTGGATATCGCTTCAAAATCATAAAAGGAGACTTAAACTATGAGACCCTCTATTGCTCTCGAACAAAATCGAATTGCTGTACGTGAAGTTACTAGCTGATTTCATACAGTCAATCCACGTGTGTTTGGTTCAGTCTTGCATGGCGAAGATAAAGAAGGTAGCGACCTTGATCTGCTTGTTGACCCGACAAGGGAAACGACAATGATGGATATTGGCGCCATCCGCTATGAATTGCGTCGATTGTTGGGTATAGAGGTTGACGTATTGACACCTAAAGCGCTGCCAGACAGCTTTAGAGCACAGGTGCTTGCAGAGGCAGTGCCTGTATGAACAAAGCTGATCATTTACGCGTATCAGAATAAGCCATCAATTTTTACTCTAATAAGCAAATCTCGTTTATTTCGCTGCGGTCTTAAGTTAAAATTCAAGCATCCACTACATTGAGAAACCCATGCTTAAAAAACTCCTACTCTCATTTATCCTCAGCAGCTTCTTTATTGCCACGACGTCCTATGCTGTGTTGAGCTTGCAGCTGACTCAAGGTGTGCGCAGCGCCATCCCCATCGCCATTGTGCCCTTTTCTGGTCAATCCAGCTCTGGTCAATCCAGTTCTGGCCAGTCCGATGCACAGTCGCCTGATAATGTCGCCAGCGTCATTAACAATGACTTACAGAATAGTGGTCGGTTTAATGTGATGAAGCAGGGCGATATGCAGCAAACACCCCATGACGCCAGCGAAGTGAATTTTTCTTATTGGCAGAAACAAAATCAAAGCAACATCGTAGTGGGGAAGGTAGAGTCGACAGGCGGCGGCCGTTATCGCGTGCAATACCAACTATTGAATGCATATGCTAACAAGGCCCAGCCCGGTAAAAATTCTGCAGCGCCAGCGTGGCAAAGTACCGTGCTATTGAGCGATTCCTTTATGGTCAATGCAAGTCAACTGCGGGCAGTGGCGCACCATATCAGCGATCAAATTTATCAAAACCTCACCGGTGATCGAGGTATTTTTTCCACGCGCATCGCCTATGTGATTGCGCAACCCGCCAGTGGCGGCGGTGGTCAATATGCGTTAGAAGTGGCCGATATGGATGGTTACAACCCCAAGCCGTTACTCAAATCACCACAGCCGATTTTATCACCCGCCTGGTCGCCCAATGGTCAGCGTATTGCCTATGTGTCCTTTGAAGGGCAAGATCCAGTGATTTACGTGCAAGATATTGGGTCTGGCAATCGCCAGGTGGTGAGCAAATTTCCTGGACTTAACAGTGCGCCGTCCTGGTCGCCGGATGGCCAAAAATTGGCATTGGTGTTGACGCGCACCGGTGCGCCCAAGGTATTTGTGATGGATATGGGCTCGCGTCAATTAAGCCAGGTGACAGATGGCGCATCCATTGATACCGAACCAGTCTGGTCGGCGGATGGTGGAACCTTATACTTCACCTCCAATCGTGGAGGGCAGCCACAAATTTATCGTGTATCAGCCAGTGGCGGAAATGTGCAACGTGTTACCTTTGAAAGCAAGTACAACGCCAGCCCTTCATTATCAGCCGACGGTAAGACACTGGCGATCTTGGGTGGCAATGGTAATCAATACAATATTGCTGTGCAGGATATTGCATCGGGTCGCTACAATGTATTGACACAATCCGGTAATGACCAATCGCCAAGCATGGCCCCGAATGGTAAGATGATTCTCTATGCGACGCAGGCAGGTGGGCGTGGCGTATTGGGTATGATATCTACCGATGGTAAGGTAAAATTAACCTTGCCAGCGCGGGAGGGGGATGTGAGGGAACCAGCTTGGGGACCATTTACCAAATAACCTGAGTTCGATATATTAAATAAAATACCGATGAACTCAGGAAATAAGTTAACTTTATTCTAACTAACAGAGAAAACGACTATGAAAATTCAATCTACGCTTAAGCACGCATTAATCGTCGCTAGTATAATAACATTATCGGCATGTTCATCGACTCGTCATGGCAGTGGTGATGCGGGGGCGCCTGGCGCTATTGGTGGTGAAGGTGCGGGTGGATACACCGAAGCGGTAGGTGGCGGTGCTGGTTTTCAGCCATCTACCAGTTGTAATGTGCCGCAAACTGCTGGTTCTAACACGCAAGCGTATTATTTCGAATACGACAAGAACGATGTTCACTCAGAAGATATGGGACGTTTACAGTCACTGGCAAGTAGCGTAGGCGCCAGTCACTCGACCGTACGTGTTATAGGTAACACCGATAATCGCGGTAGTCGCGAATACAACGTTGCCCTGGGGTGGCGTCGTGCGAATGCGGTAGCTGCTGTGTTGAAACAATCAGGGGTTAGCGCAATTAATACCACGAGCAACGGTGCTGAAAAACCCATTGCCTTTGGCGCTTCAGACAGTGACTTTCAGTGCAACCGCCGTGTGGATGTGATTTACAAGTAACCTGAGTTTAATATATTAAGTAAAATACCAATAAACTCAGGTTATCCCAGAAATTTGCTTCATGGACGAGCAAATTATCTGGGATCCATGTTAATAATATAGTCATCACATTTGAGATTGCAGTTTTTGCAATCTCAAATGTGACTTTTTGACGATAGGAGTGACAGCATAAGGTTATGCACCAAATTAAATCTGAAATTACCATCAATGCTCCAATAGATATTATTTGGAACACACTACTTGATTTTAATGCATACCAGAGTTGGAATCCGTTTATTCGTAAACTAGAGGGTAATCCAGAGGTTGGCGCTAAATTGGTGGCTACTATTCAGCCAGCAGGGAAAAAGCCGATGGTTTTCCGTCCCAAAATTCTAACTATTTCGAACTATCATTTTTCCTGGATTGGCAATCTTGTGGTTCGAGGTTTATTTGATGGTCAGCATCACTTTAAATTAACCCCGCTTACAGACTCGTCGGTAAAATTCTCACACTATGAATCTTTTTCGGGAGTCTTGCGTAAACCAATTCTGGCAATGATTCGTAAATCAACACAGTTAGGTTTTGAAGAAATGAATGAGGCATTAAAGAATTTGTGTGAGATAGTTACATAATAATATTTAAAAACTTATTTAATAAAAGGTGATCCCTTGCGTAGAACTCTCATCACAATTAGCTTAAGCTTGTTCACTAATGCCTGGGCAGCAGCGCCCATCGTCGATCTTAACGATGCGTCCAACTCAACGGATTCATCCTCAGCTGATTCATCTACTTCTGTCACCACTGCCACGACATACGCAGATCCATTATCTGCTCCCGAGGCATCAGCATCGCCTGCAACTGCGAACTCGACACCAGCTGCGCCAACAGTTGATCCATTAGCTGCACGACAATCCTTACCGCTGGATCAGCGGGTTAAATTATTAGAGCAACAACTGAGCAATTTAACGCAAATGAATTTGCCCGCTAAAATTGATGCATTAGAACAAAAAAACCAACAGCTCAATGGTCAACTAGAGGAGCAAGCGCATACCATCGAACGCTTAACAGAGCAACAAAAAAGTTTCTATCAGGATGTGGATCAACGCTTGAACGCAAGTAATGGTGGTATGAGTGTGCCCAAGACTGCTGCCGTTACGACGACTAGCACCCTCGCAGCGGGTGCAACCACAACAACAAAAACAGTAAAATCGGTAGCAGTGGTCAAACATCCTGCTAAGGCACCAACCACAACAACGACAGCAACAAGTACAACTGTAAAACCACTGGCAACAGCGAATACCAGCAACGCAAATGAAAATGCGACTGAGGCTGCTGCAACGACAGATAACATTGAGTCAGCAGAATCGGGAGTAGTAAAAAATACCACGTCAGCGCAGAACGCGGCGGCGGCTTCTACTGTTACAGCGGC
The DNA here is from genome assembly GCA_963777715.1 of uncultured Gammaproteobacteria bacterium. Taxonomy (GTDB): domain Bacteria; phylum Pseudomonadota; class Gammaproteobacteria; order JAURND01; family JAURND01; genus JAURND01. The sequence goes on from CAVZRN010000009.1 coordinate 126,984, forward strand.
AGGTTCTGAAGAAAAAGCCTATCAAGCGGCATTTAATTTATTAGTGACTAAGCAAAACCAACCAGCAATTGCAGCATTCCAAGCGTTTCTCAAAACCTACCCCAATGGTACATACACTGCCAATGCGCATTATTGGTTGGGTGAGTTATATAATACGACGGGTAAGAATATGCTGGCGACCAAGGAATTCACTACGCTGGTTCAACAATACCCGACAGATGCTAAGATTCCTGATGCGAAATTAAAATTAGCGATTATACAGGATGATGCTGGACAACATGCAAAAGCAAGACAAGCATTTCAGGCTATCGTGCAACAATATCCAGATACCACCGCTGCACGTTTGGCGAAAATGCGCTTAAAATCCGGCGCTGCTCCTGTTGTGGCCTCCACCACAGTGACCTCAACGACTACATCCCCTAAAGCTGTTCCTGCCACCGCAGCGTTACCAGCTGATACCTTGGACGCCACACCGTCGACAGATGCTGTGCCAGCGCCTGAATAAGTAGGGCAGCGGTCAAAATTTTTCTTGGTTTTTTGTGGAATCGGGCATAACCAATAATATACTCTTCACGCCCATACTTTTAATGTGAGTCAGCTCGCCAGCTTAATTAATTTTGACACCTCAACATTACTTTGCTACTATTACAAATAGACGGGTAAAGCCTTTTTTGTGCCGAGATGGAGCAGCCTCCGTATGGTTGATGCAATGATGTCTCGGATGACACTTAAAAGGGGCCGTCTTTTTTTCGCCCTAAAATTTGTACTCTATTTCTACCGCAATCCTGTCTGAAAATTCCCTATACCATGATTTTATCCGTTGTTTTCTGCGTTACTGAGTTGGTTGGTGTCAGTAGTAACTGACGTAATTTAATGACCGTTTTTGGTAAAGACTGACGTTCTAACGTTTCAAAGTAAAGATCAATTTCGATAGGTGGATTTTTCAAGGTTTCTATCAATCTTTGTATTGCTGCGCAAACCATACCAGGCGCCATATCAATAAAGTAAGATATAAAATCGTCAGGATGCCAGATTTCAACATTGTATTGCTGTAATGATTCGCATGGGAAATCTTTCAAATTATAGGTAACTATCACAGAAGCTGAAGCGTATATGGCTGCTGCTAAAACATGGTGGTCATCAGGATCAGGTAGGGATAAAGTAGGAATTAAGGCTTCATGCCCCGTTACTAAGCAATCGCGAACATGTTTGTTCATCAAATCGCGCGTGCGTTGCAGTTGAGTTAAAGTCAGATCAGGTCGATTAGCGAGCACGCTTCTAATCCATTCTTGGTGAATGGTTTCCGTCCATTTAGCCTGAAATAAATCAGTCAGAGCTAAATGCATGAGTAAGTCTCGCAAAGGGGCAGGATACAAAACACAAGAATCGTAGATTGCAACTAGTCGACCCATACCAATTATTCATACCCCATTTTTAGTTTCTGTGCCTGCTTTGATAGTTCAGCCAAAGTCTTTAAGCGTGCTTCGTCAACTGTAGTTTTGTACGCCATTATATCTTTTGCCAGTATTCGTCTGTGGCTGCCCACTTTTCGATGAGGGATTTCCCCCCTTTCCAGCAGACTAACCATATAAGGGCGAGAAACATTTAGCAAATCCGCTGCCTCTTGTGTTGTTAATTCAGTGCTAACCGGGACAACACTGATAGCATTGCCCTCAGCCATTTGTGCTAAAACGTCAATCAGCAAGCGTAAAGCTTTAGCTGGCACGGTCACTGATTCTTGTGTCTGCCCCTCTATAAAAATCTGAATTCTAGTATTTTGGGTAAATTCAAGATGAGCAGCCAATATCTGGCTCGACTGCGCAGCTAGAAATGCATCCTTTTTAGAAGGGATAATTGTTTCAATAGCTTTCATATGGGACATGTCAGTAATCTTTAGTCATTGGTTTATCTAAGTATAGCATAAACGAAATAAACGAAACAAGACGATTTAAGGAGGTTTGGTGTTGACAGAACAACGCAGCCTGACTGAATCCATGGCTACTTAGCATTTTTGTGGCCCTAATGATTGTGTTTTAGGATGATATAATATTCTACTATTCCCTTGCTGGTATTTATGAGGCTATGTTCGCGATCTGCCTCAAAATACAGTGACTCGCCTTCACTTAACGTAAACTCCTCTTCACCGATTTTAACGACGAGCCTTCCCTTGTTTACTAACAGAAATTTCTCAACTGGATATGTAGTTGAAGGTGGCAGCGCATTAATGGCAGTGCCTGGTGGTAAGGTGACTTTTAACCACTCAATTTTTAATCCTTCAAAAACAGGAGAAAGGTTTCGTCTTAAAATATGCTGAGCATCTTTCCAGACAGCCTGCTCTTTTTGAGTCAATACCACCACGCGTGAAACTTTGTGACTATGCAACATTTCAGATAATGACACATTAAAAGCAGCAGCAAGTCGCCCTGCAACATCTAAAGTAGGCTGCACAGCTCCTGATTCAATCTTTGAAATCATCGACTTGCTAACATCAGCTTTATCGCTTAGGTCTTGCATGGTAAACCCTCGCCGCAAGCGGATACTTTTTACTTGTTTGGCAAAATTATCCATAGTTATTTCCTCAAAGAAAATCTTGCTTTTAAAGTAGTGAACATTCGAGATGATGCATCGTTGCAGGCTTTCTTTAATAACATTGGCCAGTTTGATCACCTGCAACTACCTGCAGCAGAAATAAGTATAGGTGCATTTTTAGATACGCCTATCGATCAAGTGAAAAAAGCATTTGACAGCAAGTTTTTTGGAATTTATAACACAGCTAAATATGCAGTACCTTATCTCACACAGAACGGCTCAATTACTTTTTTCTCAGGTGCAGCCAGTATGCGTCCGTTGCCTGGAGCCTCCGCTCTATCTGCAGTTACAGCAGCAATAGAAGGGCTAGGCCGAGGTTTAGCTGTGGAGCTGGCCCCACTCCGCGTTAATACCATTTGTCCCGGTGTCGTTGATACTCCGCTATTCAACATGTTTAATGAACCTGAGCGAGTGAACTTTTTTGATAGTTTTTCCAGCCAGTTACCCATCAAACATGTCGCTAAAGCAGAAGAAATAGCAATGGCAGCAATTTTTTTGATGAAAAATACCTATATAACAGGAACCACTGTATGTGTTGATGGTGGATATACATTGAAATAGGTTGCAGAATTGTGGGGCGGAAATAAACAAACTTCTCACATTTTACGATATAGCATTTTTCTGGAGAAATAATATGGAACTAGAATTAAAAGGTTTATCCGCGCTAATTACAGGCGCATCCCAAGGGGTTGGGTATGCTATAGCAGAAGGCCTTGCAAAAGAAGGGGTGAATTTAAGCTTGGTTGCACGTTCAGTTGAGGCGCTGGAAACGGCTAAAGCACAACTACTTAAAGACTATGATGTATCCGTGCAAACTTTTCCAATAGATTTGGCAATACCAGGGGCAATTCCTCAACTGGTAGAATTTGCTGGGGATGTCGATATCTTGATCAACAATGCAGGAGATATTCCCGCTGGCAGCCTGGAAAGTGTCAGTGAGGAATCCTGGAGGGCGGCATGGGATGTAAAAGTCTTTGGCTACATTAACATGACTAGAGCATTTTATGGGGTGATGAAAGATCGTAATAGCCCTGGTGTCATTATCAACGTTACCGGATTATCTGGCATTAAACTTGGCACCAACTATATTGCCGGCAGCACTGGTAATGCTTGCTTAGAGACGTTTACTCGAACAGCGGGTGCGTACAGCTTGGATCATGGTGTGCGGATTCTTGCCGTTAGTCCAGGTGCTGTACAAACGGAACGAATTGTTAAACTGCTAAAATATAAAGCACAATCAGACCTGGGTGATAGCAACCTCTGGGAAAAATATTTGGTAAATTTCCCACTAAAGCGTGCTGCAACTGCTGAAGAAGTAGCTAATCTGGTGGTATTTTTATCATCCAATAAGGCGTCTTATATCAATGGAGTCGTTTACCATGTGGATGGTGGGCATAATGCCAGAGGAAGTAGCTTTAGTTAAGTATGACTGATCCAAACCTAAGGTAATTTACGTATAGCGGATAGGAACGCAGTCACGTAGTCCGAGCTCGATTTCTTCCTTTAGCGCCGGTAAAATCGAGGAATTCCAATGCCCATTATTTGGGTAGATCGCCAATGTCTTCAAGGAGGGAGCATGAAAAAAAATAATCTTCTGTTTTCTACTGTACTATTTTGCTCACTCGCGTTTGCTTGCATTCCCGCCCTTGCCTCTGCCGTCCAGTCATCACAATCTGGGATTCAGCTAAATAAAGCCCAGCTTGATGATAATTGGCATTTTCTATTTGCACCCTATCTATGGGCCAGCAGTTTAAGCGGTAATATTACCATAGGCAACTATACCGCCAATATTGACGAATCGTTTAGATATCTTCTACGTCATTTGGATTTTGGTGCTCAAGCACATATTGAGGCCAGCCGTGGGCGCTGGACGTTTATGGTGGATCCCACCTACTTAAAACTGTCTGACGATTTTACCCTGGCCTCCCTGGCTAGTAAGGTGACTCAAAAAATGTGGTTGGTAGACACTGGCATTTTTGCGCGTGTTATTGAGTTTGCAGCCACAGAACAACCCACCACCGTGGAGTTGTTGGGAGGGGGTCGTTATATGGGGCTGAGCGCCGATTTGGATATTGCATCATTGGTGTCTTTCTCCAATACTGAAAATTCTTTTTCCCCGATTATTGGAATGCGTATCAAGCATATGTTTAATCCACGTACACAATTATGGATTCGGGGCGATTACGGTGGATTTCATGTTGATGGTATGAACCAAACATGGAGCGCCAATGCGGGTTTGTCCTATGCAGTAGGCAAACACTGGGAAATAGGAGTTGCGTATAGAATATTGAAGTTAGATTTTACGGATAATGCCAACCATTTTGCATTAAACACGCTGATGTATGGGCCGATGGTGGGTGTTGGATTCTTTAATTAAAAAAATAATGAGGGGACAGATTTTGCTGGGTTTCATCCGTGGGGTTGATATGTCAGCAGCGCATCGCAGAACATCAGCGATTTATGCCTAGTATAGTAGGATTTTAAATAGACTCTTAGGTCTCATCCTTACCCGATAATACTTGTGATAATAGTTGATAGTTTGTCAGCACCTTGGTCTGGTAACGAGAGTTTAAATTGGGGGTCGCTGAGTGATACCCAGCGACTCCGCGCCAATAGTCATTAGAGTTGGCTGCAATAGCAGAGATTTTATTGCTGAGGATCCAAGCGCCAACCATGACGTTAACGCAGGGATCGTATTGAATTTGGTCGCGGGTATAGCCATAGGGCGCAATTGTCGGCAACCAAATGGAGTTAATTTGCATGGGGCCGTAGTCGAAGGTGCCATTCTTATTCGGGCTGGCCATGCCGACGCGGCCACCTTCTACGGCTAATACAGAAATAATAACCTTTGCCGGGACGAAATACGTGACGGCTGCCTGATTGATACACTCTATCGGAACACCATGTATTAGTAATACGCTGGCCATAGCTGCTTACTCCTGAAAGTACGATGAGTATTCTAACATGTTTGCAGTATCCATACATACCCTTCCACGGGTTGTTCTTTTTGGGTGCGTAGTACAGCGTTATCACAGCATAATATCTTGAAGCGATTGGTGTCTGCCAACTGCTCTATGTAGTGTTTATTATGGGCGAAACGAGCATTGGCTTGCAATAAAAAATCCTTCTCCCAGGTTTTTTCCGTGGTAAATGCAAATAAACCGCCTTGTTTCAGTGCATGGGCGGTGAGTGAAAAAACCGTGGTTAAATCCCCCACATAACCAAAAACATCTGCGGCTAGTACTAAATCTAAATCTTGATGACGTTGCAGGGCATCGTGAATATCTACATTTTCCAGCGTATCGTACAGATGTTTATCGCGCGCCATCGCCAGCATGTTTTCTGAGATATCGACGCCAATAAGTGTTTTCACCCTATCCCGAAAAGCTGCGCCCGCTAAACCAGTGCCGCAACCGAGGTCAAGAGCAATGGCGAATTCCTTGGGGGTATTATCTTGGGCATCAATTGCGCTGCGTAATAAATCGGGTACGCGATAATGCAACAATTGCTTCAGCTGTTGATCAAAGTGGGGAGCATATTGATCAAATAAATGCTCAATATATGCTTTGGGTGTGGTAGCAGGTGTTGATGTTTGCGTAAGTGCTGCCAGTATGTATTGCAATTCCGCGTCTTCAGGCTTAAACGTCAATGCAGTTTGGTAATATTCCGTTGCCTTGACGATGTTGTCCATTTTCAAATAAGCGGCGCCCAAATTAACATAGGCATTAAATGCATTAGGTTGCACACGTAATGCTTCCTGGAAGTAAATAATTGCATCATCGTAACGACGTTGTGCACTATAAATAACGCCTAAATTATAATAAGTATCAAAATCGGGTTGCAGCTCTAATAGGCGTAAATAATAGGGCAATGCTAGATCAACCTGGTTTTGTGTTACATACAATGCGCCTAAGTTGTGTAGCGCTTCCTCATGCCTGGGATTCAGCGTTAAAGTTTTTTGATAGTGGGGGATTGCGTCAATCCAACGGCCTTGTTGCGTGAGCGCCACAGCCAGCTGGTGATACGTTTCCACATTGCTGGGATCGAGTTCCAAACGTCGCTCATAATGCTGCACCGCCTGTTCAGGGCGCTGAGTACGTAGCAGTAATTGCCCCAGGTGCATATGCGCTTGCGCGTGATCTGATTGTAGCTGTAATGTGGTTTCTAAATGCTGGATAGCCTCAGCGAATTTGCCCTGGTGCGTTAATGCCATGCTGAGGTTGTAGTGCGCATCGGCGTAATCTGAGCGCAACTCAAGCGCTTTTTGGTAACAGGCAATCGCTTTATCCCATTGCTGTTTGTGCGCGTATAGCGCGCCTAAATTATTGTGTACGGCGGATGAGGCGTCTGGCGATGCCAGCGCTTGCTGATAATGAATAATCGCCTGGTCGATATTGCCTAAACGTTTTTGCACATTCCCCATACTGTTATGAAAACTGGGGGAGTCGGGTTGTAACGCTAGCGCAGCAGTAAGCTGTTCTAGCGCCTCATCAAGTCGTCCTTGCTGCCCAAGCAAGATACCGAGCAAATGTAGAACGTCAGCGTCGTGTGGATTTCTCGCCAATAATTCACGATAGAGTTGCTCTGCTGCATCTGTATCGCCAGCTTGATGTAGAATTAGCGCCTTATTTAGTAGATCGTCTGGCATGGATTCCCTTGATTTGTTTGTGGCGAAAACACGTAACGGTATGATCGTTGACCATGCCAGTGGCTTGCATAAACGCATAGCAAATGGTCGTGCCCACGAAGCTAAAACCGCGTTTTTTTAAATCCTTCGCCATGGCGTCAGATTGTTTGGTGTGTGTAGGAACTTGTTGTGGAGATTTCCAGTGGTTGTTAATCGGCTGGCCGTCGACGAATTGCCAGATATAGCGATCAAAGCCGTCGAATTGTTGTTGCACGGTTAAAAATGCGCGCGCATTCTGCACGGTGCTGGCGATTTTTAAGCGATTGCGAATGATGCTGGGATTTTCCGCCAGGCGGGCTAGTTTTGTCGGTGTATAACGCGCAATTTTCACTGCATGAAATTGATCGAATGCTGCGCGGTAACCTTCGCGGCGCTGCAAGATAGTTTGCCAGCTTAAACCCGCTTGCGCGCCCTCCAGTATTAAAAATTCAAATAATGTTTGATCGTCATGCAATGGCACACCCCATTCGGTATCATGGTAATCCATCATTAAGGGGTTGCTTTGACCCCAGCTGCAGCGATTTGTCATATTAGTTACTCAGTTCGATATTCAGTTTGCTATTATAACCTTGGCGTATTATACTGGAACCTGTTGTAGATTCTATGGTTCACGTCCCGCAGTTCTGTGGGAGACTGCCATAGAAAGTGATTAGGGATTCAAAGTTTCAGTACGTCCCCCTCATTTTATACCTCTCAGTGTCTCCTCAACGGAATGAAGAGAATGCTCAGGCCGCGCCCCGT
>CAVZRN010000009.1:137500-145686 GCA_963777715.1 uncultured Gammaproteobacteria bacterium
GAGGCGATGAAGGACGTGGTAGCCTGCGAAAAGCTTCGGGGAGCTGGCAAACAAGCTTTGATCCGGAGATGTCCGAATGGGGAAACCCGGCCTGATTTACAGGTTATCACTAGCTGAATACATAGGCTAGTCGAAGCGAACCCAGGGAACTGAAACATCTAAGTACCTGGAGGAAAAGAAATCAACCGAGATTCCGTTAGTAGTGGCGAGCGAACGCGGATTAGCCCTGTTATTGTAATCCTAATACGTTTTAGTGGAAGGCTCTGGAAAGTGCCGCCATAGACGGGTGATAGCCCCGTACACGAAAGGGCGTATTAGGTGGATAACGACGAGTAGGTCGGGACACGAGAAATCCTGATTGAACATGGGGGGACCATCCTCCAAGGCTAAATACTCCTTACTGACCGATAGTGAACCAGTACCGTGAGGGAAAGGCGAAAAGAACCCCTGCGAGGGGAGTGAAATAGAACCTGAAACCGTATGCGTACAAGCAGTGGGAGCCAAAGACATTCGGCTGGGTGACTGCGTACCTTTTGTATAATGGGTCAGCGACTTACTTACAGTGGCAAGCTTAACCGAATAGGGGAGGCGTAGGGAAACCGAGTCTTAAATGGGCGACATAGTCTCTGTGAGTAGACCCGAAACCGGGCGATCTATCCATGGCCAGAGTGAAAGTGGGGTAACACTTACTGGAGGCTCGAACCCACTACTGTTGAAAAAGTAGGGGATGAGCTGTGGATAGGAGTGAAAGGCTAATCAAGCCCGGAGATAGCTGGTTCTCCTCGAAAGCTATTTAGGTAGCGCCTCGTGACTAACTCTTGGGGGTAGAGCTCTGTTTCGGCTAGGGGGACGTCAAGTCCTACCAAACCGATGCAAACTCCGAATACCAAGAAGTTCAATCACGGGAGACACACGGCGGGTGATAACGTCCGTCGTGAAAAGGGAAACAACCCAGACCGCCAGCTAAGGTCCCCAAATGACAGTTAAGTGGCAAACGATGTGGAAAGGCATAGACAGCCAGGAGGTTGGCTTAGAAGCAGCCATCCTTTAAAGAAAGCGTAATAGCTCACTGGTCGAGTCGGTCTGCGCGGAAGATTTAACGGGGCTAAAACTGTGTACCGAAGCTGCGGATGCACACGAATTCGTTCGTGCGCATGGTAGAGGAGCGTTCTGTAAGCCGTTGAAGGTGAATCGAAAGGTTTGCTGGAGGTATCAGAAGTGCGAATGCTGACATAAGTAACGATAATGCGGGTGAAAGACCCGCACGCCGAAAGTCCAAGGTTTCCTGCGCAACGTTAATCGGCGCAGGGTTAGTCGGCCCCTAAGGCGAGGCAGAAATGCGTAGTCGATGGGAAACAGGTTAATATTCCTGTACTTTGTAATATTGCGATGGGAGGACGGAGAAGGCTAGATGAGCCACCCGTTGGTTGTTGGTGGTTTAAGCGTGTAGGGAGAACCCTTAGGCAAATCCGGGGGTTCAATCCTGAGACGTGATGACGGTTCCTGCTTTAGCAGGACGAAGTGATCGATGCCATGCTTCCAGGAAAAGTCTCTAAGCTTCAGATATTATAAAACCGTACCCCAAACCGACACAGGTGGACAGGTAGAGAATACTAAGGCGCTTGAGAGAACTCGGGTGAAGGAACTAGGCAAAATAGCACCGTAACTTCGGGAGAAGGTGCGCCTATGGTTGTTAGAAGACTTGCTCTTCAAAGCTGACTGTAGGTCGCAGAAACTAGATGGCTGCGACTGTTTAATAAAAACACAGCACTCTGCAAACTCGCAAGAGGAAGTATAGGGTGTGACGCCTGCCCGGTGCCGGAAGGTTAATTGATGGGGTGCAAGCTCTTGATCGAAGCCCCGGTAAACGGCGGCCGTAACTATAACGGTCCTAAGGTAGCGAAATTCCTTGTCGGGTAAGTTCCGACCTGCACGAATGGCGTAACGATGGCCACACTGTCTCCACCCGAGACTCAGTGAAATTGAAATCGCTGTGAAGATGCAGTGTACCCGCGGCTAGACGGAAAGACCCCGTGCACCTTTACTACAACTTTACACTGGACTTTGAATCTTCTTGTGTAGGATAGGTGGGAGGCTTTGAAGCCGGGACGCTAGTTTCGGTGGAGCCAACCTTGAAATACCACCCTGGAATATTTGAGGTTCTAACCTAGGTCCGTAATCCGGATCGGGGACAGTGTATGGTGGGTAGTTTGACTGGGGCGGTCTCCTCCTAAAGAGTAACGGAGGAGCGCGAAGGTACTCTCAGCGCGGTCGGAAATCGCGCATTGAGTGTAAAGGCATAAGAGTGCTTGACTGCGAGACTGACAGGTCGAGCAGGTACGAAAGTAGGTCTTAGTGATCCGGTGGTTCTGTATGGAAGGGCCATCGCTCAACGGATAAAAGGTACGCCGGGGATAACAGGCTGATACCGCCCAAGAGTTCATATCGACGGCGGTGTTTGGCACCTCGATGTCGGCTCATCACATCCTGGGGCTGTAGCCGGTCCCAAGGGTATGGCTGTTCGCCATTTAAAGTGGTACGCGAGCTGGGTTTAGAACGTCGTGAGACAGTTCGGTCCCTATCTGCCGTGGGCGTTAGAGATTTGAGAGGAGCTACTCCTAGTACGAGAGGACCGGAGTGGACGAACCTCTGGTGTTCCGGTTGTCACGCCAGTGGCATTGCCGGGTAGCTATGTTCGGACGGGATAACCGCTGAAAGCATCTAAGCGGGAAGCCCCCCTCAAGATGAGATCTCTCTGGACCCGCTGAGGTCCCTAAAGGTCCGTTGAAGACTACAACGTTGATAGGCAGGGTGTGGAAGCGCAGTAATGCGTGTAGCTAACCTGTACTAATTGACCGTGAGGCTTGACCATATAACACCAAAGTGGTTTTTAAATAAACCCATTTGTGGGATATAACATACCGTGTTATCTAAATTACATCACTGAATTGCCTAAATATTGACAGAAAGAGGGTATTTACAAAAAGATAAAGCAATACAATAATATTCATATAAAATTATCTTTTCCCTTTATTTCTGTTTACAGAACCTGGCGGCCTTAGCGAGTGGGTACCACCTGATCCCATTCCGAACTCAGAAGTGAAAACGCTCAGCGCCGATGATAGTGTGAGGTCTCCTCATGTGAAAGTAGGACACTGCCAGGTTTTTATCAAAGAGGATTCTTAATCCTCATCTAAAACCCGCGCTCAATCAATTTGAGTCGCGGGTTTTTTTTGCTACCCTGGGAGCGTGGGCGGCTCGCCCGCAATATGTATGATTACATTTCTTACCCATCCGAGGCTTGGCTCATGAAAATCACAGTTAAACATCAAGACAAGGAAGAGACATTTGACGTAAAAACACGAGCAAAATTATTACAAGCAGTGCAAGCAGAGTTCGGCCAAATCTGGACTGATGACGATCTCACTCGTGCAACCGGTGAACAAGAAATTTGGGATGGTATGATTATGGAATTGATCCTGCCAGAATTATCAATGATTCCGGTTACGCAGACTCTTACAAACACACCTACCATCGAACTTATATCCATTCCAGATTACGAAAGCGAAACAAGCCTGGATGGTAAAAAGTCTCTCCCAGAGATACAGCCATGGGGGAAAGTGCGAGAGCGGGTTCTAGTCGAATTGCGTAGTCCAGAGCCCGATGAAGAATTCATTGCACATTGTCTCGTTGGGCAGGAACACCTTGATTTTAGCAACTGTATAATAACAAGCGATATGTTCGTTACATTAGCACATGTTTTGCCAAAACTTCCTGCTTTGCGTACGCTTAATTTGGCTTCCAACTATATCGAAGCCGATGTTTTGCCACTACTTCCTGCATTACTTACGCTGAATTCGCTTAATTTGGGTGACAATAAAATCGGAGATGAAGGTGCGTGCACATTAGCACCTGTTTTGCTAAAACTTCCTGCATTGTGTACGCTTAGTTTGGGTGGCAATCAAATCGGAGATAAAGGTGCGCGAGCATTGGCAAAGATTTTATGCGATGTGTATAGCGTAAAGGAACTTTATTTAAATGATAATCCTATCGGGATTGAAGGGTTGCGTTTCCTTGTTAGCGAGTTAGCGTTTAATGGCTCATTAACTACACTTACATTGCCAAAGATTGATGACGCTAAAACTATAGCGACTGCACAAAAATGGTTGGCAAGAAATAAAAAATTTCCACTCCTATCTTCTTCTATAGCGACGTATATAAAAGAAGATTTATTTTCAGATCTTTTGCAGTTTCTTCCCCGGGTTCTGGTGGAACTCGTTAATGGTTATTTGAACAATAGTATAACCAGTCAAGCGTTTCTCACTCGACTATTATCGGATGGCACGAAATCGGAGTGGCAAGCAGCCGGTGCATTAAATCAGTATCAAGCTGCTTTTACTACAGAAGAGAATGCTAAAACCGTTGCTGCTCGAATAGAGGCGTTGTTAGCTCAACATGGTCTTAGCAACGTCACTGTGATTACCTTGGCGTATCCAAGTGAAAATCGATTTGTAGTGAATATAGAAATCACACCCCAACAAATACACACCTTGGTGTCCAGCATAGATCAATTATTACCGCTACTACCGCAAAAAGAATCAGAGGGGTCAGATTCAAAAGCAGAGCAAAAGAGAAGCATGGTGGGCGAAAGTTTATCTCGAGCCATTGGGGGAGGTAAGAATAAGGAAAAGCCATCCGACACGCAACCAGCATCCCAGAAGGCATTGGATAATGATGATACTGGGTATCATATGAGTTAGGTAGTAATTGAAGCTATATCTCTAATCACATTTCTGTATTTTACTACGGTATTTCTTTTTGTGGATTTTGGCGTAGACTTAAGTCTGGTTAAATTTTTCATTTTAAGGAGATATAACATGCCCGTCAAACAATCATTGGAACAACTGGTTAAGCAATTAGTCGACGCCTTGCCGCCAGCGATGCGTGCGTTGCCAAAAGAAGTAGAAAAGCAGTTTCATCAAATTCTACACGCGGCATTTACTAAGATGGACTTAGTCACACGTGACGAATTTAACGCCCAGAAACGTGTACTGGAACGCACGCGTGAAAAACTGGAAAGCTTACAAAAAGACGTGACTAAGCTCGAGGCTCACACCCGAAAATCAACCAGGGACACGGCAACCGTTGCGCGTAAACGCAGTGCCAAGAAGTAGCGCCCCCCTTGCAGTTGTGTATAGCCGCGCCAGTAGTGGCGTGCAAGCGCCCCTGGTAGTGGTAGAAGCGCACGTTTCCAGCGGTCTGCCGTCATTTTCTATCGTCGGGCTACCCGAAACCGTGGTGAAGGAAAGCCGCGACCGTGTGCGCAGCGCCTTGCTCAATTCTCATTTTGACTTTCCGGGTGGGCGCGTTACCGTTAACCTGGCGCCAGCCGAATTACCCAAGGACGGTGGGCGTTTTGACCTACCCATCGCCTTGGGTATTTTAGCAGCGACCGGCCAAATTCCACACCAGCGGTTGCTGGATTTTGAGTATGCCGGTGAGCTGGCGCTATCCGGGGAACTACGCCCCATTCGGGGTGTATTGCCATTCGCCATCGCAACACGTGCAGCAGCGCGGCAATTAATCATCCCTGAAGCCAACGCCAGCGAAGCCAGCTTGCCGGGCAATCTAACCATCTTGCCAGCCCGTCATTTATTAGACGTGTGCGCACATTTATTTGGCAACCAACCCTTGGCGAAATATATTTCTAGCCCTGGCCCGACCATAACGCCTGATGAAGTAGCCACTACATCAGATTTTGATTTAGCGGATGTGCGGGGGCAGCAACATGCCAGGCGGGCGCTGGAGGTGGCGGCGGCCGGTCAACATAGCCTCTTATTTGTCGGTCCACCCGGGACGGGGAAGACCATGCTGGCTAGTCGGCTGTCTGGCATCTTACCGCCAATGACCGAAGAAGAAGCGCTGGAATCAGCGGCAGTATTATCCATTACTGGCAAGCTAGTGGACATTGCTCGCTGGCGCGTGCGGCCATTTCGCGCGCCCCACCATACCGCATCCAGTGTGGCCTTAGTGGGCGGCGGCAGTCCGCCCAAGCCGGGGGAGATTTCCCTGGCGCATCAGGGTGTATTATTCTTCGATAAATTACCAGAATTTAATCGCAGCGTGTTAGAAGCGCTGCGTGAGCCGTTGGAATCCGGCCATGTCACCATTTCGCGTGCGTCGCATCAAGCGCAGTTTCCCGCCAAATTTCAATTTGTCGCCGCGATGAATCCCTGTCCCTGTGGGCACCTGGGTAATAGCAATGGTCGCTGTCAATGTACCTCTGAACAAGTGCGGCGTTACCAGGCGCGGATTTCGGGTCCCTTACTCGATCGTATGGACATTCATATGAGGGTGCCGCCCCTACCCAAGGGCGTCTTGTCTGATACACCCACGACGCCGACCTGCGACACTAGCGCGCAGGTGCGCGCGCGAGTGATGGCAGCCCGTGCGATTCAACAAGCGCGTCAACACCAGCCGAATGCAGCATTGACCCATCAGCAAATACAACAGTGGTGTGCGATTACAGCAAGCGATCAAGCCTTGTTGGACCAGGCCATGGAGCGTTTTGGCTTATCCGCGCGCGCCTATCACCGCATTTTAAAAGTAGCACGCAGCATTGCCGACCTGGCCGGTAGTGAACCGATTACCACCGAGCATCTATTAGAGTCACTGAGTTATCGTTGTTTAGATAAAAAGGTTGGATAAATCCTCAACGCCTTTGACAAAGGAAGGCGGGGGGGATTAAATAGAGGGGTACTACTGCTCGGATCGATGGATATGAGAAGACAATGGTTAGGCTTATGTCTGGTACTGCCAGTTATATTCAGCAGTTGGGCGGATAACAATGCCATATTGACACTGGCAGAGGCCGAGCAATTGGCTACGATTCAGCAGCCTGACGCGCAGCATAACAGCGATGCCCCTACTACCCCTGCTGATGACCATTCTTCCGACGATGCGCACTTTTCGATGGGCCTGGAAAATCCGTTGCCGGAAAACCCTACCTATAAAAATGATGCCACCTTAGTTAAGTTGGGTATAAAACGCCCAATACCCTTCACTCGTACCGCATCGCTTAACTACCAACAAGTCCATGCTAAATTAGTTGCTGAACAAAAACGTGATGAAGATCAACGGCGCGCACTAAACGCGACGTGCGGGAGCGCTGGCTGCAACTCTATCATGACATGCACGCGCTAACTTTAATTCAAGCGCAACAACAAACCATCAATACCTGGCTGGCAAGTGCAAATAAATCATCGTTGGCTCGCATACAAGCCTATCTAAATGATTTATCAGCACAGCAGGCAACATGGCGACAAAGAGTAGTGTGACAGCACGTGCCGAATTAGCTGAATTAACCGGACAACAAGTTATGCAAGATATGGTGGCCCATCAATTACCGCTATGGCCACCACCTCCGCCGCTTGCAACGATGCAACATGATTTGATGCGACATCCACGCTTGCAAGCTGATGCGGCAACTATCTATGCCAGCCGTACCGCAACACATATAGCGGTGCAGCGTAATAAACCTTTGATGGAATTAGGACTTAATTATGGTGTGCGCCAAACGGACATGATGGAAGTAGACCCGCGCGCCAGCGTGATTGGGTTAGAGTTGAGCATTAAATTACCCAGTGTTTCTCGACACAAACATGCGGCAGGCCATGAGACACATGAAGAGGCATTGCAAACGGCGCAAGAAATACAGCAATTACATTATCGACAATTACTTTCGGCACTTACGATGACGTATATACAATGGCAAACATTGCAACAACAGAGTATGGATCAAGCGCAGATTGCGCAAGCGCAACAGGCAGTCAGCGATGCGCTACGCACCTACATGGAGACAGGAAATAATGTGGAAGGATTATTGCCAGTCAACGCTAAAAAATTAGCCTTGCAGCTTAAGTCTCTTGCGGCAGATGTTGCCTTAGCCAGGGCGCGAGCGGAATTGTTGTATTATGAAAACTCGTAGGGGCGGCTCGCGAGCCGCCCCTCTCAATTGTTAAAGAGGCAGCATTATGACAATTATCGTCGGTTATTTAGGCCCTGGCGGCAGTTACAGTGAAGCTGTGTGTCAACACCTATATCCGCTGGCGCAGCATGTCGATTGGCAGTTCGTTCGGTTTGCCAGTTTATTAGAAGTAATGCAGGCGATAGAAAATGGCGACATT
>CAVZRN010000010.1:0-218699 GCA_963777715.1 uncultured Gammaproteobacteria bacterium
GAACTTAGTGCTGTTTAACGAGCTTGCGAGTTTTAACAGCACTTAGTATCCGGGATCTAGTTTGAATGGCATTTATTCTTACAAATGCATAAGCTACAAATGTGTTAGCGAATCCCAACGGTCTTAATGTTAACAAACTCATGCATACCTTCTGCGGCTAATTCGCGACCAATTCCAGATGCCTTGATACCACCAAATGGCAAGCGTGGGTCAGAACTTACCAATTCATTGACGTAGCAACAACCTGCCTGTAATTGCTCTGCTGCGATTTTTTCACCGCGCACAATATCTTGCGTAAACACGCTGGCGCTTAAACCATAAATTGAATCGTTGGCTAAAGTAATTGCGTGCTCTTCATCATCAGCATCAATAAACGTCACCACAGGGCCAAATAATTCGTCGTCATACGCTGGCATACCCGGACGCACATTATCGAGTACGGTAATCGGATAATAAAAGCCTTCACCAGGTGGTATTTCCCCACCCTGCACTAACGTTGCACCTTGTTGCACACTCTGGTGCACTTGCTGGTGTACCTGGTCACGTAAATCGGCCCGCGCCAGCGGCCCTAAATTTACCGTCTCTAATAGTGGGTCGCCGCTGACATAGTGCTGCAACTTTTCCAATACCAGCTGTTTAAAGCGTTGTTTTACGGAAGGAACTGTGATTAAACGCTTGGCCGCAATACACACTTGACCGCTGTTCGCTAATCTGGATTGCGCACACTTGGTTGCGGCTTGTTCCAAATCAGCGTCGTGCAAAATAATATAGGGATCACTACCACCTAACTCCAGCACAACCTTCTTGCCCTGTTTCCCGGCCAATGCAGCGATAGCGCGTCCAGCACGCACACTACCGGTTAATGTAACTCCAGTAACATAGGGATGGGCAATAACGTGTTGTGCGTCTTCTTGGGAGATAATGAGGGTTGCAAATACACCGGCAGGAAAACCAGCCTGAACAAATAAATCTTCAATAGCCAGCGCACAACCGGTAACAATTGAAGCATGTTTTAGCACCATGGTATTACCAGCCATAATATTGGCGGCAGCACAACGAAATACTTGCCAAAATGGAAAATTCCACGGCATGATGGCGAATAATGTACCCAATGGTTGATAGGTTACATAACTTTTGCTCATTTCAGTTGCAATGATACGGGGTTGCAAAAACTCTGTTGCTTTTTCGGCGAAATAACGACAAGCCTTAGCACACTTTTCCACTTCACCGCGACTGAAACTAATCGGCTTACCCATTTCGGTGCTGATTAATGTAGCGCTTTGATCCCGGTGAGTAATTAGTAGTTCCGCCAGGCGTAACATGTGCGTGGCGCGTTGTGCAATCGTGGTTGTGCGCCACTGCAAATAACTTTGATGCGTGGATTCAAGAAGGGTATTTATTTCCGCCACGGTTAAACATTGGTAGGTCTTTAATAATGTTCCTGTAGCAGGGTTAATAGTTTGAATAGGCATGGTCATCCTCCCTTTTCATTATTATAGCCATCAAACCTATCGAATTCGAGAGGTTTAAAAGCCAAGTTGGGTCACTCCCCTCAGGGTCGATCATCCCTCTCCCTACTTTTCTGTAATCACTCCTCCACCCAAACACAGTTCTCCGTCATAAAACACCACTGATTGACCGGGAGTAACTGCCCATTGTGGCTCAGCAAATTCCACTAAATAATAACCGTCATCGACACGATTAATGCTACAACGAGCGTCAGCCTGGCGGTAGCGGGTTTTGGCGCTGCAAGACATCGGGGTTGTCGGAGGCTTATCGACCCAATGCAGTTGTCGGCAATACAAACTGCGGCTTAATAACAGCGGGTGATTATGATCCTGGGCTACTATTAGCACTTGACGCTTTATATCCTTACCCACCACGTACCATGGACTCGCAGCAGCGTCTTTTAACCCACCGATGCCCAAACCTTGACGTTGCCCGTAGGTATAAAACATCAGTCCGTTGTGTCGCCCCACTTTTTTACCTGCGGGAGTTTCAATATCACCAGGACGCGCCAATAGATATTCGCTTAAAAAATCGCGAAAACGGCGTTCGCCGATAAAACAAATACCGGTGCTGTCTTTCTTAGCATGAGTTACCAGGCCAGCATCGCGCGCCAGTTGACGCACCTCGGGCTTGGCAAGTTCGCCGAGTGGAAATAGGCTTTTAGCTAATTGGGATTGTTGTAATGTGTATAGAAAATAGCTTTGATCCTTATTTAAGTCGTGTGCTTTTAATAGTTGATAAATGCCCTGTTGTTGTTGGATACGTGCGTAGTGACCAGTGGCAATGTAGTCGGCGCCTAAATTTAATGCGTAGTCTAAAAACGCTTTAAATTTAATTTCTTTATTGCACAGAATATCGGGATTAGGCGTACGGCCTGCGGAATATTCCGCTAAAAAATATTGAAATACGCGATCCCAGTATTCCTTAGCGAAGCACACGGTATGTAGGGGGACATGTAGTTTTTCACACACGGCGCGCACATCTTGCAGATCTTTATCAGCAGGACAAAACACCTCTTCGCCATCTTCCACCCAGTTTTGCATAAACAGGCCTTCCACCTGATAGCCTTGCTGTTGTAATAACAACGCAGCGACAGAAGAATCTACTCCGCCGGATAAACCGACGATAATTCGCGTGTTGTAGGGAGTGTTCAAAGTTTTATTTTTGTCAGGGTATATGATAAGGAATAAATACAAAAGGGTGTTTTTTAGAGGAAAAGTCTTTAGTATTTCGTGTTACTAAAGTCAAATCATAATATTCACATATTGCTGCCTGAAAGGCATCTGGTAAAAGCCATCTATGTTTGCTGCGCAAATGAGCAGCTAAATCACCTATTTCTAAAATAATTGGTATAGTTTCAAAGGAATCTAAAAGTCGTTTTACGCTGGTGCGATTTTCACTGGTCGTGCCCACTAAAACTTCAGCGCGAGTAATTACAGACAATAAACTGACTTCATAGTGCTTATCAATGAAGTCGGTTGCTTGACGAATATTATTTAGATGATCAATAATAACAACCGAATCGAGCAAAAACTGCTTCATTTTTTCTCCCATTCACTCCTTAATTTTTTCTGGAAGGCGAGTCCATCTCCCGATGTCCAAATGCCTGCGGTTTTTTTTAACAAAGTTTTAAAAGATGTTGGCTTAGTTACATGCTCAGATTCTTGACGATAATGTTTTACAGCGATACGAATGATTGCTGTCATAGTTGTATGATTCTTTTGTGCTTCATGGCTGAGCCAATTTTTGTCTGATTCAGGTAGACTAATGATAGTTCTAACCATACATTCTATCCTCATTTGTGATATCACTATTAAAAAAATGATATCAATTCTGCAAAAAATAGTCAAATCATTATTGATATATCAACTTCAAATAACGATAATACGTCGTTTCTGCATTTGAAACAGCCAACATAAAACCTTCGCGACCATCTAAAAAACCTAATTTTAATACGTAACCGCGAAAAAAAGTCCATATACTACGTCCGATGGCTTTACGCAAGGTTGCGCGTTGACCATTGGCGTGTTTTGCTTGAGCAGATAAACTGGAATAGCTGTTCATTTTATCAATGATTTGTTCCAGCGAAACAAAGGTTTTATGATAGAGTGGATGCTGTAACTTGCCGATGGCGCCATCTACTAGTACTTTTTCATGCACCAGGTCGAGGCTAAATTCTGCCTTGTGGCGCTGAAATAAACGCACTACGTTATCATTTCCCCAATCGCCATGATGCAATGTCTTGCCAAGATAGCTGGAAATGCGGCGCAAAGAATAGGCAATATACGCTGGATTATTTGCAATGACAGTGCGAATTTCATCGCGTAGGGCATCGCTCACTTCTTCATCTGCATCGATGGATAATATCCAATCGCCACTGGCTTTTTGCAAGGCGCGATTTTTTTGTGCGCCAAATCCAGGCCAGTCGGCACTAAAAATATGCTGAGTGTATTTTTTGCAAATGTCGATGGTAGCATCAAGGCTGCCAGAATCAATGATAATGATTTCATCCGCCCAGGCGATTGAGCGCAGGCACGCTTCGATGCGCGTAGCCTCATTCTTGGTGATAATGATAACACTAATAGTTGGCATAGGTTTGTCCGTTAAAATATCGTTCTATTAACGCTGGAACAAGGAGAGGTTGAACGCAGACTATATTCCCATTCATACCATCCAGCAAACGTAGGGAAATACAGCCCCAAACGTATTGATCGCGCATCCAGCGCTTGCATGGCTTGCGCATATGCTTCCAGTTGCGCGCGGTGTTGGTGAGCAGCTTGCGCGAGAAAATCCGCATGATCGGTATTGGCGTTTAACGTAATTTTATAATCGATGATCCAACGTTGCTGTTGCTCATCCACGAAGGTGCGATCAATCACCATGCGCATGGGTTTGTTATCGATCAACGCAGTGAGTGCATATTCACTTCGATGTTCTAAGTGTGGCGATAAAATCCAACGACCACGCGGGTCATCCAGGGTGCGTGTGACAATGCGTTGCATAGTGGCTACGTATTCTGCGCGTAAGTCAGGAGATATGCCAGCTTGCAGCAGTAGTGTTTGCCAACGACGCGATTGTTGGGCCAAATATTCCGCGGTCCAAATCGATAAACCATCACGACTGATACTCTGTAATATGCTATGAATAATTGTACCCAGGGTGGTCGGCAAGGTATCAACCGCAGCAGTTTGAACCGGCGCTAACGATTCCGTAGCTGGCGGTACGATTTCTTCCGTAGAGGTTTTTTCTGGCAGAATTAAGCGGCGTAGTAATAGGGGGTTGTCAGGGACATCTGCTGATGTTGCAGCCATGGGTGTAGCCGCTGTCAATTTTTCCAAGGTAACTGGGTGAAATGCTGGCCAGAGTAATTTTAGGAAACTACCTGCGCTGGGTGGTATGACTGCATTATTAACTGAGGTTTTCGCAACCAGATGTAAGTTTTTTTTAGCGCGTGTCGCCGCCACATATAATAGTCGCGCTAATTCATACCCAGACTTGGTTTTTTCAACCTGTTGTAAATGCGTATATATCGGATCGTGTTCGTCAATGCTGGCTTTAATCGGCGCTAAAATTAAGTCGTTAGCCTGTGCGATGCGTGGGCGATCTAACCACAGCAATAATTGTGCTGTGTCGCTGCGACTTTTAAGCTGTAATTCCGGGATGATAACTGTATCAAACTCTAAACCCTTAGCCTTGTGTATCGTCATGACATGTAATCGGCCTGCGCTATTGGTCGCTGTGGTTGGCGCAGCGGTATATTGTTTATTGACGACTTGGTTTAATTCAGCATAATCGGGAATTTTTCCCGCTTGATCAAAACTATCTAAAATAGCAAAATAAGCTTGTGCGCTGTGTAAGTCTTGCAGATTTAATGCACACGCAGGACCCTGTAACGCCAGCCACGCAGTTTCAATCGCTGAGCGTAACGATAAGCGCCCACGTTGAGCGATACTGTGTTGCAAGATTGGCATGACGACGGCTAAACGCTGTTTGGCATCTGCACTTAGATCTGCAATATTTTCATATTGCAACAACGTATCCCATAATGGTTTTCTGTTGGATTGATAGGTTGCTATAGCCAGTAGATCGCTAAGCAACAAACCACACCATGGTGCGCGCAATATCGCTAACCAACATAGGCGATCACCTATATGTAATAGCGCGCTGGTGAGTGCAATTAAATCTTGCACCATTGGCTGTGTTGCTAACGAATCGATGTCTACGGCGTTAAATGCCAGGCCAGCCTGGTTCAGTGCTGGAATAATCTGCGTTAAATGGCTGCGTGATCGAACCAGCACTGCAATCTCCTGTGCTGGGTTGGATGCTTGTTCAGTCTGAATAATATCGATGATTTTATTGACTACTGTAACTGATTCCTCCATGGCAAACGGATGCAGAAATACACCCGAATCCGGTTGCGCAGCATGGGTGGCAATACTTGGGGAAAAGGTGACAGCGCCGGAACTAATGTCAACCTGCTCAGGGAACAGCGCGGAAAAATGTGTGTTAATCCAATCCACCACTTGTGGGATTGAACGAAAGTTGGTTTGTAAGATCAGTGATTCCAAAGCCAGATTACCCAAACCTTCCTGTTGCGCTTTTAAAAATAAACCCACTTCCGCTTCGCGAAAACGATAGATTGATTGCATTGGGTCGCCCACTAAGAATAAGGTACGACCGTCGTTGGGTTGCCACTCACTAGTCAATTTTTCCAGCAGATGAAATTGCGTGGTGGATGTATCTTGAAATTCATCGACCAACAGATGGCGTATTTGTGCATCGAGTAATAACGTCAAATCGGTCGGCGCATCTTTTTCGCCCAGGGCAGCGCTGGCTGCAATCGCGATGTCAGTGAAATCGGCTACATTGCGTTCTCTAAATAACACATTTAATTCGGCTACCAATTGCGGCAATACCTCGGTCAATGCGGCGAGAATTCGCCATTGCGATTCGGTGTAGGCGATTGGGGGCGCATTAGCTACCGCCGCCAGGCGTTGTCGTAGTGGTTCTGATGTCTTGAGTTGTGCTAACAACGTAAGCATACGCTGCTTCATCGACTTATCTGTTGTCGGGAAGCCGGTTTTTTTATCCACCATGAGACGCCAGGTATGTTCGCGCGTTAATAACAAATTCGCCAGCGCGCGCCAAATAGATATATTTTCTACGGATGGTTGCGGTAATGATGTATGTTTAGCAATAGAATCATTTATAGAACTGTCAATGTTGCCTGCAGATAAATTAGCGCTGGCATACTGCAACAACGTCATCAATTCAGCATGATAGGATTTAGGGATGGCATTCGCGCAGGCGTGTAAGCTATCTTCGACAATATGTTGCAGGCCACTTTCAAGCGCCCGACGAAATTCGTTAGCGTGTAAATAATGGTGGCGCACCATCAAATGCGGCAACCATTGATCGCGGCGCGCCAGTAAACTTAACAATAAATTCTCTACCACATCGAGGCGATTATCCAGATGCAATAATAAGTGCGCCAGTGCGGGTGGAGAAGTTGAATCTTCCCACGTTAAATCTTCCCACGCTGAATCTTCCAAGCGCGCTAACAAACGTCGTACGGCTTCCCGATAATAATCCGCCACGTTATTTTCCAACATGCGATAACCAGTACCCAATCCAGATAGTAAGGGCGCGCGGCGCGCGAAATTAGCACATAACGAATCAATGGTTTGCACACGCAGCCGATGCGGATTTTCCAGCAAGCGCCACTGTGATTGTTGATCACGCAGCAATGCTGCCTGTGCCAGTTGCCAGGTTTGTTGTGCATGGGGTTGTTGCGGGGTAGGGCGCCCTGCAGCCTGCAAGGCGTCGATAATACGCTGACGCATTTCCGCCGCCGCCTTACGCGTGAAAGTAATGGCGATAATTTCTTCCGGCGCCTGTTCCACGCACGCGAGCAATGCTAAATAACGTTGAATCAGTAATTCAGTTTTGCCAGAGCCTGCCGGCGCTTGTATAATAAAGGAACGCTGGGTGTCGAGCGCTTGTTGGCGAATGGCATGGTCGGGAAGTGTCATGGTAGACAGAGTATAACAAAATAGTTACCATCTATCATGCTAAAACTAATCCGCGGTCTAATCAACATGCCGAAGAACTTTCCAGGTTGCGTCGCAACCATTGGTAATTTCGATGGCGTACACCTTGGGCATCAAGCGGTCATTGAGCGCTTACTAGAGAAATCTGCCGAACTACATTTACCATCGGTATTAATTACTTTTGAACCACAACCCAACGAATTTTTTATTCATGACGACACAGCGCCAGCACGGTTAATGCGGTTGCGCGAAAAACTATTAGCACTACAAACCCTTGGCGTCGATTATGTACTTTGTTTGCGCTTTGATACCGCATTAGCTGAATTAACTGCTGAACAATTTACTCAAACAATCCTGGTAGAAAAATTGCGTGTTGCGCATGTATTAGTCGGAGATGACTTTCGTTTTGGTCAGCAACGCACGGGGGATATTACACAATTAAAACAATTGGGCCAACGTTGGGGTTTTACAGCAGATAGTATTGATACGTATGTACTCAATATGCAACGCGTGAGTAGCAGTTATGTGCGACATGCCTTGCAACACGGTGAGTTAGCATTAGCCCATACCTTACTGGGACGTCGCTATGGTATTACCGGGCGCGTTGCGCAGGGTCATCAGCGTGGGCGCATGATCGGGTTTCCTACGGCAAACGTATTTTTACATCGTAAAAAAGTGCCAATTAATGGCGTGTATGCTGTAACAGTGCGCAATTTATCGGAGCGGCCGTTGTATGGCGTGGCTAATGTGGGAACTCGTCCTACAGTGGACGGCACATATAGTTTATTAGAAGTACATATTTTTGATTTTGATCAAAACATTTATGGCGCACATATTTATACCGAATTTATGTACAAACTGCGTGATGAGCGACGCTTTGAATCATTTGAATTACTGCGACAACAGATATTACAAGATGCGGAGCAGGCAAAAGATTATTTTAAGATGGGTGGGGTAGGCAGAGAAGAATGACTTACCCCTCATCCGTCCGCACAGATTTTCCAAAATTTGTCAGCTAGTATAGTACATCGCCTATATAAAATTTACAGCCAGCATTCAGGTGCGGCCACCTTCTCCCACAAGGGGAGAAGGAAACCATGCCACGGCTTAATGCGGGGAGAAGGAAAACAGCGCCATTGCTGAATTACGTAACAACGCTCTGCTAGTCGCCAATACCCTTCGTTGGACCCTCCTCCACTTCCGCCTGCGGCGCCTGCCCACGTTGACTACGTAGTTTAATGATGCGTTCGCGTTTTTTCTTGGCTTCTTGATCGGGTTGATACCCCACCAACAGAAAATTTTTATCTTGCGCCGCCATCCATGCCGCCCACTGCATGAGGGAAGTTCCAGCAATAATCTCTATCCCAGGCCAACCCTTTTCTATAGCAAGATCAACCATGGCGCTAGCTGCGTCAAATGCCTGCCGCACCAATGTTCCGTCGCCTGTTCCGCTACTACCCCCCTTGCCACCCTCATCTTCCCATTCCGGATTGCCGGAGCCAAACATCAACTTGCCGGGGAGGTGCTCATGGCCTGGCCGTAATCATGGATCACCCAGCCGCCGGGGGTTGTTTTGAACTTCGGAATGATTTTGTCTTCTATGATCGCCTTGGAACTGATCATTTGTAAGTAGGGGTAGCACTCTCGCAGGTAGGCAAGCGCAGTTGGGCTAAGGTTGTCCAGAGATTCGGTCGGTAACCCAACTGCGCGGTTTTCCCACAGATCTTTTAAAAAATCATCTGCTTTTTTGCCAAGTTGGTAGGGCATAGCACTATCCTTCAGAAAATATAAACGGTTATCAATAAGTATATATCGATTTCATATTAAAGCCATATATTAAGCTATTCCTTGCCCCTGTTTGCTCCGCATCGAAGTCCAACTAATTTTCCTATCAATTTGACGTTATACAAATAGGTGGCTTTAAAAATACCATTGATGGATGGGATTATTGTCTATGAAATGCAACTCACCGGTGGTGTTTGGGTCAACCAGGACTTAGCTAATGTCATACCAAATGCTAAAATAACCCGAGCTCGATGATACTTTTATTCAGATATACTTAATTATCTATAAAGGTATCAATACTTACATGGAAACGCTTCGCCAAAGGTATGGCATTCATAACGAGTATTTTTGCTGGTTTTTGGACCAGGGGTGACTTATAAATATGAAAATTCAAACATTCAAGCACATCCTTCATTATATTTTTAGCCTGGCATTGTTATTGACATCGCTATGTTCCTACGCAGGTACTGATGGAGTTGTTGGCAAATTCCATAGGCACAGAATTTAAGGCCATGTGTAATGAGCAGCAATTTTCCGGAGCTATGTTAATAGCAATCAATGGAAAAATTATTTTCAAACAGGCATGTGGCATTGCCAATCGTAGTTTTAATGTTCCGAATAATGTCAATACCAAATTTAATTTGGGCTCTGTCAGTAAATTATTTACTTCTGTTGCTATTGCACAACTTATTCAGCAAGGCAAATTTTCTTTAACGACTTCGCTATATGATGTGCTGCCTTCCTGGTTGTCTGATGATGACGCAAAAAAAATTACCATTGCACAGTTGCTGACGCATAGAGCCGGGCTGGGAAATTTCATGGACGACAAGCGTTGGCAATTAGGCGCGGACTCAGGCTTGTATATCAATACCAATGATTACAAACCGCTCATTCAACAGAATAAACTATTATTTGCGCCGGGAACCAGTCAACTTTATAGTAACAACGGCTATATACTATTGGGCGCGATTATTGAAGGCATTAGCAACATCCCATATCCAGAATACATAGAAAAAAATATTTTCGCACCGATAGGAATGCAGGATACGGGCATTTATCGATTGGATGAGCCGGTGGTTAATCGAGCCGAAGGGTATATTTCAGTCTGCGTACAAAATAAATGTCACTGGAAAAATAATAACTTTGCAGCGCCCTTTGTCGGCAGCGCTGCCGGCGGAGCATATTCTACCGTGGATGATTTATTTAAATTTTCTCAAGCGTTACATCATTATAAATTACTCAATCCAGCAATAACGCATGAGGTGTTATCGACTGATGTTGTTACTCCATCATCTGAGCTGAACATGAAAGCAATAAATATTCATGGTGTGACTCTATCAGAAATGGTTAGTCACTATGGCTTTGCGGGCGCCTGGAATAATTATGGATTTGCGGTGTGGAAGCAACCATTTTTAATAGGGCACACAGGTGGAACCGCGGGTGCTGCTGCTTTTTTTGCTACCTCACCTGATAACAAATACACCATTATTATTTTAAGCAATACCAGTGGTTCAGCGCCAATTCTGTTGTACAAAAAAATTAGACAGTTGTTGGGTTTTTCGAGCGAGCTGGTTGATTATTAACCAACGTCAGACTCATTTGAATCAACTAAATGGCGCAAAGCCCCTGGGAGCGCGGGCAGCTTGCCCGCAGTTTCAGCCATTGGCAAACATGCGGACGAGCCGTCCGCGCTCCCAGGGGCTTTGCGCCATTTATAGAATCAGTTGGTTTAGCATAATTTTCTACCCACCGTCACGCGCGCATGACCAGCCAGATCACGATGTGTTGTAACGTCTTGATAACCCATCGTTTGCAGCTGGTGCTGTACAGCTAGTGCTTGATCAAAACCATGCTCTAATAATAACCAACCACCTCCACGTAAATAATTCCATGCCTGCCTGATAATCTTATTTAATGCATCCAAACCGTCACTGCCAGCACTTAGCGCATGTGACGGTTCATAAGTTAGATCTGCCAGATGCGCATCGTGTTCCGCGATATAGGGTGGATTGCTGATGATGGCGTCGAAGTGGGTGGGTGGTAGGGCAGCTAGCCAATCACCCTGATAAAATTCGATGTTGGTGATAGCAAGGCGTTGTGCATTGCGTTGCGCAACTGCTAAGGTAGCTGGGTAATTGTCAGTGGCGGTGATGCGCCAGTGTGGATGCTCTAGCGCAAGCGCCAATGCAATGGCGCCACTGCCAGTGCCCAGGTCTGCAATAGATTGCACGGATTCAGCTGGTAATTGCGCGAGTGTTAATTCCACTAGTAATTCTGTTTCCGGGCGTGGAATCAAGGTGTCTGGCGTAACCTCTAGTGTTAATGACCAAAACTCTTTTTGTTGCAGCAAGTAGGCAAGCGGTTCACCATTATAGCGTCGTTGTACTAATGCCTGAAACTGCTGGTATTGAGCAGGCGTTAATACTTTTTCAGGATATGCATGTAACGGGCCACGCGATAATCCACTGACATGGCACAGCAATAATTCGGCATCTAACGATGAGATGCCGTTAGATATAGCGTATTGACGAGCATGATGTAGGGAATTTAACTTTCCTTCCACGTCAAATCCAACTCTTTCACAGCCTTCACATCATCCAGGCGGCGCACGGGTAAGGTGTATGGCGCGCCACGTAATTTGTCAGGATCGGTTTTGGCTTCTTCCAACAGCGCCACCATAATGGTTACAAAGGCATCCATCTGCTCCTTGCTCTCGGTTTCCGTTGGCTCAATCAACATACATTCCGGTATTAGCAGCGGAAAATAAACCGTGGGGGCATGCACGCCATAATCGAGCATACGTTTGGCGTAATCCATCGCGTTGACGTCCCATTCCTTAGCGGATTTTTGCAGGGTTAAAATAAATTCATGCGTAGCACGACGGTGAGCATACGCGGGAGTAAAACCAGCCGTTTCTAAACGCTTTAACAGATAGTTTGCGTTCAGCGTAGAAAATTCGGCGATACGCTGTAAGCCGATGCGTCCTAATAGTCGGATGTAGATATAGGCGCGCATTAACACACCCGCATTACCCATAAATGCAGATAAGCGACCAATGGTTTGTGGGCAATCTTGTTCGGTTAGCCACACATATTCAGAACCTTGCTTGCCAACGATAGGTGTTGGTAAGAAGGGTTTTAAGCGTTCGGCGACTGCAACCGGGCCTGCGCCAGGACCGCCGCCGCCATGCGGGGTGGAAAATGTTTTATGTAAGTTCATATGGATAACGTCAAACCCCATATCGCCTGGGCGCACCTTACCAATAATGGCATTTAAATTGGCGCCGTCGTAATACAGTAACCCGCCCGCCTGATGCACTAGCCTGGCAATTTCTTCAATGCGACGTTCAAATACACCCAAGGTGGAAGGGTTGGTGAGCATGATGCCCGCGGTTTTCGGACCCAATGCCGCCTTCAGCGCTTCGAGATCGACGTCGCCTTGTTTATTGGTGGGAATTTCGCGCACGGTGTAACCACACATCACCGCAGAGGCTGGGTTGGTGCCATGTGCCGCGTCGGGAACTAAAATTTCCGTACGTTCGGTATCGCCACGCGATTCATGGTAGGCGCGAATAATGGCGACACCTGCAAATTCACCTTGCGCGCCCGCCATCGGCGTTAGGGATACGGCGCTCATACCGGTAACAATTTTCAGGTAGTCTTGCAGTTCGTATAAACACTGTAAGAAACCCTGGCTAAACTGCGGCAGCGATAGTGGATGACGATTGGCCACATCGGGTAGGAATGCTAAACGATGCGCACGTGGGTTATACTTCATGGTGCAGGAACCCAATGGATAGAAATGGGTGTCGATGGAGAAATTTTTGCGGGAGAGCTGGGTGTAATGGCGCACCACTTGTAGTTCGGATACTTCCGGTAAGCCAGGCGCGCTTTGGCGCAATAATGCGGTTGGTAAATCCGTAACCGGGAACGTATGGATCGGTGCTTGTGCAGTGGCGCGACGGCCAGCAACAGAGTGTTCAAAAATTAACATATTCTTCTCTCTCAATTTAAGTTATTCATGCAGTCAATTGATTAGGCATCAATCGCTAAATATTTGTCCGTCCCAATAATCAACTCACGCTCCTTAAACGTAACCAGTTGTTTAGCAAGCGCCTCACTGTGACCACTGCGAGCAATTTCCGCCAGGGTATCCTGCATCGCCTTTATCGCAGCGCGTTGCAGATCAGAAGGGATAATCGTGATGCGATATCCCAGTTGTTCTAACCGTGCGGCAGACACCAGCGGCGTTTTCCCACCATAAAACATATTAATCAGTTTTGGTTGCGGAATTTGCCTGGCAATTTCCTCTATTTGTGCAATCGACTCTGGCGCCTCGACAAAAATAACGTCTGCCCCCGCGGCTAGATAAGCCTTGGCGCGCGCGATAGCGCTATCAAAGCCTTCCACCGCAATCGCATCGGTGCGACCGATAATCACAAAATCCGCATCTTTTACACTCTCCTTCGCTACACGCAGTTTCTGGCACATTTCCTCCAGCGGAACCAGTGATTTATCATCCAAATGCCCACAGCGCTTGGGAAATGTTTGGTCTTCCAAATGCAGCGCCGCCACCCCTAACCGCTCAAATTCCTGCACCGTGCGTCGAACATTCAAGGTATTACCAAAACCCGTGTCAGCATCGGCAATAACTGGCAATTCCGAGACATTCACAATATGGGATATCACCGCGCACACCTCGGTCATCGTTAGCAGCCCAATATCGGGGTAACCCATGCTGCGTGCGATAGCGCCGCCACTGGCATACAGCACATCAAACCCTGCTTGTTTCGCCAACAAGGCCGACATACCGTCATAGACGCCTGGGGCAACGATGTTCTTAGAGCCATTGATTAATTGACGCAAGATGTGTGCTGCGGAAGCCATGTGTTCTCCTGATTTAGTTTTAGCCAATAAGGGGAGTTCATTCGTGAGATTTAAAACGCACTTCTGGAAATTTTCCTAAAGCATGTGCATAACTTTCTATGGTTCTCATTGAGGGCAACTGGGTACCACTTTCAATACGTGCAACAGCAGATTGGGTTGTTCTCATTCTTCTTGCTATTTCTTTTTGTGTGACATGAGCCTTTAGTCTCTCAGAGATTAATTTTTTTGCAATTGCAAACTCAAGAGATTGTTCAATGTAAGCCTTTTTGACTTTATCATCTTTTAACCACTTCGTTTTTAACTCAGATAGTTCACTCATTTGGATTTACCTCCTTTAAACGTTTTAATGCTATAGTAATAGCCTTCTTTGGTGTGCTTTGAGTTTTTTTGACAAAAGCATGTAGTACAATAATTTTTTTATTTTTTGCTGTTACATAAATGGCTCTTGCAATCCCTGGACGCCCCTTCATTCTAATCTCCCATAATTTATTACCCAGCGGCTTGCAGTAGGGTTCTTTCACATTCTCGGGGCCAAAACTCTCTAGCATTTCAGCAATATGCAGAAACTTTGCTTTCAATGTCGCATCCAACATTGAAAGTTCCTCATCTACTACTTTATTTAGTGTTATAACTTTCCAGCTCATGGTTAAATTTTATAGCAAAATTGCTATACTTGCAATAGAAATTTATCCAATGCCAGGATAACCCATGCTGCCAGCGATTTTTATTTGTTGCCAAATTTGGCCTTGGTTATTTTTAAATTATAAAGTGATAAATAGCAGCTTGAAGGTTGCTATTCATATGAAAACTGATATAATTTTTAATATGAGAATCAATAGGGATTCCTATAATGACTATACTATCACTATCATTACCAAATTCTTTGGCCCAGGCAAGCCAAGAAGCTGCCCTGAAACTAGGTGTATCCAGGACACAGTTTATTCGCATTGCCATCACGCATGAGATAAAAAACTTAGAAGCCAATCTTGAACAAGAGGCTATGGCAAAAAGTATGGTTGCGATGCAAAACTCAAAAGCCTACCTTCTAGAAGCAGAAGAAATTAGTGAAAAGCTCAACTCCACATTATCCAAGGATAAAAATAAATGGTGGACGAAATAAATATATTGAGCCGAGGTGGAGTTTACTTAGCACGACTCGACCCCAGCAAGGCTGCAGAAGTAGGAAAAATACGACCCGTAGTTATACTCACGGCTCAAAAAATCTTAAGTGTAACACCACCGATGGTTTTCATTTGCCCTCTCAGCAGTCAATCACAACCTGCATTCAGCAGCCTCCACCTCCAACTACCTCCACGAGATAATTTACAAACCACTAGCTTTGCATTAATAGAACATTCTCGATCAGTCACTACCCGAAGGTTAATCTATCCTAGATTAGCCCAGTTGACAGATTCAGAATTATCTTTAATTTTACATCGTTTAAATAGATTGTTGGGAAATTAATGGGTGCGTAACTTTCTATAGTTCTCATTACAGCTAGCAATGTTTCAAACCATCCGGAGCAGGGATGATTTTAGATATCTTAAAGAATCTTTGACGAGGAGGCCTTCCTTTGTGTGTTTAACAATTATTGCCAGAAATATTGATAATCGATTTCCATTAATTTTGCTATTTAATCGGGATGAAAGCTATGAGCGACCGGTTAAAGGTTTACATGCTTGGGAGAATAGAGAAAATATTTATGCTGGACAAGATGAATTATATGGTGGTACTTGGCTTGGTATAAATAAATCGGGCAAATTGGGCTTGCTAACAACTTATCGCCATGGTGTGCAAAACAATGAGCAATTACGTTCTCGTGGTTTATTGGTTGCTGATTATTTGCGTAATGTCGATATGCCCATGCAATATCTGGATAAAGTTTCTTTGCAGTACAAACAATATCGGCCATTTAACATACTCTGTGGTGATTTAACTCAGCTGCGCTATTACTCAAGTGTGTATAATGAGATTATTACTTTAGATGCCGGGTTATATGGGTTAAGTAATGCTTTTTTAGACACTCCATGGCCAAAGCTTACGAGGGCAAAGTTTTTATTTAATGAAATGCTTGTTAAACGAGGATTTAGTGTGGAAGAATGTTTTAAAATCTTATCTGACCGTTTTCAACCACCAGATGACCAATTGCCGTATACCGGTATTAGTTTTGAACGGGAGCGATGTATTGCTCCTATCCATGTTAGAAATCTGAAGGATGGCACTTGCTCCAGTAGTGTTATTACCATCGATAAAGATAAAAAAGTTAAATTTTATGAAAAAGCCTATCAGCACTCCGGTGATTCCGGCCACATTAATTTTATAACATTTACTATTAGTTAAGTATATACTTCTGCAAACTATGGGTATTTTTATTAAAATAGCTTTTCACACTTAGGAAAAAAATGATTATTCCAGAACATCTATCTGTAGGTCATTATACAGATAAAGAAGGTAAAACAGGTTTAACAGTATTTTTGCTAAACAAATATGCGCCATGCGCCTATTTTATTAGTGGCTCAGCACCCGCATCAAGAGAGCTTGCCATCCTAGACCACGGCATTAATGTTTACATTGATGGTTTAATTTTTTCAGGAGGTAGCGCTTTTGGGTTAGGAGCTGCCAATGGCGTTATGCACTGGCAACAAGAGCAAGGCAAGGGTTTTCCTACAAGAACGAATCGTATACCAATAATTCCTATGGCATGTATTTATGACTTAGGTAGCAAGAACCAAAAATATCCGACAGCAGAACATGCCTATATGGCCTGTAAAGCAGCAAGCTCATCCTTTATACCCTATGGCAGGGTGGGTGTAGGTACAGGCGCAACGGTCGGAAAATTAAGTCGAGCAACATCCCCAATACCCGGTGGTTTTGGTTATGTTTCTAAAACTTATCCAAACGGGTTAATTGTATCCGTATTTGTTGTCGTCAATTGTGTGGGAAATGTTATCAACCAAAATGGAAAAATTATAGCAGGCGCTGTTGACCAACAGGGAAAATGTATTCCCTTCGATCCATGCAAAAGTCTTAATGAAAAAGTAGAAACGAATAATACGACATTAGTCGCGATATTTACTAATGCGATTTTAAACAAATATGAGTTAACTAGCGTGGCAAAAATGAGCAGTGCTGGTCTCGCAAGGGCTATTGTTCCCGCTTTTGCGCCATTTGATGGCGATATCATTTTTAGCGTATCAACAGGCTTAATATCCTCGTGCCCTCTCACTGTAGGCGCTATAGCTGCAAATGCATTACAGCAGGCAGTTATATATGCTGTATCTGATTGTATGACAATGGATGTTAGATAATTTTCTGTATCATTGCCCTGCCAACTAAACAAGCCCTTGTTTTACAGTTGAGCTTTTCTTTGCTTCTTTCGATGATTTTTTGTACGGTTTTTTCGCTCAGGAAAATTTTTTGTGCTATTTCATAAGTATCAAGATCGCTTGCCAACAACTTAACAACATTTCGTTCTTTCGTATTAAGTACTGTTCCAGTCAATAAAGTTTGTTTTTTTGAAAATTTTCGTTCTGTTAAACTTTGTTCAATAAGAATAAAATCAATTTCCTTTAAAAAAAGTTTTTCCCATATGATAAGTTGTGGTTGTATCTTTATTATGTGCTCAATAGGATTGTTTACTAAATTGGTTGAATAAGAAAAAGTATCTTCAAATATTCCAGATTTTCTAACAAAACTTATACCCGGTGGAATTTTATAAATTTCAGTACGCTCTTGATGCATGAGCATTTCTTTGGCGGACGCAACCTCTGCGTCCCATAGGTAATAATTTTTCCCTTCTATGGATTCGGGCGTTTGAAAACTATCGCAACCATAATATTCAGAAAAATAGCGAAATTGCCATTGGAAATCAGTAACGATGTGTAATAACACATTGCCTTTATATCTTCGTTGAAAATAAAAAAATGATATGCCATGTCGTGCTTGCAGAGCGCCTTTTAATTGGCCAATTTTGTCGCGAAAAATATGACTTGGTTTGCTTTTTAACACTTCATAAGAAGGAACAGTTTCCATGTTATCTCCTACTAAAAATTTCATTACAAGGGTGAAAACACCCTATTTTTTATTCAAAACATTTAAAACAGGGTGTTTTGATCAATGATAACACTCCATAAAGTAATCATAATAACACTAACAAGAACATGGAGAAAGTCCTCAAAAGCGGCTAGTGGCATTCTGTCCTGCGATGTTGTCAAAAACCTCAGCACATCACAATGCTTTGCCAATGAGCTCTGACTTTGTCGTACAGTTGGTTTAGTGTGATATTTTTTCCGTTTTCTGTAGTGACTTCTACAATGTAGCTGTCTTGGCACAGGAGAAATCTAATTTAAGCAATTATTATCAAGGAGACAAAATATGCTGATTTTATCTAGAAAGATTGGTGAAAAAATTATCATCGGCGAAGACATTACGCTGACTATTTTTGGCGTCAGGGGTAGTCAGGTGCGCGTGGGCATAAATGCGCCGATTGAAGTACCAATAAACCGCGAAGAGGTACATCAGCGCATTCAGGCTAAAAATAAACTCAATTCTACTAATACGGAGGACACAGCGATAAACATCACTGAAACAAAATAATATTCCACTTCACTCAACTTTATTCATAAATTACCAAGAAGGAATGCTATGAACCACACCGACTTAAAAAATACCACTGATACCAGGACATATGTTAACCACAATAAAAAAATTCTTCTAGCTGACGATTGTATTAATCGTCTACA
This sequence comes from uncultured Gammaproteobacteria bacterium, assembly GCA_963777715.1. GTDB lineage: Bacteria > Pseudomonadota > Gammaproteobacteria > JAURND01 > JAURND01 > JAURND01. Next base: position 18,973 of record CAVZRN010000010.1, read on the forward strand.
AGAAAATAAGCAGTTATTACAACAAGCGGGTTATTGTGTTGATGTTGCGAACAATGGCGAACAGGCGCTGGCAAAATTGATGGCGGGCGAATGGTATGATTTGATTGCAACCGATGTTTACTTGCGCGATATGACCGCGTTGCAGTTGATTAAGCATATGCAACAAAATAATTTAGAGTCTAATGTGTTGATTTTAATTCCCTATCAACTTCCCGCCAGCATGGTGAATGAATTTGATGATGCAGGCGTTGTGTCGATTGTGTGCCGAGACTGGTTTGTCTCAGCGGTTGCGGAATTTCTGGAAGATGCTGAATATTTACGCGGGCGGGGTAGATAGAAGTAAGCTTCCCGCGACACCCCCTCCCTAACCCTCCCCCGCAAGCGGGGGAGGGAATCCACTACGGTGGCTCGTGCCAGTTCCTTCCCCCGCTTGCGGGGGAAGGTTAGGATGGGGGGGGTATTTTTTACATGCAAAAATTAGGGGGTAAATATGGTAAACTTACTTATCCATGTTTTGACCAACCTTAGTATGAGCATCTCACTATCTTCTGTCCGCAGCATCGCCTTTGTGATGTCGCCTCGCCTGGGCGATTCGTTATTAGCGATGATTATCGTGCACAATCTGCAAGCAAATGGCTATGCGGTCACGGTCTTTAGCCAGCATTTATATGCGCTACGCCACTGGTTTCCTCAAAACACTATCCAACCCTACCCAAGCGCTGATTCTGCCCAAGAGACGTTAAAACCATTTGACCTGCTGCTACACACCTACCCACCCGATGTGTTGTTTCAGGCAGATCAATGGCATCCACGCGTAGTGGTGTTGGATAGAGATCCACTTTATCGTCGCTTAATGAACATGGTTGACTTACAAATGGCGGTTTGCACCGAATTGTTTGGCTTATCACGGGTGGTTAAAAACAATGGCCTGACTCCCCCGGCGGAATATCACAAACAACAACGCACGCAGCGCATCATCCTTCACCCCACTGCTCATGCAGAAGCTCGCTGTTGGCTACCCCAACGCTTTATTGCGCTTGCACGTCAACTAGAACAACAGGGCTACACGCCAGTATTTGTGGTGTCTGGCGCGGAGGTGACGCAAGTGAGTTGGATTACAGAAAATGGCCTTAACCTCATTGTGCCAGCATCATTGGATGAGTTGGCCAGGTTGTTGTATGAATCGGGCTGGTTTATTGGCAATGATTCCGGCATAGGGCATCTGGCTTCCAACATTGGCGTGCCGACCGTTAGCGTGATGATGCGTCGTAAAATGATGCTGCGTTGGCGACCGAGTTGGGCGCCAGGTGAAGCACTGCTGCCCTGGGCGCCGTTAATTGTGCGCAGCTGGAAGGAACGTTATTGGAAATATTTTATTTCCGTGAACAGCGTGTTGCGCGCATTTAAGCGTTTACAAACAAGGTGTGAGTGAATTAGAGTTTAAGCCGTCATCACATCAACCCATTTAGAGCGATAATCTTTATTCGTTATCGGCTAGAGTGTTATTCACCAGCAAGGAATCATAATACGCTGTTACGCTAGTAATACGATTATCGGCAAATTTAAAAATCCAACAATACTCATTGTTATAATGTTTACCACTTTTAGCTGTTACTTCCCCACGCATTTCCACTATGAATGTGTTATTTGCGGCATATGTATCTAAGATATGCATTTTCCAGCCCGTGAGTAATACTTTGTTTAATCGATTGATAACTTTATTAAAAAATTCTTCTTTATCGTAGTATGTTCCCGAGAGTATGCTGGTTCCCTTTATAGTCCATAAGAAATTATTGCCGAAAAAAGTGTCGCAAAGCACTCTAAACTGGCATTGACGGAGAAGATCCACAATTTGTTGTTGTATTTTAAGGCTGATCATAATGTGGCAATTATGGGATGAGATGATAGTCTACTACTGCCGATATCAAGCAGCTTTAGATTCAAGATGAACAAATTTTTTTATTCCAGATTTCTTTAACATATCATTTAAAAATATTTCAACAAAGGCTTCGTAAGGATAACCTAGGGCACGAGCAATTTTGATAGCCATCTCCAAGCTGATATTTGCTTTATCTTTTTCAATTGTGTTAATAAATTGACGGGACACATGCATGCGTTTAGCGAGTTCAGTTTGAGTTATTTCGTCACACTCCCGGATATCTCTTACAAATTCACCAAAGGAAGATTTAAGAACATCTTTAAGTGCTTCTCGTGCAGGTATAGTTTTTTTAGTAATCATGTGGCGTCACCTCTTCAATAAGTACAAATTCAATTTTTTTATTGATAATGCGGTAAATTGCCCTCCATTGCCTGTTAAGACGTATAGAGCGCTGGCCTTGCCTGTCACCTTGTAATGGTTCATCATGGTATCCAGGTGTTTTTCTTACCTCGTTAAGCCCTTTTTCTTCAACTGCTGCGACCCAGGTAAAAAGCTTTTTCTTGATCGATAGCGGAATTTTATGAAGGTTTTTCTTTACACCAGCCGCAACTTCCACAATCTTGATCACGTGAGCTCCTGATTTTTATTTAATATTAGAATATATATTGCTATTTGTCAATAATTTTTATTGACATCTAATGTCACTGTCTTCATGAAATTTTGTACCAACTGTGAATAAAAAAACCCTTGGGTTTGGCACCCTGTCTATGAAGTCATAGGGGTGCTTACTGCCAAGGGCGCTATATTTGAATATTATAGAATGATTTTCTATTTTTTCAAAGCATTTTTAGCTTATGTTACAGGTCAAACAACTTCTTCGCTGCTAACACTAATTCTAATTGATTATCAAAGGCTGCCTGGCGTAATTGCACGCTGGGGTCATGAAGGATTTTATTGGTGAGGGTGCGCGCCATGGTGGCGAGCACTATTTCCGGCGCTATGCCGACTTTTAATTGCGTCAACGCCTTGGCGAGTTCAGCGTCGCGCAATGTCTGCAATTTTTCGCGATAGCTGCAAATAGTATCATTGGCATTTAGCGCTTGTTGTTGCCGCATAAAATAACGCGCTTGAATATCAATGATCGCACTGGCCTGATGCGCGGCATCGCTACGTGATTTTAGGTTTTCCGTCACAATATCCTGCAAGTGATCGATGTTATATAAGTACACATCTTCAAGTAGCGCCACTTCTGCTTCAATATCGCGCGGCACGGCTAAATCCAACATCAAGAGCGCGCGACGTTTGCCGCTTTTCAATGCACTTTCCACCATGCCCTTGCCCAATAATGGCAATGGGCTGCTGGTAGCGCTGATCACGATATTGGTTTTTTGTAAATAGAGCGGAATATCCGCCAGTTCAATCGCCTGGCCGTGAAATGTCTGCGCCAGGCGCTGTGCCTTGGCGGGTGAACGATTGGCGAAAATAAAACGCTTAACGCCGTGGTCGGATAAATGTATGCGCCGCTAATTCAATGGTTGATCCGCTGCCGATCAGTAATGCTTGTGTTTTATGTAATTCCGCAAAAATTCGCTTGGCAAGCGTAACGGCTGTATATGCAATGGATACTGGATTAGCGCCTATTTGTGTGTGTGTGCGCACTTGCTTGGTGACAGCAAATACTTGTTGCAGTAACCGATTCAGGCGCTCGCCAACGGCGCCGACTTCCCGTGCGAGGGAAAAAGCCTGCTTCATTTGCCCTAAAATTTGTGGTTCGCCCAGCACCATGGAATCCAAGCCACTGGCGACTCGCATCATATGTTCAACCGCTTGTTGATCGTGACGCCAGTACCAATGATTGGAATTGGCGATGGTATTTAATTGCGGATGTTGCTGAAGCCACTCCGTGAAACGTGACGGTGCGGCAGTGTGGGTGTAAATTTCGGTGCGGTTGCAGGTGGTAAAATCATCGCCTGATTCGCTGCGCCACAGGTTAATAAACTGCGCAAGGCGTCTGATGTATGTTCAGGTGTAATACCGCCTGTTCGCGCACTGCAATGGGCGCTGTTTTATGGTTAATTCCGCAGGCGATTAGGGACATGGCAGGACGGAATAGGATCAATTTGTGGTATCATGCCTGTATATTAAAAACAAACTTTGGCATTTGCAAGGTTAATTGAGAAGGCTATGGACGGTACAAAAATACAATTTAACTCAGGCTGTTAGGTTAGTTTACTTAAAAGGATATTATCATGATGTTCTTAGCATTTTCATTAGTTTTTCTTGGCTTATTACTGGCCATTGCAGAAACGTCGTTACCATCGGTCTTTTTGGCTTGACCGGATTAATTGCCTTTAGCATCGGCGCTATCCTATTGTGGCGCATGGGTTTTTACGTCTATGAACTTTTCTGGCCGTTGCTGGTGGGCGAAGCCATATTGATTATACTATTTTTAACCATTGCGGCCGTATTGTTTTTTAAATCACGCAACCGCCCGATTGTCAGTGGACGTGAAGAACTACAAGGTAGTGTGGGCAATATTATTCGCGTCGAAGCCGATCAGGGGTGGATGCGCCTGCGTGGTGAAATTTGGCAGGTGAGGTCAACAACGCCATTATCTGTCGGTCAAAAAGTTGTGGTCATTGGCAGGGATGGGTTGGTGCTCATTGTATCTAACAAGTAAGGGGGCAGGTTCCCCTCCCCCGCAAGCGGGGGAGGGAGACCACTGAGATGGCTCGTGCTAGTTCCTTCCCCCGCTTGCGGGGAAAGGTTAGGATGGGGGTCTATCCCCCTACCTCTCTCCCCAAAAATCGGTTAAGATAGCGCCCCACATTGTTGTATCAATCTAATGAGATAACCAAATGAACCTACATGAATATCAGGCTAAAAGCTTGTTGGCGAAGTATGACGTGCCCGTGCCGGTGTATGAAGTCGTGCGCAGCGCAGAAGAAGCGTTAGACGCTGGGCGTAGAATTGGCGGCGGCCGTTGGGTAGTCAAGGCGCAAGTCCATGCGGGTGGTCGCGGCAAGGCTGGCGGCGTGCGCCTGGTGAGTGGTGAAGAAGAATTAAAGCAGGCGGTAAAGGGCTTGCTGGGAACACGCCTGGTCACCTACCAAACCACCGAACACGGTCAGCCAGTGAATCAAATACTGATTGAACAACCCTGCCAGATTGCGCGTGAATTATATTTAGGCGCGGTAATTGATCGCGCCACGCAACGGGTGGTGTTAATGGCGTCTACCGAAGGCGGCGTTGAAATTGAAAAAGTCGCGCATGAAACGCCGGAAAAAATTATCACCATCGTGGTTGATCCCCTGGTTGGCGTACAACCCTTTCAATGTCGCGAAATGGGGTTTGCCTTGCAATTATCGGCCGAACAATTAAAACAGTTTGTGCCATTAGTCACCCATCTGTATCGTCTATTTATTGAACGTGATTTCAGCCTGCTGGAAATTAATCCGCTGGTGGTAACCGAGCAAGGCAATTTATTGTGCCTGGATGCCAAGGTCAATATTGATGACAATGCGCTCTACCGGCAGGTCGCGTTGCGTGAAATGCGCGACACCTCGCAAGAAGAAGAACGTGAAATCGCGCGCGCAACAGTGGGATCTAAACTACATCGCACTCGATGGCGATATTGGCTGCATGGTCAACGGCGCGGGTTTGGCGATGGCGACCATGGATTTAATTAAACTCAATGGCGGCAATCCGGCTAACTTCCTCGATGTGGGGGGCGGCGCAACCAGGGAACGCGTCACCGAAGCGTTTAAAATTATTTTATCCGACAGTAAGGTGAAGGGCATCCTGGTGAATATTTTTGGCGGCATCGTGCGCTGCGATCTCATTGCCGATGGCATCATGGCGGCAGTAGCCGAGGTTGGCACAGAACTGCCTGTCGTAGTGCGCCTGGAAGGCAATAACGCCGACATCGGTGCGCAAAAACTAAACGACAGCGGCTTAAACATCATTGCCGCAACCAGCTTTACCGATGCAGCACAGCAAGTGGTGAAGGCGGTGAAACAATCGGTAACAGTGTAAGGCGAACAAACCTATACGAGCTAAACAAAAACATAAGGTCCAACAATTATGAGCATTTTAATCGACAAAAACACCCGCGTAATTTGCCAGGGTTTTACCGGCAAGCAAGGCACCTTTCATTCCGAACAGGCTATTGCCTATGGCACCCAGATGGTGGGCGGCGTAACCCCCGGGCGCGGTGGCGAAGAACATTTAGACTTGCCAGTATTTAATACCGTGCGCGAAGCCGTCAATGCTACTGACGCTGATGCGTCGGTGATCTATGTGCCAGCGCCATTTTGTAAGGACTCCATTATTGAAGCAGTGGATGCAGGCATCCCATTGATCGTGTGCATTACCGAAGGCATCCCAGTGTTAGACATGCTGGTGGTGAAGGCCTATATCAAGGATAAAAACGTGCGCTTAATTGGACCGAACTGCCCGGGAGTGATTACGCCAGGTGAGGCCAAGATTGGCATCATGCCAGGCCACATCCACAAACCCGGCAAGGTCGGCATTGTATCGCGTTCGGGAACCTTGACCTATGAGGCGGTCAAACAGACTACTGACCCGGGTTATGGACAAAGCACCTGTGTAGGTATTGGCGGCGATCCGATTCCGGGTATGAGCTTTATCGACGTGCTGACATTATTTCAGAAAGATCCGCAAACCGAGGCCATCATTATGGTCGGCGAAATCGGCGGTTCCGGGGAAGAAGAGGCGGCAGAATTCATCAAGCACCACGTCACCAAGCCGGTGGTGTCCTATATTGCTGGCGTCACCGCGCCAGCGGGTAAGCGCATGGGTCACGCTGGTGCGATTATTGCCGGCGGCAAGGGGACAGCCGCAGAGAAATTTGCCGCCCTGGAAGCCGCCGGTGTGCACACCGTGCGTTCCCCTGCCGAGATGGGTAAGAGGGTTGGTGAGGTAATGGGGTGGTAGGGTAGAAAAAAATACCCCCTCCCTAATCCTGTCCATTACCCACAAGTCTCTCAAGTGGCGTTGGTATTGGGTTGAACAGCAGGGTAATGGGTGGGGCAAAGCACCTGGGAGCGCGGGCAGCTTGCCCGCATGTGTGCCAATGGCTTAAAATGCGGGCAAGCTGCCCGCGCTCCCAGGGACTTCCAGCCAAAAGACAGGTTTAACGAGTAGTTACAGAGCTGTGGGTAATGGACAGGGTTAGGGAGGGGGTTAAGAGGAGCTAATTTGATCGTATGTTGTCATCTTGCTCATGGCCATTTGTTATCGGCCTTGTGACCTTTCTCCTGATCTTCCGCATCAACAACCGGCTGTTGCCCAGGTTGAACACTCTGTCTTCTGGCAGAAGCAGCAATACTCCTACCAAACATTCCTGGGCCCATGTCTACTACCAGCGGCGCTTTTTTCGACAATTCCGCAACCCTGGCAGTTTCTTGAGCGACAATAGCGTTCATCGCTGCATCGATGCCATCTAACTGTTGCTTTATTTCATTTACTTTAGCGTCATGAGGCCCAGGATCCGCATTAATTTTCGGTAATGACGCTCTTAACCGCTCGCCGCTGCCCTTCAGAAACGCCTGCAGTCGTAGAAGGCTAGCCAGCTCCTGTGCTGAAGGATTAGCAACTGGTTGCTGTTGTACATTAATTCTTCTAGCTGATGGTCGGCTGACAGGAAGAGGAGGGGGGATCGGTACGTTAGCATTAGCAGCACTTAGTTTGGCATCGCTCCCCTTCACCACTGGCTGTTCTTCAGCATTAATTACAACTTTCGCGTCAGCAGCATTATCCGAACTATCGTTTACCTCTACCTTCATCTCGTTCACAATAAGAGGTTCCTCCCAATCTTGTTTCAATTTATTTGCAGGTTTTGGCCCAGACGTTTTCCCCTTGGTTAATAAGCGTCTTATCGGGTCTGGGAGGAGGAGCCCTATTAAGCATGGCAGGCTTCTTGTTTTCAACTACTTGCGGCCTTTCTGCTTCTTTTGCATTTTCAACCTGCTTTCCCATAATCAATAAATCGGGTTGATTCATAGTTGACTCCGTTTTATTAACGGGTAATTTAGCAGGTTCTGTAGAGACTATAACTTGGGCTGGTTGTTGCTGACTCTCAACGTTAACAGAATTTTTCTCATCTGGTTTTGGATTTTCAACAACAGTAGCAAGTTTTGATACTGGCTCTTGTTCTTGTCCACTCACGGGCATATCCCTACTACCATCCCTACTCGCCAATCCATCGACTATCTCGAGTTTTGCTGATTTATTATATAAATCCTCAGGCAGTACACCGCCTATCCGTTCTGCGTCGCTCAGGTTCTGCCCCTGCGGCTGCAGAGAACTCTGATTTATCACGCTACTTTCCAGGTTAACCCCTGGTTTTGAAGGTACTACAACTTGGTTTTCTTGAGGCGCATCTAGTTTTTCTTCTTTCTTGGGTTCTTCTATCGGTTGACCGTCGTCATCAAATTCTGGCTTATTATCTACATCATCGTCTTCTTCTTGTACAAACTGCCGCTTTACCTGTAGTGCTCCCTTGAGGTGATTTGCAAGATTTTTAACGGGTGGATTTTTATCCCCAGCCTTTTTTGATGAGTCTGATGAGTCTGTTGTATTTATTGTTGGCTGTTGTGGCTGTGGCTCTTGTAATTTTTGTTGTTGCCTTTCTTCAGCTTTTCTTCTTTCTACTTCTAGTAGTTTTTTTTGTTGTTCTTCTGCTCTTCTTTTTTCTGCTTCTTGTACTTTGCTTTGTTCTTCATACACCTTTTCAGCTTCAGCTTCAGCTACCTCTCCCCACTCGTCATCGTCCTCCTTAGCCCCCAAGTTCTGTGCTACCACTTGCGGTGGTTTCTCCGTTTCTGACGATACGCCTGTTGGGGGAGTTGAAGCTTTCGACTCTGCTGCTGCTTTTTTGGCTTTGGCTTCGGTTTGTGCTGCCAATTTTTCTCTCACTGCTGCAAAAGGATCGAGCTCTTGCGGTTTTGGTGGCAATTGCGTGATCGGTGGTTTATTAGTACTTCTTAATTTCCGACCTGCTAGTATTTGTGCAGCTATATCACCTGCTGCTGCTACAGCTTTCTCATCCATACCTGCTCTTGATACAAACCCTGTAACTTTTGGCTTTCCCTGCTCTTGGTTTTCTGACGGATTTTGATTTACGGATCGCTGTGCCTGCCAGTTAACTGACCCAGCGTCCATCTCAGGTGCGGGCGGAGCATCATCTGCCATTAGCGGTGCTTCCCCACTATCAGCTGCTTGGAAAGCGGAGTCCACTTGATGAGATACTTCTGGTTGCGACATATCCACAACCCATGGTTTTTTCTCTTTTTTTACCTCGGAAACCTCATCCAGTGGTGGTGGCGGAACACTATCATCCATTTGCGGTGCATTAGGGTAGTTTACTTGCGCCTCGGGAATGACTGTTTGTGAAGCATCAGATTTGGTGCTTGATGTTTGTACTTTTTCTGGTTGAAAATATTTACTTATATCTTCATGTCTTACTGGCTGGATTACTACTGTGCTATTTTTTTTCGTTGCTTTTAAGGGGTCTCCTACTACACCCGCGAGTTTTTTATGCATTTCGCTAAATTTGTTTTTAGGAGCAACCGAAGCTGTTGGCGACACCTTCTGTTCCTGCTGTTGTGGGTTTTCAACTGGTTTAATAGGTTTTGCAGGAGAAGCGATGGTTGGTTGAACTACGTTTTCAATCTTGGTAGGAACAGGTGAGCCGACCGGTTTGTCAGGCTGTGTTGGTTGCACTGGTTTTGTAGGAGATGCATCGACAACTGGTTTTGTGGTCTTGTCATCAGATCTTATGGGAATGGGTGAGGCATCAGGTTGAGTGACAGGTATAACGACATTCGGTGCTTTATGGAGCTGATCATAGGCTTGTTGACCTTTTTCTTCTCCTTTTTTAACGAACTCGGGGCGGCTATCACGCTGCGTAACGTATTCCATCACGTTGTTAGTGATATCTTGTGTAAGACCATCTACGCCACGTTTTTCTATGTTATCTAGTTCTTTTGAAAATTCTTGTTTATGGCCAACATTCGTCGGACTATCTAATTTGCCCTGCAATTCTTGTTGGAAGGTGGGATACAACTTTTCAACGTTCTCCTTCACCGCAGCAGAAATTGCTTGCTCACGTGTTTGGCCTGGAGCAAGAAGGCCATCCGCTGCCTTTATCGCTGCTGCTGCAATCGTCATTGACCCTATGGTGTGCATATTTGTCGTAGCAGGCATTATCCAAAATAGCTCGCCTATTGCTGCATCTACCTGCAACCACATATTTAAACAATAACTTTGTCTTGGTGATATCTCTATATCCGCTCGATGTTGTTGTGTTGACTTGAAAAATATGCTCGCAATATCTTCTGTTTGCAGTCTCTTACGAAATTCCTCATCCAAGGCAGAGGATACCTCTTGTTGAGATATAGGTGTGTTATTCATTACATCAGACAACAGCTTTAAAAATTTTTGCCCCGATGTTGATATATTTTTTTGTAGATTCTGCGCACCATTCTTTTGGCGTCGATATCTATCTTGACGTGTTACTTTTTGCGCTCTTATCTGCTCTTCAGTAATCGCTGGCCCCCTTCCTCTCGCTGCGAGCTTTGCTTGCACTTTCTTCTGCATATCACCTAGATTAGGTTCTTTTGGTTTTTCGTTGGACATAATGGCTACCTTATGGTTTTTCACCACCTACTATCAGCGGTGCGGCAAATTGCCTTTATACTCTAATAATGGCATAAGTTTATTAAGGAAGTATTAAACGGGAATGTTTTGCAAAACCCATCCGGTGGTTATATTTTTCACCAATTATAAAGATTTTTTTCCTTGAATGAATGTTGTTTTTAATAAATGGTGAACGCGTCGCAACGCTCCTTTGTCCACCCTACACCCTACAAAAGGCTTAACCTGACGCGTATGGGCCTTGTGCCTGCCCGTTAGGGTTTTTAATGTCGGGCAACCACAAGGGTTGCCCCTCCAACGTTCCCAAGGGCTCTGCGCTATTTTTGTAGGGGCGATTCGTGAATCGCCCGCAAAAGCTACGGGCGGCTCGCGAGCCGCCCCTACGAAACTTTTGCCGCCCCGAAGATGTATGCATACCCTAAGCCACAAGGGGAGAAGGAAAAATAACGCACCGAAGCTCATATTTTCTTAGCCTGATGCCCCTGGCAAGTCACCCACACCCCGACGGCGTTGCCTCAATCCTTAGCGTAGTGACTGTCCTGAAAAATATCCATCACTACTTCCCCTTCCCCACAGGGCTTTTTGGGGTTTCATTTGTACTTTCCTTATCATTCTCTTTTGGTTTTTGGGACACATCAGGTTCTTCCGGTTCTAGTGTAAAACTGGGAGATAATCTATTCGCAGCAAAGTAGGTAGGATAAACTGTGTACTTGCTCTCGCTCTCGTCCCTGATCTTCTGAGTAACCGGCTCGTTATCATCATTATCATTTTCATTTTCATCATCACTACTATCGTACGATGGGCGGTTCCCATCATAACCAGCATCATCATCGATGTGTTTGGCATCCATGGTACTCATAGTCCTCACCCTAGTCCACGACTGGCTCACTGGTAGTGTTTCCTTAGGTTTAGATATAGAGCCAACCGCAGAAGAAGATAGCGGCAACCGCGGTTTTACCCTTGTCGGTGTGTCTTTATCCTTGGGCTTTGGGGAGTTTTTTTCTTCTTTTGATGGCGGTGGTGGAGTTTCTGATCGATCGGAACCTGGACTTGAACCGCCTCGCTGCTGCTCATCAGATGATGTTTTAGAAACAACAGCATCATCATCGCCATGTTGGGAATAGAATGACCCAGACCTCGGCCTCCCTTGGGAGGACTCAGAATAAGGGTTACTATAGGGCAATGCATCTACATCAACTTCTGACGCATCATCCCCCATGTCTGCGTTCTCCACTATTGCCTGAGTACCGCCGACTACCAACGCTGTGCCGGTGACGGCAAACGCCAATGTAGTGCTAAACCACGGAACGCCATACGACAATACCGGGATTGTGAACAATGCTGCAGGTGGGAAAAAGACGGGCAGCACAATAAGGCACAGTATAGCTACACCAGCCAGCACCAGGAGCAACCCAGTGAGGACAGCAACCCGCCTACGTGTTGGATCTGCTTCTTTCTTAACAGACTTAGACTGTCGTCGGCTATCCAGCGTATTGACAACCAGTGCTATACCAGCGACGACTGCCGCATATGGCCCCACTGCTATACCAGCAATGACTACGCCAGCCGCCACCAGGCCCATGCCAACCAAGGCTACAATATAACCCAGCGTTTGCAGGGGGTGGCGCATCCAGGCGGTGGGGGAGGTAACCAGGGTTATCAACATGAGCGGCCATTCTATGGCTGCGCATACGATAGACACTCCAACCAGCACTGCTGTACCCGCGATCGCAGCAACTAGCCATGGTAGCCATAATAGAAGCCCCCACCCACTTAGCTCAGGGCGAATGTCCCTCCACAACCATCTTATGCCTTTGAGGGAAAGTTGACGGATAAGGAATAGTGGGTACAGCGCATAATCACACACATGGGGTGGTTGCAACCAACGAGGTACTGGGGATATTTCGTCGGATTCATCGAGTCGTATACCCATTTCGATGCCTGCCTCCTTATTTCGCTCTTCAGTACTAGATGCGATACTTTGCTTAAAACTTTTCCATCGCATCCGTTCCTTCGCTTCCAACTCCTCTTTCGACGACGGCGTTGAAAGTCCTTTTTCCATTATTACTCCCAACGACCTTGCCCACATACCTATTGAAAGTGCCATAATTTCACCTTGTTTTGCTATAGTATTAATAATTCCGCTGTGTAACCACAAACCAATGCTAACAACGCATTTCTCTATTAAGCAAAGTATAGCGGATAAATATTATGTGAATATTAAGGAATGCAATATTGTGTGGATTTTTCTCTGGAGGGTGTAAAAAAACTTTGCTGCATGGGGATATACCCACCGCCATTGAAGATGCGAAGGTTGGCACACAATTCTCTCGTTGTCATTCCCGCCGCTCCTAGAGCTGACCAGAAGCTACCAACAGCATAGCGGGGAACCAATAACCAACGTAACAACAGGCTGGGTTTTTAGTATCAAAAGGCTTGTTTTTTGGGTTCCCGCTGTTTTGTCTGATACTTTTAATAGGCTATGAGCGGCGGGAATGACAGGGTTGGGTGCCAAAAACTCGCGTTTAAAGGCGCTACAGTTTAGATGCGTTTGCCCTGTGGATTTTTCTCTGGGCAGTGCAAAAGTTAAAACTGAACAGTTTGGCACAGAACTAAGGGATGGACTGTGGGGGAGGGCACGGGGGCCTGCCTCTACAAAGATGTGTGCATAGGTTAGCCCACAAGGGGAGAAGGAAAAATAGCCATGGCTGAATGGGGGGAGAAGGGAATGTTGCTGTAGCTGGCTTGCTGCAGCATAGCGATCAGCTTGCACTGCCTGTGTGGTGGTGTTTAACAAGCACGCCGCTTCGCCAGCAACTGTCCTGAAAAATATTCGTTAACTATTCCTTCCCAGAGCCTGTGCCACCGGGTGTATATGTACGGGTCTCAGGTTTTTCTTGCGGTTCTGTTGGCGTAGAAGCGGGAGTAGCACGCTTCTGCTTATCACTACCACCTATAAAGCGTGATGAAGAATCAGCCTCAACACTAAGCCGCCGCGGCTGCTCTTGTTTATTGTCATTTCCAACGCCATTGGTGGGAGTATCCTCGTCGTCGTCGCTGAGAGGATCCTCCTTGCCTGTAAAAGTTACACCCAGCTGTTTCCGGGAATTGTCGAGCCCCTCATCATTGGAAGTATTACTGTTTCTCGATAAATCAAACTCCGGGTTGGAACCCTCATCGCTGCCGAGGGATGGGTTATCTGATAGGTTTGAATTCATGCTATCGTGAGTTTCACCAGCTCCCCCTCCCAGATAATCCTTCCTGGGCGCGCTCTCCGACATTGCCTGGACGCCGCCTATAAACAACACTGCGCCGGTGACTGCAAACGCCAATGTAGTGCTAAACCACGGAACGCCATACGACAATACCGGGATTGTGAACAATGCTGCAGGTGGGAAAAAGACGGGCAGCACAATAAGGCACAGTATAGCTAGACCAGCCAGCACCAGGAGCACCCCAGTGATGACAGCAGCCCGCCTATCCTTCGGCTCGCGTTCTTCAGCACCCCTAGGCCGTACTAAGCTAGTCACCACATTGACAGTCAACGCTACACCAATGGCGGCCAGCGCAAACGGCCACAATGCTACGCCACCAACGACTACGCCAGCCACCATCAAGCCCATACCAACAAAGGCTACACTGTAACACAGCGTTTGCACGGGTTTCATTCTCCAGGCGCTGGGTGAGGTAACCAGGGTTATCAACATGAGCGGCCATTCTATAACTGCACATACGATAGATAACGCAACCAGGAATACTGTTAACACGATCGCAGCAACCAGCCATAGTAGCGCTGGCAATACAAACATATACGCCCACCATTGAGTAGGATAAGAACGCCACAACGATTTTAAGTTTTTGAGGGCAAATTGGCGGATCAGGAATAGTGGAAACAACACAACATCGCACACATGGGGCGGTAGTTTTGCCCAAAATGTGAAGTAGTTCACGGGTCCTAGTTGTGGGGCATTTGTTGATTCTTTCGCCCTAACCATTGCTAATCGTTGGCCATCACTTAATGCGATACTTTCCTTAAAACTTCTCCATAACGCTCCTACTCTTCTCCATCCCGACGCACTCGTCGGAATTTCTTCTATTAACGATCTTGCCCATGCAGCTACTGGAAGTGCCATAATTTCACCTTGTTTTGCTATAGTATTAATAATTCCGCTGTGTAACCACAAACCAATGCTAACAACGCATTTCTCTATTAAGCACAGTATAGCGGATAAATATTATGTGAATATTAAGGAATGCAATATTGTGTGGATTTTTTCTTTGGAGGGTACAAAAAACAATTATTGCTGCATGAGGATAGATCATAACGTTCTCTACATTGATTTACTAACCAACTTGCTAAATTTAACCAAGTAGGTTAATATTAATGTATGGAGAAACGAACACCACATTGCAAGCTTTCTGTTGTGAAGGCTTTAGTAGAAGCTGGCAAGGTACGCACTACGCACGCGGCGCGTGTGGGCGCTAATGAGTTAGGGATGGATTATTCCGACATGCTGGCCGTGATAATGGCGTTAAAGCCATCAGATTTTTACAAGAGCATGACTACTTACGCCGACCACACGGTCTGGCAGGATGTGTACCGCCCAGGCACGTGGGTGGGAGATATATATTTGAAACTGATGGTCGTTGATGACGTGCTCATCGTGTCCTTTAAGGAGGTATGACTATGAAATGTCCTATTTGTCTAGGAGCAGAACTGATTCATGATACCCGTGACGTGTCTTACACATACAAGGGCGAAACCAGCATTATTTCTGCGGTATCAGGTGATTTTTGTCCGGCCTGTGCGGAATCCATTTTAAATGCAGTGGAATCCGAACGCGTCATGCGTGAAATGCGTGCTTTCTCAAAACAAGTCAATGCAGCTATTGTTGATCCAAGTTTTATCATTAACGTGCGCAAAAAGTTGGCACTGGATCAGCGTGAGGCTGCCGAGATATTTGGCGGCGGTGTTAACGCCTTTTCACGTTATGAGAGTGGTAAGGTTAAACCACCTTTAGCATTAATAAAATTGCTCAAAGTGCTTGATCGTCATCCTGACCTGTTAAATGAGGTTAGAGCGGCTTAGATTTATTACCAGGGGTGGACAGAAAAAGGTTTTTTAACTGCGCCACCACATCCAATGCCAACAAGCCACGTTCGCCGCCTGCCTGCGCCGCCTGGTCAGCTGCACGCGCGTGTAGCCACACACCCAACTCCGCCGCGTGTTGCAGTTCGCAGCCTTGCGCCAGTAAGCCGCCGATCACTCCTGCCAACACATCGCCCATGCCGCCGCTCGCCATGCCGGGGTTGCCAGCAGTACATACGCGCGGTTGCGATTCGCCCTGCACGATGCTGCCCGCGCCCTTTAGCACCACAACCCCGCCATAGTGTTGTTGTAGCTGGCTTGCCGCAGCATAGCGATCGGCTTGCACTGCCTGTGTGGTGGTGTTTAACAAGCGCGCCGCTTCGCCAGGATGGGGGGTTAATATGAAACTCCCCCTGGAATCATCCCGCGCCAATAAATTCAATGCATCGGCGTCAATCACGGTTGGTAAGTGTGTGGCTAACGCCGCCTGGTATAATCCCCGCGCCCAATCGTCTTGCCCCAACCCTATGCCTAACACGATTACCGTGGCGCGTGCGAGTAGGGGTTGCAATGCCTCTATAGTGCTTATGCCATGCGCCATAATCTCTGGCCGCGCGGCGAGTAGTGCGCCCACGTGTTCCGGTCGCGTCGCCACGCTCACTAAGCCCGCCCCTATGCGCAATGCCGCTGTCGCCGCTAATTGCACCGCGCCACCCATGCCGTAATTGCCGCCAATCACTAGCACATGACCAAAATCACCCTTGTGGGCATCGCGACGGCGTGGCGGCAGGGATGGCGCGCCGATTAGGGTAGTGGCTGCCGGAGTGACCTGTTGTAATAAGGTGGGGGATATCCCCAATGTGTCACAATCTACCGCCCCACAATAGGCCGGCGCCTGACCAGTGACTAAGCCACGCTTGACGCCGATAAATGTTAAAGTGCGCTCGGCTTGTACTGCAACGCCATTTGCCCCCATCCTAACCTTCCCCCGCAAGGGGGGGAAGGAACTGGTGACACAGCCAGTATCCGCGTTAACACCCGACGGAATATCCAGCGCTAATACCGGACACGACGCAGCGTTGATGACGACAATGGCATCGCGATAAGGCGGTTTCACCTCGGCGTTTAAACCAATACCCAGTAACGCATCCACGATCAAATCAGCATCTATCGGTTCATTGGGATTAAATGGCCGGATGTCCACACCCGCAGCACGGCAGGCGGCCAGCGCAGTGGCGGCAGGTTCAGGCAATGCGGTTACTTCGCCAACGTGGCGCACGCTGACGCTCAACCCGTGCGCCTTGACCTGGGTCGCCGTCACATAGCCATCGCCACCGTTATTGCCGCATCCGCAAAAAATGATTATGCGAGTCGCGTGGGGCCAATGTTGGCGTAAATAGTGACATGCGGCATCACCCGCGCGCTGCATTAATACCATGCTGGATTGGTGTGGTTGCAATGCGGATGTTTCCAGCGCACGAATTTGCGCTACGCTGTAGAGTGAAATTGAGAGCGGAATCGGATTATCCACAGCTATTCGCCATTGTGTTGAGGTTAGTGAGAGTTTAGTATATGTGATAGTTTATGCAACAATGTCATTCTAATTGGGGTCGTAGCTCAGTTGGTAGAGCGCCGCGTTCGCAATGCGGAGGTCGGGAGTTCGATCCTCCCCGGCTCCACCAGTAAAATCCAGTAAAATAAGGGATTACAACCAATGGATGACACTAAAACCGAACGTAAATCTCCCTCCTCCAGCCAGCAATCACCCAAGGATAAAAAAATCCGTCAAGGCAATGATAGTGATGAAAAATCTAAACGGGCTACTATTATTTTTGGAGAACCCCCGATAATCAACCCTGGCGTATCAAGCGCTAATCCACTTCTAAAAGATAGTACGCAACAAGACAATAAACAAACATCCGATACACAACCTTCTAACTTCAGTCACATCTTGCAAGAAGCCTATGTAGCGCAAGCAGACACAGTGCGACTACTGGTATCAGGGGATGTGATTCCGTTACAAGCGATGGCTAATTTAGTCATTCGTGATAAACGCGAGCAACCGCTGCCAGAAGAAAAACCAAGAGATGAAAAAGTTGAAAGAAAATCCAGCATAGAAAGTAAGAAAACTAAAACTTCGCGCGTGTATCATGACCAACCATTAAAGGACGACAAGCCTATCGCCATTGAAAACCTGTTTGCGCCGCAGGGTGATAAACCGCCCGTTAGCAAGGTTTTGATCGAGGGACCTGCCGGGTCGGGGAAATCCACACTTGGTCAACGTCTGGTTTATGTATGTTCAACCAATCCGGCAATTTTTAATAAGAAAAAAATCGATTATGTACTGTGGCTACCATTACGTACGTGGTTGGCGGAATATATTCCGCCTGATGCTACGTTAGCGGAGGATATTGCTGCCTTCATCTATGAACAATATCTGAAAGGTCATATCCCAGAAAAAAGATATTGTAGCGTGTTTGGCGGCGTTGAAATCCTTATTTAGTCCTCAAAGCAGTGCATCCACGTTATTCATCATTGATGGTTTCGATGAAGCAGCGCATCACTTGAAACAAAAAGATTCAACGAAGGGTCGGTTGCTGCGTGAGCTATTGAGTCTAACCGGTAACCATATCAGCATGGTGGTAACCACTCGCGATTATCAAAAACCACCACAAGATGTTTATAAATTTGATCAGGAATTAGCCATCGTTGGCCTGGCGGAAAAAGAAGTGTCAACTTTTCTGCAAAATTACGCACAGTGGTACATTACGCGCAAAACACCCAGCAGTACACCACTCATCCGTAAGGAAAGAGAAAATAAATACGAGGCCAAAGAAACCACACTTTACCAATCACTCCAAAAAATCTTACAGCAAAACCCACAACTGCGTGGTTGGGTACGCTATCCGTTATTACTGGCTTTTTTCTGTGAAATCTACGCGCCTAAGTTACTATCGCAGCAAACTACGTCTGAACTGGCAAACCTGACACAGACCAGTTTTTATCAAATTGTATTCGAAAGTTTCCTGAAACAATACTGGGAAAAACAGGAACTGGAGTTACCAGAATTCCATGATTTTCACACCTTAGTCACACCGTATTTTATTGAGATGGATGCGTTAAGCATTTTAGCCTGGCAGAGTTTCAACGAAGGGGAAGATATTTTTTCCGCAGACATATTTAAGCATACCTTGCTGCAATTACGAAAACGCTACCCTGGTAGAACTGATTTAGAAACCCGCGTTGCCCAAGCTAGAAATATAGGGTTTCTACGCTGCGACGACACCACCCAGGAAAATCCAAATAATCGTCGACATTATTTTATTCACAAAACCCTGCAAGAATATTTTGCTGCCTATTATCTATGCCAAAGCTTACAGGGTTATCATGGTGAGACGGCCCATGAAGAAGCGTTGCAATGGATCGCGCAGCATAAATACGAGCCACACTGTGCGGTCGTGATGGGATTTCTAGCAGGGCTAACCATTGAACCGGGTTATGACCAGGCGATGCAAGCGTTTTGGCATGGGGTGCTGTCTCCGCCCTACGACATCGTAGGTATATCCCACGTGCGGCTAGTTATGCGTTGCCTGGAAGAAGCATGTTTGGACAAACGGATTCCGTCAAAGGAGGAGTCGTTGGGCTTAGTGCGGGAGTGGGCGGGTTATGTACTTCAGTATGGAGCCAATCATCAATATCGTTGGCAAAATGACCTGTCGTGGTTTATGGATGCACTGTGCGCATACCCGCGTGTGATACAACAGGGTGGAGTGACTATTTTATGCATAAAGACGTTGCAGGAGAAAGATAAGGATGTTCGCGAAATGACGGCCGATGTTCGCGAAGTGACGGCCAAGGTATTGGGCAAGATTGGTCTGGTAGCGCCTGTGACCCCCGGACTTGTAGAGACCTTGCTCCAGGCGCTACAGGATGAAAATAGCTTAGTTCAGCGCGCGACTGCTAAGGCGTTGGGCAAGATTAGTGCCGTAGCGCCCTCTACTACCCCTGGCATCGTGGCGGCCTTACTCCAGGCACTGCAGGATAAAGAAAGGAATGTTCGGCACGCGGCTGCTGAGGCGTTGGGTAAGATTAGTGCCGTAGCGCCTTCTACTACCCCTGGCATCGTGGCAGCCTTACTGCAAGCGCTGCAGGATAAGGAATGGCATGTTCGGCATGCGACTGCCGAGGCGTTGGGCAAGATTAGTGTCGTAGCGCCTTCTACTACCCCTGGCATCGTAGCGGCCTTACTCCGAGCACTGCAGGATAAGGAATGGTATGTTCGGCACGCGGCTGCCGAGGCGTTGGGCAAGATTAGTGCCGTAGCGCCTTCTACTACCCCTGACATCGTGGCGGCCTTACTCCAGGCACTGCAGGATAATGAAAAAAATGTTCGACACGCGGCTGCCGAGGCGTTGGGCAAGATTGGTGTGGTAGCGCCTTCTACTACCCCTGGCATCGTGGCGACCCTGCACCAGGCGCTACAGGATAAAGAAAGGAATGTTCGGCAAAATGCTGCCGAGGCGTTGCATGAGATCGGAAAGGTAGCGCCCAGGACATCTGGTCTGGTGGCGGCCTTACTCCAGGCGCTGCAGGATAACAATGGGGAGGTTCGGCGAACGGTTGTCGAGGCGTTGGGTAAGATAGGTCAAGTAGCGCCAGAGACCCCTGGCCTCATCGCGGCCTTGCTCCGGATGCTGCAGGATAACAATGAGCAGGTTCGGCGAACGGCTGCCTTGGCGTTGGGCGAAATCGGTAAGGATGCGCCTGGGACCCATGGCCTTGTGGCGGCCTTACTCCAGGCGCTACAGGATAAACATGGGGAAGTTCGGCCAGCGGCTGCCTGGGCGTTGGGTAAGATAGGTCAAGTAGCGCCTGATACCCCCGGCCTTGTCGCAGCCTTACTCCAGGCGCTGCAGGATAAAGATAAGTATCTTCGCTCCGAGGCTGCTCAAGCGTTGAGGGAGATCGGTAAGGCTGTGCCTGAGACCCCTGGCCTCGTGGCGGCCTTACTCCGAGCACTGCAGGATAAGGAATGGGATGTTCGGCACGCGGCTGCCGAGGCGTTGGGCAAGATTAGTGCCGTAGCGCCTTCTACTACCCCTGACATCGTGGCGGCCTTACTCCGAGCACTGCAGGATAAGGAAAGGTATGTTCGGCACGCGGCTGCCCAAGCGTTAGGCTACGTCTGTGTGGGAGCGCCTGACACAGAGGGTTTAGTCACTGGCTTACTGCAAGCCGTGCTGCATGAAAATAAAGGTATGCAAGAAAGTGCTTTGCTTGCATTTATCTTCTTTGCACCTGATGTACTGCTACAGTTGTATCTAAATGCCGCACATCAAGCAAGACTGACACAACAGCCCATTGCATCCGTATGGGAGCAAGTCATTACTTACTATATTGATAAAACAGCCTTCAGCATGGGTATTGTTTTGCTGCTGGATCGATTGCAGGTGATTACCGATGCACAGTCGGATACATTAACTGTGCCTGATCCAGAAGCCTTGCGAGTATTATTAACCATCCTAAAAGAGCAGTGCGAAAAAAATAAATTACCCTTGCCACCCACCTGGGATGAATGTATTGGTAAAACACCGCGTTATTCAGCCTCCTCAAAACCCACGTTCAAACTTGCTATTGCGCCAACGGTCGCTACTGCACCCAAAACCACTGAAGAAAAAACAACCCCTTCGTCAAAGCCAATAAATAGCAACCACAGTTGTATTGAACGCCTGCGGGCACAATCTTCTGTGCTTACATTATCTCCCACAGAAACGAAAAATCCTCCTCCTACCCTTACTCCACCACCACCAGAACCCAGCTTGTACCAACAACTCCTCACTGCTACTTTGCACTGGGGACAGGAAACCCCTGAACAAATTGCGCAGCAGCGATCATTGCGCGATGAAAAAAGAGTGGGTAAATCAAGTCCGGCAGACATGTTAAAGAAAATCGCCACACAATACGATTGTGAATTGCAAGACGTTGATAAAGCAGGTAACTGTTTTTATCATGCGGTGAGCGATCAATTGTGGCGACAACTGGGCGTGTTAATTGCGCCGGATGAATTACGCGCGATCGCTGTCGAACATGTGATTAAACATATCGGACCTTATAACACTTCCGTTACCGGCAGTATGAACAAGTTTATTGAAAAGATGAGTACACCAGGTGCATGGGCCGATGCCATTCATGTGATGGCATTATCACGAGTGCTACACATTAACTTAGTTGCTATACGCAGTGATAGCACAGCACCGACGGTGTGTCATCGCCAAGATGCGAATACTAGCGTGTATCTTGGCTATGAGGTGGGTCTGCATTATCAATCCCTCGTCTCACGTAAGCCAGGCCTACCTGCTGAGTTAGAGCGGCTCATGAAAACACAGGCGTTTGATACGGCATATACCCAATCGCGTTCGTTGGAATCACTGAAAAGCCTGGGCATAGCAATACCTTATCCGTTATCGAACAGCCAAAAGGACCAACGCACCAAGGCGTTTGTGCAGGCAATTAACCAAGGTGATTTAGTAGCAGTAGAAGAATACCTCAAGCAAGGTGTTTCTCCCACGGCATTAGACAGCAGTGGGAGTTTATCGCCTGCGTTCTTAGCAGCGTATGCGGATTCAGTGCCGGTGATGGAAGCATTATTGAAAGTAGATTTAACTAAAAAACTATTTAACGAAAAAGATAAAGCGGGCAACACCACATTACTGGTTGCAGCGCGTCGTGGAAATTTATCTGCAGTTGAATGGCTGTGTAAACAAGGCATTAGCATTACCGCCGCAAATAAAGAAGGCGACACGCCGTTACTGGCTGCAGTCAGAAACAGCCATGTGGCTGTGGTGCAGTATTTATTAGCGGCAGGTGCGCAATTAACTGACACCAATAAAAAAGGCGAAACGGTATTTGATTTGGCAACATCCGGTGTCATGCAAGAAAATTTAGCGAAATACGCACAAGAAAACCAAAACATCTTTGTGCGTATTCGCCAGCAATTTACAAAAACACCTACAGACGAAAAGGCATCATCGTCCAGTAGCAGTAATAACAGTAACCAAGCCAGTTCATCAACCACATCTTTTACCTCATTGGCTGTGCTATCGACTGCTTCACCTGCTTCACCTGCTTCACCCGCATCATTAACAATACCAGACCAAAAAGAGAAAAAACAAAGGGACGACAATAAAAATCATCCATCTTCGTTCGCCAGCACAAAGCATAATCCAGGTTTGTTTTCACCACCATCAAGCTCACCCAGGCAAGGTATTGCATCTACTTCAAAAAATCTGCAGGCGCTCAAACAAACCTTGCAAATACTATGCAAAAAACGAGGTTATGTATTCACCTATACCCACTCGACGACAGATCACCGGCAATTGACATTTACCAACTTTGAAGCGATGTTAGTATTTGCCAGGAAAGATCAGATACGAGGGCAGTTGATTGAATTGACTGCACTGTTAAAAAAATACCTGACTGATGGCGGTATTTCTTTAGCTGATGTCGAATTTATACCTGATTTTGAAACCTGGACGTTAACGATTAAAGCAGAACCCACAATCTTGGACAAACTAGACAAGTTATTGCAAACAGCAGAAATAGTGAGTTCAGCAGATACCGTTATAAATGCTGACACTTGTATAATGCATTAGGTAATGTCAGCATAGCTTAGTCTCTATACTAATACCTTGTCAGTAATTGACGTGTTCACATGCACTAACGTTTTATCATGCCATGCTTCCCAATCCATGCCGCCATCGGGCTGCACATAATCATCCCTGGCGGTGGTTTTACCCGAACCCGGATCGCCCTGGATCGCCACACGACAGACGGGTTTGGTGCAATCGAAGTATTTGGTTTTTACTAACGTCGAGTCGTCAACAATTCTACTATAGCTAACGTTGGAAAAGGAAGAATACGCGACAATTGTATCCATTGTCATATCCGTTTATTTGACATCTTATGAATCTTATACTATCTTATTGTATACTTTAATAAGATAGTATAAGGTTATTATAAATGAACCGAGCAAACAATCCATTTTCCCCTGGAGCAGGAACCCCTCCCCCCGAACTCGCTGGTCGGGAAACAATCCTCGAAGATGCCCTGGTTGCGCTAGAGCGCGTTAAACGCGGACGTGCCGAAAAAAGCATGATCATTATTGGTTTGCGCGGAGTAGGAAAAACGGTATTGCTGGGAGAAGCGCAAAGGCTTGCAGAAAACGCAGGATATCGAGTCGCCTTTATCGAGGCGCATGAAAGTCGACAGAAAAAATCCTTGGCGGAGTTGTTGGTTCCACACCTGCGACGCATCCTTTTTGACCTCGACCGTGGCGAGATGCTCAGCGAGAAAGCGAGGAAGGCATTGCGCGTATTCAAAAGCTTTATCGATGGTCTCAAACTGAAGATGGGCGATCTTGAATTCTCTATCGATATAGATGCTGAGAAGGGAGAAGCCGATAGTGGCGATTTCGAAGTTGATCTCGCGTTGCTTTTTGTCGCCATTGGAGAAGCAGCCAGGGAACGACAAACAGCTGTCGCTATTATTATCGATGAATTGCAATACGTAGAAGAAACCGAGCTAAGCGCCATGATTATGGCGATACATCGTGTTTCACAAAAATCGCTACCATTAATGCTTATTGGCGCAGGGTTACCGCAATTAATTGCCAAGGCTGGCAATTCCAAGTCCTATGCAGAACGATTGTTTGCTTATCCAGAAATTGGTCCTCTGAAAAAAGAGGATGCTATTATTGCTCTACAACAACCCGCAAAGGAGCTTGGGGTATCATTTTCTGCAAATGCCCTGGATAAAATTTACCAAATCACTAAGGGCTATCCTTATTTTTTACAAGAATGGGGATACCACGCCTGGAATATAGCGCGACACTCCCCCATCAGCGTCGCAGACGTAGAAAATGCAAGTAAATTATCCATTGAAAATCTTGATAAAAATTTCTTTCGCACTAGACTTGAACGACTGACACCAAGTGAGAAAAAATACGTGCGCGCACTGGCGGAATTAGGATCAACCCCACAACGCTCTGGAGATATCGCCGCTAAATTAGGCAAGACGGTTGAGCAAGTTGCTCCCCTGCGCGCTCAATTAATTAATAAGGGGATGATTTATAGTCCAGCGCATGGTGATACGACATTTACTGTACCACTGTTTGAAGAATTCCTCCGCCGCGAAATTCCTGTCTTCTCCGCGAAGGAGCATTATTGAGGACGATTAATCACCATGCTATCGTTTAACAAACATCCGATACCACGCGTTTACGCGAAAAATGAGTTCAGTATCCGGTCATATCCTAACCAGTGGGATGCGATCGCGCTGTGCCTGGTATTAGCGATCCTGGCATTATTTGGCCTGGGCGCAAGGGGAATGGCCACCCCCTATCACCTGGGCGAGCCAATCGTCATTTCATTTGGACCCCATCTACTTGCCCTATTACGCCTTTCGCAGCGTGCTGCGCATGGCCCTGGCGTTAATATGTTCGATGTTATTTACGCTAGTGGTCGGTACTGCCGCCGCCAAAAGTCGTCATGCGCAGCGCCTACTCATCCCTCTCATTGATATTATGCAATCGGTGCCAGTGTTGGGTTATCTCTCCATCACCGTGGTGGGATTTATTGCCCTGTTTCCCAATAGTTTGTTAGGGCCGGAATGCGCAGCCATTTTTGCGATTTTCACTGCGCAGGTGTGGAATATGACGTTGAGTTTCTACCAAAGTCTGCGCACTATTCCTTATGATCTTAAGGAAGCAGCGCGCATGTTTCATCTATCTGCCTGGCAACGTTTTTGGCGTTTGGAAGTACCCTTTGCCATGCCAGGTTTACTGTGGAATGTGATGATGTCGATGTCGGGTAGTTGGTTCTTCGTGGTGGCGTCTGAAGCCATTACAGTTAATCAACAAAACATTACCCTGCCAGGCATTGGTTCTTATATAGCCCTGGCGGTGCAACAAGCAAACGTTCACGCGGTGTTGTATGCAATCTTGGCAATGTTTGTGGTGATCTTATTATATGATCAAATTTTATTCCGACCACTGAGCGACTGGATTCAAAAATTTAAATTTGAGCAAACGGGTGAAGATGAAGGAACCAGCTCGTGGATCGTGCATTTATTTCGCCGTACGCATTGGCTACGACACACCAGCAGCCTGTTAGCTAAACTTTGGGATGGGTTTGTCAATCTACGACCGTTTCTCAAAAAACCTGGCGCATTTAGCGGCTTTGATTATTACCACCGTAAATCGAAATATGGTGTGGTAATTTGGTATGTGCTGGTAAGTTTGTCATTGCTGGCCTCTGCTATTATCTTGGTGCAATTTGTATTTGCATCGGTGTCACTGCCAGAGGCTGGACATGTGATTTATTTTGGCGCCATCACTGCATTTCGCGTTTTGGTATTGATCGTGTTGAGTTCGCTGGTATGGATTCCGCTCGGCGTGTGGATTGGTATGCGTTCTGATATTGCGCATGCGGCACAACCGATTATTCAGTTTTTAGCCTCGTTTCCAGTGAACTTAGTTTATCCCATCGTGGTATTAGTCATCGTGCGCTTCGATTTAAACGCGAATATTTGGACCTCTCCGCTGATGATTTTAGGCTCGCAGTGGTATATTGCCTTTAATGTCATCGCTGGCGTGAGCGCATTGCCAAAAGATTTACGTCAAACCGCCAGCTTGTTTAATGTGCGCGGCTGGCTATGGTGGAAGCGATTGATATTGCCCGGTATCTTTCCCTATTACGTGACTGGCGCTATTACAGCAGCCGGAGGCGCATGGAACGCCAGCATTATTGCGGAAGTCGTGCATTGGGGGAAAACCACCATTGTAGCCACTGGTCTGGGCGCGTATATTACTAATCAATCTACCAGCGGCGATTTCCCACGCCTGGCATTGGGTATTGGTATTATGTGTATCTATGTGTTAGTGATTAATCATATTCTCTGGCGACCGCTGTATCGCATGGCGTCGGAACGGTTTCGATTGGATTGAGCATTAAGTAAGTTTTATTTTACGTAAATTAACATGATTACAATGGAATTTTTTTATGCTAAAATATAAAAATAACGATATTTCGTTGAAAACTGGAATATATGCTCAAAAAAATCAAAATAAGCAACTTTTATAGCATCGGCAATGAACAAGAAATGTCCTTAGCAATCAACGCGAAAGACGTTCTGGATGATTCCGCACGCAAACATGCAAAAGATGGATATCTAAACATAGTTACCTGTATCATCGGGCCTAATGCCTCCGGCAAAACAAACCTGCTCAAAGCGTTTGGGTTTCTTGCTTGGTTTGTAGAAAAATCCTATACATCGCTTAAGGCGGACGAGCCAATCCCGATCGAACCACACCAACTGCATAAAGAAAAACCTACAAAAATAGAAATTGAATTTTATCAAGATAGCGATTTATATCGTTATATCATCCAGTTCAATAAAGAACGGGTTGTCGAAGAACAATTGGAGCGACGCGTAGAAAGGTTTACCTCTGTATTTAAACTCATACGTGATAAAAATACCGTCCATATAAAAACTGGTAACGTCCTTAAACTCAGCGAAAACGATGAAAAGCGCCTCAAGGATAGACACAATATATCTTTTCTTTCTGCATTAATTGACCTTGGCTACTTACCGGCAATAACGTTCTTTAAAAATTTCGTATCGAATATAAACCAAACAGGCCATATGCGTGCATCAATACTTGAAGAAGCGTTTGAGACATCAAATATCTTGTATAACAATAAGGAATTTATGGAAGAAATGTTATCTTTTTCGAATAAGGTCGGCCTCGGAATTTCTGAATTTGCTTTTGACGAAATCACATTGAGAAAACTGGAGAATCCTCAGAATACAATTAAAAAAAACATGCTACGATGCATTCATACCTCCAAAGATAAGAAATTCAGCCTACCCATCTATGAAGAATCTAACGGAACCCAGCGAAGTTATTATTTGTTCTCTAAGATTATTCCCATTTTAAAATCAGGTGGCCTTGTTGTATTCGACGAGATTGAAGATGGCCTACATCCTTATATGGCAAAACAGTTAATCTCATTATTTGAGAATAAGGACACCAATCCACATAATGCCCAATTGATTTTTATTACCCATCAACATCTATTGCTCAACGACAGAACTAAAACTCAAATATTCATTACTGAAAGAAATCCCGATTCCTTTGAAACAGAAGTATATCGTCTGGATGACGTAGAAGGGGTACGCAATGATGAAAACTATTTCCACAAATACATGGCTGGCGCGTACGGTGGAGCTCCTGATATTAAATGGCTTTAGGCAGCGCGTATGGGTAAAAATAAGCGTCCTAGAAAATTAACTGTGTTTGGTTGTGTTGAAGGTCATCGCGAGCAAGCATTTATTGACCTCCTCAGAGAAATTTATCAACCCGAGTTACATAACATTGCATTTTACCCGGAAAATGCTAATGGCGGTGGCGCTGATAATATTGTTATTGCAGCGCTGCGCAAGTCTGATCGTGATCGATCATTTGCATGGCTTGATGAAGATTTTGAACCCAAAGCCAGCCCACTGTCAAAGGAGGTTCGCAAACAGCTCGCCAAATCCTGGAGTGTTAGTGTTGATGATACAAAAGCATTGTTAGAATGTCCGCTGGGTAAACTCCAATCAACATTCAATCTTGACCATAGAAAACCTACCCTGATCATCTCCCAACCAGTATGCTGTGATTCGCTCATTTTACAAATACTTGGTCATGATCTACCTTACGGTGCTTACTATCCTGCCCGACGTAACCAACAAATTAATGATCTTAAAAATAAACTAGATCAGCTGATGCAACACCCCAAATCTACTGAAGAACAAACTGCCTATTACCGAAAAGTGTTAAATAAAAATATCCTCGAGCAAAAACGCAAAAAAATTGCTGAGTTGAATTTACTTATCTCGATGTTAACAAAATGATCACGACAGTGTTATCCTAGTGTATTTACCTGGCGTTGGGTATTGGTATTATGTGTATCTATGTGTTAGTGATTAATCATATTCTCTGGCGACCGCTGTATCGCATGGCGTCGGAACGGTTTCGATTGGATTAAAACTATGACTACAACCCCACTGATTCAAGTCAACGGCATCTGCAAATCATTTCGCAAGAGTGAGCACCAGGATTTGCTGGTATTAAACGATGTCAATTTCGCCATGTGCGAAGGTGAAATCATCGCGCTGCTGGGAAAATCCGGTTCCGGTAAATCAACCTTAATGCGCATTATCGCTGGCCTGATTCGTCCCAGCGCGGGAGAGGTGTTATATCGCAGCGAGGCCGTTAAGGGTCCATTGCGCGGATTGTCGATGGTGTTTCAAAGCTTTGCCTTATTTCCCTGGCTGACTGTATTACAAAACGTTGAACTGGGGCTGGAAGCGCAAGGTATTTCACGCACCGAACGGCGCGCACGCGCCTTAGAAGCCATCGATATTATCGGCTTGGATGGTTTTGAGTCAGCCTACCCGAAGGAATTATCGGGCGGCATGCGCCAACGTGTTGGTTTTGCACGCGCCCTGGTAGTGAACCCGGAAGTATTATTAATGGACGAGCCATTTTCAGCGCTGGATGTATTAACCGCCGATAACTTGCGTAACGATTTAATTGATTTATGGCATGACAAAAAAACCAATTTGCGCTGTATTTTATTGGTCACTCACAACATCGAGGAAGCAGCATTGATGGCTGACCGTATCTTGGTGTTTAGCAGTAACCCAGGCAAAATCCGCGGCGAGGTGAAGGTTGATATTCCACAACCACGCAGTGATGAGAACGAAAAAGTACAAGCCATCGTCGATGAAATTTATACCCTGATGACTACTGAAATCAGTCAAACTACAGGCTTGGCGACGAAACATACCCCCACCACCATTGGTTACCGCTTGCCCAAGGTCGGTGTATCGGAAATTACTGGCTTCTTGGATACACTGAATTCATCGGATTATCAGCACAAAGTCGATCTGCCTGAGTTGGCGGCGGATTTAAATTTAGATGTGGATAAATTATTTTTAATCACTGAAGCGCTGGAAATCTTACATTTCGCCGATGTGTCCAAGGGTGATATTGCGTTGACACGGGCGGGGAAACATTTTTCTGAATCGGATATTTTGGAACGTAAACAAATTTTTGCCGCGCATTTATTGCGTTATGTGCCGCTTGCACGCCATATCCGCCGCGTGTTGGATGAACGCCCAGAGCATCGCGCGTTTGAAGATCGTTTCTTGCGCGAATTAGAAGATCATTTGAGTGAGGGCGCTGCCGAGGAGGTGTTGGAGACGGTAATTAACTGGGGACGTTACGCAGAGTTATTTGCTTATGACTACAACTCAGGGGTGCTGAGCTTGGAGAATCCACAATAAGAGGAGAGTAACATGCCTATTAATCTTTTAGACCCACAAGAGCTAGCCCAATTTGATAGTTTACAAGAAGACATTACCACGAGAATAAATAAATTAATAGGAGTTGATCCGCAATTGAAATATCTTAATAGCGTCGTGAACGCTATAAACGATATTAGATTAAAGCTGGCAAAAAATTATGTTGATACTAGCGAGCTTCCTGAGGGCTTGGAAATTGCAATTGGCAGTGGCATAAAAACTCTCCTGGGGTGTTGCTGTCCTCCAACAGGGGCAACACAAAGGCAATTATTGGATCTAGCAGAGAAGGATACAAAGCCCATCGTTAAAGAGACTATTCTCTTCTTAAGGCAGCTTATTTCTCTTATAAAAAAGGGAAATGACAACTATAAAAAACAAATATTTTTTTCAGATTTAAATACCAAGAATGAAGGCAAATCACTACCGCCAGCAGAGAATAAGAATGTAACTGAATCCTCTTTGCAACTAGGCAGAGCTTCTGACATTTCAGCGCTAGAACTACTTCAGAAGACTCTTAAAAATAAGTACTACTTAGGGAAAAGAATCTCTCCTAATAAAAAAATAAAGGGAAAATATAGTCAACAGGACAATTCGATGGGAAAAAATATAAATGAATTAATAACCATAGCTTCGCTAAAATATACTCATTTTTCAGAATTACCGCCAGCCGTGCCTGAAAAAATAAAAGAAATAACCGAACAATTAGATATTTCTTTTTTTGAAGTATATGATGCGGCAAATAGCGTGGAAAGGATAAAAAATGTAAATCAGATAATATATAACTTGAACCAAACAGCGCATAATCTGCTGGCAAATTATTTAAGAGCAGAGAGTAAAGCTACCCATATAGAAAGGGAAGAAGTAGAATCAAAAAGAAAAACATCAAAAGAAAGAGAAGACCAAGTAACCCTCTATAAAAGATTTATTAAAGAAAAAGAAAAAAAGGACTCTGTTTCCAGGCGTTTTTCTTCACCACCTCTTTATTCAAGCACGCCAACTTCTGCGCCGCTGCCATTATCGCCCCAGACTTTATCAACATCACCATCGACTCCACCACCTTTATTAAGCCAGAGAAACGATAACATTTCTTCCGTAATTAATCCCTTACCAACACCACCGGCATCGCCGTCGCGGTCAATTGCAACATCACCACCACCACGGCCGCCTACAACCCCACCGCCGTTGCCACGATCATCCACGTCGCCACCAGCGCAGCCACGGCCGCCTACAACGCCGCCAAGGCAACCACGAGCGGCGCTTACAGCCCAAACCACACCGCCACCCCTACCAAGTGACAGAAGGCGAACAACGGGCGATATACCACAGCTGTATAATAATCAAGAAAGTCATCAGGGGGAAAATCATACGACGTTTTTTACCTTTACCACTACTCTTCCTACTTATCCTCCTTCACGCCGGGAGACTAAAGGTGGATCTTCCTCAACACACAACCCCAAGCCATTACCGCCTTCTTCTAAAACGGACGATCAAGATGTATCTACCCTAACAACAGACCCAAAAGTAACGAAGTACTGATATCCATGTATGGTGCATCAATCATGCCGTAAAACTCCCTTATTCATGGGGGGAGATACAAGGGTTTGAACAGTTTTCTTGAAACCTAATCAAATCTACTCAAACCTATCCATTATGGATAGGTATAAATACAGGAAAGACAGGCGTACCAGTCACCATCCCGTGACGTTGGGGAGTGGATGACAAGGTAGTGTTGGAGATCACGGTTTTTTCTGCACCCTTATATGGCAGTCGTTCACGCAAAAATAAAAAACTACTAGACGATATACGAAATGCGGTGGAAAATAAGTCATTATGTTGATCGCGCACAAAATTGCATTGGCTCCCAATAACGTACAAGCGACTTATTTTTCACGTGCGGCAGGAACTGCGCGCTTTGCGTATAACTGGGCATTGGCGGAATGGCAAAAACAATACGATGCGCACAAGCTGGATTCAAGTTTACCTAAACCGTCTCAGCAGTCGTTAAGACGTCACTTGAATAGCATTAAAAAAACCCAGTTTCCGTGGATGTTAGACGTGACCAAGAATGCGCCGCAAATGGCGATCATTCAATTGGGAAATGCGTTTAAAAATTTCTTTGCCGGACGTGCAAAGTATCCTACGTTCCGAAAAAAAGGCGTTCGTGATCGGTTTACACTCACCAACGATCAATTTAGTATCGATGCTTCACGCATACGCATCCCGCATATTGGCTGGGTGCGTATGCGTGAAACGTTGCGTTTTAATGGCAATATTATGTCGGCAACTATTTCCCGTGTCGCCGACCGCTGGTTTGTCAGCATTACCGTGGACACATCCGAATTACACGTACCCAAGGCCGAAAACCAAGGCGTGGTGGGTGTTGATTTAGGGGTGTCTCGGTTAGCAACGCTGTCAACGGGAAAAATTATTACAGGCCCTAAGGCACATAAAGCCTTATTAAGTCGCTTGAAACGTCAATCCCGTGGTTTGTCGAGAAAGGTAAAAGGCTCCAATAATCGTCAAAAAGCCAAAATAAAACTTGCCAGACTGCACGCGAAAATCAGCAACATACGTTGAGATGCATTACATCAGTTGACGACAGAACTGACGTGTGATTTTAATCTCATTGGTATTGAAGATTTGAACGTGAAAGGCATGATGAAAAATCGATGTTTATCGCGTGCAGTAGCCGACATGGGTTTTTTTGAGTTCAGGCGACAATTGGATTATAAAGCAACGCTGCGTGGCGGCCTGATTCGCGTAGCAGATCGTTGGTTTCCCAGCAGCAAACTGTGTTCGACGTGTGGTTTTCAGTTAGATACATTGCTACTGTCGACACGCGACTGGGTATGTCCAACCTGTGCAACGCATCATGATCGCGACGTGAATGCAGCGATCAATTTAAGAAATTGGGCGGTGAGTTCCACCGTGTCAGTCTGCTTCGATTCGGCGCTGACGTTATGCCGTTCGGTAACGTGAAACCAGCCTCAGTGAAGCAGAAATCCAGCACTAAAGTTACCTATGAGTAGGTTTAGGTAGGTCTGGAGGAACGGTGTCAACTATTTAAATATTCGCCACTGATGTACTCAACTCATCCATCAACGCCGAGCTAACCCCCTTCGCTCGAATATGCCGAGACGCTGCTGGGGATTTACTCGAGTTAGCAGCATGGGCAACGACTGTGCCAGCCGCAGCGGGTGAACTGGGCTCATTGCCCTGATAGCGAGTCGTGGGCATCTGCACATTGATGGTTGGCGGCAACTCAATACCATACCGACCTGGGTCACGGATAACCGCGGCTAAGGCAACTAACTTTGGCACATAGGCTTCCGTTTCCGCCGCCAAGTGTAACTCCCAAAAACCGATACGTTTGTACCATTTCTTTTGGCGCTTGATCGCCTTATTGACGTTACCAGGCCCAGTATTATAGGCCGCCAGGGCTAACATCCAGTCATCTTGCATGGTTTTGTGCAAGTCATTCAGGAAATTTAATGCCGCTTCGGTGGAAGCTACGATATCCTTACGTTGATCAGAGCCAGGGTTACAGTCCAGGCCTAGATCGCGCGCAGTTCCCGGCATTAACTGCCACCAGCCTACTGCCCCAACGGGGGAACGCGACTCTGGATCGCAGTCACTTTCCATCACCGGTAATAAGGCCAATTCTGCTGGCAAGCCATGTTTTTGCGTCTGCTTAAAGAAGTAATTAATATAGGGCGCTTCCTTCTTGAGCTGCTTATACAGATCTTTTTTATGCGCCTGCAATTTCGCAATTTGCGCCATCACTTCGGGGTGGCTATCTTCATAATTAAACTGGAATTGCGTGCTCATGGCCGCCCAGACTGATGCTGAATAAGGCTGTAACTGCTCTTGCGGCCTTAATGGGATATGCACTGAGGCCGAGCGAGCAACTACCTGTGGCCTTAACGGTATCTTCACCTGTGCGGAAGGCGACGGTGAAGCGACACGAACAGCCGTTTGTAGGGGGGTCACTGGGGTGGATGTCGCCAACGCTGTACCGACGCCGCTGCTGGCGATTAATAAGATGTAACCATACACCACGCTGCTTAATTTACCATTTTTTAATATTTTCATTCGGGCTATACTACAGAACCAATGACAATATGTCAAGCCTTTGAGTGAGTAGCATCTACCCATTTCTTTATTTCCAGCGCCAATTGTTGCACATAGGGGGGTGTCAACAATGTTAAATGCGTGCCGGGAACTTCAACCACCTTGTTATAGTAGAGTACATTTTTGTTAAAAGAAGTGGCTGATTTAAACAGACCAATCGGGATTATCGGCAATTTTGGTGTTGTTTCATTATATTTTGCCAGCAATTGTAAATTAGACCGATATATGTGTACTTCGCGTAGAATCTGTTGTGCCAGTTGATTATTTTGCAAATAGTTTGTTAACAGGGGCAAGCTAGATTCTTCATCAGGTAATAATTTTGCGCCATGGGTTAATTGCGAATAGGTTTGTTCGGAGACATAATCCTTAGCGACTTGCAAGAATAGTTCAACCCAAGTGAAGTTGCCGGAAATACTCAGCTCAGCAGTAGCGGCGTGCAATTCATCAATCAGTAGTGCAGCAATAACTTTTTTATCGTGCGCCAGCAATTGATTGGCTATTTCTAAACTTAAGGAAGCGCCAAAGCTATAGCCGCCAACAAAATAAGGTCCATTTGCTTGTGCGGTTTTAATAATATCAATGTAAGCAGCGGCCATTTCTTCTAAAGAACTATAGGTTGATAATTGCTGTAACCCGTATATTGGGTAGTCCCACGCCCTTGCTAATTCCAAGAAAATTTGCACATTACCACGTGCTGGGTGCATAAGAAAAAGCGGTATTTGTTTAGAATTGGTGGCGGCATTTAGTAATACCAAGTTGGAAGGGAGGGCAGCACTTTTTGGCAAGGTGGCAATGTAATCTGCGAGTGCCTGTACTGTTTGATGATTAACCAGGGCGCTTAATGGAATGTCAACGGATAACTGTGTCGATAATGTATTGACTAGCTCGGCCGCTTGTAATGAGTCGATGCGCACTTGTTGGTGAATGGGCTTGTGAAGATCAAGCGTTTGACGCGTTAAATTTTTTAATGCCAATGCAATTGCTTCTGTTATTGGTTGCTCTGGTTTTGTCGGCAATGACACTATTTCGGTCTGTGCTGTATCTGCGTACAAAATGGTGAGTTGTTCTTGTAAATACGCTTGTTTACACGGTGTACGGCGTAGTTTACGTGTGCGTGTGCGCGGTATGCTGCCAGTTTTCACCACTAAGACGCTATGCGGGGCGACACCACAGATGTTGACAACAGCCCTACGTGCCTGTTTAACCATCTCTTCGTAAACGGCGCCAGGCTTAACGGCAGATTCTATAATTATGATCAACTCTTCACCCAATTCTGCGTCAATTGCAACACCAATAGCAACGCAGCAATTTGCATAATTTTCGGGCAATGCTTGTTCTATGGCATATTCTATATCCGTTGGAAATAAGTTATGACCACGTACAATAATTATTTCTTTTAGGCGACCACAGACAAATAATTCTCCTTTATGGAAAAAGCCTAAATCACCGGTGCGTAAATAGGTTTGTCCTGATGAACCGTCGAGTAACGTAGCATGGAAAGTATCCTGCGTACTGTGTTCTTTTTTCCAATAACCCAACGCCTTAGATGGACTATCGACCCATATTTCACCAATCTCATCGTCTTCTACTATTGGTTGGCGATCCATTGTAACAATTTTAACAGTAACATTGGGTGGTGGTTGTCCGCAGCCGACTAATGGGTACTCTCCTGGACATATACGTCGCTGCAACTGTAGTGCTTCTCGGTCAATATGGTAATAACGGGAGCCCCCCAGGGTAATGCCTAACACATGTTCGGTCATGCCATAGGCGGGGCGCATAACATCGTCTTTCAACCCAGTGACAGCAAATGCTTGAATAAATTTATCGAGCAGGGCTGCGTTGATTGGTTCAGCGCCAAGCATGATTTTAGCTAAGGATCGCCAATCCCATTGTTCGCGTTGTCGATAAGTGGTTTTTTTCAATAGGTAATGTAAGCCAAAATTAGGCATGGCGGTGAGCGTTACGTGGTAACGTGATAAACAGTCAGCAAATATTTTGGGGTCTTTCAAGAACGTCAATGGTGATAAGATAATGGTAGTAGCGCCAACATAAATTGGCAGTAGAATACAACTCACTAGACTAAAGCTATGGAATTGTGGGATCCAATAACAACCAATCACCGTATCATCAAATTGAAACGTGGTTTTGAGCATACCTAGTTGTGCTAATAAATTTTGGTGACTGACCATTACCCCCTTGGGAGTGGCAGTAGATCCAGAGGTATATTGCAAGTAAGCTAAATCTGTAGCTGCCTTGGGTGTGGGCGTGAATGGCTCGTTTGAGTTATAGCGTAATGCGTCAGTGAGACGCCAGTGCGCATGGATTAATTTAAAATACAGTGAAATAGATAGTAGGCGACCCATTAAATAGTATTTATAATAATAACCATCTGTCAAAATAATTTTTGCGCCACAGTCTGCCACTAATGTTGAAAATTTATTTAACTCTACCTTCATTTGTGAAGGGTCGATCGGTGGCAGGGGCGCCGGCACGATGCCTGCTAGTAAACAACCCAGAAATGCAGCAATAAAATCAATACCTTGTTTGTAACAAAGTAATACACAATCACCCGGCCTGGCGTGCCATTTTGTAGTTAGGGAAACTGCTACCTTGGTAGCATATGTGTATAATTCCTGATAGGTAATTTTATCGACCTCTTGACCATTGTCGTCGAGCAAAATAAATGCATTCTTATCACGATACCGATCTATCTGTGTAGTTAGCACATCGATAAACGTAGCATCAAAGTCCCATTCGGTCGTCGTTGCCGCCAATAATGCCAGGTGGGGTTCTGGCGCCATAACATAGGCATCATGTCCGACAATAGCGTTGGCTGCTTCTAAGCCAGAGACTATTGCATCTTCATGCAGGGTTAAATTTTTTGTCCAACTGCCGACAAACCAGGTACTTTGTCGTCCTTGTAATGCAGTTAACTGCTCACGCAATTGTAAGGTATGTGGGGTGACATGAACATGACGGTTAGTTATTTTGTGACCTTGTTGGATGGGTAATGTTTTATTATAAGCATAGGTGCAAAATATTGGCGTGATGCGATCAAGATTACATAAAGTATACGAGGTAAATCCGTAGGTGCGTTCTGGTGAGAGTGATTCCTGTTCATCGGGAAGGATGGCATTACCATAACGCCACAGCGTTTTGTCGCCCGGCATGAAATGTTCATCTGTATGCAGTATGGCTGTGTCGTGTGTTATGGGGAATGCGCTCAATAATTTGATTTCTTCCTCTGTTGCAGTATTAGCGAGAATGGTTAATGCATCATCAGGTAGTGTGCTAATAATGAGTCGGTTACATTCTAATAATTGTGGCGACTGATCTGCTTGATGTAGTCGTATACTAAGTATGTGTTGGTTGCGTGATACTACCTCAGGTGTGGTGGAAAAATAAAAACGCACACCGTGTTTGGCCAAATACTGTTGCCAGGTTTTAATGTAATGTCCCGTGCCGTGTTTAATGCGGTAAACAGTCTCTTCGCGTAATGAACGATCGAGAAAGGCGGAATATTTGCCGGCAATCAATAAACGAATTGGATATTGCAGGTAATAATGTAATGGATGACCCCCAAAGAACACTATAATAAAACCCAGGAAATAATAATGGATAAAGCGTTCGGAATAATTGTGCTCCTCCAAATAGCGCTGTGCAGTGACATAGTCATATTCAGGGTTTTGAATGATTTCGCGCGCTTCCTGCAAAAAACGCGCCACTTCATCGACAATATCCATAGTATGAAAAATTTTTTCATCGTCTATCCCTTGATGTTTTCCATCGAGAGAGAAAACACTATAGATAGATTTAAGCGTGCCAATAGCTTCGGTTTCAATGTTAAGTCGTTGCAGTATGTGATTAAAGTTTGGATAACGAGAAACAAAAAACATACCAAAGGCGGGGTTTCCAGAATGGTGTTTGCCATTGGGCAATACAAATTCTGTCGAGCTGGAATGACCACCGACGCCTGCATCTGGGTTTTTTTCAATGACGGTTACCGCATAACCGGCTTCATTCAGGGCAAATGCAGCGGCCAAACCACTTGCGCCTGCACCTATCACACAAACTGAAGGGTTAGCAGGTGTTGCAGTTTCAGTTACGAAGGACTCATCAGTTGAGGTAGGTGCTGTCATAAGACAGATATTCCTTCATCTTAAATATATTTATAATCGTTTATCTATGTTTATTGCATTGTGGCGAATGCTTCTAACTAGCTTACTATAACAGGAAATTAGCTAACCGTGCTTCTTTGCCAATAGCTACAATTTACTGCTATTATTAAATCATATGCTAAGAGAACATATATTACTATTATTGCATGAAACGCCTTTATTTAAGGATTTGGCCGCCGAAAAATTAGTGGAGTTAGCAGAGCTGTTTACTTCTAAAAACGTTAATAGCGGCGAGACTATCATAGAGGAAGGTGAGTTGGGAGATGGATTATTCCTCGTAGCCAGTGGGCGTTTTCGCGTCATACATAGGGAAGAAAACCAGGAAACTATCTTAGGCGAAGTTGGTCGTGGGGAATTAATCGGCGAACTTTCATTACTGACCCAGCAACCACGTGCAGCAAGTGTAGTGGCCATCAGGGATAGTGTGTTGTTAAAACTGTCTAAGGAGGCATTTAGTACCTTCATCCGCTCTAATCCACTACAACTAATGCCTATTACCAAATCAGCCATTATTCGTCTGGTATCGCGTACGCCTGTCGTGCGGCGTACGGTTAGTACGATTGCTGTGTTGGCTGCGGGTAAACCCACGGTTTTATATAAAGAAGTTGCGCAAGCCCTCAGCAATGAATTAGCGAAGTTTGGTACGGTTATGCATCTTAATTTGCGCAAAGTGCATGATTTTATTTCACAATACCCGGGGGGAAATAATAGTAACTTGGATGAGGATAATCAGGAGCTAATTACCACATGGCTATCGCAATTAGAAGCGCGCTATGACTACATTGTTTATGAAGGCGATAGTAATTATTCGAACTGGGCGCAACGTTGTATTCGTGAATCAGATCGTGTCGTGTTGGTGGGGGACGCCAAACAAAATGTGCAGCTTAATGATGTCGAGAAGGGGTTTTTTTCAGAAACAGCACGCTTAAGAAAAAAAACCCATCTGGTATTGCTGCATGATCCAAGCGCTGTTTTTCCCACTCACACCAATGAGTGGCTGAATATAAGACCCGATATCCCTTATCATCACATGCGCAGAAATTCTACTACCGATATACGTCGTATCGCACGTCTAATTACCGAACGTAGTATAGGATTAGTACTTGGTGGTGGTGGCGCCCGTGGTTTAGCGCATATCGGTGTGTACAAGGCGTTACAAGAGTTGGGGGTTGCAATTGATTGGGTGGGTGGCTCCAGTTCGGGCGCGGGTATCGCTGGATTTTGCGCCATGGGTTATGCGTCAGATATTATTGCGAAACAATTTACACGCTATTTTCTTAAGAATAAACGGCGCATCATGGATTACACCGTGCCTATTCTAGCCTTAACGAAGGGCATGGGGTTGGCGAAAAATTTAAAGGCGGCTTACAACGAAGATTTATACGTAGAAGATCTGTGGAAAAATTTTTTCTGTATCGCGAGTAACCTAACCCAATCAAGAATAGAAATCATTCA
The DNA here is from genome assembly GCA_963777715.1 of uncultured Gammaproteobacteria bacterium. Lineage (GTDB taxonomy): Bacteria > Pseudomonadota > Gammaproteobacteria > JAURND01 > JAURND01 > JAURND01. The sequence goes on from CAVZRN010000010.1 coordinate 58,796, forward strand.
ACGTGGCTTATTATGGAAGGCGGTTCGCGCCAGCCTATCCTTGCCGGCAGTATTACCTCCTATCTCAGATGCGCGGGAAGATTTATTGGTGGACGGTGGAGTAATGAATAATTTACCGGTAGATGTTATGCGTAATCTTCTTGGCAGTGGAAAAATAATTGCTGTACGTATTATGCCCAATCGAGAGATGCGAGGAAATGTGCCAGAAGGCAGTGCTTCCGGTTGGAGTTTATTGAGTCAATTATTAAATAAACGGCATCGCGATGAAAACACCACGATTCTTGAAGTCATCAGCAAGTCGATTGAACTATCCAGCGAGGATCGCAGTAAAGAAATGGCAGAACAGGCCGATTGCTGTATTGAAGTCACAGCCCCTGGCGTTAAACTGCTGAATGTGGAAGCGATTGACGATCTTATCGAGGTCGGTTATCGCGCAACCATGGAAAAAGCCGACAACCTGCGCGGGACGCTTTTGTAGAATGCTGGTTTGTTAGCCCCGCCAATTGGGCTAATACAGGAACCCAAAAATATAAAGAGGAATTTTCCGACCAAACCCGATTTCGATGCCATCAACAGCAAGATAACCATTTCCTTCACCCTTAATTTGACGAAAGTTTTTAGATTTTCCGCCAACCTCAAGGACGTACTGGCCATCAATGATAAAATCACCGTGATCGTATACATTTAATCGATGTGTGTGTGCAAGCTGGTTGACAAAAAAAGTTTCACGCAGATTACCGATGTCACTGGTCAATTTTAAAATACCGTTGATGGCGCAGATCAGATTAGTATTCTCCAAATAAATCTTTCCCGGTTTACGAACTAATTTTAAACCTTTGGCATCATGATACACGTTGTTGAGCAATCCGGATTGCGCTAAATATTCTAAGCAAGTATAAATAATTTCCCGGGAAACCTTGAGGTCTTTACTGATTCTATCGATGTTGGGAGTTAAACTTTTACTGGTTGATACTAACCAAAGCAATTTTTTCAAAATAAGAATAGTCGATTGCCGGATATTATGGACAATCGCAATATCTTCAAATAATACTTTTTCCACAATATTATTCACCTTGGATAAGTAATCCTGGCTGCTTTCCAGAAAGAATGGGAAGTAACCATGCAGCAGATAATCGCGAAAATGTTTAAGAATAGTCTGACCTTTAAAACTTTCGGCAATGACGGTGTGCTGAGAAAACACTTCATTTAAAGAAACTTGAGGGGTTGCTATTTGCGCACCGAAAAACAAATATTCTCGAAAAGACAGTCCTTTAAGTTCGTAATAAACTGCTCTGCGAGATAAATCATATTTACTTTTCTTTAATTCTAATGCCGAACTGGCAGAAAATATAATCTGCTTGTTACGATAAGTATCCAGGATGTTTTTAAGCTCCAGCGCCCAGTTGGGATATTTATGCACTTCGTCGATAAATAAAGCTTCCCCGCCAAATTGAAAAAATTCTTGTGCTATGGCAAATAATCCCCCACCTAACACATAGATGTTGTCGGCGGAAATGTAAAGCGCCCTAGTGACGCTTTGATAGTGTTCCAGTAAAAATTGGCACATCAAAGTCGTCTTACCCACACCACGATTACCGAGGATACAGATTCCTTGCGCCTGCCAATTAATTTGCTGGTATAAGTAGCGCTGTTTGGTAATAGGTACGTTAACCATGACCAGCTTGTGGATGGCGATTAATGGCTCCAGGGATATTGTCATAGGCGTAACCAAAACATGTTATTATTTGTAATATACAGTTTACAATATTGAAAACATTTTGCCAAGTACAGTTTACAAATATCCCTCCAACCCGGTCACACAAATACTGACGGAAAAACTAACCGCTATGGGATTGGAGCAAGGGGGAGGGGAAAAGACTGTGCTGTGATCATTTTTTTCTATATTCCCCACCGCGATTGTCTTTGTCTTCTTCTATCTCCAGTGGTATTAAGCCAGGGAAAGTTGAAGTTGAGGAGATGCTTGCTTGAGCTGAAGGAGTTGACGGTGATGCGGTTGATGATGCAGAAGAACCGGAAAACAGAGTGGGACCGATCACTGTTAACTGACCTGTGTTTTGCGGTTTAACATCGGGTACGGTCTCTAATTTGCGCTGAATTTGTTGTAGACATTCTACGCAGCGTGTATAGGTGTTGAATTCTACACTGCCAGGAGCTACAAACGGAATAGCGTCTTCATCTAATTTATCAAGAAAGATATTAATAAGCGCCTGATAGTGCTCAGGTTTTTGCCAATACCTGCTAAACCAGGTAGTAAGCGCCTGGTCGCTCATGACGCCCTCCAGTGCGGAGCGCGCGTCTGACGTTAGTATTGATGACAGCGTTGGTAAATTGGCATTTTCTTTAAGCATACTCACAATACAGGATGAAACAGGGACATTATCCATCGCTGTCGGGGGTGTTTCGCTCGTGGTATTGGTGGTATTTAAAACATCTTCCTGTGATTTTATCTCTAACCGGTTAGCGGGTGTTTTATCTTCACCGGCAAAAAATAATGTTTCGGATTTAAATTTTTGCTTCGGATATAAAGTTTTCGGCTTGGCCAACGCAAGCTCCCGTAATGCCTGAGGAAGAATAGTGATGCTTAGCGTGCTTCCATCCCTAATCATGTTTTCACCAAGCACATAATTGGGCAACAATAATCTTAAGGTATTTTCTGCGTCTTCCGCTTCTTCTTCTGTACCGAAATCTGCCCAATAGCGATTCTCACCTTTTTTGTCTTGAACAAAATCGCCCCATGACGGGCGTACCTTATTTAAAAAAAACTCAATCCTACCCAGGCTGCCTAAAACAGCTGAGCTATTTACATCATCATTTAAATATTGACTGGTTAATTGCCTTACTACACTTGGCAAATACTCGTCTAATACGGATAACTGCGCGGATATCTGTGCGGGTATGAGTGCTCTATTTCTTTCTACATAACGTTTAGTTTGTTGTATTGCCGTTCGTACCTTGATGGGTATATCAGTACGCCTGGAAAGAACAAATGGGCGACAGAGCTCCAGATAAGTTATTGATGTGTTGAATTCCATGGCGTCCGCAATAGCCTCATACCCCTCCTCATTGCCACTAAAATTACTTTCAAGGTGACTAAAAAAAATAAATGAACTCAGTGTTGCCTCTGAAATAAGTGGCGTTAATTCGTTTACAAACGATTTTTCTGGGGCATCATTACTGATACTGACTGAGAGCAGGGCAGGGCAGTCTAACAAACCTGCTACCAGGGCACGTGCAGCCAATACACTGGTAAGGCCAACGCCTATAAGCTCAATTTTTTCCAGTTTGGAGCATTGTGGTAAATACTCACTTAATATTTCTACCCCGTCATTTGACAGCTCATTATAACTTAGTTTAATAACAGACAAAAAAAGACATCTTGATAAAGCCTCTCCAAAAATGGCTATCCATCTCGCCTGCCCGGTCATATAAGGAATAACTCTCTCGAAATAAATTTCCTCCAGTGTAATGCATTTTGGCAAATATTCGCTTAATTTTATTACGCCCCTCTCAAAAATTTCGTTCCAGGATAGATCAATAATGCGCAGCTTGGGGCACCCCGGTAAAACTGGTGCGAGAATATCTATGCTTGCTGAGACCAGCTCAGTATGTCGCAGCACAATTTCTTCCAGCTCGGGGAATCGTGGCAGATACTCACATAGTTGCCTTAATTTTTCACCTCCCAATGTATTTACAGATAGATCAAGCGCACGCAGGTTGGGGAGTGATGATAAAACCATCATAAAATTCCTGGTTACTTCATCTGATCTGTTTATATAACCAATATTGATGAGCTTAAGCCGTTCAAGCTTAGTGAATGTTGGTAAAACATCGCATAGCATTTGCATGCTATCTTCTTCTTCAATAGTGATGCGGGATAAGCCAAGTTTTTTTATACCCTCAGGGATAGATTGTAAAATTAATCTAAGATGCCTCTGATGATGAAAATTATCTCCCATAGACTGTGGATCGAGTTCAAGTTCTTCCAGAGCAGTAAATTTTTGCAAAGAATTTGCCAGCGAACCCGCAGGATTTTCACTCGGTTCTCCAATGGAAAAATTACGCAAATGAAGCCTGCGTAATGTGGGAGAACATAGGAATAATAATTCCGGGTATAAATTTTCGCCGTCGTCAGGGCCGGACAAAATCAATGTCGTTGTGTTTCGAAGATACTGTCGCAACGTTGCTTTATCCGAATTAACCCAAGTACCAGGCTCCTTTGCCAGAATAGCTTTAGTCGTGGGATCTTTGAGAAGGTCTGCTAACTCAACAACCTTCTCAGGCAGCGCTGCTGAATTTTTTTCGTCTGGAGCTTGATCGGCGGCGGTGGGGAGTTGTATTTCGGGTTCCTCATCATCTAATGAGATCGCTCTTAGGATGACATTTTTTCCTAAATCTGGAATGAACTGAAGAGTGAGGTTAAGGTTGATTTCATATAACTCGTCTTCAGACGAAAAGTCCATATTTTTAGGTAGCTCTAAGTCCTTCAGTGTTAAATCGTCTAAGCGTAAAGCATTTTTTGCTTTTTCTAATAAATCATCCTTGTTATTTACATCCAATAATATGTATGTTATGCCTCGGAATTTAATAGCGATTCTCACCAGATTTACCCCTTAGAAGTTTTTTATGGTTTGATTGTACCAAGCAAATATTAAGAAAACGTTAAGAGGAAAAGTTATTGTTTTTCTCGTCAAGTGGGTGGGTTGCGCGCCCCAAAACCGCACCTTCAATCGAATACCGAATTGCTTTGACAAATGCCGTCCTTTAACCATTGCCACAGCCGATAATCCAGGTTATTATAAGCCTTGAGTTTAAAATAACCTGAATAATAATGCAAAGCCGCCCCAAATTCTTGGAATTGATACAGCAGCAGCTTGCGTTGCATCCAGTTTGTGCCTTATTGGGGCCACGTCAATGTGGAAAAACGACTCTGGCGTTAGAGTTTAGTAAAAACTATGCACAGCCCGTACACCATTTCGACTTAGAAAATCCCGAAGATATGGTGTTTCTTTCCCAGCCGATGCGCATACTTGAGCAACTATCAGGGTTAGTTATTATTGATGAGGTGCAACGCTTGCCTGGGTTGTTTCCTCTGTTGCGCGTGTTAGTTGATCGTAATCAGCGCTCAGAAAATCCGCTCACACGTTATCTCATTTTGGGCAGTGCATCACGGGATTTGCTCAAGCAATCTTCAGAAACATTGGCTGGTCGTATCGGCTATATAGAATTGACGCCATTTCAATTGGAAGAAGTATCGGATGCTAAGTTGCTCTTGGCTCGGGGAGGTTTTCCTCGGTCATATCTTGCTGATACCGCTGACGCCAGTTATCTATGGCGTGAGTCATACATTCAAACCTATTTGGAGCGTGATATACCGAATCTGGGGTTTGATATCCCTGCGCTCATGCTCAGGAGGTTTTGGATGATGTTGACCCACGTACATGGTCAACTATTAAACATGCACACCTTAGCAACTTCCCTGGGTATTTCAGGACCCACCGTGCGACGTTACCTGGATATTTTGGCTGGGACGTTCATGGTGCGCCTGGTGCCTCCCTGGTTTGAGAATATCCACAAACGGCAAATCAAAACCCCAAAACTTTTTTTTCGTGATTCGGGGCTATTGCTAACTCTGTTAGGTATTCATTCGACAGATGATTTGCTGCATCACCCCATGTTGGGCGCGATATGGGAAGGATTCGCCATGGAACAGGTCATACAATCGCTGGGGTTGCGACCAGAAGAAGCTTTTTTCTGGCGTACTCATAACGGCGCTGAATTGGATTTATTTACGTTGCCATCGGGTCAGCGCATCGGTTTTGAATTTAAGTTTGCCGACACGCCGCGTACAACAAAATCAATGCACCAGGCACTTGAAGATTTACAATTGGCGCATTTATACGTTATTTACCCGGGGCAGCGAACGATTGTATTGACGGAAAAAGTAACCGCCATGGGACTGGAGCAATGGGTAAGGGAAAGAACGTCGAAACGTTGAGTTTCTCATTGTTCTTCTATAGACTTTCATCCAATGAAATTACACACTACAAACTAACGTGAATTAAACGGCAAAAATGATATTTATCTATAATTCACACTATTTAACGGACTAAATAACAAATTCTGCTATGGTCAAACAAACTCCCACTCCCTCGTTCAAACCCATCGCCGTGGTCGGCATGGGCGCCTTGTTTCCAGGCTCCACCAATGTGAATGAATTTTGGCGCAATATCTTGCTGGGTCGAGATTTGACCAGTGAAGTTCCGCCGACACATTGGTTGCTGGAAGATTACTACAGCCCTGATCTAAAGGCGGTTGATAAAATATATTGTAAGCGTGCGGCATTTATTCCTACCGTGGATTTCGATACCGTGGAGTTTGGCGTTCCACCCAATAATGTGCCTGCGATTGATACCTCACAACTGTTGGCATTGATGGTCGCTAAGCAAGTGCTCAGTGACGCCACGAATGGCAACTACACACAGCAAGACCTCAGCCGCGTCAGCGTGATATTGGGTAGTTCAACGCTGGAGGCGATTCAACACATGTCGGCACGTTTGCAGCGCCCGGTGTGGGAGCGCATGATGCGTGAATATGGCTTGCCCGCGGAAACTGTTGCAGCGCTGTCACAAAAAATCACCGATTGCTATACGCCATTACAAGAAAACAGTTTTCCTGGGCTATTGGCTAATGTGGTTGCCGGGCGCGTGGCGAATCGTTTTAATTTGGGCGGCACCAATTGTATTACCGATGCCGCCTGTGCCGGTTCATTGGCGGCAGCCTCGATGGCCATCAATGAATTGCAGTGCGGCACCGCCGATATGGTGATTACCGGCGGGGTGGATACGTTAAACGACATCGTTATGACCATGTGTTTTGTGCTGGTGCAGGCATTGTCATTAACCGGCGATTGCCGACCGTTTTCAGATAAGGCCGATGGTACGTTGCTCGGTGAAGGCCTGGGTATGCTGGCGCTAAAGCGCCTGGAGGACGCTGAGGCGCAAGGCGATCGCATTTACGCCGTTATTCGCGGGCTGGGCACATCCAGCGATGGCCGCAACAAAAGTATTTATGCGCCGGTGGCGGCAGGTCAGGCTAAGGCGATTGCGCGCACCTATGCCATGGCGGGTTATGCGCCAGGCACGGTGGAATTAATCGAAGCACATGGCACCGCCACCAAGGCGGGTGATGTGGCAGAGTTCGCCGGGTTAACCACGGCCCTAAGTCAGGATAACAAGCGACAACACTGCGCCCTTGGCTCCATTAAGTCGCAGATGGGACACACCAAGTCTGCCGCAGGCGCCGCAGGATTGATGAAGGCGATTTTAGCCGTGCAGCATCAAGTATTACCACCAACGCTCAAGGTCGAAAAACCGAATCCCACGTTTAACATCACAGAATCACCGTTATATATTAATACCCAATTGCGACCGTGGATTCGCAACAGCCAACATCCACGTCGTGCTGGCGTCAGTTCGTTTGGTTTTGGCGGCAGTAATTATCACGTTACCGTGGAAGAGTACGTAGGTCCTGGTAAAAAGGCACAGCGATTGCGCACCTTTCCAACCGAACTAATCATACTTGGTGCAGAAAATCCAGCGGCGCTGCTTGTCTGTATTGATACCCAGCTGCAACAACTGGACGATGGGCAGTCGTTAGCCTATATCGCGCGCCAAACTCAGCGTAATTGGCAAGAGCAACACAAGACGCGCCTGGGCATCGTCGCCAGCGATAGCGCCAATCTGCGACAAAAATTGCAACAGGCACAGCAACAAATAAAGGCCGCGCCGGATAATGCACTGCATCTGTTGCAAGGTATTTACTACAGTGGTGCAAACGCTACCCCTGGCAAGGTTATGTGGTTATTCCCCGGGCAGGGAAGCCAATACGTGTCGATGGGCGCTGATTTGACCATGGCCTTTAGCGCGTGTCAGGCTGTGTGGACGCAAGTGGCGGATACGGCATTTACGGGAGAGGAGCTAGCCCTGCAGGATGTGGTCTTTCCGATTCCGGTGTTTACAGAACAAGAGTTGCTCGCGCAACAACAGCGTTTGACCTCCACCGCCTGGGCGCAGCCTGCGTTGGCGGTAACAAGCTTAGTACAACTGGCATTGCTTAAACAGTTACGCATTAAACCCCATTATTTAGCAGGCCATAGTTTTGGCGAATTGGCGGCATTGTTTGCCGCTGGCGTCATGGATGAAGCGACGCTACTGCAATTAGCACGCAAGCGTGGCGAATTGATGCAGGCGGCTGCGAAAACGCCTGGCGCCATGTTGGCGATCATGCAGCCGGTGGAAGAAAGCCTGCGTACGATCAAGGCTGAGCAGTGGGACGTCACTCCGGCCAACTATAATGCGCCACAACAACTGGTTATTTCGGGCAGTGTGGCGGCAATTGATGCCGCCCAGGCATTTTTTGAACAAGCCAAGGTACGTTGTCATCGCCTGCCAGTGGCTACGGGCTTTCATTCGCCGCTGGTTAAATCCAGTCAGAAACCCTTTCGAGAATTCCTGCAAACGAGCCAACTGCATCCACCTAAGATACCGGTATCAGCCAATGCGACGGCGGCAAGGTATAACGATGATCTCAGTGCGCTGAGGGACACATTGGCAGAACAGCTGATTAAACCCGTGCGTTTTCAGGAGCAAATTGAGCAGGCTTATCAGCAGGGGGTGCGCACCTTTATCGAGGTGGGCGCACACACGATATTAACGGGATTGGTGGGGCAATGCCTGCCAGGGCGGGATATACACGCAATTGCCCTGGATCGCAAGGGAGAGCATGGCGTCACGGCGTTATGGCATGGCCTGGGTCAATTAATTGCGGCAGGATTAAACCCAAACCTTGAGGCGTTATGGACTGACTATGAGGAACCTGTCGCGGCAACTCCTCCCAACACTAAGGGGTATACCGTAAAAATTAATGGTACAAATTATGGCAGACCCTACCCACCAAAAGCAAATAGTAGCAAAAAAGAGGCAAAAATTCAGCAACAACCGGCAATAAAGCCCGTACCCCCACCAGCGCCAGTACAGCAGGTTGCCCCAGCGCAACCATTGCCGACGAAAACCGCTGAATTCGCTATACTTAAAACAATACCTAATCATTCTGAGGAAGAAATTGACATGTCTAATTCGCATCTGGTCCAAATTCAAGCGCTGCAACAACTGATTGATTCACAAAATCGATTTCAGCAAGCCATGGCCGAAAGCCATATGGCCTTCTTAAACGCCTTCAGGCAGTTAGCCAATGTACCCGAAGGGCAAATCGCGCCATCCGCCATGCAACTACCCCCATTACCAGCCTATGCGCCGCCACCGCTTGCGCCGATGGTTGCACCAATGGCGCCAGTTACTCCACCGCCAGCGCCGCCAGTATCGGTCGCTCCGATGACAATGGCGCAGCCAGGCTTTACTCCAGCCCCACCGCCGCCTGCTCCCCCTGCATTGCAGGCAGCGCCAATGGCACAGAGGCAACCGAGCTTCACGCCCGCACCGCCACCCACCCCTATGCCCCAGGTAGCTGCAGCGCTACCGGCTATGCAGCAACCAGTCGTTGCTGCTGCAGCTGCAGCTGGCGCTACAGCAGGGCAGCCGCAAGACTTGGAAAAATTGTTGATGACGGTGGTAGCGGAAAAAACTGGCTATCCGTTAGAAATGTTGAACAAAGACATGGCCATTGAGGCAGACCTGGGTATTGACTCGATTAAGCGCGTGGAGATTTTATCTGCCATGGCGCAACAGGCGCCGCATTTGCCCCAAGTTGGCCCAGATGTAGTCGCCAAATTACACACCCTGGGTGATATTATCAAATACATGCAGCAACAGATGGGAGCGAATCCCGCATGATTGAACGGCGTTTACTACGGCCTGTTTCGGCGATCCCGCCATCCTCTGTAACGCCATTTCCCTTGCAGGCGCGCATTGCGGTCACTTCCAATGGTAGTGACCTCGGTGCTCGCGTTATCCAACTACTCAATCAGCACGGATACAATAATACTATCCTGGTCGATGAATTACCCGCCGACTGTGATGTAGCTATTGTGTTAGATGGGTTGCGAATATTTTCCGATCAACAGCAAGCTATTTTAATAAATACCCAAGTTTTTCAACAGGCGCAGCGTATTGCGGCGCGGTTTAGTGAACACGGTGGCTGGTTATTTACGGCGCAAGACACCGGTGGCGTATTCGGTTTATCAGCGATGCATACCTGGCAACCGTGGTCAGCTGGGATTACTGGCTTGGTAAAAACTGCGGCGCTGGAATGGCCCAAGGCACATTGTCGTGCGTTAGATGTACAAATAGCCGATCAAACACCACAATGCCTCGCTGAACGGATAGTGCGCGAGATTTTAATCGATAGTCAGGATGTTGAGCGCGGGTTAATAGCGGATGGTCGACGCATAACGTTACAAGCAATGGCAGAAACCCTGGCGGAGCATATATCTAGCCCTGGCTCTCGCTATCCCTGGTTTCACCAATCCGAATTAATCAAGGCCGATACGCTGCCCCTGATTCTCATCACCGGCGGCGCACGTGGCGTGACAAGCGCTTGCATCATCGCCCTGGCGCAACGCGCGCCACTACGCTTAGTGTTATTGGGGCGCACTGCATTGACGGAAGAACCCGCTTTTTGTCAATCTGCTGCTGACGAATCGGCGTTAAAGCACGTGTTATTTTCTCACTATCAGGCGCAAAACCAAACCGTTACTCCCAAACAAATTAATCAACAGGTCGCTGCTATCCTGGCGAATCGAGAAATTCAAGGAACATTGATAGCATTACAGACAACCGGTTCACAGGCGCACTACCTAGCGGTTGATGTATCCGATGAACAAAACCTAACGAATGCATTAGTGGATGTGCGCCAACAGTGGGGAGATATTCATGGCGTTATTCATGGCGCAGGCGTGTTGGCGGATAAACGCATCGTCGAAAAAACAGCTGAACAATTCGCCAACGTCTTTAATACCAAGGTAGTGGGATTAAAAAACATACTGGCTGCTACCGCGCAAGATCCCCTGCAATTAATTGTATTATTTTCTTCTGTGGCGGCGCGCTTTGGCAACCCAGGCCAATGTGATTATGCCATGGCCAATGAAGTGTTAAATAAAGTAGCACAACAGCAACAACGTCTGCGCAAACATTGCGTAGTAAAATCAATTAACTGGGGACCTTGGGAAGGTGGCATGGTAACGCCGCAACTCAAACAGCTATTTAAACAACGTGGTGTGGCATTAGTATCGCTACAAGAAGGCACGCAGCGGTTTGTTGCGGAATGTGAATTCAGTGGTAATGAAAATGGCGCCCCAATGTCTAAAGCAGTAGAGGTGGTTATCGGGGGAACATTAAATCCATCGGCACAGCCAGCAGTAATTCCCGCTGATAATACGACATCGCGGCCAACAACAGAAATAGCTACGCCTGCAGTAGCACCAACCACACAACAATTTACCGTTAGCATTGACGTTAATTCGCATCCTTATTTAACCAGCCATGTGATTCAAGGCATACCCGTTATTCCCGCTTGTTTAGTGATGGAATGGTTTATGCGCGCTGCTCAAGCGCACTATCCAGATATAATGCGTGTAACCTGCCAACATTTTCGCGTATTACGCGGCATTCGTCTGACAGAATTTTATCAACGGCCACAGCAATTCGTGGTGACATCGCGCGTGCAACCCGATAATCCACAACAACTACAAGTATCCTTGCATGCGCCAGATAAACCACTACCTGCGTATTATTCTGCTGAAATAACGCTAACGACGGATACATCGGTTGTGCCGATTGCATTTGATACAACAGTAGCCAACGCATGGCCATATACGCTGCAAGAAATATATGACCCACCCAACAATCCATTGGCATTATTTCACGGCCAACATTTTCAAGCCATTAGTAACCTGCAAAAGGTGTTAGATTATGGTGGCGTTGCAGAAATTAAGGGCGTGCATGCGATGCAATGGCCAGATGATTGGCAACTTGATTTAGTAGCGATCGACAGCGCCTTTCAATTACTGTGGTTGTGGGGCGCACGCATGCTCGGCAAACCCAGCTTACCGATGGCAGTTGGTTCGCTGCGTGTATTTGCACCACCTACACGCAATGAGCGCCTAACGTGTGCATTCAACAGCCAGGTATGTGGTCATGATAAAACCGTATCGACGGTGGATCTGGCAGACAGTACAGGTAAATTGTATGCCAGATTACAGGATGTAGAGATGGTTTGTTATGATGTTAAGGTGGATAATCGTGTAGAAGTAATGAACGTTTAATTTAAAGAGACATATTTTATGGATATGAATAACCACTGTACTGAAAAACTATTTTCTTATGGTGTATTACAAGATGAGTCAGTTCAATTGCGCGCGTTTGGGCGTAAATTAAATGGCACTAAAGATAATCTTATTGGCTACCAACTTTCTACCATAGAAGTTCATGATACCGACGCGGTAGCTACAAGCGGTACAGCCGTTCATCCTATTCTCATATATACTGGCAATAGGATTAACAAGGTTGCGGGAATGGTTTTTGATGTTACCCCGGAAGAATTAAAACGAGCGGATGCATATGAAGTTACGGATTACGAACGCATCTCTGTCCATCTGCAATCAGGTGTGCGTGCATGGGTATATATCCATCGCACTAAATAAAACCCATTATTTTGTGAGAAATAATGTAGAACGTCGTCACGCAACATAACGTGACGTAATTTTACGTGACGTGACTGGGCGTTATGACGACTGCGTCGTTTTGTAAAACCAAGGGAGATGCAAGTGTTGACACGCGATAAAAGTAGGGATGGTTTAAAAAATCGCATAGAGTATTTTTTACTAACTAATTTTCAAGCATTCTGGGATTTTATCTACAACCGTGCGTTTTTGAATCGTCGCTTCAAAAAGCTCATGTTGAACAAGAAGCTCTACACCATTCCATCACGTCCTTATCCATTTAGTACTTGGGGACCTTATACCTCGTGGGATTCATTAACTGATCGCAGTTATAACAGTCGCTTTCTACCGCCAGCGCCAAAATTTAATCAACAACTGCCACCCATTGGTGAGGTGGCTAAGTTGTTTATACGCCCACCTAACGCTACCCAATATTCATATCGCACCTCGTTACTATTGCCTGTATTTGCTTCTTGGTTTATTGACAGCTTTTTTCGCACAGACCGCAGTAATAATTTGAAAAACCACAGTACTCAGCAATTGGATTTGAGCCAACTATATGGTTTTCAACATAGCACCACCGAATTATTGCGTGCGAAAAGTGGCGGAAAATTAAAAAGCCAGATTATTAATGGAGAAGAATATCCGCCATATTGCTATCAAAATGGTGAACGCAAGGAAGAGTTTAAAGATTTGCACATTGCCCTGCCCTGGTATGACATAAACCAGGTTAAAAAAGATACACTATTTGCCACCACTGAGCGTGGCAATATTCAAGTGGGTTACATGATGTTTAATGTCTTGTTTTTACGCGAACATAATCGCCTATGCGATCTATTGGCGCAACATTATTCCGACTGGGATGACGAACGCTTGTTCCAAACCGCCAGATGTATTTGTATCGTGTTAATGTTGAAATTGATTATTGAAGAATATGTATTTAATTTAGCGCCGTATAATTTTCGCTTCACCATCGATGCATCGCCATTCTATGGCGAAAAATGGTATCGCCCAAATTGGATGACTGCCGAATTTAATTTATTATACCGCTGGCATTGCATGATGCCAGATAAAATGATGGCGGACGAACAGGCGGTTGCAATGGAAGAAACCATCTATAACAATGCCTTGATTACACAGTTAGGATTGGGGAAAGTGTTTGAGATACACTCGCGCCAGCAAGCGGGAAAAATAACCTTGTTTAATACACCACCCGTATTGTTTCCCCTGGAAGAAGCCAGCATCAAAATGGCTAGAAACTCACAGTTAGCCAGCTACAATGATTATCGCGAATTTTTTGATATGCCGCGTATAACCGAGTTTCAACAAATTACCACTAATCCTGAGATTATTAATGCGTTAAAACAAGTCTATGGCCATGCGGACAATATGGAATTGTATGTGGGTTTGTTTGCGGAAGAACCCTGGAGCAATACATCAGTGTTGCCTTATTTAATGGGTAGAATTGTGGTGATTGACGCCGTGCAAAATATTTTCACCAATCCGTTGCTATCCGAAAATGTATTTAATGCCAACACGTTTTCTCCTATTGGCATGGAGGTCATTCAACAAACTAAAAGTTTTTCTGATATTTTAAATCGTAATGTTCCACAGAAAGACAAACCGTTCTTCGTCAGCCTTAGCGTCCCCGAGACCGGTGGCGTAAAATCCTGATGTTTTTTTAAATATTCAAGGAATGTAGGGTGGACACTGACGAATCCTCACGAATTTGAGGAAATTAGCCAAATAAATACTAAAAAGAGAATGACTGCTGCATAACTAACTCCTAGAATAAAGTTTCTTGACAACTTACTATAGGAGAAAGTTATGCAGGCGGGCAAATTATTGCACAATGTGCTTTTAAAATCATGCAATATCCACAAAAAGAGGTTAGAAGTATTCGTATTAGCAGCAGAAACGTTAGTCAAGTGTGCTCGATTAAGCGTTGTGGGTTTGGGACGTGGTCTCATAAATAAACTAAAAACCAAATATAATATTACTCGAATGGATCGCTTAATTGGCAACGAGCATTTGTATCGGGAAGCATTGGAGATTCAGACAGCAACAGCTGGTCTTATTTTAGGTAGTAAAACAAAACGATGTATTATAGTTGATTGGTCGAGTGTTAGTGTGGGAGAACGTTATCAGTTGCTACGAGCAGCCACACCGGTAGGAGGACGAGCCTTGTCGTTGTATGAGGAAGTCCATCCATTAAAAGCTTACAATAATCCTGAGGTTCATAAACAGTTTTTAATGCGCTTATCGCAAGTACTGCCCCCTTCTTGTTGTCCGATTATCGTGACAGATGCGGGTTTTGGTATTCCCTGGTTCAAACAGGTATCGGCACTTGGGTGGGATTTTATAGGTCGAGTTATTAACCGAAGTAGTTACACATTGGATGGGATGCAATGGAATTGCATAACGACATTATTATCCTATAAAAAAGCAGTAATTGATCGTATAGGAAAGGTATTACTAACAAAGGATCACAAGTTTTCTTGTTACTTACAAGCCTACAAAAATACGCGCAAAGGTCGTATTAGAAAGAATGTTTATGGAGACAAGGCATCCCGTCATGTAAGTGTGGCAAATGCTAAGAGTGCCCGTCAGGCATGGGTTTTGGTACATTCGTTAGGTGGGGGAAAACGAACATCGGTCAGAGTAGTTGAGCTTTACGCAATGCGTATGCAGATAGAAGAGAGTTTTAGAGATATTAAGAATCCACAATTTGGTTTTGGGTTAAGATATTCTCGCTCATTAGGCGTTAAGCGATTAACTAACTTACTGTTAATAGGCTTAATAGGAACATTATTGGCATGGTTATTGGGGTTATGTGCCAAAAGTCGTAACCTCCATATTAACTTTCAGACGAACAGCATTAAGAGCCGAAATGTGTTGTCTGTATTTTTTATAGGATGCCAAATCGTTAAGTATCCTATTCTATTTACTAAACAGGAATTACACAAAGCGATCCAGCAAATACAGGGCTTCGACAATGCCAAAAACGTTTATTATTCGTGAGGATTCGTCAGGGGTGGACAAAGGAGCGTTGCGACGTGTTCATCAATTTTTTTCATCACCTCATCATGTTGTTTCGCTGAAGTACCAGGGGATTAAAAACAAACACGCCGTGAATACATCCCTGTAGGCTCGTATATTTCGTCCCTGAAATATACGGTTTGTTTTCAACCCCCTGGCACTTCAGCTTAATTCGTAGTACTAATGACTTTAAAAGATGTATTATAATACATGTGGTAACTTACTCATCGCACCTCAAGATGCGAGATTAGCTTACCAACCACGACTTGTCATTCCGGAATTCAATGGCACTACCTTAAGGAATAGGAGTTTGCATGTAACTACTCACCCTGTATACTCACCGCGTTTGAGATTGCGGGGGTTGGCGTATAACTTATTTATTGTCATTCCGGAATGACAAATCAGAGATAGTGCGATTCTCCATCGCCAGTGTTTTTAATAATTTATCGATATGGGGGGCAAGCAGTTACGCCTTATCCAACTTTGGTATTTATGAATGCTCGGAAATTTTACGTCGATATGGTATTCACATACCTAAAAAAGAAAAAGTATATGCTGCAAATCATTATAGAGCTATCGTGGATATGCTGTATCAAAGTGTTAAACATAAGAATTATCCATATCATTTAGGCTTAGAGGATTGGATTGATGATCCTAAGCAAAAAGCCGTTCTGATAGATACTATTACTATGTTGAAACCTTATTTATCCGCAGAAGAATGGCAGATTGTGGAAAAATGGCTATCTCAACAAACTTAATGAGCATTGTAGAAAAAATAAAAGTAAACCCTGACATCCGACTAATTGACTTACTTAGTGAAAAACAATCTGCTCTGGCGAGGAGCGCCTAAGTTTGCGGGTTTGAACAGTTTTCTTGAAACCTGCTCAAATCTACTCTAAACTATCCATGATGGATAGATATATCAGTATCGGCAAGGCATCAGAACTGTTGGGCGTGTCAATCAGCACTCTGCGACGTTGGGAAGTGGAGGGTAAAATAGCGCCCGAAAGAACCGCTGGTCGACAACGACGCTATGATCTAGCCAAGCTAAAACCCGAACTATTTCAAGCAGCTCCCGATACGCGCAAAACCGTTGCTTATACGCGCGTTTCCAGCCATGACCAAAAAAAGGATTTAGAGCGACAAAAGCAGGTACTTGAACTCTACTGTGCGAGTCACGGGTGGACGTTTGCAGTGATTGCTGATTTAGGTTCTGGCATGAACTATCACAAAAAAGGTTTAAAACGACTACTGGAAGAAATCATGTCAGGCCATGTGGAGCGATTGGTCATTACGCATAAAGACCGCTTATTGCGTTTTGGCGCAGAGTTAGTGTTTGCACTGTGTGAAGCGAAACAGGTCGAAGTATTAATCATCAATCAAGGAATCGATACTACCTTTGAAGAAGAATTGGCGAAAGATGTGTTAGAAATCATCGCGGTTTTTTCTGCACGATTATATGGCAGTCGTTCACGCAAAAATAAAAAATTACTGGACGATATACGGCAAGCGGTGGAAAATAAGTCACTATGTTGATCGCGCACAAAATTGCATTGGCTCCCAATAACGTACAAGCGACTTATTTTTCACGTGCGGCAGGAACTGCGCGTTTTGCGTATAACTGGGCATTGGTGGAATGGCAAACACAATACGATGCGCACAAACTGGATTCAAGCTTACCTAAACCGTCTCAGCAATCGTTAAGACGTCAGTTGAATAGCATTAAAAAAACCCAGTTTCCGTGGATGTTAGACGTGACCAAGAATGCGCCGCAAATGGCGATCATTCAATTGGGAAATGCGTTTAAAAATTTCTTTGCCGGACGTGCAAAGTATCCTACTTTCCGAAAAAAAGGCGTTCGTGATCGGTTTACACTCACCAACGATCAATTTAGTATCGATGCTTCACGCATACGTATCCCCCATATCGGTTGGGTGCGCATGCGTGAAGCGTTGCGTTTTAATGGCAACATTATGTCGGCGGTGGTCTCCCGTGTCGCCGACCGCTGGTTTGTCAGCATTACCGTGGACACATCCGAATTACAGTTACCCAAGGCCGAAAACCAAGGCGTGGTGGGTGTTGATTTAGGGGTGTCTCGGTTAGCAACGCTGTCAACGGGAAAAATTATTACAGGCCCTAAGGCACATAAAGCCTTATTAAATCGCTTGAAACGTCAATCCCGTGGTTTGTCGAGAAAGGTAAAAGGCTCCAATAATCGTCAAAAAGCCAAAACAAAACTTGCCAGACTACACGCAAAAATCAGCAACATACGTCGTGATGCTTTACATCAGTTGACGACAGAACTGACGTGTCAATTTAATCTCATCGGTATTGAAGATTTGAACGTGAAGGGCATGATGAAAAATCGATGTTTATCTCGCGCAGTAGCAGACATGGGTTTTTTTGAGTTCAGGCGACAATTGGATTATAAAGCAACGTTGCGTGGCGGCATGATTCGCGTAGCAGATCATTGGTTTCCCAGTAGCAAACTGTGTTCGACGTGTGGTTTTCAGTTAGATACATTGCTACTGTCGACACGCGACTGGGTATGTCCAACCTGTGCAACGCATCATGATCGCGACGTGAATGCAGCGATCAATTTAAGAAATTGGGCGGTGAGTTCCACCGTGTCAGTCTGCTTCGATTCGGCGCTGACGTTATGCCATTCGGTAACGTGAAACCAGCCTCGATGAAGCAGAAATCCAGCACTAAAGCTACCTATAGGTAGGTTTGGGTAGGTCTGGAGGAACGGTAAAAGATCATAAAAATATAGCACTTATTGAACAGGCATATGGTTTGAAAATAAAGGCATTTAATGAAAAAGGTATATGGCCTTTTTAGATATTGACCCGACTAAATACATCTTATGATATTAATGACGTAACCTGGTTTTTCCCTTATTGATGACATAAGTGGTTCCCTCCCCCACAAGCGGGGGAGGGTAGGGAGGGGGTGTCACGGGAAGCTTACTTCCGTCTAACCCGCCCGCGTAAATATTCGGCATCCTCCAGAAATTCCGCAATAGCTGAGACAAACCAGTCTCGGCACACGATCGACACAACGCCGGCGTCATTAAATTCGTTCACCATGCTGGCGGGAAGTTGATAGGGGATTAAAATCAACACATTGGGTTCTAAGTTATTTTGGTGCATATGCTTAATTAATTGCAACGCGGTCATATCGCGCAAGTAAACATCGGTTGCAATCAAATCATAACATTCACCCGCCGCCAATTTTTCCAGCACCTGCTCGCCATTGTTCGCAAAATCAACACAATAACCTGCTTGCTGTAATAACTGCTTATTTTCTTGTAACCGATTAATACAATCGTCAGCTAGAAGAATTTTTTTATTGTGGTTAGTATATGTCTTGGTATCAGTGGTATTTTTTAAGTTGGGGTGGTTCATAGCATTCCTTCTTGGTAATTTATGAATAAAGTTGAGTGAAGTGGAATAAATTACTTGTATAGTAATCGCGATTATTTTGTTTCAGTGATGTTTGTCGCTGTGTCCTCCGTATTAGTAGAATTTAGTTTATTTTTAGCCTGGATACGCTGGTGTATCTCTTCGCGGTTTATTGGCACTTCAATCGGCGCATCCACACCCACGCGCACCTGACTACCCCTGACGCCCAAAATAGTCAGAGTAATGTCATCGCCGATGATAATTTTTTCACCCATCTTTCTAGACAAAATCAGCATAGTTGTTCCTCCCTTTATTTAAATTGGACTTCTTGCATAATCGAGCGTAACACTTCGATAAATTTAATGGTTTTTGGGGGATAATACGAAATGGCGGCGGTCGAATTAATAGACCGATTTTGAATATGTCATTTTTTTGCGCTAACCCACGTTTAAGTAGGCTAGGCGAAGGTGATATTGCGGAATGTAATACTACCCTTGAGAACGGATGAAATATATAGAACATAATAGCACTCCTTGTTCCCAGGGGAGCCTTATATGCTATAATGCCCCTGGGATGATTTGTTACCTGCAAATTTTACCCATGAGCCAGGCGGGTTGCGCCCCGCCTGGCTCGTTTTTCCCTCTTTTTTAACAATTCTTAATTCCCTCTTAACATTTCCGAAAGAGTCGTGCTACGATACCCAAGTTACTTTTGTACTGCAACTACTCATTCTTAGGTTGCGTTACACAGGTTAATTACACTTTATGTCGCTTACGGAGGGCAGCGGTAATGGTATTGATTAAAGATCAAAATTCGGGATTTAGCTCTGTTTTAATCGTCAACTTCTTCTTCATGGTAGGGTATATTACTTTAAGAAGTTCTTTGACACTCTATTTGAAAAGTCACGACTATTCGGCTACTGAAGCCTTTTCCCTGGTAACCAATACCGCCATTCTTCTAGCGGTTTGTTCGTTTTCATGGGGATTTTTTAGCCGTTTTTTGCCATCTCACGAACGATTAGTTACATCTGCAGTAAGTTTCGTTGCGATTGGCTATGCACTAGTTTGTAGCAGCCACAAAAATTTACTACCACTAGGACTTGCCCTGTGCGTTGTTGGTAGCGGTCTGTATTTTGTGAATATGAACTTACTGGTAAATAATAAGTTTGACTCATCTGTTTCTCGCCAGCATGGCAATCATTTGTATCTAATGATATACAACTTGGGAGGATTGGTTGGATTATCAGGGTTTTTTGCCACAACAAACATAAAATCTATTTATATTTTTTCAATTGTTAGCTTCTTTGTGGCTTTCAACGTCATATTTTTTTTAAAAAAACCTACCATTAAAAAAAATACCATAGAGAATAACTACATTATATTTTTTTTGATTACCATTGGATTAATTCTGCTTGCTTATTTATTAATACTCTATGGAACAATAACAAGAAGCTTAAGTCTTCTGCTGTTCAGCATAGCAATTTTTTATGTTATTTATCTATCCCGCAAAGAAAAACAACCAAACTATATTAGCTTCATTTTTATGCTGCTGTTATGTTGCACACAATACTGGTTGTCTACCGCCATACTATATAGTCATTTTACTTTATTTTTATCCGAACATGTTAACAACACAATCGGAAATAAACCAATTTCACCGATGGTTTATTTCATATCTGATCCGATCGCAAATATTTTAATGGGCATTATTACCTATAAAGCCTATAAACGTTACAACTTTGCATATTACAAACTCCTATCTGTCGGCGTTTTATTTGTAGCGCTTGCCTTTGCTTGCATAGTTCTCCCTTCCTATTGGTGTGGATTAGCGAACAAAATAAGTTTCATCTGGCCAATCATAAGCATTTTTATGCTGGGTTGTTCTGAATTCTTGCTGCAATCTACGCTCTATTCGCAAGTAAATAATTTTGCATCTACCTTAGAAAAGTGTGCCTATTTTATTGGGCTGCTGAGATTTACGAGTGTATTTGCCTCATCCATTGCCTTTTATTTAATGTCCGCAACCACGTCTCATAGCCAAGCACCATCTACAAACCCTCACTCAGATTTAACACTATATGTTTTCATGATGATTCAAGCATTATTTGCCAGCGCCCTATATTTTGTTGTTTGTCACTATAAACTCAAGGAGAAATAACCATGAGTACGATTGAAATAGTTACTTGGAAGGATGTAAATAAGTGTATCTCAGAAGTAAATCCACGCCTGGGTGGATTAATTAATGACATAAAAGGTGTGGATAAATTCCATGTTATTCGAGCCACCTACCCATTTGGGGAAGATATGATTGATAAGGGGGAATTTTTCTTTAACCTTAACGGACAACGTATTCCATTGGAAAGTGATAAGTTGCCAAAGACCATCAAGAAGTTGCTAGATTATCATTGGGAGGCTACTCCTTTTGGAATTTTAACTAAAAATTCCATTGAATTTTACATTAATCGTGCCAATCAAATTTTACCCTCCCGTTTATTATTGCCAGGAAAAACATTTTCATTACTTTCTATTTTTGAAAATCCGGATTTTTCTTATTTTGTGGGCGGCTTGTACTCTACCAAGGCAGGCTGTCGATCTTTATTAATGCTGCCTAAAATCACCCATGAGCTATCTAGCGCCAGATTGACAAAAAAATATGGAATTACCAGACATCTTCTACCTAAAACTTTCTCAGATCATTGGCACCTGTTTAATGAAATCGTCCATTCCAGAGCATTCAAAACGTCCTGGGAAGCTGAGATTCACTTCTTCTCTAAAGATTTTCTTGCCCCTGTTATTGAAACATTAAATTTTCGACATGGGCTGCTTTATTCCGTTTGGCAAGACACAGGGTATCAACGGAATGTATCGATGACCTATAACTTTATTTGGTCACTGTTTTTTGATACGCTCCCCATCTCATTAAGAAATGATGCATTCATTATTCAAACAGTTAAACACCTAATCTTAATTGCATTGGCGGAAGTTCCAGGATTTGTTCCAGAGGACAGTAACATATCTGGGCCAATTACAGAACTAATGGATGTTTTTTTGAATGATTATAAAATTCGCTTTCATTTGCCGGTATTTATGCGATTGCAACATTATGATGGTCAAAAACCCGCCTACTATTCTCTTTATAAATCTACATTTATTTACGAACCACAAGAAAGAGGGAGTAATAAACAAACCATCAATGATCTGATAAAAATACGAAGTGTATTGTATTCCTTTCTTGATTTCATATTGGGTAATCGTTTTGAGCATTCAATAAAAAACACTGCCTTTTTCAAATCGTTGGCGAACATAGAGTTTGACTTTTATCATCCTGATGGTAATGGAGAAATTAACAATAACATTACCGAGATGGTTGAGGCAGACCCACGCTTCACTAATTTACCTCACCCAGGCATTTCCAAGTATGGGCTAGCATTTCCCATTCATTCTAATTTTTTCAGGGGCTGTGTCCGAATTCGACCTAAAAAACTTTCTTCCACTCCACTCCTCGCTTGCGGAAGAGGATGGATGTAATAAAAAGGGAGTATAACCTTTAAAAGGCTAATACTCCCTATTTTGTTCTTACTACTAAATAAAAATTTTTATTTGTTAACTATTAAAAAAATCCCTCATTGACAAAGAAGAATAAGCTTCCTCCTCCAAGTCAGCTATTTTTATTACTATCATGCAGGTATCTCCTTAAATTTTTATTACTGTTGTGTGAGAAACAAGTTAACTAAAATGTAACCCCACCTTTGTATTTTAACAGATGCAACATACCTTGGCAAAGACCGAGCTTTTACAGATATTAGCACACTGATAGATATCTTATATAAAAAATCAACAATACATCTTATGCTCCAAGAACTAGCTTTTGCGCTCTTGCTAACCAGGATATAGAATTAACTGTTATTTTTACTCCCAGATAGTCTAAATTGTTTTTTTCGACAATAAAGTAAAAAATTGCCATGGCATTTACAAAATCTTGCAAATCTTGCTGAGTAATTAAATCATTGCTAGTCATCCAGCTCACGGTATCAACTGAAGATAACAATCCATTTTCTTTTCGGAATATATTTAGAAATATTTGCTTATATGACGGTGATACTATAATTTCTTGAGTATTAATATAATCAAGTAATTGATTCATCAGCTCAGCAATAAAAACAGACGCTCTAAATTTTATGCTTGTACTATCTATTTTTAAATATTTAAGTAAATCAGCACGTTGCATATCGAGTTTTGAATATTCATCTGTGTATATTAAATAGTTTTTTAATAATTTCTTAACTTCCTCAACATCTAGTATCTTTTCATGGCAAGGAATTAATTTAGCATCATCAGTGCCGCATAAATTAGATGAAATATGTAACAATTTTGCCAGGTGTATTAAGTAATGTTGATCAGATTTCGAAATTTCTATCAACCCTTTTTCCGGCTCAGGTAACTGAGGATATGATTTTTTAAAAGGTGAGCTGGATACTTCACAATAAATTTTTTTGGTGAATAATGTTTGGTTTACGTTGATAGTTTTTTTGTAATTCTGCTGATCATTATTAATTTCTGATAAGTGGGTTAACAATGAAATGGCGTCAATTTTTTTCTGATCTATGTAATTATTTTCAATCCAATGTGACAAATTTTTATCTTTGATATTCTGTATTTCAACAAACAGTGATCGAAGATAGTATGGCTGCTTTTTAAGGCTAGATAGTATTTCATCAGCAACCTCTTGTTTAATGATATTTTCGTTGACTGCTCGCCTTAAAGTATGGCGGTCATTTATTAAGGCGGTAATGGTTTTTTTATAGTCGTTATCTATATTATGAGTAACCGCCACTTCATCATCGCCGATAATTTCGCCAGACCTATACTGATTATAAATTTCTCCAAAACCAATCATGCCATAAGTATCAAGCTACTGCAGCACGTAATGCACCCATACTACTAGCCCCATAAACGGTTATTCCTCGCTCCATAGCCATTAAAATTTCTTTGTGCCAAACCGCGGCAGTGTGTCCAAAATAACCGTCTATAATAACAATTGCCTTGGGATTTAACCGAATAACTCTAAAAATGTCACCACAGGCTATTGGGGTATGGCAAAACGCTTGTGGCAATATGCGGAGAACTTCTGCTTCTAAAATGGTGGGGCCAGAAAAACGATAACGTCAATGTTCATAAGGAGGAGTTTATTTTAAGCGTGGGAATGAAAGTATGTACTACAGAAATTTCATCATTTGGCTTAGTATGTGAAACATAAATAACTTTGCCTATTCCTCTGTTTTCAAATACGCTTAGTACCTGATTTAACTGTTGTTTTAAGGAAAAATTTTCATAAGTTAGTATTGTCTCATACTGTCGAGTACCAATGAGGCTTATCTTCTCCCATTTTATTTTATAATCATCAGGAAATATGTCGTCCCTTGATCCAGCTATGTAACCTAAACGTGACTGAATAGCTTCCGTTAATGCTCGGCACAAGGCAATGCCCCTATTGAAATGGGCGCCTGTTCCACTATAACGTCCTAAATTTCGTAAAGGATTATTGTCACTTATAATGCAGTGAAATGCGGGAACATTTAGAGAATTGGTTATATCGAACACTACCACATCTACCTGGCTGTCGTTTAGCTTCTCAAGTATTAATCTGGCATGATTGTAATTAATACTTGTTAAGTCTAATGCTAATTTATTTTTTTCCTGCAAGAACAACTGACCAAAATCGTATAAACAATTACGTTCAGCTATTTCGTAGAGGGAATGGCATAGCGCCTCATCTTGATTGTTGCCAGCAGCCAGACCCGTTGTTGTTTTTAAAAAAATCCCCATGGATAAATTTTCTTGTGTAAAATCTAGAGAAATGATTTCACTGAGAAGATAATATTTCTTTCCATCTAAAAGATTTGTTCCTAAACTCCAGGGTAGTTTCATATCATCAATGTTTTTAGGAGAGAAAAACCCTGGTTGAAAGTCTGAGGGGTGTACCAAATCAAGGCCATTACCTTGCATATCTTTGACTGACATATGGATTGTTGGCACTACATTTTCGGAATAGTAATGTTCAATAGCTTCCATATAAGCACTGCACATAGCCAATGAGTCTGTGATACCCTTTCCCTGTGAGGTAGACAGATTCTTTGAGTTTGGTCTTATACAGGTATATACCGGTATTCCGATATTGTCTAATCCTGTTAGGCTAGCAATTCTTGTAATGCCTGCTTTTTTGATATAGGGCTGTATGATTCGAAGTGTTTCTTCGGGATGCCTGGCTCTTATTGTGCCGCCGAGGTCATAAGACTCAATCATTAGTAGATTACCGTTTTTTTGTCGATGACTGCTGCCCATGCAACAACACCTCCTGCAAGGTTATAGACATTTTCAATACCCCGTTGTTGCAAGAACTTAGCTGACCTTTCACTTCTTATGCCAGATTTGCAATATAGAACGATGGTCTCATTTTCTGCAGATGCAAGCGTGTTTAAATCCAATGTTTCAAGCTGCTTTGTGGGAATATGTGTGCTATTGGGAATGGCATAAATCTCACGCTCCCAGGCTTCTCGAACATCAATGAGCAATACCTTTTTTTTCTGTTGTAAATCTAAGCATTGCTCGGGACTGAGTTGTAGCGGATTGAGTACAGTGCAGTTGTTTGATTCGTACCTTGGCAGGTCGTTAAACGGTGTATTTTTTTCACAAACGATACAATTTTCTTTTTTATGAACAGGGTATTTTTTAATTTCTAATGTACTACCATCGAAAATTAATAATTGATGATCGAGGCCATCGCTAAGACTCAACGCGTGTTTAATGACCTGGGTCGCTGCCATTGTGCCAAGAATACCAGCTACAGCGCCCACTATTCCTGCTTCAGTACAGTTTTGGATAAGTCCGACTGGTGGTGGATTTGGGTAGAGGCAACGATAACAAGGCTCATTATTGCGCTCGTATTGAAACGTCACCAACTGTCCGGAAAATTGGAATAAACTTGCGGAAATAAGCGTCTTCTTTTTTGTATAGCACGCATCACTCACAAGGTAGCGTGTGGCATAGTTGTCAGAACCATCAAGAATAATGTCATAATCCGACAACATATCTAATACGTTATTGCTATTTAATCTCTCGCCATACGCATTAACTTGGATAGCATCATTGATAGCGAGCAAGCGCTGCCTTGCCAAGGTTGCTTTAGATTGTCCGCAATTCTCTGTTGTGTAGAGAATTTGTCGTTGAAGATTGGATAACTCAACCGTATCATTATCAACAATACCGATTTTTCCAATACCCGCGCTGGCAAGGTAGAGCAGGGCGGGCGAACCAATGCCCCCTGCGCCTACACAAAGAACTGAGGTATTTTTTAGCTTTTTTTGCCCCGCAAGTCCTACTTGGGGAAGAGAAAAGTGCCTGGAGTATCTGAGTAATTCGTTTGGCGTTAGATCAAGCATAGTTACATCTATCCTCCCGAAACAGCAACCACAATTTCTATCAAATCAGTTTCTGCCAGCGGTACATTTTCAGTGAGTCTATGACTTAATAGGTGACGATTCAGATAGATATTGACGAAACCATTTAGTTCGCCATGTTGACCAAATAAAACCTGATATAAGCCAGGGTGGTGTTCTTTCAAGTCAAGTATCAGCGTTTGAACCGAAGATGAAGCAAGTTGTACTTCTGAATTTCCTTGAGTAAAACGTAACAAAGGGTCTGGTATGGCAAGTCGGGGCATTATTTTAAGCCTATTTGTTTAGTTAGGCGTTACTTAAATTAGGAACTGATAATGATGTGTGGTTTTCGTTATCAAGCCCAACTATTTTAATTAGGTTATTCATTGTGATGCTCCTGTAAGTGGATTTAACTGGAAATACAACTACTGTGCTATTATGTTAACAGAAAAAGGGTGTATAATGAATGTCTTAACCAATTTGTATAAGACCGCATGATTACACCGCTTTACATTGCCTTACTGGGTTTATTCTTTGTTGTGCTTTCCACGTATGTAATGCGCGGGCGATGGCGCTCTCGCGTCGCGATGGGGGATGCCGATAACCTTGAGATGAGGCGTCGCATACGCGTCCAGGGCAATTTCGCCGAATATACTCCCTTATTTCTTATTATGCTGGGTTGCGCTGAATATGGCGGGCTGCCTGCATACTGCGTTCACCTGTTCGGCATACTCTTTATCGTGGGTCGCTTAACGCACGCCTACAGCGTACTTAAACATGAGCAATACCAGGATGGCAAATTGCTTAATATGCCATTTTGGCGCATGTGTGGCATGACCTGCACCCTTGTATCCATTATCCTGCTAGCCTTCATATTGTTGGTGCAGTTTTTCACCCATTCTGTGTAATATAATTCTGGGATGACAACCATTTATAATATGGTCATTTGCAATTTTTGCCGAATAATTACTATACTTGCATACTTTCATATTTGAGGATTTCCATGCCAGGCCAAGACACTCTAAACACCAAACGTCATCTAAACATCAATGGCGCTATCTATCAATATTACAGCCTGCCTGAAGCCGACAAGCAGGGGCTGGGCGATAGCTCGCGGCTGCCATTTTCGTTAAAAATACTGCTGGAAAACCTCTTGCGTTTTGAGGATGACCAAACCGTGACCGTGGAGGATATCCGGGCGTTGTACCGTTGGGCTGACACCCGCCACTCGACGCGTGAAATTGCTTATCGCCCGGCACGCGTATTAATGCAAGATTTCACCGGTGTGCCGGCGGTGGTGGATTTGGCGGCGATGCGTGACGCCATGGTAAAGCTCGGCGGTAATCCAGAAAAAATTAACCCACTAACGCCAGTAGACTTGGTGATCGATCACTCGGTACAAGTTGATGAATTTGCAACCAAGGCGGCGTTTAAAGACAATGTGCATATCGAAATGCAGCGTAACCATGAGCGCTATGAATTTTTACGCTGGGGGCAGCAGGCATTCAAAAAGTTTCGCGTGGTGCCGCCTGGCACGGGTATTTGCCACCAAGTAAATTTAGAATATCTCGCCAAAGCAATTTGGTCACAAACTATTGACGGTGAAACCTATGCCTATCCCGATACCCTGGTCGGCACCGATAGCCACACCACCATGATTAATGGATTGGGTGTACTCGGGTGGGGAGTTGGCGGTATTGAAGCCGAAGCGGCGATGTTAGGTCAGCCGATCACCATGTTAATCCCCGAAGTGATTGGATTTAAGTTGACTGGGCAATTACGCGAGGGCATTACTGCCACCGACCTGGTATTAACGATTACGCAAATGCTGCGCAAGAAAGGCGTAGTGGGTAAGTTTGTAGAATTTTATGGCGAAGGACTCAACGGCCTACCGCTGGCGAATCGTGCCACTATCGCCAACATGGCGCCAGAATACGGAGCAACGTGTGGCTTCTTTCCTATCGATCAGCAAACGTTAGATTATTTACAGCTAACTGCGCGTGACGAGCAAACCATCGCCCTGGTGAAAGGTTATGCCAAAGCGCAAGGCTTATGGCGTGACAGCAGCACGCCAGATCCCATTTTTACCGATACGGTGGAATTAGATTTAAGTAGCGTGGAACCCAGCCTGGCTGGCCCCAAACGCCCGCAAGATCGGGTGGTGTTGCGTGACATATCACAGGCGTTTGATAAAACTCTCGTCGATATGGGTAAGTCTGTACCAACAACCACTGGCGCTCCTGACGCTTCAGCCGCACTGATCATGGCGACGTGATTATTGCCGCCATTACCAGTTGCACCAACACGTCTAATCCCAGTGTATTAATGGCCGCAGGTCTACTGGCAAAGAAAGCTGTGGAAAGGGGTTTAAAACGCAAGCCCTGGGTGAAATCGTCCCTAGCGCCAGGTTCCAAGGTGGTCACTGATTACCTGGAAAAAGCCGATCTGCAAATCTATTTAGATCAGTTCGGATTTAATTTGGTCGGTTATGGTTGCACCACGTGTATTGGTAATTCGGGTCCCCTAGCCGATGAAGTGCAACAAGCCATTACCGAAAAAAATCTCGTCGTTTGTTCCGTATTATCCGGCAACCGTAATTTTGAAGGTCGGGTTCATCCCCTGGCCAAAGCGAATTGGCTGGCTTCTCCGCCATTGGTGGTAGCATTTGCGCTCGCTGGCACTACGCGTATTAATCTAATCGATGAACCACTCGGCGAAGATACTCAGGGCAATCCCGTCTATCTAAAAGATATCTGGCCCTCCGATGCTGAAATTGCTCACGAAGTAACCAAGGTAAGCGGCAGTATGTTCAAGAAGGAATACGCCGACGTGTTTACCGGCGATTAGAGTGGCGCGACATTCAAGTGGCTGGCGGCAATACGTATACCTGGGACAATAACTCTACCTATGTGCAAAATCCACCATATTTTACTGAGCTGACGATGGCGCCTGCCGCCATCAAGGATATTCACGGCGCACGCGTATTCGCTATGTTAGGCGACAGTATCACTACCGATCATATCTCACCGGCAGGTAATATCAAGGCTGACAGCCCAGCGGGACAGTATTTAACGGCGCATGGCGTCGCGCCAAAAGATTTCAACTCGTATGGCGCACGCCGCGGTAATCACGAAGTGATGATGCGTGGCACGTTTGCCAATATCCGTATTCGCAACGAAATGGTGCCGGGTGTAGAAGGTGGATTTACTCATTTCCTACCCACGGGTGAAACGTTACCTATTTATGATGCGGCGATGCGCTATAAGGCACAGCATACCCCGCTGATTATTATCGCTGGCAGCGAATATGGCTCTGGTTCATCACGCGATTGGGCAGCCAAAGGCCCCGCCTTACTAGGTATTAAGGCAGTTATTGCCGAAAGCTTTGAACGCATCCATCGTTCTAATTTAATTGGCATGGGTATTTTACCGCTGCAATTTCCTGCTGGCGTCATGCGTAAAACTTTGGAACTCATTGGTAACGAGAGCTTTGATATTTTGGGATTGCCACAACTAAAGCCTGGTGGAGAATTGCAGGTGTTAATTACGCGCCACTCCGGGGAACAAATTAAACTGCATGTATTGTGTCGAGTGGACACCCAAAATGAATTAGAATATTTTAATAATGGCGGTATTTTGCCCTATGTGTTAAGAAATTTAGTCAGGACAGCAATATGAAGAAAACAGTTGGTTTAGTCATGGGTTCCCAATCGGATTGGGAAGTACTAAAAAACGCTGCCGAAACATTGGAAGCATTAAACATCCCATTTGAAACAAAAGTAGTCTCTGCGCATCGCACGCCAGATTTATTGTTTGAGTATGCCGCTACAGCTGCTGAACGCGGATTGCAAATAATTATTGCTGGCGCTGGCGGCGCCGCACATTTGCCCGGCATGTTAGCCGCTAAAACCGCACTACCCGTGTTAGGCGTACCCATTCCCAGCACTGCATTGCAAGGCATGGATTCACTCTTATCCATCGTGCAAATGCCTAGCGGCGTTCCGGTTGCCACCTTCGCCATTGGTAAGCCCGGCGCTATTAATGCCGCATTGTTTGCTGCGGCAATATTGGCGCGCAGCATACCAGAAGTTGACAAGGCGTTGCACGCCTATCGCGAAAATCAAACGCGACGTGTATTAGCAAAACCAAATCCCAGCGAGAATTAGTCCGAGTGAGAATTAGAAGGTGAAAATCGGTGTCATTGGTGGTGGGCAGCTAGCGCAAATGTTGGCGTTGGCAGGTTATCCGCTCGGCTTAAAAATTATCTGTCTGGAGCCAACTGCTGATTGTCCGGCAAGTTTAGTGACCGACGTCATCAATGGCCAATACGACGATGTAAAAAAATTACAACAACTGGCAACCGCTGTTGATGTGATGACGTATGAATTTGAAAATATCTCTGCTGCGGCGCTGACGCAAATGCAGCATACCGCATTGTATCCGCCCGCCACAGCGTTGGCTATTTCTCAGGATAGGCTACAGGAAAAACGCTTTTTTGAGCAATTGCATATTCCTACTACAACCTATGCGGAGGTCAACTCACTTGAAGAATTACAGCAGGCGCTTGAGCATATTAACATTCCCGCCATGCTGAAAACACGCCGCCTGGGTTATGACGGCAAGGGGCAATATAGCATCAATCAACCACAAGATATTGCACCCGCCTGGAAAGCACTAGAAGGCCACGCGCTATTAGTAGAAACCAAAATTAATTTTCAGCGTGAGGTGTCGTGCATCGGCGTGCGTAACACGCATGACGATGTGGTATTTTATCCGCTGGTCGAAAATCAGCATCGAAATGGGATTTTGCATTTATCCCAGGTTAGCAATGAGCATCATGATGATCGCATCACGCAACTGGCGCAGACATATGTCGGCAATATTTTGCGCGAATTAAACTACGTTGGTGTGCTGACGGTCGAATTTTTCCAGCAAGGCGATCAACTAATTGCCAATGAAATTGCGCCACGCGTGCATAATTCTGGCCATTGGACTATCGAGGGCGCCGACACCAGTCAATTTGAAAATCACTTACGCGCGGTTTGTGGATTACCACTTGGCGCGACCAACGCCCGCAACTACGTTGCCATGGTGAATATAGTAGGGGAAATTCCTGATACCAATGCATTACTACGCATCGCACACACACATTGCCATCTATACGGCAAGACACCACGCCCTGGACGCAAATTGGGTAGCGTGACACTTTGTGCTGATGATCGAAAGACCTATGTGCAGCAATTACAAGCCATACTTGAATGTATTAAATAAAGAATAGATTAAGCTGCATTTTTAATCCCTTGAAACGTCTTTAAAAAAGCTTCTGGTACTTTCTTGGCTATTAATAGTAAACTTTTTGCTGAACCATGTGGTTCACGTCTTCCTTGCTCCCAATTGCGCAAAGTAGCAACACTCACCCCCATAAACGCGGCAAATGCTTGCTGACTAAGCCCCAACTTGTGCCGAATTTTTGCCACATCTCCTGCTGTTGGCAAGGTAAGACGAGTAACTTTTAATTTCTTTTGGCCTTTCTGCCATGCCTTGATTTCTTCAATACCAGATAATATTTCTTGGCCAATATTTCTATTCTTCATTTGATTGCCTCCAAAGACTTAGCAATACGTGCTAATGTTTGGGTATTTATATTTTCACGCTCTGATTTACTATACATAGTCAACATATAAATTTGATCTCGCGCTTTAGCCCAATAATAAATAACTCGTACACCGCCCGATTTCCCCGTGCCTTGGAGAGCCCAACGAAGTTTACGAATGCCCCCACTACCAGCAATAATTTTTCCTGCTTCGGGATGCTCCATCAAATAATATTGCATCTCTCGATATTCTTCGTCACTAAAATATTCCTTTAAGCGGTGACTAAAGTGCGTAGTTTCCACGAATACTACCGTATTATAATTATACGTCATTGGCGCACCCTTCGCAAGTTAACGACAACCCTTTTCATTGTATAGCTTGGTAAGGCTGGAGCGTCGATCATTAATTGCCTGGGTTGCTTGCCCCGCATCATAATACGTGTAGGCTAACCCCGGCAGCCAAAATAGGGCGGACGCAACATTAGTGCCAGTAACACCTTTTTTAGAATTAACATTTTTTTCAGCTTGATCTGTTTTATGCAATTCAACCTTTATCTGACTGCAAGATAGGTGGTTATCACCCGCTTGCACCACTTGCACTTTGTCGGAAGTAGCGCAGCCTGTTAACAGACCAGCCATAATCACTGTTGCAACACAAATAATTTTTTTCATTGATTTTCCTCTTTTTTATTGTTATGCCCATAGGGATTGATTTATTGTCATTATTATTTGCCTTTCTTAACGGTTCTTTTTACTTTAAATATTGCGAAATTCATTTCATAGGTGGTTTCAGTTCCCCTAACCTCCAGCCCGTTTTCAGGAATAAGCAAATCGGCCATTAAATCTCCCGTATGTTCCATCAGTGATCGCTGTTTAGGTGAATTTTCTGGCAACGTTTGCATTTGGTGAACAACATGGCCCAGTTCTTTGACTTTGGCGAAGGTTTCAATAATAGCTATCGTAGTTTCTACCGCTTTGGAGCTTTTTAGAATGGTGGCTAACATATAAAGCCCCTTTTCAGTAAAGGCTGTTGGCGGCTTAACCTTTCCACCCTTGATTGAAGTCGAAAATTTCGACTTCAATGGCTCCCATTCCTCCTTACTAAGATCAAAAATATAATCCTCAGGGAACTTTTCTGGATTATTTTTAACCGCTTCGTTTATTCGCTTTGTTTCTACACCGTATAACTCAGCGACATCTGCATCAATAATAGCTCTCTGATTGCGAAGGGTAAGAATTTTTTCTTGCACGGATACTTTTTTCATTAGACTTCTTTCCTCATTGTTATCTACTGCACAGAAATCCAGGCAGGTCTATCCCAATGTGGGTCGACACTACCTGACGAAAAAGTCAAGGTAGGTGTACAGCGAACCCAACCTTGGGGTGACTTTACAATGTCGCCTACTACGTATAATTGATTGTTATAATTGCAGCGTTGCGTTTTCGCAGCATCTGACATGTGTTTATCTCCTGGTGTTGTACTTGGTTGAGTCGGTGTGTCCACAGTCGCTTCTCCCATAGAATTAGGCGAATTAGGCTGTAACGGAATTGGTTTTTTAGCGAGCGGCAGTTTGGGGTTGGCATCGAATACATCTTGGATATATCTTTGTTTCGCTGCCTGTTCAACAAGGTGCTCTACGGCGCTCTTGGTTAATACTTGCGGCATATCTGCCACATTACTAGACTGTTTTGGTTTGCTATTACCTGTCAAGTTAGTTAGGTTTTTAGATACCAATACGCTCACAACCAAAATAGCTATCGCGATAAGTAGTAATCTAAATATCCAAACCTGTGTACGCAAGGAAGGCTTGGTCTTAGTGATCGAAAAAAACATGTCTTAATCTCCTATCTCTTCATACAGTAAAAAATAACCACATAGACCCCCATCCTAACCTTCCCCCGCAAGCGGTGAAAGGGACGAGTCGGTAGAACTCAATCACACTAGCAGACCTCTCGGCCCTTGTGCCTACGTTTGATGTTTGAAGTAAATTTCAGAAACATACATAAACCGATCACTGCTGCCGCAACGCTTGAGTTGGATAACAACGTCAATGATAGATTCGATATAATCCCTGATGCGCGCATCGTTCGAAGTAGAACCCGCCTGCTGCATCATAAATACCATCTGGTCAAAACACGCCTGCGGCGTGTCGGCATGCACTGTAGTTAAACTGCCTGGATGTCCAGAATTAGCCGCTCGCAGATATGGCCATATTTCTACGCCGCGTAATTCCGATAAAAATATGCGATCAGGTCGCAAGCGCAGACATATTTGAAATATTTTCAGCGCGGTAATTTGCGGATCATCTTCGTTGTAAAGTAAGCGCGCCACATTTGGCTGCTCTACCACGACCTCTTTTACATCTTCCACAGTAATCAAGCGTTGATCCGCCGGGACGTATTTAAGACAGGCATTAAGAAACGTGGTTTTTCCGGTTCCAGTGCCACCACTAATAATAATGTTCTTGCGAGCAGTTATCGCCAATTGCAAAAATCTTAAGATATCCCGCTGTTCATAAAGCGTTTTCAGTCGATTGGTTACCGGATCAACCTGCTGTGATGTAACAAACTCTTTAAACACACCCGCTAATTCATATTCTTGCAATGTCATGTCGCGCATTTGATGGCGACGGATAGACATGACTATATTTCCATGCTCACACGCAGGGTTCATCACTGCTTGCACGCGTTCGCCATGCGGTAACACGCCGGAAACCAACGGCCTGGGAAATTCCTTGTGATTAAATTCAGCAATTAATGCAACCAGGGTTTTCAGAAAATTAAACTCCAACACCTCTATCTCATAACGTTCAAATCGGCTATTTTTTTCAACAAACATCTCTCCTGGTCTGTTGATACAAATTTCTGTTACCCCGGGAATCTCTAAAAAAGGCGCAATGGGTTTTAAGTGATGTTCTAACGCTTTTAGTGACATATCAAAACACGTTTATCTTTCTACCGGCCATCTGCATGGCCGTGCCAAAATCCAAGTCATGCGCGACAAATACATTAATTTCCTTACCTTGGTGTGAATATAACGTCGGCGCTAATGTGCCGGTTTGTTTTAAGCTCTCATTAGCAGATTGCGCCAGACTATCGGCAACGGCAATTCGATATGCCTGCGCGGCGTTATAGGGGTCACTGCTTTCCACTCCCACGTTTTGTACCCCCGCACCAATAATCGACAGCAATACCGCCGAACCAAAACGCTGCCAAAAGTGTCTATTGATCACATCGGCGCCCATCCCAGCCACACCAATGCTATCCGTACCAGGGGAACCTAGATCAACACTGATGCCGTCAGGTGTAATGAGTCGTGTCCACACCACAAAAATGCGTGATTGCCCCATTGCTAAGCCACTTTTATACTCTCCCACTAACCGGCTGCCGCGTGGAATAAGAATACGCGAACCATCTTCAGCATAACCTGGTTCTGAAACGACTGCCCTCAACATGCCAGGTAGATCTGAATCGGTGGCTGGTTCTAACGTTGCTCGGATAATGCTACCCTGTAAAATCAAATCCGATAGTGGACCCACATGAGTTGCCTCAACAACTCTGTCATTGACTTCGTGAGAAACCTCAACAACCTCGTCTAAGAAATTGGTATTGGGATCACCCTTGTAACCCTTCGCATGGGTGGCGATAGGCTTTTGAACGTCAAGTAAATTATTACTACTTGCTGTTTGCATCATTGGGGCCGTCAAACGCGCCTGTAATTCTTTTTCTTTCTCCATAATCATCTTTAATTGCGCCTCTGTGATTAGCGATTTCTCTGCTGGTTTGGCTGCTGGCATTGGCGCACTGGACTTTTGCTCTGGCCTTACTGGTGAACTTGAAAACCCATAGGTTTCTTCTACTAGAGCAGCATCTTGTTTTTTGTTAGCGTGATGTGAACACGAGCCAATGACAATCATCACAATCACTGCCGCGATACCCAATACAATTAATTTTTTCTTGCTGATATTACCCACAGCTATTTCTGGCCTTCCGTCGGATTCAAAATAATCTTCGTCGCTGTCAATAATTGGCGGCTGCGGCTTAATTATATTCTCTGGAATTATTTTTTTTGGAGTTATTTTTTTTGGAATTTTAGTTTTGAGTGGCATATTTTTTCCAATCACCTATCAGATAATCGTTATAAACACTGGTCACCACATTGCCGTTACGCAAGGTAAACTGTTTTGCTACCGTGTGAATAACCAGGTAGTCTCCTTCCATATGGTAGTTCACTAATGATTCCTGGCGATTTTCTCCGACCACGAATACGGCGGGTAGACGACTCATGCCATTGTCTTTGAACTTTAGGTAGGTGAATTTATTATTATCGTAGGCTTCAATCGGCGCTAAATTTCTATCGCCCGTAAAACTATATTTCCAGTTAATGTCATTGGGATTAAATTGCCCAACTGCATTGGAATTGCCAAAACTATCGAAGCCACCATCGAGGTATTTAAA
Source organism: uncultured Gammaproteobacteria bacterium (assembly GCA_963777715.1). GTDB lineage: Bacteria > Pseudomonadota > Gammaproteobacteria > JAURND01 > JAURND01 > JAURND01. The sequence goes on from CAVZRN010000010.1 coordinate 95,418, forward strand.
TTGTAGTTTAAACGTCGGCGTTACCGCTTCGTTTTTTGAATCGAGCTGGAAGTTATAACTATTTATGTTGGTTAATACCGTCATATTAGTCTGCGAAGATGCAACTGGCTTGATAAACAAATTGTTACCCACCGGAACTGCTTGCCAGGCGAGACTATCCCCTAATGATACGTTTTGTACTGTTTCATTTGGCGCAAATACCACTTGAGTTTGATAACCATAGCGTCCATAAACTACCACCACATTATTAGGATCATAGTTCACCAGCTTTACGCGCCGATCAGCCGATACGCTTCTTGGAATAAGCTGCGCTTGCGCAACTGAGACGAATAAGCTGGATAAAATAAGGTACAGTATTATTTTTTTCATATTAAAATCCTTAATTAACCTGAGTTCGATATATTAAATAAAATACCATATGAACTCAGGTTATCCCAGAAATTTGCTTCATGGACGAGCAAATTATCTGGGATCCAGGTTCATAAAAATACAGCTTCGATATAAAAAATAGGATATTTTTTATATCGAACTGACGTTAATTAACCTGCGAGGTCTGGTAATACACCATTTTAAATCCAAGCGGGTCGCGATCTAACATTTTTTGCGTCGTATCCGGATTAACGTACTTCCATTTTACAATCGCCTCCCTTTCAACCACTGACTGCGCAGATGAATTACGATCATGTAGTATTTTTTCAAATTTGACCGAGGCAGTATTAGCATTTAATTGTGATACTGATTTCACCACCACGGTGATGTATTTATCCTTGCCATACATTTTGTAAGGAGATGATGCACTGCTACTATTGACGTCACCCTCATACTGCGTTTGTACGTTGTAATCTGACATCGCCCAGGCGATTTGATACGGGTGGTCAATATTGTAGTAATCATAACTTTCGCGATTTAGTGTGTAGGTAATTAAGAAATAACGCGTCATTGCCCAATCTGCCGTCATGGTGCTGGCCTCTAGCCGACCTAGTTTTGTCACCTCTCCAGTGGCGTGATCAAATGAATACAGGTAGGGCACTTTTTCCTTTAGTGGCGCTAAATTTAAATTGGCGATTAACGATAAAATCAAGGCAACAGATAAAACCACGATGACGACTAAGCATCTTTTTAACCAGACGGATGCATTGAGGTACATGTCGTATAGCCACGCCTCTGACTCTTTCACGATTAATACGTCTTCGTCGTTGTTTTGCATTGCGATAACCCTTGTATGGCTCTTACTATGAATTTGTCATCCCGAAATGATTAGCCTCTATCTCGAGGATCACGTGGATCACGCGAATCATCAGGAATAGTGGGAGGTATACGGCTACCATCACCATCCGGGATAGTGGGTACCTCGTCTGGTTGACGGGGAATACGTGAACCATCACCACCACCACCATTCCTGCCACCACCACTACGATCAGGAATATCTATATCAGGGCGTCGATTTATAGGTGGCAACGAACGACTGGGACGAGTCCCGGTATGATTATCATCGCGTCGATGGGGGACATGCCCGCCACCACTTCTGCTGCCGCCTCTATGGTCATGGTCATGATCGCGGTGTGAATGATCACGATCGGGCATAAGATTGTGTTGCCTGCGTCGATGCGAAATAAGGGCGCTCAGGGCGCGTCTATGATGACCCGAGTGTTCAGATGAATGATCGTGATCTGCGCCATCAACCGTCTTTTGCGTGTTAGCCCTGGCGCCGTTTAGCGTTTGACTAGTGGATGTGAATAGTTGACTCATGCCCGTGAGCGATAACAATCCACTCAACGAAACACATATCGGTAATACTTGCCTTAACACCATGAATGCAACAATGCCGACGCAGATAAATGGCAGAATACGTACCTCCTGCGATGCAGTTATGCTGGGATCCGCAGCATTTAACGCCGCAGTTTCAATCACCACCATCATGGCTAACACGCTGGTGGTAATTACTGGAATCAGTGCAAAATTCAGCGCATTGCGCACCCAGCTATCAAATAATCCACGCGTATTGTCCCAGAGCAGGAACATAATAAATATTGGCCCAACACCTAAGATAACTGCTAATGCCAGCTTGGCGTAAACCAGTAAACATAACCCCATCGCACATGAGAATACATCAACCGCTGCAACTAAAAATGCATAGAAGGCTAACCCAATTTTACTTAAGGTCACTTGCTTCATTAGAACAGTGGCAATGTTCATACCCTGGTTAAATATGGTGTTGAGTGCCTGTGCCGCTGCCAATCCACCATCTGCGCCAGCCTGACCGGGATTGATAGTCTTGGCGATAATAATTGCCAGTTGATCGGGTTCGTTGGTAAAAATATTAAAAAAGAATTTATTGTAGAGTGACCAGTTAACAATAAGACCATATACAATCGTCATCAATATTAATCGCCGTATTAATACATGCACATCGGCAGAGGCAGAGCGCACCAGGAACGGATATCCCGCCATGACCACAAAGACTGTAAACAATATGGTAATTTCCGTCATATTACTACTGACCAGATTTTGATATACCGCCTGCACGAAGTTACCAATTGACTGGTTTACAAGGTTCATGGTGTCGGTAAAAATTGTCTCAACACCTATGGTAGAAGTTGTAGCCATTACTTTATTCCACTAGATTAATTTTGTTTCTCACAAGGTGGCGGCTCTGGTGTTAAAACAAGCTTCCACAGCTGTGGATCTCTTAAATCTTCAATAGTGGCATGCTTTGGCAATGCCCCACCGTTTGAAAGGCTTTTAAATATATCATTGGTGAGATCTGCACATTGCTTTTCGAATTCCGGTGCAGATTTTCTGTCAAGATAGTAGTTACCACACTGCAGCATTCCCCTCTGTGAAGAACCGTAGTTTATATACCTGATCGCCGTATCAGCATAGCCTGGCGTATCAAGGATCGGGTTAGCGCGGTGCATGATACCCTTGCTGCAACTGGTTAAGATTAAGCAACCCATGACACACAGACTGGAAAATTTTAGTGAGTTAATTATTTTTTTCATTGGCTTCACCATTGATTGATTTTGGTTTTCACACCACAGAACGTGGCATGCTCGTCACATGGAGCATTTAACGTTCGCGAGGCGCATCCTGACACCAGCACTGCATAAAATAATAAGATAAGAGAAACACTGGTCTTCATCGTTAACGTTCCTTAGATTATTGCGTAGGGGTTAAACTTTGCATCACTTCTACCTGTGAGTTGACTTCATCCTGGGTTTGCAACGCCTGGTTTTGACTAATCAGGGAAATTTGTCGTAACACTTCTAAATTAATTAAATTTCCTTCCACTTGCAGGCGGTTCTGCAAATCCGTTGCCGCTTTTAAATCCGCAGTGTTTTCAATCTCCTGTTGCAACGCCTGTTGATTCTGTATCTGTTGTTCTATCTTGTTGTAATCTAATTGACTCGCTGCGCGTTGCGCCAGGGCTGTTTGTGCCTGCGTAGCGTAGAAACTCTGCTGAATTTTTGAGGGATTACCAGTTAACCCATCAGGTTGAATGGGAAACTGATTTGCCAGTTGTTGCACTACCTTGCCGTAGTCGCTGGAATCACCCCCACCTTGTGCAATCGATAGCACGCTATTCCAATCATGGGTGCTATCTCCCCACGAGATTGCCTGTTGCGTCTTGCTAAAATTTTTGTCCCCTAAGCCATATTTTCCCGTCATCAATTTAGTAATGTCTGCATCCATATCCTTGATATCCTGACCCACTATCTTGGATAAATCCGCATCAACCATTGAAGTTCCGCTGTTTATTTCATTCAATACGTCCATAATGTCGGAAAATTCATCGGCATATGCCGCATGTGAAAAAACAAATAATGTGCAAGCCAGGGTTATAGGTTTATTTAAAAAAGGTCTAATGATCTGCATTTTTTAGCTGCCTCACTTTTTGTCTGAACACCGGTAGCCAGGTTGAAGGTTCATCACCTAACTCTGCGCGCAGGCTGTCCAATAACATCACCGATTTTTCGGTAGCGGAAATAACCGCAATTTCATCTTCCATTCCTTCCAAGTTAGCACGCAACACCACCGATTCCTTCCCGCGACCATAATTTAACAAGAAGCAATGCGAATCTTGGCTAAGACGTTTTACTATGTCATATTCTGATTCGCTCAATCCCAAGTGTGTCACGTAGGTGTCGTAATCGGCAGAGGGATTTGGAAAGAAAATTTTGCATGCAGCCGCTTCATTAATCGTCGCACTAATGCTGGAGTTAACCGTGTCCTTAGCTGATTGCGTTGCCAACCCAAGGAAGCGATCCTTCTTGCGCGGCGTTCGGGTTTCGTCATTGATGATGTGCTTAAAATATTCATCATTCATCAAGTTAAAGCCTTCGTCAGCAAAGATCATACTGCGTTGCCCCTTCATCATTTGGCGGCATTTATATAGCAAGTACATACATGCTGGTGTCTTGCACATAGCATCCGACAAGATTTCGCCCATATCAAACCCAAGAACACTAACATCAAACGTTAGGCTGTCGTTCTTGTTATCAAATAGCCACGCGTACTTACCATTACTGTGCCACTCATCCCAACGATGGCGAATGGAATTTTGCTGTTTAGCGCCAAAAAAAGGCGCAATGTGACATAACTGACGTTCGGAAAAATCTAGCCGATACATGCCTTCGATCGCCAACTCGATTAAATCAGCATCACTTTGTAATAGTGGATCGCCACCTGGAAACAGCATCCTGGCAAATAAATTCGATAGGAATTTACGATTGTCTGCGGTATCTTCCAGTTGACAGGGGTTAAACCCCGTAGGCGTACCGGGCTTAATAATTTCGTACACGCCATTTATAGCACGCACCATAATTTCCAAGCCCCGATCTTTATCGAAAACCAGGCGTTTACCACCGAACTTCATGCTTTGCAAAATAAGAAACCCGATCAACACCGTCTTACCGCTGCCAGTTGCACCATACACTAAAAAATTACCTACATCTTTGTAATGAAAGTTAAAGTAGTAGGGACTACCCGCCAAGGTTTCAAACAATGTCACCGCATCGCCCCAGTGGTTACCAGTTAACTTTCCGCCGGCGGCATTGTGCATACTGGCAAGCGCAGCCATATTCTTAGTAGAGATAGTAGCCTTACGTGCTATATAGCTAAAATTACCCGGCAATTGCGCCCAGTATTCGGTTTCGGCAGCCACGTCCTCTCGCACACAGATAATATCTAAATCAATAAACCTTGCCACAATATGACCAATCGCATCGGTAAGTTGCGCCTGGCTATCAGCAAAACAAACCAGGCTGAAATGATGTGCGCCAAACCCAACCTCGCCACTAGCGGCATCATCTAACGCTTGTTCAAGTTGATCTATGTGTCTGCTGGATTCATCGCTAGCCTGACTCATGTCCTTTTTTTGATCACGCACCTTACTCTTGGTGGCATGTCGCTCGTAAAAACGGTACGACTGGGTAATGATATATTCCACTGATAATTTACTTATTTCATCTAACATGCCTGCATACGTGTTTGGCGTGTATTGCTTGATAGACAACACCGCAGCAAATTTTTTGCCGCCGTCAGCATGGCGTATTTCGATGGTCCCGGAACGGCGATTAAAGAATAGGCGGTTGCGCATTAATGCCCTGGTTGCATCTGGCGTTTCAAACAAAACAGCATGTGGGCTACCATTAAGGATTTGGCTAATTAATTCCAGTGGTCTTGAAAAACGTAAGCCATTTTTTTTATAGGTCGTTAGCACTTCCGGCTTATAGCTAACCAGCGTATGCAATATTTTTCGCTTTATTTGTTCCAACTCTATTCGCCTTTTGGCTAGATATTTTCTCTTGGTTTCTTTGTCGGCTTTATGACTTAGTTGTTGGAATTGATTTAGTCCCTTATAAATAATGCCTTCGGGTGGCTTGGTAATAACCGCCAAATACAGTTGGTTGACATGCATTTCGCGTTTGCAAATAATTTCCCGGTACTTAGCATTAACTGATCTTGCATAAGAATTTTCAAACTCACCCGCCGGAAAAGTTACTTGCTTATTACGTATCTGCCAAAAATATAACGCGTAGTCTGATGTAAATCCTTTTAACAAATTATTGCGTCGATGTTTCTGCGTATCGAGCACAATATCAGCCTGGGTCGATGGATCTATGCCTGCTATTTTAAAAATCATGATGAGCTTTCCACCCTTATCTATTAACGTTTCATGATCGTAATGTCCGATGATGTTAATTTTTTTTGCAGCTGGCGTTTCACGGCGCGTTAAGAAATCCAATGAATTTGGCAGCCGCTGTTTAAGAATTTGTATTTTTTCTTTATTTCCCAACATCTCAACCAGGCTCATAGCTATTAACTCCTCCCCAAAACCAAAAGTTTTTAACCATGAATGTCCTGGCGAATGCTGTCGTCCATAAGGACAAAAAATTAGCGTCCCTTGCCGAACAGCGTAATAGGATAACGTGATTTATTACAAACAAACCTGTGCCCCAAAATGATTTAGTATAAATACAGCTTAAAACCCCAATAGACAGGTTAATCAGGAATAAATTAAAATTAACTCCAGCGAACATAGCCGGACGAGTCATTCCCAGCGCCAGTGCATCTATTTCTAATGTGTAATTTAAAGTTGGCATCGTCTGGTTACGGTGTTATCAGCGACTTCACGCCAGTGACGATTGCTGGCGCGCCAAACACAATGCAAATGCCACTGATTGTACCGAAGAAATACATCCAACCGAGCCTACCGAATTTGCACAATAATCCAACAATCGTTACCGCAATTGTCGCAATGGTTACCCCAGTCGCCCCATACATCGCGTCTAACCAATATTGACCACCCTCGCTAATGGGGGTTTCCCCACTTGCAGCCCATGCGAAAATTGGTATCAACATTAGGCTGTTACATAACCCAATTAGAACACACCACTTATTAAATTTTTTTCTCATGTTTAAGACACCTCTTAAGTCATTGACCAAGTCCATTCATTAATCACTTCTCCACACAACAATCCTGTAATACTAAACAGTTATTTTTGATATTCATATAGGTGAAAAATACCTATAGGGTTTTTATTTTTAATCGACTAGATTCTACTGATCCGGACAGCCAGTATTTCTAACAATCCCTTTATGGTGTAACTGCCTCGTGCTTTTTCCCTTATTTTTCCCAAGTGGTTATCTAATGTTTTGTGGGTAATATCTAAAAAGTAGCTGGCTTTTTTACTGCTTCTGTATTTTAATAAGCTAAGTAAACAATCTATCTCTCGTAAGGAAAATTTTAGTTTAATGCCTTCTTGAAAATTTATATGTTTCATGAACCACAAATTGGCTGCTACCTTGTCGGCATAAAAGTTAAAATATAACTCCCTGATCGTAGTCACGCTTTCCATCCTGGTGACATCAAGGCTCATGGTTAAAATACCTCTGACATTTTTTTTATCATTGAAAATTGGTGACTTCACAATTGAATGCACAACGACATAGCCTGTTTTGTTTAAAAATGATTTGTGATTTATGTGCAGTGCTTTTTTATGCTTCACCACCCAAAGATCAGCGTGGTGTATTTCTTGTACAAACGCATCTGACCATTTATCACGCATGATCTCCTTTCTAAGATCAAATATGGTCTTGCCCATTATTTGAGTTTCCTGCTGTAGATTATAGACATCGAGATTGGCCTGATTGGAAATTTGATAGGTAAGGCCTGTGCTCTCTTTAAAGTGAGCAATCTCAGGGAAGTTATAAATAAAATCGGGCAATGAATATGCTATAAGATCCTCCCCAGTAAAGTTTTTATGCATTTTACCATCCAATCAGAAGTATAAAAATATACTATGTTTAAAAAATGATATAATATGTGTTATTTTGTACTATAGCAATACCGTATTTGCAAGGGGGTGAGTAAGGTGACTGAAAAATTGACTAACTACGATCCTGCCGAGGATCTAACCTCTGAAGAAGCAATGGCAATCTTCATGACGGAGGCACTTGAGACAAACGACGCTGGCTACATCGTGCATGCACTTGGTGTGGTCGCTCGTGCGATTGGTATAACATCCCCCTATTTTTTGACCTCATGTCTGTGTATCCTTTCAGAGTTAAGTATCGTTAACTCTCATTAATATGCCCCAATACAACCACCAGGACTTAATCGGTTTATTCAACCATCTATTTATGCACACCGAACAAACTGTGTTGGTGGCAGGTAGCGCTGAACCTGTTTATTTACCACCCGATCAAGATTGTGCGTTTCACCGTATTATTTTCACCCAGGATTATTACGCCAGTGCATTGCATGAAGTTGCGCATTGGTGTATTGCAGGTAAACAACGGCGTCAACGAATTGATTATGGTTATTGGTATAATCCTGATGGGCGCGATGCTGAGCAACAACAGTTATTTCAACTGGCAGAGGTGAAGCCGCAGGCGTTAGAGTGGATATTTTCTGCGGCAGCTGGTATAAAATTTCACCTTAGTCAGGATAATCTATCTGCCAATCATACCGCGGATAATCGCTTCGCCGACGACGTTTACCAGCAAGCATATACTTATTTAATTAATGGCTTACCAGCACGGGCAGAAAAATTTAAGCAAGCATTATTGGATTTTTATGTTGGTGATTCCACAAAAAATATAACACTGCGTCTTGAAGACATCATGATCCAGAATATTCTATGAACACACACGAAAATTTTCCTTTTGCCAAGTTACTGCTTTCCTGGTATGACAAGCAGGGTCGTAATCATTTACCCTGGCGTCAAACTATTTCTGCTTATCGTGTATGGGTATCAGAAATTATGTTACAACAAACGCAGGTCAAGACCGTCATTCCTTACTTTGAACGATTTATAGCGCGTTTTCCGACCGTTAATGAATTAGCCCATGCAACTGAAGATGAAGTACTACATCTGTGGACTGGACTGGGCTACTACGCAAGGGGACGTAACCTACATCGCGCTGCACAATATATCGTTAATCATCATAATGGTTTATTTCCTACTACATTAGAAGATATACAAGCATTACCTGGGATTGGCCGCTCAACGGCAGGCGCCATTTTGGCAATTGCTACAGGAAGGAAGGCAGCTATTTTAGACGGAAATGTAAAACGCGTATTAGCACGTTTTCATCGGGTTGTTGGTGTTCCCTCACAAACCACTGTGACTAAACAATTATGGGAACTGGCAGAACAGTACACGCCGGAAAAACAAACAGCCGATTATACACAGGCGATTATGGATTTAGGCGCATTGATTTGTACACGTACTAAACCTTTGTGCGAACTATGTCCGGTTGCATCGGGCTGCCAGGCATATTTACATCACGATCAAGATCAATTCCCGACTCCAAAACCCAGAAAGATAATCCCACTACGTGAAATTAATATGCTTATTTTTCATGATAAGAAAAGTAATCGCGTATTTCTGGAGAAACGTCCTCCCGTTGGCATTTGGGGAGGGTTATGGGGTTTTCCAGAATGCGCAATAGATACTAATATCATCGAATGGTGCGCAACCAATTTGCATATCAAGGTGGAGAAGACACAAACGCTGGCTCCATTTAAACATACGTTTAGTCATTTTCAATTGATGATTAACCCAATATATATTAGCCACTACCACGAAACACCAGGTGTAATGGACTCAGATAGCTACATCTGGTATACACTGGATACACCAACTGCACGTGGTTTTGCCGCGCCGGTTAAGCAGTTGCTAACCACTTTGGTTAAGATTATTCGCTAAGTTATCCACAATTCGTTAAGAGGGATTTAACGGTTTTGCATAGCCCCTATAATATAATACAACCCTTTTTCATTGTGTCCCTGTGCTCCGACTCATCACTATGGTCAGCATCGTCTGTATCTGGTGAACAAGCGCTTATTAACTCGTCATGCATTGAGATTTTTTTAGAGTCCTGTGGGGGAGGAAATATTTGACCGGAAGTAGAAGCAAACACACTTGAAGAATTAATTTGGTCCGAGTTAGTAGAGAGAGTATTATTTTTCTTATATGCTAGTATTGACATTGCTTTTTTACATTCCTCTAATAAACGCTCCTCAAGTGGAGTTCTCTTTTCTATTAAACTAAGTGCATTATAGTCCTCCTGAACACGTCTAGTATGTTCTTCAATACTCCTATATTCTCTTCCCGCAACCTGATCTACAAGAGCAATTCTATGGAGAGGAATCTCTATTGTCTCACCACCAGGATTGGAAGAAGGCGGTTCGAATTTGGACAAGAACGCGCTATGCTCTCCCTCGCTTCGCGATGTTATATCTTGTTCTTTTTTCTGTACTTTAGATTTTTCATCACTCATATATCCTCCCGTTTCATTAATAGGTTAAGATTAAAATAATACTTTGTTGCACTATAATAAGCCAGCATAAGACCAACATTTGCTTAACGCTTTTACAGACAAATACCATGCATGTAATGGACTCAGATAGCTACATCTGGTATACACTGGATACACCAACTGCACGTGGTTTTGCCGCGCCGGTTAAACAGTTGCTGACTGAAATATATCTTAAGTCGTAAGGTAGCTAAGGAGCGCAAGCAACGTGTTCACCATTCATAACGACAGAGCCGTTTTTAATAAGGAGAATTTTTTATGCATCGTTTAATTTTTTGTGTGAAGTTAGAAAAAGAAGCAAATGGTTTAGCAGAGCCACCCTTTCCTGGTGAATTAGGTCAAGAGATTTTTGATCATATTTCTCACGAAGCCTGGGAGCTATGGTTAGATCATCAAACCAAATTGATTAATGAATATCGTTTAAGTTTAGTGGATCCCAAGGCTAAACAATTTTTGAAACAGGAGATGATTAAATTTTTATTTGGTGAAGGTAGCGACAATCCTCCGGGTTATGTTGAACATTCGTAAGCGCTGCAAGACAACGCTGACTAAACGTTGCTAAATGTCACTGCCACCGTTTTATGATGAAACGCTAAACCTAATTGCAAAATGCGTTCAATGCCCTTGCTGCGTAAGGTTTGCGCATAACCGCGATCAATCACTTGTTGCAACGCCTGCTCTGCAGCCTGGGATAACACAACCTTCTCATCGGATACGGTTTTAAATTCCATGACAATCCCCAACTGAGAAGGATCTTTGGGAATTAACATTACATCATAGCGTCCAAACCCACTTTCTTTATTCGACTGCACTTCGTGGGTTAATTCTAAGCTAACCGTCATTCCCAGTACAAAGCCGTGATAAAATTTTTCCGGCTGATGACCGGTAACATCAAACAGGCTGAGGGTATTTTGTAAACAATCCTGTAAGCGCAAGGTAAATTCTTCCACATCACCGCGCGTCAGGCTTTTTAAGAAACTTTGATACTTGTTATGGCCCAGGGCTTCTGAGAACCATCCTTGCATAATGCCTTCGTATAATATTTTTACTTCGTAATTGGGCGGCATTAACCGACATTGCATTCGTGCTTTAAACGGTTCACATTGGATGGCTTTTAAATAGCCACTTGATAACAATAAACTCCACAGTGCGTTGTTGTCCTTTTCCAAATCACCAAAGGAGATATTCTCATCAATCAGCGCTTCGATAGGTTGCCCTGCAATAAGTAACGCCAGATTTTCTTTTAGCGACTCATCGCCACGCGCCAGCAGGTGTTTGATTAAATCGTTACTGCTGGTGTTAACCCAATAGGGACGTAGCAATCCATTATCATTCATGCAGTTGGCAATTGACCACGGGTTATAGATGACAGTATCGCCCGCCAGATAACCGTTATACCAATGCCGAATGGAATCTGCCTGCTCTGCTAAATTGGCCTTGGTTAACAAATCAGTGATTTCTGGCTCCGTAAATCCAAAGTATTGACCGTATTTTGACTGCAATAAGGTATAAACCTTGACGTTATTTAATCCTGAAAACAGGCTTTCCTTAGCGATGCGTAAAATACCAGTAATCACGGCCTTTTCTAAATACGGATTGGTTTTTAACGCCGCGCCAAATAATCCGCGGATTAAATCAATCATCTCTTCGTAGTAACCGTGTAAAAACGCCGATTGCAGCGGGGTGTCGTATTCGTCTATAAACAGCCAAACTTTAACGCCATGATGTTTAAATAAATAGTGAATTAAATAGCGCAGCGCTTTTTCTAACACCGATGAATCGTCCGTTATCTCCACAACCGTCTTGAAGAATTGTTTTTCTGCCGCTTCAAGATGAGGACTATGCAATAAATAAGGATACTCCCCATAGAGTTCAGCCAATAAATGCCCTAATTGCTTACGAGCATGCGTGAAGGAGTGATTGCGCACATCCTTAAGGGTAATAAAAATCACCGGATACCCACCCTGGTGCTGCATATATTCCTCGCCCAGCGCCGCAATTTTCAGACCATCAAATAGCCCCTGGGTTTTACACCCATAGGCTTCAGCGGAAAAAAAATACTGCAACATGGATAAGTTTAGGGTTTTACCAAAGCGGCGTGGACGAGTGATAACAATGACTTCCGCCTCCTTGTTATCAATGATTTCTTGAATCAATAGGCTTTTATCGACAAAATAAAGTTTTTTTTCTAGTATTTTTCCAAAATTGTCATAACCAATCGGTAATTGCATAAAGCACTCAGCAGAAAAAAATGATACTCAGTATAAACGCTATCCTGGATGGTTGCCAGAACTGAAGCAGGTAGTGTCACCAGATTAAAATTAAAGTACTATCACTATAAATATTAATTTAATATATATATTTTAGTTATAGTTATTAAGGGCTGGAGAGGCTGTGTATAACTTAAGACAACCGGCATGGATACAGGGGGCATGGTAAAAACTGGCTGTGTATAGTTGCTGTGGAAAAATGTGTGGGTATTGTTAGGTAATTGTGGATAACTTAATGGTCTAAGTTGTTCGTTAAGTTGTGTACAACTTGTTCATGGGGTTTTACACAAGTTGTTAGTTGTTTAATTAGATTAGGTCCTTGATAAATTAGCCCAGTGTAGATTTGTAACAAACTTGCTCCGGCTGCAAGCATTTGTTCGGCGTCTTCCTGAGAGAATATTCCTCCGCACGCGATTATGGGTAAGTTACCTTGCAGATAATCATGAAGTTGACGCACAACGGCCAGGCTGCGTTTGAACACAGGCTTACCGCTGAGACCACCAGCCTCATTGCCGTGTGGGAGAAGGGCTACATCATCGCGCGCCAGAGTGGCATTTGTAGCAATCACACCGTCAATGTGGTGCGCCAGTAGTTGTGTGGTAATGTCCTTTATTTCATCGTTTGATAAATCCGGTGCAATTTTCACTAACAGTGGCACGTACTTATTGTGCAGGGTAGCCAGTTCTTCCTGTTGCTGTTTTAACGCTCGTAGCAGGTTATCTAAGTCTTGCGCGGATTGTAGTTGACGCAGGCCAGGGGTGTTGGGGGACGAAATGTTGATGGTGACGTAGCTGGCGTAAGGATAGACTTTACGCAGGCAAAGCAGATAATCATCCGCAGCCTTCTCCAGTGGAGTTATCGCGTTCTTGCCGATATTTATGCCTAAAATGCCGCTAAAATGCGCATTCTTGACGCGATCTATCAGGTAATCAACCCCGCGATTATTGAAGCCCATACGATTGATTAGTGCGTTGGCAGTGGGTAGGCGAAATAAGCGTGGTTTGGGATTACCGGGTTGTGGCCTGGGAGTAACGGTGCCTATTTCTATGAAGCCAAACCCTAGGCTAGCCAGGGCATTAATGTATTCTCCGTTTTTGTCCAGCCCAGCAGCAACACCTATGATGTTGGGGAAGGTTAGCCCCATCACCGTTCGCGTAGAGGATGGTGATATAGGGTGACGGGGTAATAGCCGCCAGCGCTGTAGTAATGCTAAACTTTGCAGCGAGAATGAATGCGCCGTTTCGGGCGGTAAGCAAAATAATAGGGTGCGTAGTAAGGGGTAAATCATTTTAATCACCAGAATTGTCTCCCAAAGCTTTAAGGAATTATATGGACACCACGAATTTATTTTTTGATGTAGATGAAACCATCCACATGTTACGTGCAGCGGTGCGTGAGTTTGCCGAGCAAGAAATTTTACCACGTGCGCATGAAATAGATTACTCCAATGAATTTCCGCGTGACCTATGGCCCAAACTTGGTGCGTTAGGTCTGTTAGGTATTACGGCAGCGGAGGAATATGGCGGCGCGAATATGGGGTACTTGGCGCACGTAGTTGCGATGGAGGAAATCAGCCGCGTTTCCGGCGCGGTGGGTTTGAGTTATGGTGCTCACTCTAATTTGTGCGTCAATCAGATTAATCGTTTTGGCACGTCAGCGCAAAAACAACGTTACTTGCCGAAATTAATTAGTGGTGAACACGTGGGTGCATTGGCGATGAGTGAGGCGAATGCTGGTTCTGACGTTATTGGTATGCAATTGCGCGCCGATAAGCAGGGCGACCATTATCGGCTTAATGGCAGTAAGATGTGGATTACCAATGGCCCTGATGCCGAAGTGTTGGTTGTCTATGCCAAGACGGATAAATCTGCTGGCGCGCGTGGTATTACGGCCTTTATTGTGGAGAATAATTTTCCAGGTTTTAGTACTGCGCAGAAATTGGATAAACTCGGTATGCGTGGTTCTAATACCTGTGAGTTAGTATTTCAAGATTGCCATGTACCCGAAGAAAATGTATTACACCTGGAAAATAAGGGTGTTAAGGTATTAATGAGTGGTTTGGATTATGAGCGTGTGGTATTGGCGGGCGGTCCATTGGGATTAATGCAGGCGTGTTTGGATGCAGTGTTGCCCTATGTGTGTGAACGCAAACAATTTGGTAAATCTATTGCTGAGTTTGAGTTGGTGCAGGGTAAGCTGGCGGATATGTATGCAGGAATAAATGCCTGTCGTGCGTATTTATATCAAGTGGCGAAGGTGTGTGATCGGGGTAATATTGATCGCAAAGATGCAGCAGGCGTTATTTTGTATTGCTCAGAAAAGGCTACACAGATGGCATTAAACGCGATTCAATGTTTAGGTGGTAATGGTTATGTTAATGAGTTCCCGGTCGGTCGATTGTTGCGTGATGCGAAGTTATATGAAATTGGCGCGGGTACGAGTGAGATACGCAGGATGCTAATAGGAAGAGCGTTGTTTGAAGAAAGAGTTGGGAGGAAATAATGCTAAACAAAGATCCAATCGTTATCGTCAGCGCAGCGCGTACGCCCATTGGTAATTTTCAAGGCTGTTTTAAAGACGTAACCGCGCCAGAGTTGGGTACGGTGGCAATTAAGGCTGTTGTGGAGCGTGCGCAATTAAAACCAGAAACAGTTGATGAGGTATTGATGGGTTGCGTATTACCGGCAGGCCTGGGTCAGGCGCCTGCACGTCAAGCCGCCCTGGGTGCAGAATTACCATTGGGTACGGTATGCACCACGGTAAATAAAATGTGCGGCTCCGGCATGAAGACTGTGATGATGGCGCATGACATTTTGTGTGCGGGTTCACAACAAGTTGTCGTTGCTGGTGGTATGGAAAGCATGACCAATGCGCCGTATTTATTACCCAAGGCGCGAGCAGGTTATCGCTTGGGCCATCAGATGGCGTTAGATCATATGTTTTATGATGGCCTAGAAGATGCATATCAAAAGGGTAATTTGATGGGTGTGTTTGCCGACAACTGTGCGCAGCAATTGGGTTTTAGTCGACAATCGCAGGATGCGTTCGCACTGGCGTCGTTAGAGCGCGCACAAACAGCCGCACAACAAGGATTATTCACCGCAGAAATTGTACCTGTCATGGTTAAATCCAGGCGCGAAGAAATACAGGTAACACAGGATGAAGGCCCCATGACGGCGCGCGCTGATAAAATTCCGCAGCTTAAGCCAGCGTTCAAACCCGATGGTACAGTAACCGCCGCTAATTCCTCATCGATTTCGGATGGCGCTGCTGCCTTGATGTTGATGCGGCGTTCTACTGCGGAAAAATATGGTCTTACGCCATTAGCCACTATTGTTGGCCAGGCGACGTATGCACAAGCGCCGGCGCTATTTCCCACCGCGCCGATTGGCGCAGTGCAAAAATTGTTACAGGCAGTCGATTGGTCGGCGCAGCAGGTTGATTTATATGAGATTAACGAAGCCTTTGCTGTCGTGCCGATGGCAGTCATGCAGGAATTACAATTACCACATGAAAAAATAAATGTGCATGGCGGCGCTTGTGTATTAGGACATCCAATTGGTGAATCAGGTGCGCGTATCGTGGTGACGTTGCTATACGCATTAAAACAACGCGGTTTAACGCGCGGTGTCGCCACGCTTTGCATTGGTGGGGGAGAGGCTACGGCGCTGGCGATAGAAATATGATTAATGTGAGTTGTAAGGTATAATTTTACCGTTCAAATGACAGGGGGGTGACGTGAGCATGCAACATGCTTATTTAGAAAGACTGAAAGCGCCTCGAAATGTATGGGTCAATGGAAAGAAAATTGATTCCCTCCTTTCTGAGCCGTCATTCACTGGGGCAATAGAAAATATAGTTCAATACTATCATTTAATAGAAACTCCAGGCTTTCATTTCGACTACCATGGCAGTAAAACTGCTATCAGTTTGTCCATACCCAAATCCATTGATGACCTTATCCAGAAAAGAAAGGCTTATAAAGCAATAGCAGATCTTTCTTTTGGAATGCTGGGAAGAACTCCTGATTTCATGAATGCAGGATTAAGTGCGATGAGGTCGCATGCTGATTTTTTCGGCAAAAACAATTTTGTAGATTTTGAAGCAAATGTTATTGACTTTTATAACCGCTGTGCCGCTGAACATCTATTTGTCGGACACGGTGCTATTAATCCCCAGATTGATAGGTCAAAGCCGTTAGGAGAGCAAGGCAATATTTATGCAGGTGTTAAATGTTTGAACTCTGATAGTACTGGCATCACCGTTTCTGGAGCAAAAATGATAGTGACACTTGCTCCTATCGCGGATCAACTTTTGATATTTAATATGCCAGGGCTTGTTAACTCAGATGAAGATTTTGCCCTGGCCTTTGCCGTCCCGACGGATGCTGTTGGTTTAAAGATTATTTGTCGGAAACCCCTTGTGCATGATACGTACACTAACTTTGATTATCCATTATCGAGAAAAATTGACGAAATTGACGCATATCTTATATTTCAGGACGTTAAGATTCCTTGGGATAATGTATTTATTTTCAAAGATGTAGATAGGTCAAATAAATTTTATGATGTGACCTGTACCCGCCATCATACCGGCCATCAAGGTATCGTAAGAGGTTTAGCCAAGGCAGAGTTGTTAATTGGTGTAGCTGACTCTCTGGCCCAAAATTTAGGACTGAGTAATTTCATAAATATACAAGAAAAACTTGGAGAGCTTACTACGGCTTTTGAGCTAATCAGGGGTGCTGTTATTTTATCTGAGGTTGAAGCACAAGTTGATGTCAACGGTGTTTGCAATCCGAGCATTCATGCAATCCAAGCTATAAGATTTCATTTCCCGAAATGGTATCAGAAAATGCTGAGTACGATTCAATCGTTGGCTGCCGGATCAATGCTTGCGGTGCCACATGGGGATGACTTTCATAATGAAAATGAAGCATGCCTGGAACTGGCTTTACAGAACTCGCACTTGTCTCCGAGAGATAGAAGTCAGCTACTAAATTTGGCCTGGGACGTGACGGGTGATGGTTTTGGCCAGCGACAAATGGTCTACGAAAATTATCATGCTGGTGATCCAATGCGTATAGCAGCTAATCATTATAAGAGCTACAACAAGTCTAGCATGGTTGCCTCTGTGAGTAGGGCGTTAAAAAATGATTAAATGCTTATACCTGAGTACACTAACAGATGATAAAATATTTCTAGTCCGAGCGCAAAATAATAAAGAGAGTGGGCATGATTTATAACATTAAGAGACTATTGGAGTCTTTAATATCAAATGACATCGATGTTCTCATAGCTTCAACAGCAGAAAACATAAATTACTTTACAGGGTTTCAACCCGTAATAAAAGTTTTGAACAGGTATCATGGTGAGTGTTATGTTGTTATTCATCGCGATAATCCTAACGTTGTAAATTTAGTTCATTCTTGTGGTGAGTGCGACCAGATCACAGAATGCAGAAGCGATTTAGGTCTGGTTTATACTTACGGAACATTTTATCGAGAAGTTAAACCAGCGTATGAGCTGAAAGGAAACGAACTTGATATACACACCTGGACATCGAACAGTCCTCGCTACCTTTCTGCGCAGCACGCACTGCACGAATTGTTAGGTGCGCTGGGCGTTAAAGGGGCTATGACGATTGGTTGTGATGAAGATGGCATGCCACATAGTACCCTCCAATCTTTAAAAGAAAAACATCACCAATGTAGAATTATTCCATGTTCATTGAAAATTAGAGATATTCGAAAAGTAAAAACACCTTATGAAATTGATATGCTGACCAAGGCGGCTATTTGTAATGAAGCTGCGATTAAAACTGTTGCGAATTCAGTTTATGAGGGCATAACAGAACAAGAAATTCAAAATATCTTCGAATCAGCCATCGTCGATCAAGGTGGACGCCCTGAATTGACTATGATAAAAATTGGCAAGGAGGCAGTTGGTGGACAACGAAGGCAGCGGAATGATGTAGCTCTCACAACCAGCGATATCATTTGGTTCGATTCAAATACCACTTATCAGGGATTTTGGGCAGATTTGGCCAGGGTTTGTGCTTTTCGAGATGTTAGTGATTCTGTGGCAAGAAAATATTCGGCCCTACAACTCGGTATGAGACATGCTGCAAAGACCATCAAGTCAGGAATGTCTGGGGCTCAAATTTTCGAGTCTGCGATGGAAGTTATTAAAAGTGCAGGCTTTAGTAATTACCGCAGACATCACATTGGTCATGGAATTGGTTTGGAGGCATATGAAAGACCTATCCTCTCCCCAAATGAAGCTATCTGTGTTGAAGACGGCATGGTTATCTCCTTAGAAACACCTTATTACGAGTTTGGGTTCGGTGCGCTTCATCTCGAGGACCCGCTATTAGTAGGGGAGAAGGGTAATAGATTTCTGACGTTTAATCCCTGTCCAGATATTGAAGTGCTTGGCTAAGGACTTGAAAAGTGAAAAACATACTAGAGACTATTGGAAACTGCCCTGCAATTGAACTTACACATAGCTTGATACCAGCAGGAAAAAAATTTTTTCTTAAACTTGAACAGTTTAATCCTAACCATAGCATTAAAGATCGAACTGCTTTAGGTTTAGTACAGATGGCACTTAAGACAGGAAAATTGAAAAAAGAAGGAACAATAATTGAATCAACGTCTGGAAATCTGGGTAAATCACTCGCAATGATCGGTGCCGTCATGGGGATAAAAGTTATAGTTGTAGTAGACCCCAAAGTTAGTTCCATCGCCCTTAATTGTTATAAGGCTTACGGTGCAAAAGTTGATATTGTATCCACTCCGGACAGCAATGGTGGGTATCAGAGCGCACGTATAAATCGGGTGAAGCAGCTTTTAATGGAGTATCCAAATGCGTATTGGCCAAATCAATATGACAACCCAGACAACCCTACTTATCATGAGGAAGTAACTTCCAGTGAATTTTTTGAATTTAAATATGATGTGCTGGTTGGTTGTGTTAGCACGGGTGGTCATCTTTCAGGTATCGCTAGAGGCTTAAAAAAGCGCAACCTTAATATCAAGGTTTTGGCATGTGACGTTGCAGGTTCAGCAGTGCTGGGGGGTGAGTTTTCGCCATATTTATTGAATGGGGTCGGCTTAGCCTGGAAGGCGGATAACACCCATCTAGATTATTTTGACTATCAGGCATTGATTGATGACCATAAAGCTATCTCAATGTGCAGAATTTTGGCTCAGGAATGTGGTTTGTTAGTAGGTGGCTCTAGCGGCCTGATTGCTTATGGCGCCTTGCAATGTCTGCATAACACGAATGCATCTAGTATTTTAGCCATAATGCCAGATTCTGGCGCCAACTATTTAGATACTATCTACGATGATAATTGGATTAAAGCCAAGAAAGTTAATATTTATAACATTAGGGAGATTAATAATTGTTTGAAGGAATCAAAATTTATTTTCGATAGACAGAAATTGGAGGAATAAAAAATGTGCGGAATTGCAGGTTGGCTGTCCTATACCCAAGATTTGCGTCACAAGCGCGATGTTCTGCAGCGCATGACAGACACTATGACTTTGCGTGGACCAGATGCGGAAGGAGTCTGGGTTGATGGTCCAATTGGCTTGGGGCACCGTAGACTATCGGTCATCGACCTTGAGGGTGGCCATCAGCCAATGGTGGCAAGGCAAACCAATGATCGAGAAATCGCAGTTATCAGTTACGTTGGCGAGGTCTACAACTTTAAGGAATTGCGTGCCGAGCTACAGTCAAGAGGTCATTGCTTTGAAACACGCAGCGATACGGAAGTTGTATTGCGAGCCTATGTAGAGTGGGGTGAGAGCTTTGCTGAAAGGCTCAACGGTATGTTTGGCTTCGCTATCTGGGATATCCGCACTCAAGAACTGTTGTTAGTCCGTGACCGGATGGGCGTGAAGCCTCTATTCTATTTTGAGATGCACGACGGCGTTGTGTTTGGTTCGGAACCCAAGGCTATTGTGGCCAACCCGTTAGTCCCGCGTCGGCTTGCGGCTGATGGCCTGCGTGAGCTTCTGGAGCTGGTAAAGACACCAGGGCAAGCAGTGTTTGCCGGGATGCGTGAGGTGTTACCGGGCGAAATCGTGAAAATTGGCCGCCAGGGTATTGTCTCCCGACGCTATTGGCAACTGGAAGCGCGTGAACACGTGGACAGTCTTGAACAGACGATCCAACATACCCGGGCGCTTCTAGAAGACATCGTGGACAGGCAAATGGTCACAGATGTTCCTCTATGCGTCCTGCTGTCGGGCGGCCTCGATTCTTCCACCATAACTGCATTAGCCTCAAAAAAGCTTCTCGCTCTTGGCAAGGAAAACATCCGCACTTTTTCGCTCGATTTCAAGGACCACGGGGCTGATTTTGTAAGTGATGGCTTTCGATTGACTCCAGATACACCATTTGTCAATGACATGGTTAAGTGGATCAAGTCCAGACACGGGCAAATTATTCTCGACAGCCAGGAGTTAGCCAATCCGAGCCTACATGCGATGGTCGTCCGTGCGCTCGACCTGCCGCCTGCTTACTGGGGTGACCTGTATCCATCCCTATACCGTCTCTTCGAAGAAGTGCGTAAATATTCAACAGTCGCACTCTCAGGGGAAGCCGCAGACGAGGTATTTGGTGGCTACCGCTGGTTCCATGACCCGAAGGCGATCCCGGCAAATACCTTCCCCTGGATGACGTCGGCTACCATTAAGCTTTTTGATGGCAAGAGCCTGTTTGACCAACAGCTGCTCGACAAACTAGACATGGAGCACTTCGTACGTGATAGCTACATGCAAGCTCTGAATGCAGTACCTGAACTCCCCAGCGAGAATGCTGTAAATCGTCGTATGCGGCAGATAACACATCTTCACCTGACTCGTTACGTGCAGTCCCTGCTGGATCGAAAGGACCGCATGAGCATGGCGGTGGGGTTAGAATTACGTGTACCATTTTGTGATCATAACCTGGTCGAATACGCCTTCAATATTCCCTGGGAAATGAAGACATTTGACGGCAGAGAGAAGAGCGTCCTGCGTGCTGCAGCCCAAGACATGCTGCCGGACTCCATCGTAAAACGAGTTAAAAATCCTTATCCTGCCACACAAGACCCGGCCTATGAACAAAAACTGCGCATAGCAATGACCAAGATCGTGTCTGACAATAACGCGCCCATTAGGCCGCTGCTTGATTTAGGACGCGTAAATGAAACTCTGAGCCGGAAAACTGGCGCAGTTTCGCCGTTACATGATCGCATGGGCATGGAGCGAGTCATTGGCATGAACACTTGGTTGGCCGAGTACAATGTTACGTTGGATATTTGATCGCAATCAGGCTATCGACGTTGAAAGAATGAAACAGGATAAGTTAAGGTGCTAGCAGAACCCACAAACTCATCGATTCGTATTTGGTTGACGGTGATTGTCCTTGGCGTTGCTGCATTTGCCATGGTGACGACCGAGTTCGCACCTATTGGGCTGCTATCCCAGATAGCATTCAATTTAGGGCGGGACCGCTCCACAATTGGGCTTACTGTGGCCATCTATGCCTGGATTGGTGCAGCCAGCGGTTTACTATCAGCTGTCCTGCACCATCGCTTTCCACGGAAGCCGTTGCTGGTTGCGTTGATGCTGGTTCTCGCTGTATCGAACGCTGCGGCGATGATTTCCCAGACATTCTCGGCGTTGTTGTTGGCACGGATATTGGGGGCCATCTCCCATGGGGTTTTCTGGGCAATGGTCGCCGCGTCTGCAACGCAGATTGCCCCACCCAATCGCATGGGTCTTGCGACAGCGATTGTATTTGGCGGGATATCGATCGCGACCGTAATGGGCGTGCCGCTCACGAATCTAATCGGGGAAGCAAACGGTTGGCGAGTGGCGTTTGGCGTACTCAGCGCGCTCTGTCTGTTGACCGCGTTGCTCATGATTGTCGTCATCCCTAAGATGAAGGTTAACGTAATGGCTAGTGGCTTCACGCTGAGGTGTGTGTTGCGCCGCCATGGCTTGCTTGTCATCTATTTGGTTACCGCCTTCACGGCAGCAGCGCATTTCGGAGCATACACATTCGTTGAACCCTTTATTGGGGAAATACCTGGCATTTCTCACTTTATGATTGCAGTACTGTTGTTCGGTTTTGGAGCGGCGGGACTGCTCGGCAATATCCTGACTGCGCTGTTCATCGATCGTTTCATGAAACCGATTATTGTGTTGGCGCTGCTTGCTCTGTGCTTGACACTTATTACCCTGGGACGGTTTGGACCCACATCTGGGACTGTATCAGTGCTTATTCTTCTTGTAATCTGGGGTGCTGCAATAGCAACGCTTTTTGCAGGCCTACAGACTTGGGTTTTACGGGTTGCTGGTTTAGCAACCATGGCTGCAGCGGCATTTCATACTGCGGTTCTCAACGCATCCATCGGTATCGGAGCCATGATTGGTGCCTGGAGTCTAAATATTTTCGGTTTGTCTGGAGCGATGTTATCCGCAGGCGTAGTTGTTATCCCCGCTCTCTTAATGATTTTATTGCAGGGGCCGTTAACTCAAAACCGTAACGTCTCCTTCAATCAATGAAGACTTATAGCTGGTGTTTCTGGCGATTCTTTGGAAATTAAACATAAAAATACATGCAAGCATGCAACATAGTGAAGAGATTTGTGAAAATAGGTGGCAAATTAAATTAATAGCGCCAGGCGATCTTCGAGCTTCTGAGGAATGCAATTGGGATCGAGCCAAGGCCTTACGCGATAAAATACTACGCGATAATGTTTGGTCTGTCCCACTATTAGTTGAGGGAGTCAGAAAAATCGTGATGGATGGACATCATAGGCTGCTAGTTGCTCAGATGTTAAATTTTAAATATGTGCCGTGTGTGCTGCTATCGTACGAAGACAAACGTGTTAGCGTTACATCATGGGCTGATTCATCACCCTTCGATTACAAAACTATTCTAAATGCGGGGGTGACAGGGCGGTTACTTCTTTATAAAACAACAAGGCATCACTTGTCAGAATATATACCCAGATGTGATATCCGATTGGACGATTTGAGATGACATCCTCCCCATTCTAAAGGCTTCACAGACTATCTGACTTGAATCCAAAAGAGGACATTTCTAAATTGCCCAAAGTGGACATTACTAAATTGCTCCTACGTTGTTTTATCCACGGGCGCATGATGGTATTATGTACAGATTAATTGCTATGGGATATTCCTGTCGCCAGCAACAGGAGTTACTATCAAGATTATTAACCACAGGGAGTGATGATGAAAAAACTTATTCTGGTTGCATCAACCGTCGGCTTAATTGCCTCAATTAACACCTATGCAGCAGTTCCTACCGGCGCTGCGCCATTTCAAGTAGTAGTTCCCAACTTAAAAAGTGGTTTGGAATTTACCGTAGAGGGGTTGTACTTGCAGCCTACCAATTCGGATTTGGATTACGCCACGTTTGTTACTACCGTTTCCAACCCAACCAACACGTCAGTTTCTACGGTTAATCCAGACTCTGATTTTGGCTTCCGTATTGGTTTGGCCTATGTATTCCCCAATTCAGGCAACGACGTCCAATTAAACTGGACGCATTTTGACAACAGCGATAGTGATAGCGCCAGTAATAACAGTGTCGATGGCATCATTATTACCCGTGGCGGTTCTATTTTTTCCAGCTCAGATAGCACATTCGTTGCAAATAGCGATGCGGATTTTAATTATGATGCGGTGGATTTGGATGTGGGACAATACCTTAGCATCGGTACTCGCTTACAGGCACGACTATTTGCTGGCCTACGTTATGTGCAAGTTAAAAATAATCTAGTCGATACCTATACGCTATCGTCTGCTGCGAGCGTCACAGCAAGTGGCTATGAGAGCTTTAACTCTAAATTTACGGGTATTGGTCCACGTCTTGGTGTGAATGTTAACTATCATGTGGGAAATTGCTTTGGCATCGTGGGGGAGGTTTCAACGGCCTTATTAGTGGGTCGAGTTGAATCGAGCAGTATTATTAGCGAGTCTTTTGCATCGACTGCACAAGATCCTGTCGTCTCTTCCGACAATCAAACTCGTGTGGCGCCAGCCATCGATGCTAAATTAGGTATCGATTATTCCTGGCCGATTCGCAACGATGCACAGCGTTTTACCATTGAGGCAGGTTATCAGGTAACGCAATACATTGATGCAATTGACAGACTTTCTAGTAACGCGTCCCCACCCGTGAGCGCAAATCTTATGAGCATTAATAACGGCAATGCAGTAAGGACTACCAGTGGTATTGGATTTAATGGTCCCTATCTGAGCTTGAATTTTAAACTGTAATAAAAATTAGAACTGCCGTATCCGGACGTTGGCACAGGACACAGCCTGGGTTAACTTGTATTTTCGTACCGTCCAGAGCATTTTAAGGCGCGATGAGTGTATAATAGTTGCCTGGTATTAGGGCAAGCAGGAAATTTTTGTAGTCATCGATTTCGTGGATGATGGCTGCAAGATGCTGCTTTTTAACAGCAAACTTTAGCAATGTGCCACCATTTTCCCGTCCTTCATGAGCCTAACGCTACTAGATATCCAACATTTGCGCAACTTAGAGGAGGTTAGGGCAGAGTTTGCGAGTAAATTCAATCTAATATACGGTGATAATGGCAGTGGTAAGACTAGCCTGTTAGAGGCCATACATTATCTTGTGCTAGGAAGATCGTTTAGAACTCGCCTTAATTCTCGTATTGTATATCACGAAGCTGATTGTTTTCGCTTGTTTGGTCATATTCAAAAGGCTGACCAGGCTTGGTTGGTAGGTATTGAACGATATGCCAACGGCGATGGTCGCCTACGTATCAATGAACAGAATGCCAAATCCTTTATCGAAATAACCCAAGCATTACCCGTTCGCTTGTTGTATACCGACAGCCGTTTATTGCTAACAGGGACATCAAAGCTGCGTCGCCAGTTTATTGACTGGGGAGTGTTCCACGTGGAACCAACCTTCATCACGTATTGGCAGCATGTCCAGCGTGCCTTAAAACAGCGTAATGCCGCGCTAAGGTCGCGTGCTGCGAAGGCATTAATCCAACTATGGGATGATGAGTTAGATAAGGCAACGCACACACTAAACACCATGCGTAGAGGTTACATTGAGGGGTTTGAGGCTGTTTTTAAAATGATAGTGCAAGAGTTGTTGCCTGATATACCCATTTCTATTGCTTATAAACCGGGCTGGAATGAAGAAATTGGTTTGAAGCACGTATTGGAGCAATCATTGGCGCGTGATTTAGAGCTAGGGTATACCCAGTATGGTCCGCAAAGAGCTGATCTATTAATTAGGGTGAATAAAACCATCCCAGCCCAGGATAAGCTTTCCCAAGGTCAACAGAAGTTATTGGTATATGCTCTGTATCTTGCCCAGGGTGTTTTTTTGAAACAGCAGTTAGGAAGGTCATGTGTTTATCTGTTGGATGATTTACCTGCGGAATTGGACCAACACAACCGCCAGCGTGTGTTAAAGATGCTGGAAACTATCGATGCCCAAGTATTTGTGACGGGAGTTAATCGAGAAGATTTGATGGCGTTTAATTACAGTTCAGAGAATAAAATGTTCCACGTGGAACGAGGGAGGGTGCTGGAAGCAGCACTTTGAAAAGGGGGTAGGGAGGGTATGGGTAAGATATTTTGAGCTATAATTATGGGGAGAGCACCTTTCCCCCCAAGGGCTAGGGTATGCACACATCTTTAAACGAAAGCTATATCCATCGCACTTCAAGTGCGAGATTAGCTTACCAACTACGACTTGTCATCCCCGCCGCTCGTAGTTTGCAAGAGACTACCAACAGGATAGCGGGGAACCAAGACCCAACTTAACAACAGGCTAGGTTTTTAGTATCGAAAAGCTTGGTTTTTGGGTTCCCGCTGTCTTGTCTGATACTTTTAATAGGCTGTGAGCGGCGGGAATGACAACAGGAAAGTTGTGTGCATACCTTATAGCCACAAGGGGAGAAGGGAAAATAGTAAGTTGCTTAATTAGGAGATAATTATGATTAAAAAATATAATTGGTTGGTAATGTTAGGGGTTATTACAGTAACAACTGTAGGTATGGCTGATATAAATACGCCAATGGCTACGCCAAATAACGCCAATAGCTCACCCGATCCGTGTTTAAATAATCCGAATATCTACGTAAAACAGTCGTGTGAACAGGCGCGGCAAGCAACCACACAACGAACACAAGGTAATGCTATGTCACCGGGAGGGGCGCCAGCTACGGGTACCTCGCAAAGTCAAGCTGCTCACTCATCTATGCCGGCATGGCAGCAGGCATTACAACATAATACAACCAATACACCTGCTGGTAATCCTAATTAACCAACTTACCGTTTTTCCTTCTCCCCTCGTGGGAGAAGGTGGCCGCACGTTGGAGTTGGCTTCAAATTTGGCATAGCCAACGTACTATATCAACAGATAAATTTTGATAATACTGTGCGGACGGATGAGGGGGTGATGAGGTTGGCAGAGAACTAAGGCTTACCCCTCACCCGCCATACGACGTGTGTCGACCTCTCCCACAAGGGGAGAGGTGATTAATGAATTGACTGCGTCAATGATTTAAAGAGGAGGAAACAATGCCATGGTTGAATGAGAACGAACAAGGGTTAGTCGCGATTCTCTACTTAATTTGACCCATTAAAATACAAATTATTTACAAAAACATGATTGATAATATCTATAAAAATACCGCCGCAATTGCAGGCCCTGCTGGAAATTTAGAAGTGGTGATTGCATCCCCAACAAGGGAGGTAGTGCCTGCCGTTGGTATCATTTGCCACCCCCATCCGTTGTATGGTGGCGCTATGCACAACAAGGTGGTTACCACATTAGCGCGTACATTTTATGAGTTGGGTTTGTGGAGCATACGTTTTAATTTTCGGGGGGTCGGGAAGAGCACGGGTACTTATGCTAATGGGGAGGGGGAGACGGAAGATCTGTTAGCGGTAATGCATTGGGCGCGTGAACATTTTCCCGCACATAAAATTTGGTTGGCTGGTTTCTCCTTTGGGGCGTATGTGGCAATGCAGGGAGCTCGACGAGAAGCTGAAAACGTCAGCTGTCTCATTACCGTTGCCCCAGCAGTAAATCATATTGATTTTCCTGATAGGGCGGACATACGCTGCCCGTGGATATTAGTCATGGGTGAGGCAGACGAAATTGTGCCATTACAAGCAGTAAAACACTGGGTAGAGAAGCAGCCAGCCATCACCAAAAGTATCTATTTTCCCGGGGCAAGTCATTTCTTTCATGGGCATCTAATGCAGCTTCGAGAGCGGCTAAAAGAGGCGATTCTCGCTATTTAAGCCATGGCATTGTTTCCTTCTACCGCTTGCGGGAGAAGGTGGCCGCACCTTGGCGTTGGCTATAAATTTAATTTAGGCAAGTACTAGATTAGCTCATAAATTATGGAGAATCTGTGCGGACGGATGAGGGTAAGCCATTCTTCCCTACCGGATACTTTCTCGCTATACCCTAACAGTTGTACTATAATTAACCTGAGTCGGATGTATTAAATAAAATACCGAGAAACTCAGGTTATCCTGGAAGGTTGCCTCATGGATGAGCAAACTATCTGGGATCCAGCGTAATAAAAACAACAAGATGGGAGATCAAAAAGTATGCCAGATTTAAGCTTGCCCGCTGCGCAGCGGTTTTGGCATGAATACCAAGACCCTATTATCTACCGCGTAGTTACCTTCATGGAAGGAGTGGAGGACTGGACACTGGATGGAGACCCTCATTTAGAGGCAGCTATGCAGCAACTAGGGCAAGTATTGGAAGATATTGGTGGCGTAGATCTGCAAAGAGAAGATGATTTCATCAAGCTTGCTGCATATATAAAGGCGAGCCGCAATTTGCGATTATTACAATGTTTAGATACTGCGCATCCAGGCGCCGCTTCAAAACTATTAATGCATGCTGAAACAGCTGCTGCAGCAAATGATGAAATCGCAGATTTATTTTTAAGGCGTAATATTGTTTTTGAACGCCTACGTTTGTTAACACGAGTTTTTTCTCCGGAACGATTTGCATTGCTACAAAAAGTGTTGGAGGAATAAGTATGAAACGCGTAATGAATTGCATAGCGATTCCTGTTGATGGCGGTGCTGCATCTAAAACAGGAAAACTGTTTTCAGCGGCCATGCTGATAAGTAGTGTTATCGTGTTATTAAGCATTTCATTAGAGGGATACGCGGATACAGATGAGTGTGCAAACTCCAACCCCTATTTGCAACAAACGTGCCAACAAATGAAACAAGCGGCAGATGCAACAAAGCAGGCCAATGATCAGGCCTATCAAAAAGCTGCCGAGCAAGGAACAAAGCAAGAAGAAAAAAACATTGCACAAAGTAATCAACCACCGGCTCCTTCGCCTCCGCCACTTCCAGCCTGGCAACAGGCAATTACCCCATCATCCTCAACACAAGCACAAACGGGTGCAGCCGGTTCTACAACGACACAAGCCACTGGCGGAACTACGGCAGATAACTCAGGAACACAGGGAGCGACGGCGACACAAGACC
Source organism: uncultured Gammaproteobacteria bacterium (assembly GCA_963777715.1). GTDB lineage: Bacteria > Pseudomonadota > Gammaproteobacteria > JAURND01 > JAURND01 > JAURND01. The sequence goes on from CAVZRN010000010.1 coordinate 124,566, forward strand.
AAACACAGGCGCCTCCTCCGCCAGGACCTGCAGAGTTAGCAGGGCCAGCGCCAATAAAGGGCCCTGGTGCGTTAACAATTATTCCGGTAAAGAAACCCGATAGCGGTGGGCCGGCAATGTATTACTAAACATTTCTTAATTTCTTATAGAGATAATAACTATGAACAAGTCAAAACTAAATTACAAATTAAAGGCATCGCCCCGTAAAAACAACGCCAAACGTGCATTAGCCGTTATCGCCCTGGGATTATTTGTGTCACCAATGGCGTTAGCAGCAAAAACGTTGGACGACGTGGTCACGGCCATTACTACTTTTCAAACCAGCCTTGTTGGGCAACAAGTAATACCGTTTGTCAGTTATTATCAAGGGTTAATGAACATGGTTGATACGACCTATGAGCCGGCGGCAAGTTTGGCAAATACCAGCTTTAAAACTGCATCGGTAGGGTCGTTCGTCCGCACTCAGGTAGATGAGAAAACGTTAACAAAAGTAGCACAAGTGCTGACACAGGCTAATTCAGGCGCCCAATTTTCTGCGTTAGCTGCCCTTCCTGCCAGTGATATCGAACCGAATGTAATAACTAATTCGAAACCGTGGAATTCTGATGATTTTCGCTTGTATGCGAATTCATTATTAGGGAAGGATGCCTATGATCAAGGCACCACTGGCAGTACTGATAAGAATAATGCAGAACAAGCGGTTGTATTTCTATCAGATTACACCAACCCATTGGGTTCTATCGATTTATCAACATTAACTGCTGATCAACTAAAAACAGTTCAAACATCAGTGGATGGACAACAATATCTCACACACCGTCGTGGTAAGGCGGCGATCCGCTCGTTAATACTCAGTAATTTTTATAGCATGTTAATGGCGCGCACACCGGTTAAGAATTTAGGTCTGGATGCAGGGTTGCCGGGGAGCAGTAGTACAGCGGGAGCGAATGGAGCACCGGCAACAGCAGGAAGCCCAGATGCCAGCCCATTGCAAGTTGAAAGATACATTGCTACCAGGCGGGTTGACGATGCTGATTGGTATACAGCGATGAATAAGGCGCCGGAGATAGTTGTGGCGCGAGAAACACTATTTGTCTTGGCGGAAATGGAAAAACAACTGTTTCAGATTCAGCAACAAAATGAACGCATATTGGCGACATTAACCGCCACAGCAGTGATAAACCTTAGTTCCAGCACGTTACTACCAGACCAAAACGAAAATGATTTACGTGGTCAACTGGGCTTGGCTCAGACAGGTCCAGCAGCAGCGATTACCACTGCTGCAAGCCAGGCTAGCGACAATAACAATAAAAACAATAGCAACAATAACAGCTCGTCAAATCAAGCAAATAGTGCCCTGAGTGCAGCAGGAGTTACACCGCCAGCAGGAAGCAGTACTACTACAACGTCAGGAGGGAAGTAGTACTACTACAAAGCCACACTAACTAACAATTAATAGGACGAGCTTTTTGGGAGGATTTAGAGGGTAAAAGAGGGGAAATACCAGTTTTTTTAGCCATCGAGGCTGGATTGGGGCCAAAAACCGCATAATTTGCGTGCATTTTGCAAATAACAGTGTTATCGTTTCGCCGTGCATCGACGAGGGAGCGATTAGAATTGCGGTTAAAACAGGGGTTTCGCTTTAGACTTCTTTCCAAACCATCGTCTTTTGCTCGACTGCGGCGTTGTGCTCACGCTTCCGATGCTCATTTAAACCCAAGTAAACTGCGCTTCGGGTCGTTCGCACGCCTTGCATTCAAACAAAATACTTGGTTTGGAAAGAAGTCTGGGCAACCCCCATATGTTTTAAAAGTACATTTTCTAGTAGATGTGAACTCCCTGTTAACTTAACTTCATGAAGGAATTAACCCATGGCAATTAAAAAAACCAAAAAAAAACCTGTTGTTAAAAAAGTAGTAAAAACTGCTAAACGACCAGTAGCCAAAGCTGCTGCAAAAAAAGTTAATAAATCCGCAGCTAAGTCAGCAAGACCCGTTCAACCTAAAAAAATAACCTTAAATGTAAAGAAGCCATTGACTAAGTCACAGACGGTTGAGCAGATTTCTTTATCGACTGGTGTGAAAAAACGCGACGTTTCTAACGTATTGGAAGCTATCGCTGGCTTGATGGAAGCACATCTAAGTAAGAAAGGTCCAGGTGAAATGAACTTTGCTGGCTTACTCAAATGCCGTGTTGTCAACAAACCGGCCACAAAGGCAAGACAGGGCATTAATCCATTTACTGGCCAGCCCATGACATTTTCTGCTAAACCAGCGCGTAGCGTAATCAAGATTCGTCCGCTGAAGAAGCTGAAAGAGATTGTTGGCTAAATCTTTAGTTTTACACGAAGGGGCAGGTAGCTGCCCCTTTTTTAAGCTATAGAGCATTATTGATATGAGTTCTTCCTCCCCCTTAGAAATTACCCGCCTTGAACTTACGATTGATCGTCTTGTTTTCAACTATCAAGAATTATTACACGAAAATCGTCGCTTACAGCAAGAAATACAACAAATGAAGCAGCGGCAAGCTATATTGATCGATAAAAGCCAACGTGCTGCAGTTCATGTCAAACAGGTCATCCATCAACTACGAGAAGCCACGCATGAGCGAAGCACATAATACAGTTTCCTTGAGCATCATGGGGAAGCTTTACAAAGTAAAATGTCCACAAGATAAAATTGCGGAGCTTCGCGAATCAGCCCAATACCTGGAAAGTAAAATGCGCGAGTTAAGTCACAATGGAAAAATTCAGGGTATTGACCGATTAATTGTGATTACAGCGCTTAACGTAGTACACGAGTTGCTGGGGCAAAAGAAACAGGCAGGCACATACATGGATGTGATGAGTCAGCAAATACGCGCATTACAAGGTAAAATTGATAATGTGTTGATGAGTACGCAAGAGGATGAAATAGAGGTTTAATAATTTAGGTACATTGAGCGGTAATGCGTTATAATATACAACCTCTGCGGTATACGTGAGCTTGGACTATTATTCTTGAACCTATGTAAATAATAGGGGATTTGTAGAGTGGTGGCCGTTGAGCCAGGCCTCTCTCCTTCTGTGAAGTGAGAGAAGGAAGGCCTGAAGCTACCCTGATAATCCCACCTGGACCGTTGGTTCAGAAATACTCCCGGTAACGATATTGCGGAGGGATAATTCTTAGCCAGTGGGGGCAACGGGCATAATCATATAGCCGTCATCCCGGTTGTAGGGGCAACCCTTGTGGTTGCCCGAATAAATCGGGCAGGCACAAGGCCTGCCCCTACATATAAAATCTGACCGTTTGTGCCAGTCATTGTGGGTAGCAACGTAATGCCTGACCGTCAAACTATTCGTCGTAGTATTCGTCAACAACGCGAGCAACTTTCCTCACAGCAACAGATGGATGCTGCCCATGCGATTAGCCAATATATCGCCACCACAGCCTGGTTTCGCCGTAGCCAACGTATCGCATTCTATCAGGCCGTGCGCGGAGAGGTTGATCCATACCCATTGATTGCCCGCGCCTGGAAAAGGGGCAAGACGTGTTACTTACCTGTGTGTCATCCGCTAAAACCTTCATTGTTATTTTTACCGTATTCTGCCGACGATGCATTAACGCCTAATCGTTACGGCATTCTGGAACCTCGGTGCGATAAACGTCCTTGTCCTCCCTATGTATTGGATTTGGTGTTTGTACCCGTAGTGGCATTTGACACAGATAGCAATCGCCTAGGCTCAGGCAAGGGCTACTATGATCGAACGTTTGCCTACCTGCGGCGTTTCCCGGCAGCCAGAAGGCCACGATTAGTAGGATTAGCCTATGATTTCCAGCAAGTAGCACACATTGAGGCAGCGAGCTGGGATGTGGTATTGGATGAGGTCGTGGTGTGTTAGCATAATAGTTTCCTCATGGCGGGTTGATATTGACTAAAAACTGATCTATACTTGAGATACAAAGTAACTCATCATAAAGGCTTTCCATTATGCACACATCCCCTACATCCATGATCCATGTACGTGTAAATAACAAAATAAAGGCACGGGCTGCCAAGACCCTATCCGCTATGGGGTTGTCCGTCTCAGATGTTGTCCGTATGTTACTAACCCGTGTGATTGCGGAAAAAGCATTACCTTTTGATGTTCGCGTACCTAATGCTGAAACTGTTGCCGCTATGAAGGCGGCTGAACGTGGTGAAGTATCAAGGGCAGCTAATGTCTAAAGAGATGATGGAAAAATTGCATGCGGACGATTGAATGGTCTAACGCATTTAAACGTGATTTCAAACGCGTATGTAAGGGGTCGCGTTATAAAAAAATTGACCTGATATTAAGCACTGTAACTGATATGCTTGTAAGTGATCAACCACTATCTAAAAAATATTCGGACCACGCTTTATCCAACAATTGGAAAGACTATCGTGAGTGTCACCTATTTCCTGATCTTCTTTTAATTTACAAATTGGTTGGAACCAAGACATTGCGACTTGTGCGTCTTGGTAGTCACAGCGAACTATTTTAGCGTAAAGCAGTGTTCATGCTATACTCCTCCAGAGTCAGCCAGACAGTCGCTGCGGGTTATAAATCCGCAGAGGAAAGTCCGGGCTCCAGCGGGCAAGATGCCAGGTAACGCCTGGGAGGCGCGAGCCTACGGAAAGTGCCACAGAAAATATACCGCCTCATACTTAACGGTGCGAGGTAAGGGTGAAATGGTGCGGTAAGAGCGCACCGCGCGTGTGGTAACACACGTGGCAGGGAAAACCCCATCGGGAGCAAGACCAAATAGGAGTTCACGTTGTAGAGTAAATTCCACAGCAAGTGTTGTCCCCACCGAACTCGGGTAGGTTGCTTGAGGTGTATGGCGACATACATCCCAGAGAGATGGCTGTCCTAGACAGAACCCGGCTTATCGGCTGACTCGTTTCTTTCTATATCCAATAAGCAGTTCGCACCATCACCTGCGAAAATCCCTTCATCAGAATTTTAATCGGTTGCGGTAATGCTATAGCGCCAGCCGTCCACGCGGTAGTGGCATGATGTGCCTCATCTTCACGCATTTGCTGCAGTATTTCTCGGCTTTTTTCGTCGACGTCAGGTAGCCTGGTTAAATGTTGATCCAAATGATTGACTACCTGCCGCTCAGTTTCTGCCAAAAATCCTAAATTCCATTGATCGCCCGCAAGGCCTGCGCAAACGCCAATGGCAAATGAACCGACGTACCATAAGGGATTTAAATAGCTGGTGCGCCCACTAAGTTCTTGCAGACGTTGCTCACACCAGGCCAGGTGATCATTTTCTTCGACAGCAGCTTGTTGCATCGCTTCACGTACCTGCGGCGAGCGTGCGGTTAATGCTTGTGCGTGATAGAGCGCCTGCGCGCTTATTTCGCCACTGTGGTTGACGCGCATAAGACGCAAACTTTGCTGGCGTTGTTCAGCCGATAACGACGCTTCTGCGGTATTCTGCGCTGGATATTGGCGATCAGCACTAGCCCTGGCAAATAGCGTGCGCAAACCGCCATCGAGTTGCATCAAGCAGCGATCGAGAAAGGAGTAGTGTCGGGAAATAATAGATGACATAAAGGTCGCCGTTATCCATCATTCCGTAAAACCTCGTTATTTATGACGGGGTTTTACGGAACTCTTTCGATCATTTTATTTTTTGTGATTGCACAATGTACTACGGTATTGTGTTCACTTCAAATCGCACTATACTAGTCGCATGAAACGACTACAAGCCTTTAAATTCCGTATGACGCATCAATTATTGGCATTAATGCTACCGTAGTCCCTTGCGCATAATTTAGGAACCACCAATGAAACAACTGATATTAGACCCTGAATATCAAGCTTTCTTAACGCATATTAAACAGAATTATCAAAAAGCTCAATTAAAAGCTGCCTACGCGGTTAACCGCGAAATGATCCAGTTTTACTGGCAGTTAGGCCAGATGATTATTGAAAAACAAGCCCAAACTGCCTGGGGAGGTAAATTTCTTGAGCAGCTTTCTAAAGATTTACAAACAGAATTCCCTGGGACTGTGGGTTTTTCAAAAAGAAACCTTGAGCGTATGCGTAAATTCGCCCAATTATACAATAGCTTGGAATTTGCGGCACAGGCTGTGTCGCAATTACCTTGGGGGCATATTATTGTCCTTATGCAACAGGTTAAAGACCCCGAAGCTCGTGAATGGTAAGTTAGTCGCTGATTATTCCTTAAAGCGTACTGACGGTGCTATTGGCATTGCCGAATATCGTCTATCGCACAAACTGCCTAAAGAACTTAAAGAAAGCCTACCCGATCTTGATTTGCTAGAAGCAAAGCTCACTGAAAAAATGGAGACGAAGGGATAGGGTATACAGAAATACCCTATTTAAATCTAATCAAGATGAGGTGCTGAATAGCTATTCGTAGGAGCATGCCCTATTTTCGCACCAAACACCAGTACACCAACAAGCTTACCAATAATAATAACACATACACCCACAGCAGCGGAATGACGCTCTGCACATGAACAAAGCTAAGTAAAAATGCTGTTAAGCTGGTGATGAGAATATTAATCAAGAACATCATTGCTGAAGCAGCGCCAGCGATGTGACGAAATAATGATAAACCCTTGCCCATGGACATGGGGAAGATAAAACCGCAGGCAAAAAACATCAAGGCGCTGATAACTGTGATAAGGACAATGCTGTGTGTAAATATATAACCGCTCGCCAGGCCCACCAATGCAACAAATAAGCACGCAGGTATGACGATAGATAACAACCGCTCAACTTTATAATAGTTCAGCAAATAGCGACAAATAAAGGGGGCGGATAAAAACACCAGACCCAGGTACAACGCCACGTGTCCAAAAAACACCGGCGAATAGTGCAAAACGGTTTGAATCAAGAATGGTCCAGACGTGTTAAAGGTGATAATCAACGAATACGCCATACCCATCAGTAATGCCATTGCCATGAAGAGGGGATGCTTAATGGTCTCACTTAAGTTATGTTTAATCGTGCTAAAATTTAGCGCGTGTCGATTAAAATGTGTTTCGGGAACTAAGCAATATATAGCGATAAACAGGATAAACGACACGGCAGTGAAAAAGCAGAAACCAGCCTTCCAACCGAAATAAACCTGCAAATAACCGCCGATTAATGGACCAATCACAGGGCCTAAACCCCACATTGCGCCGATCAAAATGCCCATGCGCACTAATTTTTCTGGCATCAAAATGTCAGAAAATATCGCACGCGCAAGTACTGCTGTTGCGCCCAGCGTAATGCCTTGTAAAAAGCGCGTCAGCAATACGACTTGTATATTCGATAATAATAGGGGTAGTAAGCTGACGATAGCAAAACTCAACAATGTGGTGCGGATTAGTTTTTTTCTTCCCCAGGCATCGGTTAGAAAGCCAGTAACAAAATTACCCAGGGCATAACCAAGCAAATAAATCGAGATAATGCCCTTTATTGTTTCAGCAGAGCTATGCAGATCAGTCACCATTGCGGGTAGTGAGGGAGCGATTAGATCAACCGCCATGCCAGCAATTGGCATTAGACCAAGTAATATCCATATAATCAATCGAGTACGTTTTTCGGATAAAATGAGTGAGTTGTTATTTATCATGTGTCGTCTTAGCCATTAATAGATCGTTTAATGGGGATTCCATGTTGTGTTGCATTTTCTCCAATAATTGATGCAGTCGTTCTTGATCCGCCAGCGTTAGTCCCTTGAATAAAAGGGCGTTTTCTTTTTCCATGGTGGCCTGGATGTGTGGGACCAAGTGTTGTTTACTGTGCGCCGTAAGCTGGATGGATAACGCACGGCGATCACCTTCCACTGCTGCGCGCACGATATAATTATTTTTTTCGAGCTCTTCCAACACGCGCGCCAGATGCGCCGCATCAATATCCGCACGATTTAACAATTCCTGTTGCGTGCAGGGGCACAATAAACTCATGTAAAACAGCACTTGCCACTGTGTTCGAGAAAGTCCCAATGGCTTTATGTCGATATCAATCAGACGCCGTTTGAGTTTTACGATTTGCGCTAATTGATAACCGATGGAATGCGCCAGATCGGCGGACGTGGTCGGGTGTTGTTGGGGGGCTTTAGGTTTCGTCATAAAAATTTAGTTAGTAGGGTTTTTTATGGCAGATAGTTGGGTTCTGCCGTTAAAGCGATAAGAGTAATTCAAAGAGGTATATAGTCATTACGTGAGATTGCGGAGTTTCGATTCACCTCGACGCTGTCATCCCCGCCGCTCATAATTAATCAGAGGCTCCCAACAGGATAGCGGGGAACCAAGACCCAACTTAACAACAGGCTAGGTCTTTAGTATCGAAAAGCTTGGTTTTTGGGTTCCCGCTGTCTTGCTTGGTATTTTTAATAAACTTTGAGCGGCGGGAATGACAAGCCGGGGTTATGCGCCAAAACCCCGAAATCTCAAACGCGATGACTATAATCCTGAAATAATTGTAATATACAATTATTGTATTTGTCAACAAACAGATAAACTTATATTGTATTGCGACCCACGAAGGAATGTGACGGGTGAATGCCAATTATTGATTCAATTTGGACGAAAAAACTATTACGCACTGTTAATGTTCCCCTAATATTCCCCTGCTATACTGAAATCAAATACGCCTGAAGCGAGGAAATGAAGATGTCTAAAGAAAATAATGAAGAGAAGCAAACGGGTAGTGCTGCGCAGCAAGGAGAACTAGCGCGTGCGGAATTAGTGGCTGCTGTAGAAAAACCATTAAATGAGCAACTGAACGCGATGGAGGTAGCGCAAGAATCTAAGTCTGAGCCTAAGCTGGCGGAGCAACTGAGTGGGGAGCAGGTGGTAACAGCATTAAGCGCTGCTGTTAAAATAGATATAAATAATGCGGCAGATGAAAAAAGCCCAGAGAAAGACGTTTTGTCCAATGCAAGAGACATAATCATTAAAACAACAGAAAATGCCTATGACGCCATGCCTAAACCTGGGTTAAGGAGCTTTCTGATAGCGTTACATACATCATTATTGGAAGAGGATCCAGGCTATGCCGCAGCGCCGGATAAATTTGACTACATTACCCGCTGTGCGCCGCAGGTGGCTAGCAAGATTAGGAAATTATATAAAGCTAATTCTAATTACGGCGTGGAGTTGTCACAGGAGGTAGCATCTAAGTTATTCCCGAATGCGCCAGTGGAGCAAAAAGAAAAAAGTAAGGATGGGAGAATAAAGCGGCTCTATCCTATAACTAAGCTCCCGGATAAAGGGCCAGATATAGACACGCCAGAGTGGGAGGCAGAACAAGCCAGGCTGGTTGCAGAGGGGGAGGCGATAAGGGTCAGGGGAAGGGGAGGCGCACTACCATCAACCCGCAATAAAGAGCCTAATCGACCTGCAACACCAGATGATATAAAGAGTCCTGCCATTGAATTAGTTGACATAAAGGCGCAGGACAAGGAAAAACCAATCGCCGCAGTATCTGCTGACTCCAAAAAAACATCTGAAATACCCCCACCCATCATCCCGCGTGATCGTCACGTGCGTCACAATCAACGCGAATTGTTCCTGAACCCGTGGGAAGCCAGTGTAGAGGCTGGACGTCTATTAAAACAGGGATATGCCGATAGTTTGCGCAACGATCAATATGCCGAAGGGTCGCTGTTGCAAAAGGATCTGGATTACTGTCACCGGCAATTTCGCAGCATGGATGGCGCAAATTTAGCGCCACGCAAGGAGCGCGGGAGCGAACGTCATAACGCCTATCTTGCCGAGCAGCGTAACGAATTAATCAACCTGATGAATGCGGTACAGTCGATGGCGGATGCCGCCTATGATGGCGCGCGTGCCGGTCAGCCAATCCCGGATGCATTACATCGTGATTTATTTGCTGCACTCGACAGCGCCGAGCGCCGCCTGAAGCACATACCGCAAGATAATACAGCTACAAAGCAAGATGAAATGTCTGTCTGGAAAAGCGACATGCAAACGTCTATCCACTCTGCGCGCGCCAGTATGTTAAATGCACTGGATGCACATGTGGACTATCGGACAGATCACTGGGATATAAGAAGGGGGGTTATGGGAGAGATAGCAACGGCTGAAGCGCGTCTTGCACGCCTGGCGGTTGCTCAAAACGATCCCGATCTGGCTAAAGCTCCACCTACGCTTCCAGCTACTACACCGAAGTGGTATGCGCGAGCCGCCAGCGCAATCGGTCGAGGCTTAAATGGATTGGCGAATGGCGTTTACTTTGTCGGCTCGATCACTGAACCCTTGCGCCAGGTGCGCCTGTTCACACAGGGCCTGGCTGATCGCGCCACGAAATACCGGGAGCGAATGGATAAGCAGCAAGCGTTAAACCCAAGGAGCATAGGCGCAGCCCTGGGTCAGCTTGGCGCCTTTATGTTGACGCTGGCAGCCTATACCTTGCACGCCATTCCCTGGGCGAGCCAGGTTTTCACCGAAAGCGGCCGTTGGTATGAGCAGGCCAAGAGCAACTGGAATCATCCGGAAAAATCCAGATTAGTATGGGGACCCCTGATTGTTGTGGCATATGTGTGGCATAACGCCATAGAGTTGGTCAAGCTGCCAGCCAGAGGGTTATATTCGCTTATTTCCATTGTCGCCAGTCCATTTCAGGCATGGTCGGCGACACAGCAGCTCGTCAGTCCCCCGGTTGCAAAAGCGGCAGCCAGCATGACCGAGCAAGATTTTGCCAAAGACTATGACAAGCAGCGGGGAATTCAGCGCCGCGATTTAGGTTTGAGCGTAGCGCCTGAGCCGCAACTCGAAGCAGTCGTGAGACAGACGGCGCAGCCAACTGCGGCAAAAGCAGCGTTTGATGCGCGCTTACAGGCAGTGAACAGTGCATTCGATGATCGAAGGTTGTTTGAGAAGTACAAGGATGCAAGTGGAGAGACATTTATGAGGGCTGCTGGGGATGTAGACCCATCCACCGTTGAACAGTATGTAAAACAGGATCTACGCGAGTGGTCGGATTCGGGTGAATTGCAATACCATGCTACCGTCATTGAACAGGCAGCACGTCATGCGCAAACACCCGAAAATAAATTTCAGAAAGACGCGGTAAACATACAAGTGGCGCATTTAGGACATCTGATAAAAATGCTGGATGTACTAAGTTTCCATCTACAATCGAGCAAGGTGTGGCATGACGTCAACCAGCAACAGCGTTTTGTGCAACTGTTAACCGACATCGTGACGAAGGCTGATAAGGTCGTGTTTGATTTAAGGAAATCGGGTTATACCATCGATACAAATACTGCAGAGCGTTTAAAAAAATACGAACAATCTGCATTCAGCTATTTACCCGAAGTTCCGCGCATCGTGCGTGAAATAACGCGACTACGCGATGACGGAGAAAACCCTCTTGATCGTCACCAGCGCGTGATGTTTGTGCTGGAGCGCGCACAGCAGCTCCTGGATCGTCGGGATGACACAAACAAGACAAATCCTGATCCAGCGGAGATGTTGGAGATGCGTTACCTGCTGACCAGCCAACGTCAGCAGCACTATGACGATCTGCTGGGCGCAGAGAAATATTTCGAAAAAACTAACCAACTACCCTGGTTATTGAGCGCGTTGTACGAAACGGATCCAACACGGTTTAAGAGCGAGGCAAATGATCAAAATAGTGAGTTGTCTAAATTGGTAGATATGCAGGCGAGAAGGGAACTACCACCTGATGAAAAGTCGCTGGATAGGCCTGCCGTGCTGGAAGCAGCAAAAGAGTTGTTGCCGTCGTTAAGAAAGGAAAGGATATATGTGCGAACGAAGGAAGGACCAGGAATTAGAAGAGAAGAGTTCATCGAGCCTATAGAAAAGCGCGGCTACTTCATGCGTCGTGAGCGCGCAGGTAAGCCATTGTCCATAGATGGAGTGACGTGGAAACCTGAAAAAATAGAGCTGCAGGAAGAAATCAACAATTACCAGCAGAAGATAGCAAATATAAAGGCGAAGCTGGAAGTAGGGCGCGGCGAGCAAGCACCCAAAAAGCAAATAGAAGTAAAAGAAGAGAAGCTGAAATCTGAAACATCTGAAACAATAAAGTTGCGGGAAGAAATCAACAGCTATCAGGATCAGATAGCAGCTATAACAGCGCAGCTGAAAGAAGAACAGAAAAAACAAACGCCCAAAAATCAAATAGAAATAAAAGAACAGAAGCAGCAGCCATCGATTTTGCCGACCCCGCCATCTTCGCAACCAACGGTAACACCATTACCAATACAACGGCCCAAGCTGGCGGAAGAACCTAAAATGCCGGGGCCTGCTGTTGAATCAAAAACAGAGGTCAAACAAACATCACCTCCAAAACAACCATCCAGCGCTAGACATATTATGGGAGCCATATTAGGAGTAACTAAAGCTCGCAAAATAAATGCAGAAGCTGGCAAAATAAATGCAGATATTAATCAGTACATTAGTACAGAGATGGTCAAGATACGTGAGACAAACGATAAGTTGCTCGCGGCTTTTCCGAAATTGGATGATAAAAGTGTGAATTCTCCTAATGATAAACTGCTGAAAAATGCAGAAACAATATTGGATAATCTGCAGAAAGTAATAGATAAAAGAAATACATTTAACTCCAAGACGAGCAACGGCAAGTCCCTGGATCAATTAGACTTTGATAAATTTGATCAGGAATTCGAAAACCTGCTTAAACCATCAAGACAAGCATTAAAAGAACTTAATAAATATAGCCAATATGTACAGCAAACATGTGCAGCGATAAAAACAGATGATTTATCGGAAAAAGAGAAATTGCAAAAATATAAAGAGGTAGTGCAGGTAGGAAGGGTTTTTGCTAAGTTTGAAAAAATAAAAACAAATTTGATGCAGAATGACAATACAGTGTTTAATCAAAGTGTTCCTGAATTTGCATCAATTGATGCAGGCGCTGTTCAATCGTGGATACAGAGTGCGCGATTTTTCCTTGAGAGAAGTATGGAAGCTAATCCTGATTCTCTCGATGAAATAAAAAGAATAGATGCTGGAATTAAAACAGCTAAATCAGCACAAAGGCCAGAATCATCTTCCCCGTTGGGGATCATTTCAAGTGCGTCAGAGCTGCGATTAGCTGCGCAACAAGCCTCGAACAGAACCAAACCTTCAGCCGGATTTTTTGGGCACCGTGAGCAACCACCATCATCACAGTCGTTGGATAATAAACATCAAAAACCTCAAGGTGAGGCGCCTGATAGTAATAATAACAACCCAGAAGGTCCTCCAACAACATAATCAAGAGTATAGTCGTCGCGTTTAAGACTGTGGGGTTTGGCAGTTACGCTGGTTGATTGCTTACGCAACGCGAATGGCACAAAGCCCCTGGGAGCGCGGACGGCTCGTCCGCATGTAGGGGCTGGCCTTGTGCCTGCCCGTAAAAGATTCGGGCAACCACAAGGGTTGCCCCTACAGCGCTCCTAGGGGCTTTACGCCATCTATAGGATTGGTTGATATGCACCAAACCTTCCACGTAGACATTATTCAGCTCGATGAATTTTTGAATTCTCTTATGCCATGATGTATTTGCTGCGGTAGGTTGTAATAGTCTTGTATAGTTTTAAAAAGCCATTCGCGTTCAGCATTATTTGCAGAAATGCCAAGATAATATTTTTTCTCCTGATCGTATACTGTTAATACTATATAAACAATACTCAGCTTGGTTAACGCTAAAGTTTTTAATTTTAAGTAGTTAATTTCTGTCCTGATTCTTTTTTGGAATAGAATCCGGAAAAATATCGGTAATGGCGCACGCCTTGTGGTGAATGAAGGTAAAAAGAGTGGTGGTAGTTGGGTAATGCCGGAATCGTATTGTAAACTTTGTTGTGATAACGTTATAGTTTCTGGGAGTATGGTTTTAAAATTTCTAAATAATAAAAAAATAAGATATAGAATAATTATAGGTTGAATAGCTAAATATAGTAATAAATTAAGATGATTGGTGTTTTTGAGAAATTCACTTCCTAATAATTTACATAAGAATGCCAGGGTGAAAATAGCTAAGATTATAAATATAGTATTCAAAACTCTGCGCATTATCGATGTGGAACACGGTATGGTGATCTTGGGGTCACCATTTTCATAAGTAATTTTTATTTTTGATCCAACAGGCGGTTCAAGCATAATTTTCTCCGCGGACAAATTAACTTTGTTTAGCCTTTTTCTTCTTAACCACCAACTCAAAATCCAACTCGCGCTCATCGGGATTTACCTTCGCAACGAGAACGCGAAGCGGATCGCCCAGACGGTAAACGGTGCCGGTGCGTTTGCCGCGCAACAGATGTTTGGTCGGCTCATGATGATAATAATCATCGCGCAGGGCGGTGATATGCACCAAGCCTTCGACGTAAATATTATTTAACTCGACGAATACGCCAAAGCCAGTGACACCGGTGATGATGCCATCAAACTCTTGTCCCAATTTATCCTGCATGTAATAGCATTTCAGCCAACTGGTCGCATCGCGTGTGGCCTCATCGGCGCGACGTTCGGTAAACGAGCAATGCTCGCCAAACGTAACCAAGGTAGCATGATCGTAATTAGGACTATTTTTTTTCTGAGATTTCAATTGTTGGCGGATTGCACGATGTATTAATAAATCAGGATAACGGCGAATAGGTGAGGTGAAGTGTGTATAACTTTCATATGCCAAGCCAAAGTGACCGCCATTATCTGGCGAATACACCGCTTGCATTAATGAGCGCAATAATACAGTTTGAATCAAGTGCGCATCAGTGCGGTTTGTCGCTTGCTTGAGTAATTTCTGAAAATCTTGCGGAGATGGTTTATCGCCGCCGCCCAGTTGCAATCCCACCCCCTTGAGAAAATCGCGTAGGCGTTCTAGTTTTTCGAGATTGGGGGTTTCATGAACACGATATAACATCCTTGCCTGGTGCTGCTCTAAAAATTGCGCCGTCGCCACATTCGCCATCAACATACATTCTTCGATCAGGCGGTGTGCTTCGTTACGCACTGTGGGGACAATCGCTTGTATCTTTTGGTCCTTGCCGAAAATAATCCGCGTTTCCGTGGTTTCAAAATCCAGCGCGCCACGCACTTGCCGTTGCGCGAACATTTTTTGATAGACTTTGTAAAGATCTTGTAAGTGCGGCAATAGTCCCATTTGGGTTTTTTTCTCACCGGCCAGCATGGCGGCAACTTCGGTGTAAGTTAAGCGCGCACGTGAGCGCATGACCGCGTCATATAATGTAGATTTGAGTAATTCACCTGCGCTGTTGATGTGCATGTCACACACCATACACAAACGATCAACCTGTGGTTTTAATGAGCACAGTTCATTGGATAACAATTCCGGCAACATGGGGATCACGCGACCGGGAAAATACACGGAATTTCCACGGTTATATGCTTCTTTATCCAATGTGCTATTGGGTAATATGTAGTGACTGACATCGGCAATAGCAACAATGAGACGGAAGCTGCCATCTGGATGGCTACTACAAAAAACAGCATCGTCAAAATCCTTAGCGTCTTCGCCATCGATGGTGACCAGGGCAAGGTCGCGAATATCGGTGCGGCCTTGTTTATCCATCTCGGTAACTTCCACACCAAGGCGCGAAATTTCTTCGGTAACCTCATCGGGCCATTGGTGGGGAATTCCATGGGTGCGAATGGCGACATCAATTTCCATGCCAGGCGATAGATGCTCGCCGATAATTTCTACTACGCGTGCAGTGGCCTGGCGTCGTGCTGTGGGATAGGTAATGAGTTCTACCGCGACGAATTGCCCGTTTTTTGCTGCACCCTGCTCACCGGGTAGAATTAGAATATCTTGCGTAATATCTTTGTGATGCGGTTGTAAAAAGGCGACGTGTTTTTCCTCAAAATAGCGCCCGACGATACGTTGCGTACGGCGCTCTAATATCTCAACAATCACGGCTTCACGCTTGCCGCGGCTGCCGTTGACGATGCGCGCTAATACGCGGTCTCCCGGTAATAGCGAGCGCATTTGATAGGGGGAAATAAAGGCATCGCCATTCTTGTCATCAGGGATTAAAAAACCAAAACCGTCCTTATGGCCAACGATGCGGCCACGGGTTAACTCTAATTGATCGACCAATGCGTACTTGCCACGACGGTTGCGGATTAATTGCCCGGCGCGTTCCATCGCCACCAGACGTCGGCGTAACGCCTCGGTTGCATCAGGATCTTTCAAGTCGAATAAGGAGAGGAGTACTTCGCCAGAGGTTGGCTCGCCCAATTCATCCAAACATTGCATGATAAATTCGCGACTGGGAATGGGATCAGGGTATTTCTCGCATTCGCGGGCGTAGTAGGGATCGTGCTTGCGGTAGTTTTTAAATTTTTTCGACATGTAGTTTTTCTTTGTTAGGTGTGACAAGGCGTATGCCTAGCTCTTTAAGCTGCGCATCGCTGACTTCGCTTGGTGCAGAAGTTAGCGGACATTGCGCGCGTTGTGTTTTGGGAAATGCGATCACTTCACGAATGGAAGAAGCGCCAGTCATTAACATGGCAACGCGATCCATACCAAGGGCTAAACCACCGTGTGGCGGGCAGCCGAAGCGGAAGGCATTTAACAGGTGCGAAAATTTTTCTTCCGCTTCGCGTGGGCTGATGCCAAGAATATCAAATATCGTGCGCTGCATGGCGGCATCATGAATACGAATGGAGCCACCGCCCAATTCCGAGCCGTTAAGCACTAAATCGTAGGCATCAGATAACATAGCGCCAGGATTTGCTCTAACATTTACAGGATCAGAATCCTTGGGTGAGGTAAATGGGTGATGCGGTGATTGCCAGCGTTTTTCTTTTTCATCCCATTCAAATAACGGGAAATCCACCACCCAGACAAAGCGCCAACCGTGTTCAATTAATTGGCGATCATGACCCAGTCGAATGCGTAAGGCACTTAAGGAATCATTCACCACCTTCGCCTTATCCGCACCGAAAAATACCAGGTCACCATCCTGTGCGTCGACGCGTTGCATGATTTGTAAAATGACATCGTGTGGCAAGAATTTTAAAATTGGCGACTGTAAGCCTTCCACGCCGGCGCTGACGCTATTTACCTTAATGTAGGCCAAACCCTTCGCGCCCAGGCTGCCGACTAATTGGGTATAGTCGTCAATTTCCTTGCGCGATAGCGTGGCGCCTTCTGGCACACGTAATGCTACCACGCGGCTATCGGGATCATTGGCCGCTTGCGCAAATACTTTAAATTCCACCTCGCGTAGCAAATCGGCAACATCGACAAATTCCAGCGGGATGCGTAAGTCAGGGCGATCGATGCCAAAACGGCGGATGGCTTCTGCATACGTCATATGGGGAAATGGGTTGGGTAGCGCGACATCCAGTAACTCGCTAAATAATTCACGCACCATCGCTTCAATCAATTGGATTACGGCTGCCTGATCGACGAAGGACATTTCCAAATCTAACTGGGTAAATTCAGGTTGACGATCAGCACGTAAATCTTCGTCGCGAAAACAGCGCACGATTTGATAGTAACGATCCATGCCCGCCACCATTAATAACTGCTTAAATATTTGCGGTGATTGTGGCAGCGCGTAAAAACTACCCGGGTAAACGCGACTGGGGACTAAATAGTCACGTGCGCCTTCGGGTGTGGACTTGGTTAGAAATGGCGTTTCTATTTCTAAAAAATCATGGTGATTTAAATAATTGCGAATTTTCTGATTCAGCCGTGCGCGGAAACGCAAACGCTCGGATAATTCTTCGCGGCGTATGTCGAGATAGCGATATTGCAAGCGGACTTCTTCGCTGATTTCGGTGTATTCATCGATGCGAAATGGCGTGGGTTCGGAGGTGTTTAAAATAGTGATGTTATCAGCGATCACTTCAACATGGCCGGTCTTCAGCTTCTCGTTAACCGTCCCGGCTGGACGATGCCGCACGCGGCCGGTTACCTTTATCACGTATTCATTGCGCACGGTTTCGGCAATGGGAAATGCACTGCTTTCTGGGTTAAACACCACTTGCACACGACCCTCGCGGTCACGCACATCGAGAAAAATAACGCCACCGTGGTCGCGACGGCGATGTACCCAGCCGCACAGTTCCACCGTTTGATCGATTAAGGATTCGTTAACATCGCCACAATAATGAGTACGCATAGGATTTTTAAGTGATAAGGTTTATAGTTAGTATTTAGTAGGTATAGTACCTTAGAAACAGGTAACCTGTCATGCAGCGGTAAAGCTTATTACCTCGGCAATGGAAGTTGCCTGTGTGGCCAGCATCACCAGCCGATCAATGCCAAGTGCAATACCGGCGCAATCGGGCAAGCCATGCGCCAATGCAGCAATTAACGCATTATCCAGCGGAATTTGCGGCAAGCCCAGGGCAGCGCGACGTTGATTATCCAGCTGGAAACGGTGGCGTTGCTCATCAGGATTGCCTAGCTCGTGATAAGCATTCGCCAACTCGATGCCACGGAAATACACCTCAAAGCGTTCGGCTACCGGGGGATTACCCGGGCGAATTCTGGCCAATGCCGCTTGTGATGCTGGATAATCGGTAATAAAAATCGGACGCAACTGACCGATATGTGGTTCGATATAATGCATCATTAATAGTTGCCGCCAAAAATCCACGTCCTCCATATGCGCATTTTTGGGGATCGATATGGCGCGTTGCTGCGCACGCGCTGCCAGCGTTGACGCACTGGCAGTATGGGGATCAACGCCAACAAAGTGTTGGAATAATTGTGCATACGTCACTCGCTCTGCAGATATAGTATCCAGGATGAGCTTTAATAACTCATCCACCTCGTCCATCAACTGATGGTGATCGAAACCAACGCGATACCACTCTAGCATGGTGAATTCGCTATTATGGAAGCGCCCATTTTCCTCGGCGCGAAACGCCTTGCAGATTTGGTAAATGCTGCCACTGCCAGCAGCCAGCAGGCGCTTCATCGGAAATTCAGGAGAGGTTTGTAAGTAGGGTGGGTGCTGATGCTGATTGACTTCCGCAACCATTAAGCTATCAATAAAGGGATTGGTGGCGGTGCTGTGTCCCAACAACGGCGTTTCCACCTCCATCACGTGACGATCAAGAAAAAATTGCCGGATCGTTGCCAGGATAGCTGCGCGCTGTTGCAGATTTTGTCGTGATGCAGTTGGTTGCCACGCAGTCATGTTACGTCTCCAGGTTCTGCGTTTCTTTACGCCAGAGAGTGCCTGCGGCTGTGTCTTCTAATACCACGCCGATTTTTAGCAGTTGGTCGCGCACTTGATCTGCTTCCGCCCAAGCCTTTCTTTGCCGCGCATCATCGCGCGCTGCAATTAAGCGTTCGATTTCTGCTACTTCCGTATCAGCAGTTCCAGATTGTAAAAATTCTTCCGGCCTTTTTTGCAGAAAACCAAAAATACCGCACAATTGTTTTAACAAACCGCCCAGGTTTGCCGCAGCAACTATATTATCTTCATCCCGCAGGCGGTTGATTTCGCGTGCAATGTCAAATAATACTGACAATGCCAGTGGCGTATTAAAGTCATCATCCATCGCTGCATTAAATTTAGCTAAGAATTTTTCATCGGCTTTAAACCCCTCCTCGGGTTGTGGCAGCCCGCGTAATGCCGTATAAAGACGCGCCAAACCTGATTTGGCGCTGTCTAAATTTTCACTGCTGTAATTAATCGGGCTGCGGTAATGACTGGCTAACATAAAATAGCGCACGGTTTCAGCATCGTATTGCGCCAATACCTCGCGAATGGTAGAAAAGTTTTTCAACGACTTGGACATTTTTTCCGAGTTCACTTGCACATAACCCATGTGCATCCAGGCATTGACGAAGGTGCAGCCGAAGGCGGCTTCCGATTGCGCCACTTCGTTTTGATGATGTGGAAATACCAAGTCCAAACCACCGCCATGAATATCGATGGTCTTACCGAGGCAAGCAGCTGACATCGCGGAACATTCAATATGCCAGCCGGGACGTCCCTTGCCCCACGGAGAATCCCACTGCGGCTCGCCAGGCTTGGCGGATTTCCATAAGGCAAAGTCCAGCGGGTCCTGTTTGTCTTCTAAAATATCCACACGCGCACCGCGACGCAGTTTACTTAGCGATTGATGCGACAACTTACCATAGTCGGCGAACTTGCTGACGGAATAAAATACATCGCCACTGGCGGTTACATAGGCATAACCCTTGGCTACCAGGGTTTCAATCAATGCAATAATGTCAGGCACGTGTTGTGTGGCGCGCGGCTCAATATCAGGCGGCAATATCCCCAGTGCGCGTTCATCTTCATGCGTGGCGTCGATAAAACGCGAGGTCACGGCTTCAATTGACTCACCATTTTCGGCAGCGCGATTAATAATCTTGTCATCAATATCGGTAATGTTGCGTACATAGGTGACGTCATAACCGCGTGCGCGCAGATAGCGCACCACCATGTCATACACCACGAACAACCGGCCATGACCAATGTGGCAATAATCGTAGACAGTCATACCGCATACGTATAGACGCACCTTGCCGGGTTCAATGGGGGTAAATGGCTGTTTCTGCTTGGTTGCGCTGTTGTGAATGTAAAGCATGTGATACCTCGATGATGAATAATTTGTATATACCTATTACACATGGGGACGTGAGATTGGCTTAACAAGCATGATTTTGTCGTCCCCGCCGCTCATAGCTAAATAGTATCCGCCCCCGTCAATTTTTTCCATGATCTTTTAGTTTATCGATTGTGTGGGATTGGGATGATCGCCCTTGTTCCAACCGAAAAAGTTGTAAACGTACAATCGTGCAATTCCGATATATTCGTGAAT
Organism: uncultured Gammaproteobacteria bacterium; assembly: GCA_963777715.1. Lineage (GTDB taxonomy): Bacteria > Pseudomonadota > Gammaproteobacteria > JAURND01 > JAURND01 > JAURND01. Next base: position 145,349 of record CAVZRN010000010.1, read on the forward strand.
GGCGAAATCGGTGATGGCAAAATTATACGCCAGGGGAAGCGCTGCGTGCAGTGGCGCTGTGTAATCAGCGGGCACAGGGATTGTACGAACGCCAACGTTGGCAAAATACAATACCGCACGTTTTAAATGGATGCCGGAAGTAACAAGAATAACCTGATCAAAATGCTCTTTCTGCAGGAGGGCCTTAGTGAACTGCGCATTTTGATAGGTATTTTTACTGTTGGGTTCTATTTCGATGTTACTGCTGTTTACGCCAGTGTTTATCAACGCCTCACGATAGACATCGGCTTCAGAACGCCCGGTCTTGGTGACGTCGCCTCCGCTGACGATGAGGATGCAGCTATGCTGTTTTGCACAGTCAACATACAGCCGTGCTGCGGTATAAATCCGTGAATAAGAAAGGATGGTGGGAATGACTTCGTTTGCTACAGGAACTTTTATAGTGCCAGCGCCTAACAGAACAATGGCGTTTTTCTGTTGCCATGTCGGTGAGGGTGAATTGAAGAAAGTGAGTTGTAACGGTTTTAGTAACAAGGACGCGATGACGCCATAACCAAGTGCTAAAAAACACAGAAAAGTAATTGACAACGTTATAATGCCTGCTTTTTTGTGTTTTAACAAAATAAGGCAAATGGTAATGCCTGTCAGAATGAGTATTAATGTGAGTGTCATAGGTCTCCCTTTTATGTAAACACGCTGATTAGTTCTCCTTACATATTTAATTGCAGGTCAGGTCACTTAGTGCCTGTCGTAGGTCGTCTTGTGCCTTTTGTGGGTCACGTCGTAACTCTTGTACTACCTCCAATTTCATGATAGTGAGCCTTAATTTATCTCGGTTGTTGTTATTATCGCTATCGCCCGGTAGTTCTTTTAAAAAATCCTCTCGTAGCTTAGCGTACTTTGTATTTGCTGGGTAGAGAGTGTCTATTAATCTGAGCGCCCTCTCCAGCATTATTTTTTTAAGCCAATTGACTGTTTCGCTGGGAGGAGATGTTTCTGGTTTCGGTGATGAAAAAACTGAAGAAAATTGTGTCAGCGATGGGGCGATAGAAGGCAACAATTTTTCTTCTTTCTTCTTGGGTGATTGTTGTGCTTGCTCCTCATTGACGGCATTTTGCCACAATGTCTCCAGCCTTTCTGCTACCTCATCGATACTGGGACGGTTAGCAGGATTTTTTGCAAGACAATACTGAGTTAGCTTAATTAAATCCGTGGGAGTTCCTGGGGGGAAATGAAGTTGGCGCTTATCCTCATTTGGCGATTTTTTATAAGAATCTTTATCATAAGCCCAATCCAAGAATTCTGAACCTTCATCTCTTATTTTGCGGCCGTGGATGACTTCCCAGCACGTTGCGCCAAAACTATGGACGTCACTGGCAAAAGTAACAGTTTTGTCTGGTTTTAATAATTCTGGTGCAGCGTAACCGACCGTCCCCAACGGTGGGTCTTTGTCGGCTTGGTGAGGCGGCTTGGTGGTGCCAAAATCCCCCAGCAGGGCTCGCCCAGTATCATCGATGAAAATGTTTTCACTCTTTATATCGCCATGTATTAATCCATGGTAACGTAAGGTGGCAATCCCCAGTGCGATATCAAGCAGTAGTCGATGGCGTTTTGACCAGGGGAATTTACCGATGTTTTTTAGCAGTCCGGACAGAGTTTGTTCGTATAACTCCATTATAATCCTGGGCGGCTCTAATGAGTACCCAAGTATTGGCGCCAGGTAATCGGAAGGCAGTCCATTGGTCACAGTTGCCTCATGTATGAGTGCATTACGTTTTGAGTTGAGAGGAAAACATTTTACTGCTACTGGCTTGTCATTATAAATCCCACGCACTACACTCGTTTCCCCGTTCGAGCCACAACCGAGTTTAATTTTCCCTCCATCTTCCATGCTTAATTTACTAAGGTCAAACTTCTGTTCATTATCGGCAGGGGTGGTTTTAACATCTTTGTCGATGGTTGGAGTTTGGATAACAGGTGGTGAGGTATTTGGTGAGACCAGTGTGTTTTGCGGTGATATTTTTTGTTTAACTTCTTCCATCGTCAGCTCTCGTTGTCAAAAATAGGATTGTATACTGTTCCAGCTGCGTTAATAGCTGCAGCAACCATGCCAACATACTATCAATTTCTTGACAAATGTTCAATAAGTGCCATAAATATAAAAAATGACAAATTTGAGAACAATACAAAGTAGGAACAAAAAATGTTTTACAACACCGAAGAAAATAACCACGGTCTCTCATTTAATCCTTTCAAATCTTGCGTTATCCCACGGCCAATCGGCTGGATAACCAGCTTAGATGCGCAAGGCAATGTGAATTTGGCGCCCTACAGCTATTTTAATGCCGTTGCAGATATGCCTCCCATGATTGTTTTCTCTACCACCAGCAAACACCATGACGGCGGGATAAAAGATACCTTACAAAACGTTGAGGAAAGAAGAGAATTCGTGGTGAATATCGCCACGTGGGATTTACGCAAGCAAGTAAATATTACCTCTGCTGAATTTGATCGCGGTATCAGTGAAGTAGCTATGGCAGGTTTAACCACGCTTCCTTCAAAGCTGGTCAAGCCGCCGCGCATTAAAGATGCCCCTATCCATTTAGAATGTGTACATTATCAATCGGTGCAGATGCCAGTGATTGATGACAAACATACCAATCGATTAGTCATTGCCAGAGTTGTCGGAATTCACATCGACGATGCCATCATCACCGATGAAAGAATCGATGTTACTAAATTTAAGCCGATTGCTCGCTTAGGCTATATGGAATATTCATGCGTGGAAGAAAAATTTGTTATGGAGCGCCCGCATATAAATAATTGAAAAAAGATTCTTGACTCCGAACCTGAGTAGTAATTTCTCAATTTGATTTGCTGCTGCAAAATTGAAACCGCCTTTAGCAATATTGATAGGTCGGTACGTTAGCGAATACGCGATTTTTGGCGCAAAACCGCTGGGAGCGCGGACGGCTCGTCCGCATCTTTGCCAATGGCTGAATTTTGCGGGCAAGCTGCCCGCGCTCCCAGGGGCTATGCTGTCATCCCGGAACTCAATGGGCACTACCTTAAGGAATAGCACAAACTTACAATAGTGCTCCCATTTTTTCCTTCTCCCCTTGTGGGAGAAGGTGGCCGCACCTATATTTATAGCTTAAAACAGTGCAAGAACGATAAAGTATCTTAGCTAAAAAAATTTGATTGAAACTGTGCGGACGGATGAGGGGTTAGTCATTCTTCTCTGCCAAACCCATCTACCCCCTCATCCGTCCGCACAGATTTATCCTAGTATATCAGCTTGTTTAGTTATATTGTCTATACTAGATTTGAAGCCAACATCCGGGTGCGGCCACCTTCTCCCACAAGGGGAGAAGAAAAAATGACACGTTGGTGCGTGCTTAAGGTAGTGCCATTGATCCAGGAATCCAGTAATTTAATACTCTATGCCTGATGGTAAACCCAGGTAGATTTAAGATACAATTTTTACAAGGTACTTTTAGCTCGATTCCTGATAGCACAAGACATTAAAGTAATTCGATCCTTGGTAGAATATCCATTAACTCAATAGAACCAAGTGTTGGGAGGAATGTAAAACCCTTTTCATTCAACTACTAAGAGGAAGAGTACTATGAATTGCACGAAACCCCCTGAAATAAAATGTACAAAGGCTAAAGACGCCAAAGCATTTCTAGAAATCTTATCTAAAAGGAATGAAAGGTGGTGTGAGAGAGACCCAAAGAAAAACTTCTGGATATACAGAGGCCAATGGGAGAAGAGTGGACAACGACCCCTAATACCGTGTGCTTTACGAAATCAGGCAGAGCCTCAGTCAGCCAGAGCAAGATTTTTTCAAGAAATTGAAGAGAATGGTTGGTCGTTAGAATCTGCTGCGCATAGTGTTGCTAAAAGATGTATGGGCATGCAATTGCCAATAGAAGGGTCAAAATTTTCAGATACTCATGCTCCAAGGTTGGAAGAAATAATTGTTAAATCTTTTATTGACTTTCAGCTGGTTGAAAAATTTATTCAAACTTGCAATAAATCAGCCCTTTATCTTGAGGATACAAATATTACTGTGGAACATTTTCATTATGATGCGTTTTTTGCTACCATGACAGAAATTAAGGTAGAAAAAATGCAGATAATGATTGATCGTCACTCAGAGGCATGGATGAAACGTCTGGCTTCTAAAAATGAATCCAGTAGTATTAATTATGAGCCATTATTTAACTATACACATTACTATCCTTTAGCATTGGCGCAACACTCAGGTATCCCAACCAGATTGTTAGACTGGACATACAGCTCCTTTATAGCAGCTTTTTTTGCAGCAGATTCGACAAGAAAGTATAAAGCAGGCGAGATAGCAGTATACGCATTTAATACAAAAAATCAGTTCGATCATTTGTATTTAAAATCTCTTAGGCTTCACACTAACATTAAGCATAACCTGTTTGAATTCTTGCATGTTCAGAAAGGAATCTTCATTGAAATGCGAGGCGCAGATGTCTATTACTTAAGGTATGGAAAATGGCCTTCACTAGACGAGCATATATTGGAATTTGACGACTATGCTAAATCGTCTGGGTCTCTATATAACTTACAAAAGATAACTCTCGATGCAAGTTTTGCGGATGATCTACTATATGAGTTAGACAAAGAAGATATATCGGGGGCAACGCTGATGCCTACTTATCAGCATTGTGCTCAGTATGTGATGAATAACTAATATTTATCACCGAATGATTTTTTACTGTTAATTTTTTGCACGCCAGTATTGGACTCTCTATCCATTATGTTGTCAACATATCTAAAACATGATTTATGAACCAAATTACGATGGCCGATACAACAAACGTTCCTGTGGCAATAATTATACGTTTGCGTGGTTTTGGTCGAATATCTACGATGGGATAATATTTGTTTCGTGCAAGAATTAATCCTCTCTTACCATAATCCCAAAGGTTAGACATTGATAAAAGAACCACCACGAAAATATAAACCTCAGCATATTGCACTTGAATTTTTGATGAAAGTTTAGCAGCTACAAATATAGAAAAAACAACCATCGTAACGACTATTAGTATCTGTACTAACATTTCTAACAAGGGATTATGTAATATCTTGTTACGGTTTGGCGCTTGTCCAAGTACCTTGGAAAAATTGGTAACCACCCCATTAACCCAAGTATTATCTTTTCCCGCAACATGCAAGTAACTATCATTTTTGCGGTCGAGTTGCAGAAAAATTTTGTTTTTTATTTTTTGTTGGTTTTCAGGTGTTTCTAAAACATACAATGTGATATTGATATTATCAGCTATATGCTTATGTTTGTATTGACTTTCAAATTCTATACAATTTGGACCAGAGTACATGTCACCATCAGTAGTTATCTGGAAAAGGATTTCAGCAAAATTGCCTTGTAATTGTAATTTTTCTGCTTCTTTTTTAAACAAATTGATTATGTTGGAAAAAACCTCTTTTGTGATAATTTTGTATCTAATCGGAACCGTTTTTCCATTAATATCCATCATTATAATCATATCCCCTAATCAATATTCAAGAGTCTAAGCGAGGGAAACAACTGCCCAACCTCAACTTTTAAAGCCTTAGCTATCCGTATTAAGTTAATAGCGGATAGATTTCTTTCCCCGCGTTCAACCCCACCCATATATGTTCTATCCAAGCCGACTTCAGCCGCAAAGCTTTCTTGCGAAAAGCCTTTTGCGGTGCGAAGTCGCCGAATTTGTTGACCTAGTTTTATGAGTGCTGGATGTTTTGCTTGCATCTAGTAATGATAACCATGATATACTTATCGAACCACGGACTATAAGTATCATTTTGATGATAGTTCAAACTTGTATAAGGAGTAGCCCATGCCTCGCCACGATATAAATGAGTTCCTATCACCAATAAATGAACCCGTACACAGGTATGATGCGCTCAACGAATACCTATCTAAGGCAATGGCGCTTAGTCAGGTTGCATTGCACGATGATTTTTTAGGGTACTCTAGGCAGATTACTCATGACTATTTGTGGGCATTAAGCGAAATGATTGAAAAAGCCCATGAGCATCTAAAACCTTTGTTGCCAGCTACTGCTTATTCTGAGACATATATTATGCTGTAGATACCAACTGGGAATAGGGGATAGGGATATGCTGAGGAAATGTGTGACTATTTGCTATTCGCGATTCGCGAATAGCAAATATATGTGCTAAACTAGGTATAAAGTGTATCAATAGGAAGCAATAATTATGTTAAAGCCCCAAGATGTAGTGTTGCTCATTAAGCTTCTGGCTAGTGTAGATTATGCCTGGTCGCAGAACCAACTTGCCCTGTCTTTATGTGTCAGTGTCTCTGAAATAAATGCTGGCATCAAAAGATTGCGTCAAGCTGGGTTATTGCGACTGGTTAAGGGGGAAAACCGTCCGGTGCTTGCCGCAGCCGAGGAGTTCTTGATCTTTGGAGTAAAATATATGTTTCCAGCACAATTAGGCGAATATACGCGTGGTATATCGACAAGTTATGCCGCACCTGTGTTTAAAGGTCAAATTGCACTGGGTAAAGACCCGATTCCCATTTGGCCTTATGCGGAAGGTGATCAACGTGGGTTAACGTTAAAGCCTTTGTATCCATCAGTGCCAAAATCTATTATGCAATATCCAGACCCCGCATTTTATGATTTGCTGGTATTGGTTGATGCAATACGTCAAGGTCGAATACGGGAACGAAATATGGCTATTAAATTGTTAAAGGCAAGATTACATCCATGAATCAGGCTAATTAATTGTTCTAAATCGCTGGCGATGGGGTTACCGCCGTTGATGATGAAGTTCGCGTGTTTGATTGATATAGCGCGCACATTGGATTTTTGACAGCATATATGCTACCATTTCACCATGAAGAATATACTTGTTGTTGACACATCTGTATTTATATCGGCATTGATCAGCAGTGCTGGAGCAAGCCGAGAAATACTAAGACGGTGCTTGAATGGAGAATATCAACCATTGATGGGAACGTCACTGTTTCATGAATATGAATCAGTTTTTGGTCGAGAGCACTTATTTAAAAATTGCCCTGTCCCTGTTAGCAAACGAGAGATTTTGTTTAATGCTTTTATGGCTACGTGTCAGTGGGTTCACCTGTACTATCTTTGGCGGCCTAATTTAAAAGATGAAGGCGATAACCATGTTTTAGAACTAGCCATTGCAGGAAATGCAGCGGCAATTATTACAAAAAATGTTAAAGATTTTAGAAATGGACAGCTACTTTTTCCCCATGTTCATATTTTGAAACCGGAACAACTACTAAAAGAGGGTGCTTAATATGTCTACCTTAACGATCCGCTTACCCGATGATAAGTATAACCGCTTGAAATTATTGGCGAAACGGCAGCATGTAAGTCTTAATAAACTGATGGAAGAAATGTCTACCATCGTACTTGCTGAATTTGACACAGAAATGAGGTTTCGTGCGAGAAGCGCCAAGGGTTCGCCAAAAGAAGGATTAAAAGTACTCAATGAATTAGATAATTATTTCCAACACGCGAAGGTAAAAAAAGAATAACTTCATTATCGGTGCTATAGGAAATTCTGTAAATACAGGTTACAACGCTATTAGTTCCCGCGGATTCATATTAAGTCACTTGCCTAAAATATGGCACTCTCTGACCAACTCCACGCCGGTCTGCTGTTTAACCGTTTGTTGCACCAGGCTAATCAACTGTTCTAAATCGCTTGCTGTGGCGTTGCCGTTGTTTATGATGAAATTCGCATGTTTGGTGGAGACGTGTGCGCCGCCGAGTTGTTTGCCCTTTAAACCACACGATTCAATTAAACGCGCAGCATGATCGCCTGGTGGGTTGCGAAACACCGAGCCGCAGCTAAATTCGCCAATGGGTTGGCTAGCGCCACGTTTACGCAGTAACTCCTTAATCGCTTGTTGCGTTTGTGCGGTATCGCCGGAGGGAAAGCAAAAATGGCCGGCGACAAACCATTCTTCCGCGGGGCGTGTCACCTCGCGGTAGCCGATACGAAATTCTTGTGGTAAACGTTGGCGGATATTGCCACTGCGGTCGATCGTTTCGACAGCGATAACATAAGGCCAGGTTTCATCGCCAAACGCGCCAGCGTTCATCGCCAGTGCGCCGCCGATGGTGCCGGGGATACCCGCAAAAAAGGACCCCTTCGCGAATTGATATTGCGCGCAGAGTTTGGCGAGTCTGGCGCAGGTAACGCCGGCTTCTACACGGATAACCCCTTCCGGCGCGATGTGAAACTCTTTGAGTGCGCCTAATGTCAGCACTACCGTCCCTTCAATGCCCTGGTCACGAATAAGGACGTTGCTGCCCAAACCCAGCCAAGTCAGCGGTTCGCTTTGCGGTAATGTTGCTAAAAAACCCGCTAAATCACTCACATCGGCAGGTATGTAGAAACGTTCGGCATTGCCGCCAGCGCGCCAGGAGGTGTAACCTGCCAGGGGTTCATTATGTAATAATTTTCCGCGTAAGGCTGTTTGGGCTGTCATAGTAGCGTAATATTGGCAAAAAAAGCAGAATTCTTATAGTAAACAGTTTAACATATTAACATATGTAGGGGCGGTTCGTGAACCGCCCGTATGTTCGTGCCCATATGTTTGTGAACCATCCTTACCAGACCTTATCATGAAATTATTAGTACACAAAACCACCACCCTGCAAGGCCAGGTGACCGTGCCCAGTTCAAAATCACAGACTATCCGTGGGCTGGTTTTTGGTCTGTTGGCGCAGGGGCGAAGTGTGCTGGAAAATGTATTGGATTCAGACGATGCCCGCGATGCGCTACACATTTGTCGGCAATTGGGCGCTGACATCAAGGCTGAAGGCAGCAGTTTAGTAATCAATAGCCCTGGGTTACCGTTACAGTCGGTTACGGACACGCTGTATTCCGGCAATTCCGGCATCACTACGCGATTTATACTACCCTCATTGGGTTTTCGCCAGGGAGCCGATATACCGGCGATATTGGATTGTGGGGAGCAAATGCGTGCGCGACCGATTACCCCCCTAGTGACTGCGCTAACTAAACTTGGTTTGACTATCGATTATGTCGGCGGCAAGGATACCTGTCCAATTGCTGTTAGTGGTCAGTTGCAAGGTGGCATTGCTGAGGTCGGCGGTTTGAGTTCGCAATATATATCGGCATTATTGATTAATTTGCCCTGTGCGCCTAAGGATAGTGAAATCACGGTTCATGATTTGCACGAACGCCCCTATATGGAGCTGACGCTGCGTTGGTTGGATGAACAAGGCATACGCTATCATCATGAGCAGGGCGACAATAATGATGTATTCTACATTTCGGGTGGTCAACGTTATCAACCGTTTCATAAGCGCATTTCTGGTGATTTTTCATCGGCGTCGTATTTAATCGCGGCGGCTGTGTTGCAATCAGGTCGTGTGGAGTTGCAGGGTTTAGACATGCACGATGCGCAGGGCGATAAGCGTTTAGTGACTATATTGCAAGCGATGGGTGCGGATATTCGCGTTGAGTCGGAACGTTTAGTGATTCACGGTGGCAAACCATTAACTGGAATCAAGATTGATGCCAACGATATTCCTGATTTACTGCCGACATTGGCAGTGATTGGTACCGCCGCCAGCGGCAAGACTGAAATTTGTAATGTGGCCCAGGCGCGCATTAAGGAAACCGATCGCATCCATTCGATGACACAAGGACTAACCCGCCTGGGTGCGCAGGTGGAAGAACATGCTGATGGTATGACGATTTATGCAAGTACATTGCGTGGCGCCGAGGTGCATGGCTTTGATGATCATCGCACCGTGATGTCATTAGCATTAGCGGGTATGTTAACCGAGCAACCTACGTTCATTACCGATGCGGAGGCAATGGATAAAACCTTTCCAAATTTTGTCGCCTTGATGCAATCACTGGGCGCGCGTATGGAATTGCAACATGATGCGTGATAATCAGCATATTATATTGATTGGGTTTAAACACGTGGGGAAATCTACCCTGGCGCGCAAGCTGGCGACAAGGTTACAAAGGCCGTATATCGATTTGGATCAAGAAATGGAGCGTGCATTTACGCAGCAAACGCAAAAAAAATTATCTTGTCGCCAAATCATGCAACAGTACGGACAAGAGTTTTTTAGGCAATTAGAAACCACAACCTTGCGCCAGATTATCAAGCGCGCGCCATGTATTCTGGCCTTGGGTGGGGGGACGCCGTTAACTGCTGATAACCAACAGCTCATCAAGCCGCATGTATTAATTCACGTGACGGGGTCGCCGGATGACGTGTACAAACGCATCATGCGCAAGGGATTGCCAGCGTTTTTTTCTGCGCAGGAAGACCCACGAGTGACATTTGATCGACTGTGGCGGGAGCGCGAAAAAATTTATACCGAATTAACGCCGCATTGTGTTAATAATACCGAGTCGTTACTGGATGCTGTTGAGCAGACACTGCTATACTTGTCGAATGAAAATTAGCCAGCGAGAAAAATAAACCACTATGAACTACGCCATTATTAAAAAACTACCGCCAGTAGATGACATCTTGCAATCGATACCGTTATCCAATGCAGGCTATGCGAAAATTGATCAGGATCGTGAAGAAATCAGAGCTATTTTATCAGGCGCTGATCCACGCTTGTTGATGGTGGTAGGGCCGTGCTCGGCATGGCCGAAACCAGCCGTGTTGGAATATGCCGATAAACTATTGACGCTCAATGAACGCGTAAAACATGCGTTAAAATTAGTGATGCGTGTGTACATTCAAAAACCACGCACCACCAGGGGATGGACTGGGCCAATTAATCAGCCTGATCCATTAGCATATCCCGATATTGAGGCGGGCATTCGCTACACCCGCGAGATGATGGTGAAAATCATCGAAATGGGCTTACCCATTGCCGATGAAGCATTATTTACCCACAATGCTAAGGGATTTTTGGAATTATTATCCTGGGTAGCGATTGGCGCGCGCAGTGCTGAAGATCAGGAACATCGCATTTTTGCATCCGCTATCGAGTGTCCAGTCGGTATGAAAAATCCCACGCATGGTTCCCTGGCTGTTGGCATCAACAGTGTATTGGCCGCGCAATATCCGCATGTGGCGGTGTTTGATGGTTATGAAGTGCAGACCAATGGCAATGAATATGCGCATTTGGTGTTGCGTGGTAGTAACGAAGGGCCGAACTACTCCATCGCACATTTAGAAGAAGTTAAGCGTCACATGGATGCGCACAAGATTAAAAATCCGGCCGTCATGGTTGATGCCAGCCATGATAATTGTTTGATGAACGGCAAGAAAGATTACAGCTTACAGCCGCAGGTAATTTTTTCGGTGCTTGATAGCTTAAAACAGCGGCCAGATTTACAACCATTGGTAAAAGGATTTATGGTGGAAAGTTTCTTAAAAGAAGGTAATCAAAAAGTCGACGGTAAGCAACATAATGATATTGATTTCGGCGGCTTGTCGATTACCGACCCGTGTTTAAACTGGCAGCGTACTGAAGAGTTACTGCTGAAATTAGCAGGGCGTGTCTCATCATGAAAAAGGCTGATCTGTTTGTTAATCTACCGGCGTCACCCACCGCCAGTTATCCCATATTTATTCGCACAAATATCCTACAGCAGATCACTGCCTGGTTGCCGAAAACCACTGCAATTGGTTGCATCGTCGTTATCACCGATCGCGCAGTGAAAAAATTATATGCAAATACCTTAGTTACTAAATTAAAACAGCAGGGTCATCGCGTATTATTGCTAACCATTGCAGGTGGCGAAAAATCCAAGGATTATCTTACACAACATCGCTTGCAGGCGCGTATGTTGCAGCAACGTTGTGGTCGCGATACGTTGTGTATTGCATTAGGTGGTGGTGTGGTCGGCGATCTAACTGGCTATGTTGCAGCGACCTATATGCGCGGCGTACCCTTTATTCAAATACCAACAACCCTCCTGGCCATGGTAGACAGCAGCGTTGGTGGCAAGACTGGTATTAATACACCCCACGGTAAAAATTTAATTGGCGCATTTTGGCAGCCGCAAGCGGTAGTTGCGGATATGCAATGTTTAGAAACCTTGCCGCAGCAGCACTTAATTAATGGCTTGATCGAAGCATTAAAAATGTTTTTAACCAATGATGCCGCAAGCTTTGTTCTATGCGCAAAAAAACTTGCCCAAAATAATGGCTGGTGATGAAAAACCCCTGCAAAAAATTGTCTACAACGCTATTAAAATTAAGGCTAGGGTAGTGGAGTTAGATGAAAAAGAAACTAATCTACGCATGGTGCTAAATTTTGGTCATACCATTGGCCACGCCATCGAACAGGTCAGCAATTATAAAATCCTACATGGTTTTGCCGTGGCCCTGGGCATCCTGGTGGAAGCAAAACTAGCGCAACTGTTGGGTTTATTATCGGCTAAAGAATTTGATGTCATTCAACAGGTTTGGTCGCGTTTAGGTATTTATGGCAGCCAATTGAAAAAATTTGCCGTGAAAGATTTGTTATCTGCAACCAGGCTAGATAAAAAAACAAAATCCGGTCAAGTGCGCTATGTGCTGTTAAAACAAATCGGACGCGTATATGACGCAGAAGGCAAATTTGCGCATCCAGTGGCGGATGAGGCAGTGAAACAGGCGATTTTGGCTATTGCTCCAAGGTGAAATTATGGTGGCGTTTGTTGTTGCCGTTAAAAAATAACTTGAAATAGTATATACAATTGTATATACTATATTTTATGGGTATGTATGTCTTTACCAAATAAATTTAATATTAATAATCCTATTTTAGAATGGGATGAAAATAAAAATACCGCTAATATAAAAAGTCATGATATTGATTTTCGTGATGCCTGGATAATTTTTGAGAGCCCCATACTAAGGAAAATCGACACTCGCAAAGATTATGGTGAAGAACGTTGGATAGCACTAGGAAAGCTTCGCCATATTACAGTAGCCGTTGTATACACATGTAGAAATGAAAAAATAAGAGTTATATCCATCAGGAGGGCAAATCGTTATGAACGCGAAGTCTACGAAACATGCTGCTAAAAGCAAGACTAATTGGAAAAAACTAGACCGAGCTAAGGATTCAGATATTGACTATACGGATAATCCGGCAACAACTAAGAGTTTTTGGAAAGATGCTGAATTATTTATGCCATCACATAAAGTACATCTTTCACTTCGATTAGATGAGGATGTAGTAGAGTTTTTTAAAAAACTAGGTCGTGGTTACCAAACAAAAATAAATGCCGTATTAAAATCTTATGTTAGAACCCATACTCATTAACATATAAGAGTCCCCATGTCCGGCAACAGCCTTGGTCAATTATTTAAAATCACCACTTGCGGCGAATCGCACGGTGGCGCTGTGGGCGTTATTATTGACGGCTGTCCGCCAGGATTAGCCATCAGCGAACAGGATATTCAGCAGGAGTTAGATCGCCGAAAACCCGGGCAAAGCGCCATCACCACGCCGCGCAAGGAAGAAGATATTATTCATATTTTATCGGGCGTATTTGAAGGCAAAACAACCGGAACGCCAATTTTATTAGTGGCCTACAACGCCGACATGCGGCCGCAAGATTATGCCGAGTTGAAAGATTTATATCGCCCATCCCATGCGGATTTTACCTATTTACAAAAATATGGTCTGCGCGATTTTCGCGGCAGCGGGAGGGCGAGTGCGCGCGAGACGTTGGCGCGTGTGGCGGCGGGCGCAATTGCGAAAAAATATTTGCAGCATTATTTGAAAGTACAAATATACAGCTACGTTGAGCAGGTGGGTGATATTCGCACTAACATTGATTACAAAACGGTGACATCCACCGCGATAGAAGCCAATATGGTGCGCTGCCCCGATCCGATTGTCGCGCAGCAGATGATTCAGTTGATTGAAACCGTGCGCGACGAGAAGGATTCGATCGGTGGCATTATCAAGGGGGTTATCCGTCGCCCGCCAGCTGGCCTGGGTGAGCCGGTGTTTGATAAGTTATCGGCGGATTTAGGTAAGGCAATGCTGAGTATCAATGCAGTCAAGGGGTTTGAGATTGGTTCGGGGTTTGGTGGCGTGACTATGCGTGGCAGTGAGCACAACGATGCGTTTGCAGTAAAAGATGGTAGGCCGGAATTATTGACCAATTATGCCGGTGGAACCTTGGGTGGTATTTCGTCGGGTGAGGATATTTATTTTCGTGTAGCGTTTAAGCCGGTGTCAACTATTGGTAAGCAACAGCAGACGGTGAATGTAGCGAATGAAGCGGTAACAGTTGAGGCGGCCGGCCGACATGATCCATGTGTATTGCCGCGTGCAGTGCCGATTGTAGACGCCATGGCGGCGTTGGTGATTATGGATCATGTGTTACGACATCGGGCGCAGAATGGGTAAAGTAGCCATTAATGCTGGAACAAAGGGGAATTGAACGCAAACACGCCGTGAATACGTCCCTGTAGGCTTCGTGATGACATCCTGTCATCAAGAGTTTGCTTTTCAATTCCCCTTCATTCCAGCTTGCTTGGCTGCATGCCTCAACTTTGTCATCCTGGAATTTAGTGCTACTTAACGAGCTTGCGAATTTAGTAGCACTTAATGTCCAGGATCCAGATAAGATTTTAAATACCCGTGATCCATCAGAGTTTGAAAGATAAAAAATATATGACAAAGAAAAATACCACACGACTTGGCGTATCCGGTGATCCAGGTTCGTTTTCAGAAGAGGCCGGGCTGATTTATGCACAGCGTGTAGGGATAAAACCGAAGCTGGTGTATTTAACCGATATGGAAGGTGTGTTGGCGGCGGTTGATTCTGGAAAGATTGATATTGGTATCTTTCCGGTAGTAAACTCCCGCGGTGGCCTGGTAAAGATGGCGTTTGAAGCTATGGGTAAACATTTATTCACTATGATCGATGAAGTGTGGCTGGATGTGCGGCAGTGTTTGTTAGCGCGTCCTGGAGTCAAGGTGGAGCAGATTAAAAAAATTGTGTCGCATCCGCAAGCGATTGCGCAATGTGAGCGTTATCTGCTAACAACGTTCAAACAAGCCGATTATGTGGAATGGCAAGACACTGCCAAGGCGGCGCATGATTTAGCGGCGGGGAAATTAGGCAAGAATAGCGCGGTGATTGCGCCGGAACGTGCAGCGCAGATTTATGGGCTAAAGGTGCTTACAAAAAATATTCAAGATAATCATCCCAATTTAACGACCTTTATTGTAGTCATTGCAAGGAAATAAATTATGCAATTCGGTATCGTCGGCTATGGCCGTTTTGGAAAACTGTGGGCAGATGCATTGGCAAAGTTTGGCGATGTGTTGGTGTATGAAAAAAATCCACCGCCGTCATTGGAAAACTCTAGCATAAAAATGGCGGAATTAGCTAATGTGGCGCAGGCAGACATGGTGTTTTTGTTGACGCCGATTTCTGAATTTGAGCACACTTGCGAGCAGATCAAGCCGTTGTTGAATGCGCATAGTATTGTGATCGATTGCTGCTCGGTTAAAGTACATCCAGTGAAAATAATGCAACAGGTGTTTGCGCCAACACAACCACTGATTGCGACACATCCGTTGTTTGGCCCAGACTCTGTGAAAAAAACCGCTGGGCTTTCTGAGCACAAGATTGTGCTTTGTCCGGTGCGTTGTACACAGGAACAACAACAGCAATTAGAGCAACTATTAAAGGCCATGGGGTTGCAGGTGTATATCACCACGCCAGAAAATCACGATAAACAAATGGCGAATTCGCAGGGGTTAGTACACTTTATTGGTCGAGGATTAGCGGCGTTGGATTTGCAACCGCAAGAAATCGCCACGCCAGATTTTCAGGCATTATTGAATATTAATACCATGGTGGTGAATGACACCTGGCGGTTGTTTCTGGATATGCATCAATACAATCCCTATACTAAGCAAATTCGTAAAAAGTTTATTCATCAATTAGTTAAATTAGAACAGGCAATTGATGATGGTAACACTTGAACAATTGCGTGCAAAAATTGATAAGCTTGATGCTAGTATCATTAAACAGTTAGCTGCGCGGCAGCGCTTGGTTATACGTATTGGTAAACTTAAGGCGACATCCGGTAAGGCTGTACTTAACCAAGAACGTGAAGCACAGTTGATGCAGCGTTATGACCGGTTGTGTGAGGAATACGATATAGAGCCGCAATTTATTAAGCGCTTATTTGCCAATATATTCGCGCATTCGAGAAAGTTGCAAAGAAAACTAATAAAGAAAAAAATTTAACGCAAAGGGGTTTTATTTGT
The DNA here is from genome assembly GCA_963777715.1 of uncultured Gammaproteobacteria bacterium. Lineage (GTDB taxonomy): Bacteria > Pseudomonadota > Gammaproteobacteria > JAURND01 > JAURND01 > JAURND01. The sequence goes on from CAVZRN010000010.1 coordinate 161,635, forward strand.
TTTAGGATAGTTGGTTTTTAGGTTCCCGCGTGAAAATTGGGTATTTTTTAGGTAACTCGAGGCGCGGGAATGACAGCGGATAGGCTTGTGCCATAATCCTGTCGTCCCCGCCACTTAAAGTTATCCAAGAATAAACAACAATTCTTTTTTTCTTTGCGCCTTTGCGTTAAATCTTTTAATATTTTTATAAAGGCTCCCATGCGCGTCGCCAGCATTATTAGTAACGATATAACGCAGATGCAGGCGCAAATAGCGCAGGCACTACCCTTTGCGGACGTCATCGAATTGCGTCTGGATTATCTATCTGAAGTTAACCCATCAGCCATCGCGCAATTGCGCCAACAAATAACCCTGCCAGTTATTTTTACTCTGCGCAAGGTATCGCAAGGTGGCAAATGCACTATGCCAGAGCAGCAACGGCTATTTGTTATACAACAATTGGCTATGCTATTACCAGACTATCTCGATCTGGAATACGATGTGCCAGTAGAGTTTGCCAACATTATTCACAGCGATTACCCTGCCATCCAGTTAATCCGTTCGTATCACGATTTTTCTCAGACGCCGGAAGATTTACCGGCGCTATTTAACTCGCTGCAGCATCCAAGTTTTGCATCGATTAAAATTGCCACTCACGCAAACACGCCCAGCGATGCATTGCGCTTGCTAATTTTTATACAAACCATTACGCGCAAGCACCAGGTAACTGGAATTGCCATGGGCGAATACGGGCAAGTTAGTCGCATCATTGCGCCAGTGGTGGGTAGTTTATTTACCTATGGCAGTGTCGATGATGATGTTAGCGCCGCGCCAGGTCAACTAACGTTAAAAGAATTAACCGAAACCTATCGTGTGCATACGTTAAATCGTGAAACACAAATCTATGCCCTGCTCGGTCATCCAGTTTCACAAAGCCCCGGGCATATATTTCATAACCAGGCGTTTACCAGGCTAAATAAGAATGCGGTGTATGTAAAATTAAATATTGCGCCCGAATATCTGTCAACAACCGTACCACTACTAAAACAACTACCATTCGCCGGTTTTAGCGTTACTATTCCGCATAAGGAAACTATGCTGCAATATGTCGATGAGTTGGTGGATGATGCACAGGAAATCCACGCATTAAATACAATACGTCAGCGTGATAATCGTTACCAGGCGTTTAATACCGATGGGGTAGCTGCGGCAGATGTGTTAACAAAAAAAATGGCTTTATCGGGCAAGCCAATATTAATTCTCGGTGCGGGCGGTTCAGCCATCGCCATTGCTTATGCATTAATGCGCCAGGGTGCGATGGTTACCTTATGCAACCGCACCCTGGCGCGGGCAGAGCAATTTGTGCAGCGTCATGGTGGCGCAGCAATTGATTTCGCTACCTTATTTTCCTCACAGCAATTACCCTATCACGTGATTATCAACACACTACCAGCAAATGCGTTTAACCAGCAATGTGCGGAATGGCAATTGCCGCGTGCAGCAACAGATACGGCCATTGCCATGGATATTGTGTTAAAGCCATTGGATACACTGTTTTTGCAGAAAGCGCGAGCAGTAGGTTATGACTGTATCGGTGGTGATGCGTTATATGTGGGGCAGGCGCTGCGTCAGTTGCAGTTGTGGTTTGACTTACCTAGTCTGGCGAAATGACTATACTCACCCATTAACCACGTCTTTTAACAAAAAATCTTCTGCCAGACGCGGCGCAATTGTACCGATACTACCCGCTCCCTGGGTTAATAAAATATCGCCGTCCTGTAATACCTGATCCAATGTATTTAATAGATCATCAATAACCGGTACGAATAGTGGCGCAGTTTTACTGCGTGCGGCGACGGCATTAAATAATGCTTCACCGGTTGCGCCGGGAATTGGACTTTCGCCAGCGGAATAAACATCTAACAATACTAATTGATCGGGTTGTTGTGACAATACTTCAACGAAATCATTAAATAAATCATGTGTACGCGTAAAGCGATGTGGCTGATACGCCACCACTAAACGTCGACCTGGCCATGCCTGGCGCACAGCAGCCCATGTCGCCATAATTTCACGTGGATGATGACCATAGTCATCGATTAATAATAGGCGTCCCTTATCGGTATCAAAATCACCATATACTTGCATACGCCGACCGACGCCAGCAAATTTTTCCAGCGCACCTTGAATCGCCTCCTCGCCAACGCCGAGACTGTTAGCTACACCGCAAACCGCAGCGGCATTTAATGCATTGTGCATCCCAGGTAAGTTTAGCGTGATGTCCAGGGTTTTATTTTCCTTGGTAAATTCTAGTGTGAACTGACTCTGAAAACCGTTGGGCCTAAAATTGGTAATGCGTACGTGGGCATCGGCATGAAAACCATACGTCAGCAACGGTCGAGCAATACGCGATGTTAATTCAGCAATCACCGGATCATCAATGCACACTACCCCTAATCCATTAAACGGTAAATGATGTAGAAATTCGACGAAGGTATCGCGCAAGCAGTTAAAGTCGTTGGCATAGGTGCCCATATGGTCGGCATCGATGTTAGTAACGATCGCTATCTCTGGATACAAGTGTAAAAAAGACGCATCGCTTTCATCGGCTTCGGCAATAAAGAATTCACTCTTGCCCAGGTAGGCGTGTGCGCCAGCGCTTTTGAGCAATCCGCCGATGACGAAGGTGGGATCTAACCCCGCCTCGGTTAATATGCTGGCAAGCAGACTGGTGGTAGTGGTTTTTCCATGCGTGCCGGCGATGGCAATGCCGTATTTCATACGCATTAAATCAGCGAGCATCTGTGCGCGCGGGATAACTGGAATATTAGCTGCCTTAGCAGCAAGGAGCTCGGGATTTTCGGGATTAATGGCGGTGGATACAACGACCACTTCGGCATTGGTAATATTTTCAGCACGATGCCCAAGTTCGATATGTGCGCCTAGTTCTTGTAGGTGTTTGACCATGGTGTTTTGGCTAAGGTCAGAGCCAGTGACGTTATAGCCTTGACGGATAAGCACTTCGGCGATGCCGCCCATGCCCGCGCCGCCGATGCCGATAAAATGGATATGGTGAACGTGCTTGGTTGTATAGGTTGGGGGCATAGTAAATTTCTCCAATATGTTGCCAGTATAGCTGGCAAGGATGTTATTTTCCAGGTGCTGTCTCTCTCAAGTAGTCATGTGGGCGTGCTCTTTATCCATCATCAATGTAGGCATTTTCATATACATTTCGTTAAGTATTCGCAGAAAGTCTTGTTCAATCTCAGTAATGATTTCTTCAAAGAGGTTTAATTTATAGATATGTGGTATTTTATTACGCGCATCGAGTGCGCGCATCCAGACCTCTCCCTCATCGATCAATTTCGCTGCAAAAGCCGCTTTTAAGGTAGAGGCCGGGGTGATGGTTTCCAGGATAACGCCACTATATTCCAGATAATCTCTCAGCACCTTCCATGCCAGCTCCCAGGTATATTCAAAACGTTGAATAACGCCTTCTTTTTCCAATTGCGTCAGATCTCGTGTTTTTTTGCTATCAATCGCCTCACGCAACAACGTAAAGGCACGTTTAAAATTATCGAAGCGATACAGCCAACGGGGCTTTTCAGGTATTTGAGTCATATAGGGTCAAGGAACTTAAGTGATACGGAAGTATACCTGGCAAACGGCCAGTTTTCCAGGCTCGGCAAATTCTTGCTGGCAGCGATCTTTCATCCCTGTTTGGTATTGATATGAATGATACATCGCGAAAATTGGTGAACACGTCGCGCGCGCCGAAGTCCACCCGATATCGCTACAACGCAGACATGTAAAACAAGTGTATAATCCATTTCTTTGGTAATAGAGGAATTCTACAATGTTAAAACCTAAGGCGTCTGTGGTACAAATGACTTCTGGCCCCGATGTAGAAAAAAACTTATCTATGGCCGGGGATTTAATTCAAAAAGCAGCAAGGGCGGATGCGAGGCTGGTGGTATTACCGGAAATGTTCCCAGTCATGGGTGCAGAACCCAATAAGAAAGTTAGCATGGGTGAAACCTTTGGTGATGGGCCGATACAAGATTTTCTAAAAAACGCCGCCATACAGAACAAGATATGGGTAGTCGGTGGCACTATTCCTATTAAAACCCATGATGATAAGCGTGTGCGATCAGCATGCATAGTATATGACGATAGCGGGAAATCCGTTGCGAGATATGACAAAATGCACTTGTTTGATGTTTGCGTTACCAGGGGGGTAGAGGAGTACAAAGAGTCTGCAACCATAGAGCCTGGCAATGATATTGCTGTCATTGATACACCGATTGGCAGGCTGGGATTGTGTGTCTGTTATGATCTGCGTTTTCCGTTAATGCTACAAAAACTCCTAAACGAAGGAGTAGAAGTTATTGCTGTTCCAACGGCATTCACCGTTAAAACCGGCATGGCGCATTGGGAACTGTTGGCAAGAACTCGGTCAATTGATATCCTAGGCTATGGGCTTTTCTCTTGCCAGGTTGGAACGCATGGTTCAGGGAAAATGACCTACGGCCATAGCCTGATTACCAATCCCTGGGGAGAAATTATAACGTCCATTGATACGGGTGTTGGTGTGATCACTGCCGAAATTGATCTACAATTTCTTAAAGAAGTCAGAAAAAACTTACCTATTATCGAACACCAACGGTTTTCCTTGGTTTAGAGTTATCACCTAATCCTTGATGGTATGTCCAATCAGGGCTATTTGTGGTACATTTACTGCCGTTTCCGTACTTCTTTGGACTTACCATTTATGACACATAAAAACCCACCGCCAGTGGTGCTTGCCACTAACAACCCTGGAAAATTAAAGGAATTTACCGAAATATTGGGTGACGTACATATTTCCATGATTCCCCAGTCTGATCTAAGTGTGCCGGAAATGGAAGAAACCGGTTTGAGTTTCGTGGAAAATGCGTTATTAAAGGCGCGTTATGCAGCGAAACATACGGGTCTACCAGCCCTGGGCGATGATTCTGGTTTAGAAGTGGATATCCTCAATGGCATGCCTGGCATTCGTTCGGCGCGTTATGCAGCAAGTGACCATAATCCCAAGCCAACCGCGTTGGAAAATTGCAAAAAGCTATTGAGTGATTTAATCGCCACGTCCGAAGAAGAACGCACGGCGCGGTTTCAATGCGTAGTGGTATTGTTGCGACATGAGCACGATCCCAGCCCATTAATTTGTCAAGGCACCTGGGAAGGTCGTATTATATCAATGATACGTGGTGAACATGGTTTCGGCTATGATGGCTTATTTTATGTGCCTAAGCACGGTTGTACGGCAGCGGAATTAGTACCAACGGTTAAAAACCATGTCAGCCATCGTGCCCAGGCGATTGCAAAATTAATTCAAGGTTTACGGTTTAAGCTTTAATGAGGGACCGACATGGAAATGGAAAATATTGCGGCTAAAACGCGTCCCTGCACGCGCAGCGTATTTCACAATCCCATTCATTTTGTTGCGTTTGGATTTGGTAGCGGGTTATTACCCAGGATGCCGGGCACATATGGCACTATTGTGGCGATCCCTATTTATTTACTGATCGCCAATACGCCATTGTGGTTATATGCGTTGATCACCTTGTTGTTAATTACATTTGCGGTATATGCCTGTGGCGTTACCGCGCGTGATATAGGCGTGCATGATTATTCTGGCATCGTATTGGATGAAATAGTTGGCTACTTGCTCACCATGTTGGCGGTGCCGGTAAATTGGTTTTTTATTGTATTAGGATTCGTGTTATTTCGGGTGTTTGATATCTGGAAGCCTTGGCCAATTCGTTGGGTCGATCATAAGGTGAAGGGAGGGCTGGGTATTGTAGGGGATGATTTATTAGCGGCAGTGTATGCGTGGATTATATTACAGGCGTTACTGTTTGTATGGGTATATTACGAGTAAAAAAACTATGTGGTTTAAACAAGCAAAAATAATGCAAATAACAACGCCGATCACTTACAACGCGGTAAGCCTGGCGGCGCAATTAGAACCCCTGGCGTTTATTCCGTGTCCGCCGAACTTCCCCAGCAGTTACGGTTGGACATCGCCAATAGAAGATGAAACGACCTTTGTGCGATCACTGAATGATTGCTTACTGATTTGTTTGCAATTAGAAGAAAAATTACTACCGGCATTTGTCGTGCGTCAGGAATTGCAAGAACGAGTAAAACACATTGAATCACGACGCGAGAACAAAGTTTCGCAAAAAGAAAAATATGCCTTAAAAGATGACATCGTGCGCAGCTTATTGCCGCGCGCATTCAGCAAGCTGACCAAGGTCTATGCGTATATCGATATTAAGCACCAGTGGCTGGTGATTGATAATACCAATACGGCGAAAGTTGATATTCTGCTTGACCTGCTAAAAAAATCATTACCTGATATTAGGCTTCAGCCAGCAGTCGTAACCAAGCCAACGGAAATATTAACACGCTGGGTAATGCAGCAAGGTTATCCGTCCACCATGTTAATTGAAAAGTCCTGCGTATTAACAGACCCTAATCGCCAAAGTCGTATGATCCGTTGCCAAGAGCAAGATCTATTTGCCAAGAGTGTACAATCACTCATGCGCGATAATTTTGAAGTAAAACAATTAGCGCTGTCTTGGCAAGACCGTGTGCAGTTTGTGTTGGCGGAAGATTTTTCCTTGCGCAGCATAAAATTTTCCGATGCAGTGATTGCTGCAACCGATGAAATGGAAGCAGAAACTAAGCAGCAACAAATCGATGCGGATTTCTTAATTATGACCAGTGTGTTGTCGGGATTATTTACTGAGTTGTTTGAATTATTTGCCGGCCAGCCCGCAAATACTAAGCCGGTGGAGATGGTGGCTTAATGCGATCACAGCAAGACGCGTCGTGTGATATTTTAATTATTGGCGGCGGCCTGGTTGGTAATAGTCTGGCATTGGCATTAGCCGATCATGCCAAGGTGATGGTGATCGAAGCCAATGCCATGGATACTGTGCAAATATTCGACGAACGCCTGTTAGCATTATCCTATTCCAGCAGCCGTATTTTTCAAGCATTGGGTCTATGGTCACAGCTTGTCCCACATACCACCCCAGTTAAACAGGTACATGTATCCGATGCTGGCCGTTTTGGCGTAACACGTTTTGTTGCGCAAGATTATGGTATTGATGCACTGGCGTATGATATTTATGCGCACGCATTAACGCAGTGTTTGCGCACCAATGTACAGCAACATGCTAAGATTAATACGCTGTATTCCGCTAAGGTAACGGCAATGGCGCCGTTTCCACAAGGGTATCGTGTTAGCGTGCAAACTCCAAATGACACGATTGAAATGACTACGCGCTTATTGGTTGGCGCAGATGGTATGCACTCGCTGACGCGCAAACTGCTTGGCATCGCAGCGACCTCACCGCCACATGTACAAACCGCGCTCATCGCACGCTTGCAACTCACACGCAGTCATAAATACATCGCGTTTGAACGTTTCGCGCCAGCAGCGGTGTTAGCAGCGCTACCGTGTGGCGAACAGCAAGTAACCATCATATGGACGGTAGAAAATCAGCGTGCGCAAGCATTACAACAATTATCCGATGTTGAATTTTGTCACATATTTCAACAGGAATTTGGTCATCGTTTGGGGACATTCAGCCAGGTAGAAAAACGTCAGAGTTATCCGTTACGCAGCGTGTACGCGCAAGAACAAATACGCCCTAACGCAGTGTTGCTGGGTAATGCTGCGCACACATTACATCCAGTGGCAGCGCAAGGCTTTAACTTAAGTTTGCGCGATGTGGCGCAATTGGCGCAGGTAATCCGCGATGCAATGGCGGCAGGGAAACATCCGGGTGAGCTATCAATATTAGAAACCTATCGCACGGCGCGTGAAAAACAGCAGGCGATCATGAAGGGTTTTACGCAAGGAATTATACAACTATTTTCGCAACAGCATTTCCCCTTCACACTTGTGCGTGATTTGGGTTTAGTAGGTTTAAACACATTGCCCGCCGTAAAAAAAATAATCGCACATCGCACGTTGGGCATGTCAGAACAACTGCCAGCGTGGGTGTTGTAGTGGTTGTAGCTGCATAGTGCCTGCAATTCACTGACTCAGTATTTACTGAGTCACTAACTACTGAGCTACCAGGTAATTACTGCTCAACCCATGCCATCCGCCGCCCAGCGCCTTGATTAAACCCACGGCAGTCGTCATTTGTCGTCCAGCCACATCCTGATAAGTTTTGTCTGCGGTGTAGGCAATGTTTTGCTCCACGATCACATCGGTGTAAGCTGCGACGCCAGCGGTGTAGTTATTCAATACAATGTGTAAGGCGCGATATGCTTCGTCCCTCGCCTTTTTTTGCGCGCGTACTTCTGCTACTAACAGTCGTTGTGCGGCTAAGTTATCTTCTACGTCCTGGAATGCAGCTAATACTGTTTGGCGATAGTTGGCCACACTTTGTTCATAAGCGGCGCGCGCTGCGGCTGTAGTAGATGCGCGTAAACCACCATCAAATAGTGTTTCCGCTAATTGCGGTCCAACTGACCAAAATAACGCAGGCTGGGTAAATAACTTAGCTAAGTTGCTACTTTCATAACCCCCAGTGGGTGACAGTGTCAGGGTGGGGAAATACGCTGCGATTGCCACGCCAATTTGTGCGTTAGCAGCGGCCATTTGGCGTTCAGCTTCCGCCACGTCGGGTCGACGCTCAAGTAATGCGCAGGGCACTTGCAGTGGAATAGATGGCGGTATCATGGAGATTAATTTGGGCGGTATGGAAAAATTGGCTGGTGGTACGCCGACCAATACGGCGATGGCGTGTTCGAGTTGTGCGCGGGTAATGCGATTTTCAATTGCCTGTGCTTGTGCAGTCCTAAGTTGAGTATCGGCCTGAATGACATCACTCTCGGCAGCAACGCCCGCAGCGAAACGTTGTGTCGTCAGTTTCAGGGCTTTTTTATAAGCGGTGACAGCGTCATCCAATACTTTTTGGTCATGATCCGCGGTACGTAGTTGATAATAATCTTGCGCCAGTGTCGCCTGCATGGATAAACGCACCGATGCTAATTGTGCGGCGCTGGCTTGCGCGCTAGCCTTGCTGGATTCAACCTGACGGCGCACGAGACCCCATAAATCTGGCTCCCAACTGGCTAGCAATGTGCCTTGGTAGTCAGAGGATATGCCAGAATTGAATGATGAATTGCTGGCGCCAGTCGTAGAAAATTTCTGGCGTGTAACGGAGGCGGTGGCGCCTATTGTTGGCACGGCCGCAGCTTGTGCTTCGCCAACTAACGCAACCGCCTGTTGATACTGTGCTATCGCTACGGCAATATTTTGATTCGACACATTAACGCGTTGTACCAGGGCATTTAATTCGGGATTGTTAAATACTTCCCACCACCTGCCACGATCAATGGCATCATTTGGTTGCGCCAGTCGCCAGCCCTTATTGCCAGCTTCTTTATAACTAGCCGGAACCGCCACACGGGGGCGCACATAATCAGGTCCCACCGAGCAGGCGCTTAGCGTGGTTATAAAGGCAGCAAAATAAGCAATTACGGTGACGTGGCGCATAAATCTGTCGGATATATGAGAGAAGTATTCTAGCATAATACGTTTTCTGAGACTGGGTTGAGTTGCAGCAGAAACTCTTTAATATAGATAAATTCCGCAAAAATTCACCTGGCAGGTGAATTTTAGCTGCTAAAATGGAGATGCAAAGTTAATTTTGCGTGAAAATTGGGTGTTATTGTTTAGAAAAAGCTGAGCTTCCCGCACAAAACACTAAACAATAGGAACCTAAAATAGGTTGTTGAAACAAAAACTTGTTTTTGAAACAAAAAATGGTTTATAATTGTTTGGTGTTTCCAATCTAAAGAGGAAAAGAAAAAATGCAGTGGCAATCCTTGGGCTTTAAAGCAGACCCGTTAAGTACCGATCCTATCTCTATAGAGACGTTACCTATTTATACGGGGCATGATAAAGAAATTAAGCTGTGTTTGAATGTCTTGGGCGACGGCAACAAAAGGATTGTGATTGAAGGGGCAAGGGGAGTAGGAACAACGTCTTTTTCTAATTACGTTCGCTTTTCTCTCCAGGAAAAAAAGTTATTTTTTACGCCAAGAAATGAAATCAGAGTAGATGCGGGTTGGCAAATTGAAACGTTGTTATCGGTTATTGTTGCAAATATTGTTCGAGAGGCTGAGTTATTTGCATCGGATAAGATTACGAAAGATACACGTTTTCAAAACGCCAAAGCATTGTCGGCAAGAATTGCAGAAACTTATCGCAGTTTTGGCGTTGATGCCTTCGGTGTTGGATTTAATTACGGTAAAAATGCAGGAGCAGTAACTCAGCCTGTGTTGGTGCCAGCCGCGGTATTAGGTCACCATCTTGAAGACTTGGTTTCATTGATCAAATCAGCAGGATATCAAAAAGGCATTTTAATTCAGTTGAACAATCTTGACGTCGGCGAAATTCACGAAGAAACTCATTTAAAGTATTTATTCAACGCCTTAAGAGACTATTCGCAAACGGACGGAATAAGCTGGTTATTTGTGGGTGATATGGGATTGAGAAAATTTATAGCACAGCGTGTAGATAGGCTAGATGATATTATTTCTTTTGAGGTTGAGATTGCTTCGTTAAGAAAGGAGGAATTCAAGAAGTTAATCTTGAAACGAGTCAATTTTTATCGAACCAACACTAAAGTCGAGCTTCCTATCGATATGGATGTATTTCTATATCTTTTTGATATCACGAAGGGGCGATTACGTTATATTTTTGGGTTGCTTGCTCGATTAATGCCAAGTTTACATATCGGAGATTTAACAGATCGTATCACGCTGAATATTGCAAAACCCATGTTAATCAAATTAGCGCGATCACGTATTGAAAGAAACGACATTACGCCAGGAGAAGAGCATATCTTAAAAATAATCGTTCAAAAAAATGGGTGTATTATTACTGAGGTAGCTCAAGAAACAGGGAAATCATCTCAATATATTGGGAAAATATTACATAAATTATTGGAGGCCAAGTTGGTTAACACAAGAAAACATGGCAAGAAAAAATACTATAGCCCTGCGCTTGATGCGGTGGTGGCTTATTCGGAAGGCACTTCAGAAACCGAAAAATAAAGCAGACTACGTTTTTCTTCTTTGAGGTTTTTTTGACAGAGTCTTTTTTTTTCCATCCTAACCTCCTCGCATTCACCCGCCGCCAATTTTGCCAGCGCCTGCTCGCCATTGTTCGCAAAATCAACACAATAACCCGCTTGCTGTAATAACTGCTTATTTTCTTGTAACCGATCAATACAATCGTCAGCTAGAAGAATTTTTTTATTGTGGTTAATACATGTCTTGGTATAAGTGGTATTTTTTAAATCGGTATGGTTCATAGCATTCCTTCTTGGTAATTTATGAATAAAGTTGAGTGAAGTGGAACAAATTACTTGTATAGTAATCGCGATTATCTTGTTTCAGTGATGTTTGTCGCTGTGTCCTCCGTATTAGTAGAATTTAGTTTATTTTTAGTCTGGATACGCTGGTGTATCTCTTCGCGGTTTATTGGCACTTCAATTGGCGCATTCACACCAACGCGCACCTGACTACCCCTGACACCAAAAATAGTCAGCGTAATGTCATCGCCGATGATAATTTTTTCACCAATTTTTCTAGACAAAATCAACATGATTATCTCTCCTTAATTTATAGTTAATGGTTGTGCTTGTGGTATATGGGGCATGGATAGCTGCAAAACCCATGAGTAGAACAAAGTACGATTCTTCGACAAATTTGATGGAGTTTGGATAATACGAAATGGCGGCGGTCGAATTAACAGATTAATTTTGAAGGTGTCATTTTTTTGCGCTAACCCACGTTTAAGTAGGCTAGGCGAAGGTGATACTGCGGAATGTAATACTACCCTTGAGAACGGATGAAATATATTGAACATAATAGCACTCCTTGTTCCCAGGAGAGCCTTATATGCTATAATGCCCCTGGGATGATTTGTTACCTGCAAATTTTACCCATGAGCCAGGCGGGTTGCGCCCCGCCTGGCTCGCAATTAAAATACTATCTTTAAATATTCTTTAATATTTTTAACTAAATCTTTCTTCGTTGATACCACGTTTGCCCCTGCGTTTAAGCAATTTTCTCTAATCTCCGAGCTGAGATAAGCGGTCATAACTAGAATTTTCAAATCAGTCTGTTTTTGCAGTTGACGCAGCTGTTTAATCAACGTTATACCGCACATATCAGGCAAGATTACATCTATAAAAACAGCATCATAAGGATTTCTATCCAACCTATCTAATGCTTCCTGTCCGGTATTAGCCAGGTCTGAAGCGCAACCTAAGTTTTTGAGCATCACCTGGAGCGTTTCTTGTACAAGTGGATTGTCCTCTACAATCAAGATATGAGGCATCTTTGTGGAGGAAGACGCCCTTACTGTCCTTATTTTGCGCATATGTTAATATCCTTTTGCTCTATCATTAGTTTGTCTATGCTCGATCAAACTATCATGTAAAATTATTTTACTTTAATTTTACATACATGACAAATTTTTTTACATATCAATTATTTTTCTCCATTTAATTAATTATATTTATTAAAAAATAATTTAAATTTATTATTTAAATGTAATTATATGGCTAAACGAGGGGAGATCATGTAAAATTAAACTCAGAATTAATAATCCCCATTGCAATTATTAAGAAGATGCGTAAACAGTGAGTAATCAACCATTATTAACAGACGACTCCCCCATAGCGATTGGAGGCCGTCTAAAGAAAATTAGAAAAATGACAGGGTTAAGTGTTGAGGAGTTTGCCGAAAAGTTAGGCTATACCCGCCAATCCATCAGTTATTGGGAAAACGCAAATAACCATGGTCTCTCACAAAAAGGAGCCATGGCAGTAGTACAGTTTGTCAAAAATTACGGCATACTTTGTGACGTCGCTTGGTTGATGTATGGAGTCGGCGAAGTCTACACCCTGCCTTCCTGGAAAAATCTTTCTCCGCAAGCAGTAACCGCGGATAAAAATGAAAAAATTCACATCAAACATTTCCATATCTATCAAGAAATAGATCTATTCACTCGTTCGCATAAAGAAGCAATAGTCACCGAAATAACCCATAGCATGTTAGAACCGTTTTGGCAGAAGGGCGACTGGGTGGGAGGATGTTTTGCGCCCATCACAAAAGAACAGTTGGGAAAAATTTGTATTCTAGAAGTTGGCGACAGCGTTGAAGTGAGAATGTTGCAACCGGGCGACAGTTCTAATGCCTACAATGTAAGCTTTATAAACCACAACCAGGACGATACATCACTGCCATTTGAACGAAAAAACATCGCATTGAAGGATGCGGCATTAATCACACGTTTATGGAGAAAATGATACTATCGATTATATTTTGTATTAGGATTTTTACTCAGTTTTATTACCTGTGGTATTGTGACTATTTTTATTATTTACTTTCGGAGATAAAGTGCTATGCATAATACGTTCAAAAAATTCATCAAATATATTAATGTCTGAAAAAGAACGCCTTGAGATTACACTTGAAAATATCGTTGCGCATTTGCCAGGACATGTGTACTGGAAGGATGAAAATGGAGTTTATTTGGGGGCTAACGACCGCCAGGCCATAAATTTAGGTCTTAAAAGTAGAGACGAAATTGTCGGCAAGACCGATTTCGATTTAACCGAAAACCAAGTCATTGCTCAGGCGTTTAGAGATAACGATTTACAAGCCATGCAATGTGGTGAAGCTATTACTGCGGAAGAAGTCATAAAAACAAAAGATGGTTATACCACTATGCTTAGCCAAAAGGTGCCATTGCATGATCGCAATGGCAAAATAATAGGAGTTTTAGGTATTTCCCTGGATATTACTGAGTTAAAAAACATGGTTCAGGAAAGGCTTAAAAAAGCTGATGAAGCAAAATCGAAATTTTTAGCCATTATGGCGCAGGATATTGCTACCCCCGTCAGCAGTGTGCTTAGTTCCCTGGAGATTTTTAAACATAGCAAGATGGATAAAAACCTGCAAATATCGAAAAAACAAGCCTTACGCTATGTGGACATCGCACAAAAAGAAGCCGAATCCATTATGCCAAAACTCAAGGACGTCATCAATTATATAAACTTTGACGAAACAAAAATAGCAATTTCCCAATCCCCTTGTGATGTCGAAGAAATAATCACAAAAATTGTTGAGAAATACCGTAACAAAAAATCTAACCAATTATCCGTAAGCATCGTTAAAACTAACCAGCTTCCTAATAAGGTTCTTATTAACTCCGAGCATGTGTATAATGTTCTGGATATTCTCCTCGGTAACGCGTTTAAATACACTGAAACTGGCAGTATAACTATCCACATCAAGGACAGACATCCGCTTGATGCAGTTGCTAATAGTATTGAAATCACCATAGCTGACACGGGTCCTGGGATCCATAAAAAAGAATTGGATGCAATAACCCAGAGTTTTCAGGCGGGAAAAGAATATCAGACGATAGCGGCATACGATAAACCCAGCGTTAGAATACCTTATGCCTTTCTCTTGGTAGAACGTATTTTAAAAGGAAGGTTTCATCTGGAATCCACCGTGAACGAAGGTACAAAATTTACCATTTCTTTGCCTTACTGTGACGTATGTATGGACGATTTTCACGAAGTGCATCAGGAGCGTCTTTCGGTTTTGTTGGTTGAGGATAATAACGTCAGTCGGCAACTAGAATCAGTCATCCTGAGTAAACTGGATTTAGAGGTTGATGCGGTTAAAACCGGAGCAGAAGCCGTGGCAAGAGCTGCTGAAAAAGCTTACAATATTATTTTCTTGGATATTACATTGCCGGATATGAACGGCGTCGAAGCAGCGCAACAGTTTAAAAACACGCTATGTAGCGCTACACCTATTATAGCGCTCACTTCCCATCACTCCGATGAAGACATTGAATATTTCACCCGTCACGGGATATTAACGGTAATCCCAAAGCCGGTGAGTTTTGATAATATCAAAAAATTTCTTAACTCC
This sequence comes from uncultured Gammaproteobacteria bacterium, assembly GCA_963777715.1. Lineage (GTDB taxonomy): Bacteria > Pseudomonadota > Gammaproteobacteria > JAURND01 > JAURND01 > JAURND01. The sequence goes on from CAVZRN010000010.1 coordinate 176,650, forward strand.
TACAGTGATCGTATTTGAGATTGCATAGCTTTACACACAAGTCATGGACACCCATCCTAACCTTCCCCCGCAAGTGGCGGATTGGCGCTTAACGGATGTCTAAGGTAGCAACCGTGATATGCGGGTCCAGCTGGTAACCCTTTAATTGTAAGGTAGGCGGTAATCCATACTGATGGCGTAGGTTAATTAAATCGGGAGCGTGCACTTTAAGTCCAAAATAGCGTTTATTAGCTAAATCGGCACTAAATAACCCCACGACACTAAAGGTAATGGGTTTATTTTCCTCATCTTGATTAAGCTGCGTGTTTTCTTCTGGATAGGTGATGCTGATGTGGGCGCCTATAAAGCCAGTTTCCGCACTAAAATAGTCTGGCTTCACTATCCCTGGATAATCCAATAATGGGTAAATGCTATGGATGAAATTATCATCAATATCTAAATAAGAAAAATAGTCCGCAGCAATTTTTATTTTTCCGACCTGGGGTAGGTTACGTACAACTTCAAGTAGTTGGGGCGGCATGGTTAATGGTTGCATGGTTAACATGTTATTGTCCTCGCGGGTATTCGAAGCGATGGTCAAGTCTTGACCCCTTCTGTCCTTTATGAATGTGTATGCGTAATGGCGTTTCCTCTGATCAGACCCACCCGACGGGGATTTGAATGATATTCGGCGTTAGCCATTTTATTTCTTCACTTTGATTGATGACGATGCCAAAAGGTGTATGGTGTTCCTCGATAAATTTTTCTAATGCCATTAATTTTTTTCGCATCACTGTATTTCCCAATTTAATTTCAATGGGCAAAACACCAAAATTACCTGTTAAAATTAAATCAATTTCTGCCCCGCCACGTGTGCGATAATAATAATATTGCGTATTTGCAATATTACAATCTTGAAGGCCATTTAAAATCTCTTCAATAACAAATGACTCAAAGGAACGTCCGACAATCACATCACCATACAGGTTTTCCAGCGTGTTTATGTGAAGCAATTGATGCAATAAGCCAGAATCCCGAATATAGCCCTTTGGCATTTTAACGATACTTTTGGTCACGTTATTTTCGAAACTGGGTAGCTGTCTCCATATAAACGTCCCATGAGCGATATCTAAATAATGACTGATGGTGGGTTCACTGACTTCTAATGCCCGTGCCAGATCACTTTTATTTAAAATTGAGCCAGACAACTTGCTTAGCATGGCTAAAAACCGGCGATAGTTGGTTCGATTTAGCTTGGGGAATAATCTGGCAATATCGCGATTGAGATAAGTTGACTGATAATTAGTCATCCAAATCGCATAGTAATGTTGTTCATTTTTCCATCGCAATGTAGGTTCAGGATAACCGCCTCTTAGCCAGCAGTGTTGGATTTGCTTCAAGCTCAATGGTGGCGTTGTTCCCAAAATCAAGCTCTCTTTCGTCAAGGGTCCTTTAAACAAATCGTAAAAAGGACTGAGTGGCTTTTGCCAATATTCGTTTGCTTTTAATGTGCCTAGCTCAATGATAGCGGCGCGGCCAGCTAAGGTCTCTGAAACGCTGGATAACAGTTCCATGCTGCTGGAGCCTGTGACTATAAATCTGCCATATTGATGTCTATTCTCATCGATAACACTACGTAGAATATTAAATAAAATGGGTAGTTCCTGGGCTTCGTCTAAAATGACAGCGTGTGGGTGCTGAGCAAAGAAAAATTCAGGATCTGTAGCAATCTGGTCGTAATGACTAGGTTTTTCCAGGTCAAAAAATGCATAATCGGGAGCTAAGCATTTGGCTAACGTTGTTTTTCCAGCCTGACGTGGGCCAATAATAACCAACACTGGAAAATTGTTGAGCAAATCTTTGGCTGAGGACGTTATATTGCGTAATAACATGCTATTTAACCTGTGAATTTGAAAGGTATCCTTTTGATTTTACAGATTAAACGGCATTCTGACAACTACATTACTGTTTGGCGCTTGCTGCTAGTTAGGAGGAAGGGTCTTTGAGCGGCTATACTCATCATGCTTCAAGTTATACCACTCGCTCAGCCGTTCCATGCTTGCAAGGGCGACTTATTTAGTGTATAAGTACATAAACACACAAACACCGAAGAGAAGGGCATTATGAATACTGTTCGCTGGAACATCGCTGTGTCGCCAGAGGTGGATCAATCCGTGCGCATGTTTATCGCTGCGCAAGGTGGTGGCCGCAAGGGTGATCTGTCGCGTTTTATTGAAGAGGCAGTGCGTGCCTACCTATTGGAGCAAGCCGTCGATCAGGCCAAGAGCGTGGCTTCCGGCATGAGTGAAAGCGAGTTGACCGATCTTATCGATGAAGCTGTGCAATGGGCGCGTGAGAACTAATGCGCGTCATCTTAGACACTAATGTATTGCTTGGCGCCTTGATTTCGCCGTATGGCCCACCAGACACAATTTATCGCGCTTGGCGTGCAGCGCGCTTCGAATTGGTGACCTCACGGGCGCAGTTTCACGAATTGCGACGCGTGAGCCGTTACCCAAAACTCAAGGCCATTTTACCCGCCCATAGAGTTGGCGCCATGGTCAACAACATGCAGCACGCCGTTGTATTGGATGGTTTACCCTCTCTGCCAAAGGGCATGGAGGTGAATGACCCAAACGATGCTTTTTTACTAGCAATGGTCTTGGCAGGCAACGCCGATTATCTGGTGACGGGTGATCGCCGCGCTGGCTTGTTAGAGCGTGGCAGCATCGACCGCACACGCATTGTTACACCAGCTGTTTTCTGCACCGAGGCACTTTAAATAAGTCCACTTGAAAAGCGATGGGGTCAAGACTTGACCCCTAATTAAACCAGATTTCGCATGAGGGGATCACCAGGGCAAACGCATCTAAATTCCAGTTGACTTCACTTGGCGTATAACTCTCCAGTTGTCATCCCCGCCGCTCCTAGAGCTGACCAGAAGCTACCAACAGCATAGCGGGGAACCAATAACCAACTCAACAACAGCTAGGTTTTTAGTGTCGAAAAGCTTGGTTTTTGGGTTCCCGCTGTTTTGTTTGGTGCTTTTAATAAACTTTGAGCGGCGGGAATGACAGAGTTGGGCGCCAAAAACTCGCGTTTAAAGGCGCTACAGTTTAGATGCGTTTGCCCTAGGAGAGATCATTACAATCGGTTCCAGATGCCTTTATTAGATGTTTGGCGCTTGCTGCGGTTTTTATGCCACAAGCTTAACCGCTCCATGTATAAAAATATCACTGGCGTGGTGTATAACGTCAACATTTGACTGACAATTAAGCCGCCAACCACCGCAATACCCAAGGGCTGACGCATCTCCGCGCCATCTCCGTGTGCGATTACCAATGGCAGTGCGCCACCGATCGCCGCACAGGTGGTCATCATGATAGGGCGAAAACGCAATACGGCTGCTTCATAAATCGCATCACGCGATGATTTATTTTCCATGCGTTTAGCATTTAAGGCAAAGTCGATCATCATGATGGCATTTTTCTTGACGATACCAATTAATAAAATAATGCCGATCAGCGCGATGATGGTTAAATCGGTGCGCGTAATCAATCAACGCGAGTAATGCGCCGCAACCGGCAGAAGGCAAGGTAGATAGAATAGTCACTGGATGAATCAAGCTTTCATACAAGATGCCGAGCACGATATACACAGTAAATAGCGCTGCTAAAATTAATAACGGTTCACCTGCGAGCGAGGCTTGAAATGCCTGGGCAGTGCCTTGAAATGAACCGGAAATGCCAGGTGGCAAATGCAGTTTCCGCACCGCGTTGTCTACCGTGCTAACCGCACTGCCCAACGCAGCATTTGATAGCAGGTTAAATGAAATGGTGGCGGCAGGGAATTGGTTTTGGTGATTAACCGATAGCAAGGTAGATGACGGTGCAAAACCAGCAATGGCGGATAATGGTACTTGTTTTTCTGCAGACGATGTTACATAAACATTATTTAACGTTTCTGGCCATTGTCAAATATTCCGGTGCAAATTCCATCACCACATGATATTGATTTAATAGTGTATACATGGTGGAAACTTGGCTTTGACCAAATCCATCGTAGAGTGTGTTATCTATTACTTGTGAGGTAATGCCAAAACGTGAGGCAGTGTCGTGGTCATAGGTTACAAATTCTTGCAAGCCTTGATTTAATTGATCGCTATTAACATCGGTTATGCCCGGTAATTTAGCAATGGTTGCCATGATTTTTGGCATCCATGTATTGAGGTCTGCCAATCTATTCGCAATAACTGTATATTGAAATTGGGCATTGCCTTGTCTGCCACCGATCACTACATCTTGTGCGACTTGCATGTATAAGTGCGCGCCTGGCCCAGTGGCGAGTTTGGGGCGCAGCCGGTTAATCACTGCATCAGAAGAAATCTTGCGCTGTGTCTTTGGTTTCAAGGTAATAAATACCGTGCCAGCATTGGTGGTATTAGTACCTGCGCCAGTAAAACCAACTACATTTGCGACCGCTGGATCAGCGGCGACTATTTTAACTAAGGCGGCAATTTTTTGTTGCATTGCTTGAAACGAAATATCTTGTTGTGCTTGCACGCTGGCTGTGATACGACCAGTATCTTGTTGTGGAAAAAATCCCTTGGGTACTTTTATAAATAAAAATACGTTCAATATAATGGCGGCTAATGTGAGGAATAGCATTAAACGCGAATGGTTCAACGCCATCCCAGGCTGTGTTCGTAACCGCGATGCAGGCGTTGAAATAGACGAGTTGGCGACAGCTTGGAACGGATATTCTGTAGGCGATTTTTCGGGGTGGAATCTGTGGCGCTGTTAGAGTAGCGATAGGAGTTATTGGTGCTTTTGATCGCAATACACGTGCGCACATCATCGGTGTTACGGTCAGCGATACCATTAACGACATCAGGATAGCGACTGACAGCGTGACGGCAAATTCGCGGAATAATCGGCCTACAATGCCGCCCATCAATAAAATGGGTGTAAATACTGCGACCAGGGAAATGCTCATCGATAATACCGTAAAGCCAACTTCCTTAGCGCCTAGCAATGTGGCCTGCAACTTATCCATGCCAGCGTCAATGTGTCGCATGATATTTTCTAATACTACTACCGCATCGTCGACCACAAACCCAGTGGAGATAGTCAACGCCATTAACGATAAAATGTTCAGGCTGTAACCAAGCACATAGATGACAGCAAAGGTGCCCAACAATGATAACGGTACAGCAACCGACGGAATTAATGCCGTATGTATTTCCCCTAAAAATAGATACACGACTAATATCACCAGTAATACAGCAACCATTAAGGTAAATTCTACATCACGTAATGACGCGCGAATCATCGGTGTACGATCCATCACCACATCCATATGAATACCTGCGGGGATAGCAGCCTTTAATTGGGGTAACAGTGAATAAATACGATTGACCGTTTCGACCACATTGGCATTGGGCTGTTTAAAAATAACCAGTAATATCGCAGGGTTTCCCTTGGATAATCCAATTGAGCGCACATTTTCTACCGAGTCGGTAACATCGGCGACATCCATTAAACGCACCGGCGCATTATTGCGATACGCGATGATAAGTTGCTTGTACTGATCAGCGCCAAATAATTGATCATTAGTTACAATCTGTGATGTGGTAGCGCCATCCGTAATTTGACCCTTGGGGATGTTTACATTGGCGGCTCTAATGGCGTTACTGACTGCATTCAAACCGATTCCTGCATTATTTAAAGCAGTCGGATTTAATTCAACACGCACAGCAGGTAAGGAACTGCCGCCCACGGTCACTTGTCCCACGCCATCGATTTGTGACAGCTTTTGTTGTAACACGGTAGAGGCGGCATCGTACATTTGTCCGCGATTATACAGATCGGATGTCAGCGCGATGATCATAATCGGCGCATCTGCCGGGTTTACCTTGCGATAGGTGGGGTTGCTGGGTAGGTTAGCAGGTAGTTGACTGCGTGCGGCGTTAATCGCTGCCTGCACATCGCGCGCCGCGCCATCGATGTCGCGGGTTAGATCAAATTGAATCACCACCGTAGTTGATCCCAGATTGCTGGTCGATGTCATTTGCGTGATGCCAGCAATGCGGCCAAACTGACGCTCCAGTGGGGTGGCGACGGAACTTGCCATAACTTCCGGACTAGCGCCAGGCAACGAAGCTTGCACCATAATGACAGGAAATTCGACCTGTGGCAGTGAAGAAATCGGCAGCAGCCGAAACGCCACAATACCGGCAATGGCAATACCAATCGCTAACAGGGTGGTAGCGACGGAGCGTTTGATGAAGGGCGTGGAGAGGTTCAATCTGTTAATCCTGGAGTGAGGGAAAATCAGTACTGTAAAGAACGAAAATGCGATTAATTCAGGCTGTCCTATGGGGGAGGGTCATTGAAGCTCCATGGTGCATCCCTATACATCCCGCTATCATCCTGATACCTAGTCGCTTCAATGACCCTCCCCCACAGTCCACCCTTTAGTTCTGCGCCAATGTCGTGATCCCCCAATTCTAATTTTTGTACCATCTAGAAAACAGTATACATTCTCCTACTGCTTAATAAAACATTAACAAATCTCGTTTATAATTACATTATATAGAGCATACGTTGAATGTGCGAAAACTGAGAGGTTTTGTTATGTCGCAGAATAATAAGCAAGAACAAGCACCTGCGCCCTTAACCCTGTTTGCATTTGGTTCAGGGCAAACGCGGAAAGAAGCGAAAAAGGATCCACACATCCTGTCGCAATTTGCGGGAGTGTGTACTGGCCCTAAGGTGGTACTCAATGGCCCTGGCATGTTGGGACGTGAGGTGCCCCACCTTGTAGATGAAGGGGTTGTTGAAATACTGAAATATCTGTCTAAAATCAAAGCAGATTATAAAGGAGAAATAACCATTAACGTCACTGGCTACAGCCGTGGCGCTACAAATGTATTGCGCATAGCAAACAGGATTGCTGAGCTTGCCAAAGATAAAAACGATCCGCTTTCCCAGCAGCTTCAACGTGTCCGCTTCAATGTGTTACTCCTTGACCCAGTTTCAGGACTGACGAACAAGGCTGATCCTGATGCTGCAACCGTTCCTGCGAATGTAAAAGAAGTCACCATCCTGTTAAATGAACACGAAATGCGCCGCGGTTTTAAACCGCAGGATATAGGTCGGTTGAAATTCGCCAGCGGTGACACGCAGGTGTATTACCAATTACTGCCGGGAAACCACAGCAGCATGATAAGGGCAAAAAATGGCACCACGATGAAGGAGGGCGCCATTTTTGCCTGGCATACGATGGCAAATTTTTTAAGTCGTCACGGCACGAAATTATCAAAAATTCCAGACCTGATTGTTGGGTTCAAGGATATAAAAAAAGCAAAAGATAAAAAAAATAAAGATAATGAAGAGTCAAAAACTAAACAACCAAAATTTATCTCAAAAGACTTTGTGCATAGTCTACTCGCAGTGGATCCTGCTAATCCACAAGCCTATTGCGAAAAATTATTGGATCATTATGGTAAATTGAAGGCGAATGAGAATGCTTACATAAAATACTCCCGACGTATTAAGCTCGACGACGTATCGGTTGCTGCTCATAGAACATTAATGGATTATCGTGAGGATTACGTCAAGGATGCCGATTTTTTTGTTAATCAGGAAGAAAGGGAGCTGTTTAAGTTGGTTTATCCGCATACATTTAATCGCTTTTTCGAGCATGGGTTAAACAGTAAGCTTGATGAGCCGGACACAGTGCGGGAAATAGCACAAGAGCTTACTCGGATGCAGCTGGAGCATCAAAATCAGTTTGACCGGCTACAAAGTAAAAAATATGTCACACCAAACGCAAGTGGTGCTTTTCGTATTACAGAACCGCGCGGCAGCTACCGCCTGGAAGATTGCCGCTATCTGCGTACACACTATCCTCAGGATGTAATAGCAACGCTGCCAATGCCAAAGATAACTAAGGCATCCGCTGAATTGCATAAACTAGAAACATCGCTGATACATTTAATCCATCAGAGAAAGCGCGGATTATTAGGCGAAGAGCGTGAAGGGGCGTTTGGCAGATTTATCCGCACCATTTCCACCTTTACCTACCGACCAAAACAGCAGCGCCTGGAAGACATGCGGGTGCAGATGTATAAAATACTGAATTCAGAAGGAGATGATGCGGCGAAGCAAAAAACGTTACTGCAGATGGTGCAGAAAAACTATCAAGAGCTAGTGATGGCTGGCGATGATGGTTTGCTGTCAGATGCATTAGGCAACCTGCTTAAATCATTTGGTAAACCTCCTGAGCTGAAACTGGCCAAGGGCTTCGGGAGTCAGTCGAAACTGTTGGGTGGCTTCGTTTTTAAAGGATTGGCCGTTTTGCCACGTTACGTATACAACCTGCTTGCTACAGTTACCGGGTTCATTCTCTATCCGTTTGAAGCATTGGGCAAGCGGGGCATGAATTCAAATGTCTTTTTTTTCAAGGAGATCGGATATTCACTTCACGCAGGATCACGACGGCTAAGGTCGCTTTCCGAAGATTTCCTTGGCTTTTTCTTTATAAAGCCATCCAATATGTTAAATGCGTTCGGCAGCTTTTTGATACGCTCTTCCTGGGATAAGTCCTCACTTATTCAAGCAGGTGAGGCAACCGAATTAAGTCAGACTGCTCCTTTAAATTCTCAGGCTATAGTTGAGCAGATGTTAATAGCAATGGAGAATGCTCCGTCAGCACAGGTGGTGGAAAATAATAATAATGAGAACCATGAGAGTGGCAAGGATATTGAGTTGTCGAAACCCATGCCAACTAACATAACGGCCAATCAGGAAGTCGGGGGGCCATTGATTAGAAATAGCTCCTCCTTCTTTTTTAATGCTAAAAAGCCGGAGCCAGCAGTATTATCAGCCACGCCAAAGTCAGCTGATGAACCAGGGCCAGACGAAACGCCAAACCCAGGGCCACCTGCGCGGACAACGTGAGTTAATCGCTTGACAGTTTGTGTACCCCTATCTACGATGGGGTCTATAATCATTCTACCTGAGTTTTTCGTAGGGGCGATTCGTGAATCGCCCGCAAAAGCTACGGGCGGCTCGCGAGCTGCTCCTACGAAAAACATTTCTATTGCGTAAGGAAATTCATGACTAAAATCTTAATCGTCGGCGGCAACGGACGCGAAGCCGCTATTGCCATGCGCTTAGCAGAAGATGCCTCAATATTTGCGGTAATGCCACATGTTAACCCCACCATTGAGCACTATGTGCGTAAAACGCACGGGCAATACCTGGTTGATTCCCCTGCCAACTCGGCAGCGATTACTGAGTTTGCGCTAAAACATCATATTAACCTTGCCTTTATTAGTGCGGATGAACCCCTTGCTGCAGGGGTTGTTGATGCATTACTTGCCGCAGGTATTAAAACCATTGGCCCCACCAGGAGCGGCGCGCAAATCGAGTGGGATAAGGCGTATGCCATGCAGTTGATGCGCCAACATTATCCGGAAGTAACGCCAGGATATTGGGTGGTGACAGATAAGGCCGAGCTGGATAATGCAATCCGCCAGATTCGTGATTTAAACATTGACATCGTGGTTAAGCCGCAAGGGCTAACCGGGGGCAAGGGCGTAAAAGTAATGGGTACGCACCTGACGGATATAGACGCCGCGGCGGTGTATGCCACTGAATTATTGCGCGATCGTCCGAACGAGTGTGTGGTGTTGGTTGAGAAAGTGGAAGGAGTTGAATTCACCTTGATGCTAATTACCGACGGAATTTCTGTGTTGCGACCACCTGCTACCTACGATTATCCCTATCGATTTGATGGCGATACCGGTCCTGGCACCGGAGGCATGGGGTCATTTAGCAACAATGCAGAAACGTTGCCATTCATGTCGCAACAGCATTATGATAAATGTATCGAGATAGCAAACGGTATCTTGGCTGTCCTAAAACAAGAAGGTCGCCATTATAACGGCGTTCTCAATATGGGTTTCTTTGTCACAAAAACCGGCTTGAAATTTCTTGAATTCAATGCGCGTCTTGGTGATCCAGAGTGTCTCAACATTATGATGGTGCTTAATAGCTCGTTACTATCACTATTGCAAGATATCGAGCAAAAAAAATTAACGCCCAACTCAGCCCGCTTTAGCGGCGATGCGTCGGTGGTGAAGTATTTGGTGACGCCAGAGTACGCCATGGGCAGTGGCAAGAAACACGAATTCACCCTAAACGTCGCTGCACTTAAGGCGATGGGAATACAGGTATTTTTCTCAGCCAGTGTGCGCAATAATTTGAGTAGTGACTCATTTATTGCCGTGGGAAACTCGCGCTGCGTAGCGCTTGCCGCTGCTGGAAAAACCATTTCTTCCGCAGCGAGTTTAATTGAAGCAGGAATCGCGCAACATGTCTCTGGGCCATTACAATGGCGCAAGGATGTGGGCGCTGAGGCTTATATTAATTCTCTGTGCACGTGATTTACCTAATCTCTCAAGCAGTGCGTTACATGCTTATGCAAGTTTTTTGTCTAAAAAATGGTATTTTGGTCAAAATTGGCAATTAGTATGGTGTTTATTAGGCTTGGTATGCTATGATGCTCCTGCGTCTGCATTAAGACTTCTTCCCAAACCATCGTCTTTTGCTCGACTGCTGCGTTGTGCTCGCGCTTCCGATGCTCATTTAAACCCAAGTAAACTGCGCTTCGGGTCGCTCGCACGCCTTGCATTCAAACAAAATACTTGGTTTGGAAAGAAGTCTAAAGAAGTCTCACTATTGTCAAACGTAGTCTGGATTGTACTCAAAGCGTTGAGTATCACATCCAGACGAAACCCATTTAGAGCTGGTATTGGTATCGTCTCAGGATATTTACTTCAGCTCCATCCCTTTAAAGAGCTCGGAGAAATATTTTGAAATTTGATTCCTTTGCATTAGATTCACGCCTATTGTCTAACGTCCACGCGTCTGGTTACACAACAGCAACCCCCATCCAACAAAAAAGTATTCCGGTTGTTTTATCCGGTAGCGATGTCCTTGGTCTGGCACAAACTGGCACTGGCAAAACCGCAGCATTCCTGTTGCCATTATTACAACAGTTATTAGACGGAGAGCGCGGGAAAGTGCGCGCCGTGGTTATTGCGCCGACACGTGAATTAGCGCAGCAGATCCACGAAGCAGTGGGAAAGTTCGCCAAACAATTAAATATTTACAGCACCACGTTATATGGTGGGGTCGCCATTGGTCCACAAATTAAGGCATTGCGACGTGGCGTTGATATTATTATCGCCTGCCCCGGACGTTTGTTAGACCACATACAACAGCAGACCATCGATTTATCGAAAGTACAAATGTTGGTGCTTGATGAAGCAGATCATATGTTTGATGTTGGCTTCCTGCCAGTTATCCGAAAAATTTTGCAGAAGCTACCCAAGAAGCGTCAGTCGTTATTATTTTCTGCAACCATGCCAGCGGAAGTGCGCGAACTTGCTGAGCAAATATTGCACAAACCGGCCACCATTCAGATTAGCCACACCGCACCGGTAAAAACCGTAACCCACGCGTTATATCCGGTTACACAAAATTTAAAAACCGAACTGTTGATTAAATTACTGCAAACACATGCTATAAAATCAGCATTGGTATTCACGCGCACTAAGCAACGCGCTAAGCGTGTTGCGGATCAACTGGTGCGTGCGGGTTATACCAGTACATCCATGCAAGGTAATTTAACCCAAAGCAAACGTCAATTGGCGCTGAATGACTTTCGCAAGGGTAAGTTGCAAATCTTAGTGGCTACCGACATCGCGTCGCGCGGTATTGATATTGAGCTTATTTCGCACGTGATCAACTATGATATGCCGGATACAGCAGTAGCGTACACCCATCGCATCGGTCGTACCGGGCGTGCTGCTAAATTGGGTGATGCATTTACGTTGTTAACACGGGAAGATACGGGGAAATTACGCACGCTGGAGCGTGTATTAGGCATGAAGATCCCGCAACACACCATACCCGATTTTGATTACAAGGCTGATGGTCCGTTGTATCTGGATAATGAGGATACGCGTAGACCAGTGAGAAAATTTAATAAGCCACATGGAAAACCAACAGATAGAAATCGCCGTGGTCGATCTGGCAATTCCGGTAATTCAGAACATTCGGACAGGCGCAGTCGGTCTGGCAGTTCGGGAAACGCAGAACACGCAGAGAAACGCAGTCGATCTGGTGGTTCAGGTAATGCAGAACACTCAGATAAGCGTGGTCGAGCTGGGAGTTCTGGCAATACAGAGCATTCAGATAGACGTGGTCGATCTGGCAGTTCTGGCAATGCAGAACATGCAGATAGACGTGGTCGCCCAGGCACCAGACCAACGCGTAGAAAACCAGGTGGTAACAACCCTGCTGCAGGCGCTCGTGCTCGCCCGGCGCACAAAAAAACCAAGCGATAATACAGAAAAACTGTCAATAATGTATTCAATATTGGCAATTATTTGTTTCAAAAAAACTTTTTCATATTCATATACTCAATCAGTGGTTAGTAACAAGAAACGTGTCACTAACCACCGATGATTGATCTTAAATCATGGACAACGTAGTTGTCGTTTGTTAACATCCAACCTGACCAAGACCTATCACTGGACGTGCAAAGTAACGCCTTGCAGAAAGTAGGTGAGAGCGTATATACTATACTAGTATTTTTAAGGGCTCCCCTGGTAATGGTTTGTAGTAACAACTCATTACCAGGGGCGTCCTTAGGTCGGTGGCCCTTACCAGGGTATTTAAAAATAAACTCAATAATAATAGAGGGAGTAAAATCATGAGTCATTCTAAAGTCGGTGTTGTTTTAGCTGCTGCAGTTGGTGTAACTTTCTTGGCGATGACCGGTTGCGCTAGCCAACAGTCAGGTGCTGCTACCCCAGCTAACTTGCCAAACAACTGTGACGTAGTAACGAAGTCTGCCTGCAAGCAGATGGCAACTTGCAAGCAAAGAGCTTCTTGCAGCCACAAGCGTCACGCCAGGCACCACAATGCTGCTGTAACAACCACCACAACAACAACTGACGGCGGCGAAACCTCCGCTAACTAAGTTAGAGATTACTGGTGCAGCTGCGGGTTGATACCACTGCTGCGCTAGTGATTTAAAGAAGTTGTTGAAAGTTGGCTGTTGTTAAAACTTGGCCGGGCTTCTAAATCAGTCGCCCGGCTTTTTATTCTTACAGGCTATCTTTATGTCAAGTTTTCCCTACCTTGGGTTCGGAATAGGATTGCGTCCTACGCATTATCTTTCGATATTAGAGAGCCAGCCGCCAATCGATTGGTTTGAAATTGTTACGGAAGATTACTTGGTTGAAGGTGGCAATCCCATTTATTACCTCGATCGTATCTGCGAACGCTACCCCATTGTGATGCACGGGGTGTTGTTATCTATTGGTGGCATAGATCCATTAGATAAAGATTATTTGCGAAAAGTGAAACGGTTAGCCGACCGTGCGCATCCGGCCTGGGTTTCCGATCATCTATGCTGGACAAGCGCTCATGGCATTAACCTGCATGATCTGATGCCCCTACCCTATACCGAAGAAGCATTGCAGCATGTAACAGACCGGGTCAAGCAAGTACAAGATTACTTGGGTCGCCAAATCATGTTGGAAAACCCATCTTCGTATGTTACCTATCAGCATTCCACTATCAGTGAGTGGGAGTTCTTAAGCACCCTGGCTGCACGCGCCGATTGTTTCTTATTGCTCGACGTTAATAATGTCTATGTCAGCGCGTTTAACCATGGGTTTAGCGCAATGGATTATTTGAATGGCATACCGGTTGAACGTGTTAAACAATTTCATTTAGCTGGCCATTTAAATGTGGGCACCCATATTATCGATACGCACGATGCTGCGATTATTGAAGATGTTTGGAAGTTATACGTAGAAGCGATCCGACGATTTAATCCGGTTTCCACATTAATTGAACGCGACGATAATATCCCACCGCTGCTCGATATGGTGGCGGAATTACAACAGGCTAGACGTATTGCTGAGAAAACATTAGGCCCCGCCATTTTACAGATAAAATCACCAGAGGCGGAAGTGGTATGACGTCACTACGCGAAACCATTGAAGGCTTCCATGCCTATATACTAGAAAAAAATAATGCCATTGAAAAAAATATTGTGGGCGAGAATAGTGATTTTAAACATGCGCGCCTGGGTGTTTATCAAGAAGGCTATTTTTTGCGCTTATTGGAAATATTGGGCAAGGAATTTCCAGCGGTAAAGCGATTAGCGGGTGACGAGCAATTTGACCAATTAGGACGCAAGTACATACTTAATTTTCCTTCGCATAGTTATTCCGTGCGTTATGTGGGTCAACACTTCAGTGAATTTCTAGCCAGTGTTCCGAACATTGACCCCTTATGGGTGGAATTAGCTACCTTTGAACTGGCGTTGGAGGATGTGAACGATGCAGTAGATGCTCACCAGCTTACCTTTGAAGAAATGGCGCAACTCAGTCCAGAAAGCTGGGCGGGATTAAAATTAACTATCCACCCCTCGTTAAAAATACTACCGTTCTTTTACCCTACGCCAACGCTATGGCAAGCGATCATGCAGAAAAAAGAGCAACCCACCCTGGAGCGTCAAGCAGAACCTACACATTGGTTAGTATGGCGTTTTGAGCGACAATCCTATTTTCGTCCGATGGATCGCGAACAATTCTGGATGATGCGTGCATTGCAAGATGGGCAGACGTTTTCACAAGTATGTGATGGACTTTGTGAATGGTTGGATGAAGAAAAAATAATTCCATTTGCGGCTGAAACCTTACGTCGCTGGATTACAGAAGGTGTTTTTTCTGAATTCCAGATTGGCTAAATATAGGGTGTACACATGACCCAGGAAATCCTTTCTCAAACTCATACCTACTCTATTCCTGCTGAAGTTTCCCCCGATATATTCCGTGCTTATGATATACGTGGTATAGCCAATCAAGATCTCTCCCTGGACGTTGTGTACGCTATCGGTTTAGCCATTGGCGCTGAAGCACAACAGCGTAATCAGAAGCAAGTTGTGATTGGTCGCGATGGACGTCTTTCCAGCCCAGCGTTAATCACTGCATTATTGGATGGTTTGGTGCATAGCGGTTGTTATGTCATTGATATTGGTATGGCGCCTACGCCAGTGCTGTATTTTGCTACCCATTGGTATGATACTCATTCTGGCGTCATGTTAACGGGTAGTCATAATCCAAATAATTATAATGGACTTAAAATCGTGTTGGGCGGTGCGGCACTGGAAGAGAAAGAGATTCAACAACTGCGTCAGCGTATTATCTCACGGAATTTTTTGAGAGATGCAGGCTCATTCACACAAAAAGAGATCGCAGCAGATTACATTGAACGTATTGCGCGCGATGTCCACTTATCGCGGCCATTAAAAATTGTCATTGATGCGGGGAATGGTGTGACTGGGGAATTAGCGCCGCGGTTATTTCGTCGTCTTGGCTGTGAAGTTATTGAGCTATATTGCAAGGTAGATGGTCATTTCCCGAATCATCATCCAGACCCGAGTGAAGAAAAAAATTTACGTGACCTACAGCAGGCGGTGGTGGAACACAAGGCAGATATCGGCCTGGCGTTCGATGGCGATGGTGATCGCCTGGGTGTGGTAACCAATAAGGGAGAAATTATCTGGCCGGATCGACAAATGATGTTGTTTGCGCAAGATGTTTTATCGCGTAATCCGGGTAGTGAAATTTTATTTGATGTTAAATGTAGCCGTTATTTAGCCGACGTTATTACGAAATTTGGTGGCACGCCGTTGATGTGGAAAACCGGTCATTCCCTCATCAAGGCGAAACTGCGCGAAACCAACGCGCCGTTGGCTGGTGAAATGAGTGGACATATTTTCTTCAAAGAACGTTGGTATGGGTTTGATGATGGATTGTATGCGGGGGCGCGGCTATTAGAAATCATCAGTCACGACCAAAAAACTACTAGCGAAATATTTGCTGCATTTCCCAATAGCGTCAATACACCGGAACTTAAAATTCCCATGGCTGAAGCCAAGAAGATGGCGTTTATGCAGGCGTTTATTGCAACAGCAGAGTTTCCAGGCGCTAAAATAATCACTATTGATGGCTTACGCGTTGAATATACTGACGCGTGGGGATTGGTGCGTGCTTCCAATACATCCCCCTATCTGATACTACGCTTTGAAGCAGATACGGCGGAAAATTTAGCCTTAGTACAGGCAATATTTCGTCAACAGTTATTAAAAATAGACGAACAGTTAGAGCTGCCATTTTAAACACACATTACACAGACAACAATATGCCAACATCTAAATTAAAAACTATTATTGAAGCTGCCTTTGAGCAACGCGCTAAAATTACACCACATAGCGTGGCGCCTGAAATTAGGACGGCAATTTTTACCATTATCGAATTGTTAAATACCGGTAAATTACGCGTAGCCGAAAAAAAAGCCGATGATTGGCAAGTAAACCAATGGGTTAAAAAAGCTATTTTATTGTACTTCGCTGTCGAAGAAAGCCGACGTATTGATGGGCAGTTTACCCAATTCTTCGACAAAGTGCCGCTAAAATACGTTGACTATGAACAAGAGCAATTTGCCCTCGACAATGTACGTATTGTTCCGCCAGCGACGGTACGTAAGGGTGCCTATATTGCACCCCAGGTTGTGTTGATGCCAAGCTTTGTAAATTTGGGCGCTTATGTGGATTCCGGGACTATGGTAGACACCTGGGCGACGGTTGGTTCTTGTGCGCAGATAGGAAAAAATGTACATCTTTCAGGTGGTGTTGGCATCGGGGGCGTGCTCGAACCATTGCAAGCGAATCCCACCATTATCGAAGATGACTGCTTCATTGGCGCGCGTTCTGAAATAGTCGAGGGTGTTATTGTAGAAAGGGGCTGCGTGATTTCCATGGGCGTTTACCTTGGACAAAGCACACGCATCTATGATCGCGAAAGCGGGACAGTGACATACGGTCGCGTTCCTGCGGGATCTGTCGTCGTTCCTGGTAACCTGCCCTCGCCTGATGGCAAGTACAGTTTATATTGCGCGGTGATCGTAAAACGTGTGGATGAAAAAACGCGTGGCAAGGTCACTTTGAATGAACTACTGCGTATTACTTAATGTCCATGACCCCCAACCATGACCCCACGCTAGCGTTAGCGCAAGATTTAATTCGTCTGCCGTCGGTTACGCCAGAGGATGCAGGTTGTCAGGAATTACTCGCCATACGCTTAAAAAAATGCGGATTTACTGTCCAGCATTTACCCTTCGGCCCTGTCAAAAACCTTTGGGCAACGCGTGGTAATAACGGACCGCTGCTGGTATTTGTCGGACATACCGATGTAGTTCCCACCGGGCGTCTGGAAGATTGGACTACACCACCATTTACCCCGACCGTTATCGATGGGTATTTGTATGGGCGTGGAGCGGCCGATATGAAGGGTGGATTGGCGGCGATGGTAGTGGCGTGTGAACAATTTATTGCGCACTATCCGCAACACCAAGGTTCTATTGCCTTCTTAATTACGAGTGATGAAGAAGGGCCAGCGCAAGATGGAACACGCAAGGTAGTAGAGCATTTGCAGGCACAAGGTGAAACGATAACCTGGTGTATTGTCGGAGAGCCATCTAGTGAAACACAAGTAGGTGACACTATCAAGGTGGGTCGACGTGGTTCCTTAAATGGTACGTTGATTATTACGGGCAAGCAGGGACACATTGCCTACCCGCAGTTGGCGGATAACCCCATCCACCGTAGTTTAGGCGCGCTTACGCAACTATGTGCAGAACAATGGGATAGCGGATACCCATCGTTTCCACCGACAAGTTTGCAGATTTCCAATATCCATGCCGGTGTTGGCGCTGCCAATGTAATCCCTGGGCAGATAGAAATTCTATTTAATTTACGCTACTCGCCCGCGGTAACTGCTGAGCAACTACAGCAACGCGTCCATGCTATTTTGGATCAGCAGGCGTTGCAATATACCATTAAATGGACACATTCAGGTGCGCCATTTTTATCACCATCAGGCGCCTTATTGACTGCTGCTCAGCAAGCAATACAACAGACTATTGGAACAACACCGGTGCTTTCTACCGGTGGTGGCACATCCGATGGTCGTTTCATCGCGCCATTGGGATGTGAATTATTGGAATTAGGCCCGTGTAACGCAACGATTCATCAAATCAATGAGCATGTGAGTGTCGCCGATCTAATACAATTAACGCAGTTGTATCAAATAATTTTACATAAATTGTTGGTTACAACATAGTCATTACGTTAATAAGTATAGGGAGCTTATGAAAAATCAATTGGATATTCGCAAAGAAATTGCCGAGCGATTGAAAACAGCTCGCGAAAACGCTGGCTACAAGACCGCTGCTGAATTTTGCAACGAAAAACATCTGCCATTAGAAGAATACCTTCGATACGAGAATGCCAAAATATCGATTATTGCGTCTCATGCCGTAAAATATTGTGCAGCATTAAAAATTTCGCTATATCATTTAATGATAGGGTCAGAATTAGGAGAATTAAAAAAATGGCGTGATAAAAGAAGGGCAACGGCAGATAAAGCAGCAGCTAAGGCGAAAAAAGCTAAGGATGTGAAGAAGGTGGGCAAGGACACGGGTATAGAAGCCATGCGTTAGCCAATCGGTTGGGGTGCGCGGACACTAGCGTTCCAAATTAAAACGAAACAGGACACTGCCATGCAAGACTGTTTATTTTGTAAAATCATCAAACAGGAAATTCCTGCCGACATTATCTATCGAGATGATAGTGTGATTGCATTTAATGACATTCATCCACAAGCGCCGCACCATGTGCTCATTGTGCCACACAAACACATTGCCACATTAAATGATGTCAGCGAGCAAGATACAATATTAGTGGGACATATCATGTATGTGGCTGCACAATTAGCCAAACAATTGAACATTGCCACACCGGGTTATCGTGTGGTGATGAATTGCAACCGCGGCGCAGGCCAGGCGGTTTACCATATCCATCTACATTTACTCGGCGGTCGCTCCTTATCATGGCCGCCAGGATAACTATGCAACAAAATATCACCGCCATACTAAAAGCCTTGGGCGAAGATCCACAGCGCGAAGGTTTAAAACAAACGCCGAAACGCGTAGCAGAAGCATTGCGTTTTCTTACCAGTGGCTATCATGAAAATTTGCAAGACATCCTTCACGATGGCGTGTTCTCTTCTTCCATGTCAGAAATGGTGGTGTTGCAGAATATCGAATTGTATTCATTATGCGAACACCATTTATTGCCGTTCTTTGGCAAATGTCATATTGCCTACGTACCCAAGGGCAAAATTCTTGGTATATCCAAATTGGCGCGCATCGTCGATGTGTTTGCCAAACGTCTGCAGGTACAAGAACAACTGACGCAGCAAATCGCTGAATTAATTTTAGAAATAACGCAAGCGGCGGGAGTGGGCGTCGTCATTGAAGCGCAACATTTGTGTATGATGATGCGTGGGGTACAAAAACAAAACTCCATCCTAAAAACGTCGGTGATGTTAGGCTTATTTCGTGAGGATAGTCGGACACGTGCGGAATTTTTGAGTTTGCTGAGTAGGTAGCTCAGAGCCTGTTTAAAATCCGCTAGACTGCGGCAGAAATCGTGCATGTTCGAGAATCGCAGCGCAGCATATGTGGGGTTGATATGTGAGCAGCGAATCGCAGAACATCCGCGATTTATGCCCAGTATAGTAGGATTTTAAACAGGCTCTGAAGAAAGATACGCTTGGGCCAGGCAATCACCTCTCCCTTCCTTGGGGTCTCCATCCATGGAGACTGTTATAATCCATTTGCTAATCCATTAGCCCAAGCGATCTTATAGTAAGTTAAGTACATGTAGTGCATTTAAGATGTAGTCAAAAGGCTGAAGATGATGTATCGCTAGTAATGGATGATAAATAAGCAGAAATGCTGTTATAATTTTGCAATAATTTTACTATTTTTATTAAAACGACGTAGTCGTCTCCGGAATTTAGTGCTACTTGGCGAGCGTGCGAGCTTAGTAGCACTAAATAGCCGGGATCCAGTTACAAATAAAACGTCATGAGGAGACAAAATGGCAGAGTACAAGGCAACAATACATTGGGAACGTGGTACACAACTCTTTACCGACAACCGCTATAGTCGGGCGCATCAGTGGAAATTTGATGGCGGCATAGAAATTCCAGCATCATCATCGCCCCATGTTGTTCCATTACCTTATTCCAAGGCAGATGCAGTTGATCCAGAAGAGGCGTTTGTTGCCTCATTATCCAGCTGTCATATGCTTTGGTTTCTGGCAATTGCAGGGAAGAAAAAGATTTTGTATTGATAGTTACACCGATGAAGCATCTGGGGTGATGGGCAAGGATGAGCTGGGACGCACATTCGTTGCTCGCATAGTATTACATCCCAAGGTAATATTCTCAGGCAACCAGCCAACCTCAGCAGAGATAGAGTCAATGCATGAGGAGGCACACAGGGCATGCTTTATAGCGAATTCTGTTAAAACAGATGTTCAGTGTGAGCCTGTATTGTAGGGGCTTAGTAGAGGTGCAGCCGCAAGAAAGATTTTCAAATAGTTACCACCATCTCTTTTTAATCCAAATTAGATATATTTTTGGCATAATGCTAGAATTAATGGCATTTTAGATTTAATTAAGGTATATTTTTCCATAGTGGAAAAGCCCCCAAATTGTGGCTATAATGTAGCTACAAAGTAAATTTGAGAGGTAGTGACCATGACAGATGCCGTTATTCGATTTCGTATTGACGAAAAGACCAAAAATAAAGCGATACACTTGTTTGAAAAGATGGGTCTAACAATGAGTGAAGCTGCTAGATTATTTATTTATCAATCAGTAGCAGAACAACGGTTGCCTTTTTCAATTAACATACCCAATAAAACCACTAGGGAAGCAATCAAACAGGCGGAACATGAGGAAGAATTACATGAAACATCGCTAGAACAACTTAAAAAAGATTGGAAGGCTGCGTGCGACGAATAGTTGAAACGACTCAATTTAAGCGTGATTTCAAGAAAATAGCCAAAACTCATAAAAATTGGCTGCCTATTTTTGAAGAGGCCATCCACTTTTTAGTTAGAGATACCATGTTGCCTCCTAAAAATCGAGACCATGCATTAACAGGTGAGTGGAAAACATGCCGGGAATGCCATTTGCGTCCAGATTGGTTGCTGATCTACAAAAAAGTAGATACTCGACTTGTCTTGTTAAGGACAGGTTCACATAGCGAATTATTTGATTAAAGAATTTGCCATCTTTTTCGTGCAATTAACGAGGATTCATTGCTTATCGGCAATTGAACTTACCGAGGCTTCAGCCTGCTGAGCCAGCATAGCAAATCAGCGGCTGACCTTTCATTTATCAAGGTGCTATATGTCAGCCAACCATATAATACATGTGAAACATTATAGGGCAATACTACTAACTTAATTATGTTGCTTTTCTCTGCCTTGGTAAAAACATGGCACAAAGCCCCTGGGAGCGCGGGCAGCTTGCCCGCAATTCAAGCCATTGGCAAACATGCGGGCAAGCTGCCCGCGCTCCCAGAAACTACGCGCCAACATACTGTTCTCGTTAAGTTAGCAGTATTGGGTTATACCCGCCTTTACTTGCTTTCGGGTGAGGTTTTTAAAACCGGGGATATTCCAAGCTATTTAACAGTAATTAGAAATGACCGTATTGAACGCATTAAAATTCTTGTGGATTAAATGCGGGTTATAGAGTGTTACGCCCTGCCCGCATCGACGACGACATTCATCTTGGTGCACATACGACTGTCATCCGCGGCTAAAATAACGCGACACGCGCTATGTCATCCGGGTAGAGCTTTTCTTTCAACGATTGTGTTCTTAATAATTCCTCTTCGGCTTCCGGCGTTAGCCACTTTTCTATTTGACGCTTGGTCATGACCCAGCCCGGGGAAATGCTGTTGACGCGAATTCGGTAATGACCAAATTCTTTCGCTAATGCGCGGGTAAGCCCTACAACCGCCGCCTTAGCTGTCATATAACCTGGATAATTTTCGGATTGCGCCAGCAGGAAACAATTGGAGCTTAGATTAATAGAGAACCAGCGCCCCGTTTAATCATGCCGGGTAATACGGCTTGCGCCGCAAAAAACTGGTGGTCAGGTTAATGGCGCGGACATAATTCACGCCACTTGCTTTCAGTAGTATAAATGCGTGGTATGGCGTCTGTCATCATTAGCCGCATTATTGATTAACACGTGGATGTCCCCCAGTTGTGCAGTTGCCTGGGCAACGGCCGCTTTTAACGTTGAGATTGTTGCAAATCACATGGAATAAATAATGGCCAGGGACAGTTCAGTGCGGCCATGTCAGCAATTAGCTCCTGCGCACTGGTAATATCTTTGTCAACAAAGGCTACACGGCTGCCTTGCGCGCAAAACTGCGTCACAATCGCAGCCCCAATACCGCTGGCGCCACCGGTAACGAATACCACACGATCACGTAAACTAGGATAATTGGCGAATTGCGTCATAAAATGTCCTCGCCTTAGCGGCGACTTTTCCGGTGAATCACCAGGTTGATATAATGCAGTCCCCAAACCAAAGCCTGCCGCGCCTGCATGCCAAAAATCATCCATTGTGTCGAGCGAAACACCGCCCACTGGAAACACAGGAATTGTTGGAGGTAACACAGTTTTAGTGCTTTTAATAGGGTGGGGGGACCTGCAGGAAAAAATTTTAATGCGTCAGCACCGGCATTGATTGCGGCAAAGGCTTCTGTCGGCGTACTAAAACCAGGCATACAAAATAAATTTTGTTGTTTTGCTTCCTGGATAATTGCAGGGTCTGTATGGGGTGAAATGATTAAGCGACCACCACTCTCGGCAACTTTTTTAACCTGCTCGCGCTGTACGACAGTGCCAGCGCCAATCAATATCCTGTCACCAAACGCCGTGGTTAAATGATGGATACTCGCCAGAGGATCCTCTGGCGAGTTTAGAGGCACTTCAATAATAGTAAAACCAACATTAACAATGGCTTGTCCGATCGCCACAACTTCCGACGGTTTGACTCCGCGCAGAATAGCAATCAACGGGCATTGGTGAATAGCATCTAATAGTTGCATGAATCACTTATCTCTTTCTCACTATCTTTTACCGTTAGAATCTATCTAAAATCCGCTAGACTGGAGCAGAAATTGTGCATGTTCGAGAACCGCAGCGCAGCATATGTGGGGTTGATATGTGAGCAGCGGATTGCAGAACATCCGCGATTTATGCCCAGTATAGTAGGATTTTAGAAGATTCTAAAGTGCTGTCGCATGTTCAGTTAGGTACTGTGATACCCCTGCGGCAGATGCTGCCATACCCTTGCGTCCTTTTTCCCAGTTAGCAGGGCAAACTTCGCCATAGGTTTCGTTAAATTCAATCGCATCAAACAAACGTAGTAGCTCGTCAACGTTACGGCCAATGGGTAAATCATTAATGATTTGGCTGCGCACCTTCCCGTGTTTATCAATTAAAAACGCGCCACGCAGGGCAAGACCATCCTTATTTTCAACGTCATATGCTTGCGCTATCGCATGTTTTACGTCGGCAACCAAGGTATACTTTACTGGCCCAATGCCGCCCTTTTCTGTGGGAGTGTTACGCCATGCCTGATGAGTATATTCCGAGAATCAATCGAAACCCCGATGACCACAATATTGCGTTTTTCAAATTCTTCGATGCGATTATTCAGCGCAATCAGTTCAGTGGGACAAACGAAGGTAAAGTCTAATGGGTAGAAAAATACTAGGGCATATTGATTCTTGATCGCCGTGGCCAGGGAAAAATCGGACTGAATTTCACCATTGGGTAATACTGCAGCGGCGATAAAATCGGGTGCTGTGTGACAAACTAATGTAGGCATTTGTTACCTCCTATTGAAAGGGTTATTGGGGTGTTCACGCTGGCTAGTAGTTCTATCCAGCCCTTATTTTTTGCTAAAATTTTATAAAAAACATGGAAGAATAGTATACTGTTTTAAGAAAAGGGGGTCAAGACTTGATCTCCTTCTTGTGAGACGGCAGTAAAGTTTTAGGCTTAGTCTGACTGGCAAATGCTAATGCAGTAAAATAGACATAAAAATGGCTTTCTGTGGTATCCATCAACCAGGAATTAGCTAGGCAGCCCAAGGCAATGGCAATGATAACCCCCTGTGCTAATTGACGCATGACTGGTGGCAGCAGAAAACTATCCTTTAGTTGCACGAGAAATAGTAATCCGAGTAGCAATAAGCCAATAACGCCCCATTGCACGAGCACAAACACGTATTGGTTGTGGGGATTGTGTGTTTGTAAATAAGCAGGCACTCCTTTTAAGCTGTCATATTCCGTAGCAAAACTGCCAGTGCCAGCGCCAATCAGGGGATGTTGAGGAATCAGTGAAAAACTGTTTTGCACGAATTTAGCACGTTGTCCCAGGGAGGTATTATTTTCCCCTTTCTCATACAGGTGTATATCATTTACTGATTCGTGCGCACGTCCCTGGAATGGGGGAGAGAAAAAATATGCGGCAGTCAAAATACATGCTATTCCCACTATGGCATAACCCAGGCCACGCCAGCGTTTTTGATCCCACATTAGCCAGGCAACAGTACACAGAAAATAACGTAGCCAGAGCGGCCATCAATAGAAAATAAAAAGAATGTGGTGAGTAGGAATAATCCAGCATATAACCATTTGATTCTGTGGCTAAGGTTATCAAAAAAGAGTATGCCGGAAATATAAGCGGCTATCGCCATTAAGAAAGATGTTTGAATGCGATCTTTAAACATCAACAAATGACTGAAGCCACTATCATTGGATAACAGACCCAGTACGATTAAGAGTGCTGCGCCTAATGTCACAACAATTCCGGCAAGAAAGGCATGTATTGCATAACTACGCCATTTTTCGGTGAGGAATAAGGGTACAAATAAGGCGCCAAACAAAAACTTATCAAATTTGGTCAGACCATGCCAGGCAGCAGGGGCAGGGGCGGCAGAGTAAGTGATTGCGACCAACATGCCAAGAAATAATAGCCAGTAGACAGCAATGGCGCGTCGTTGCCAGATCGCCTGAAATTTATTGCGCCACTCGCCGGTGCATAAATAAAGGAGGGGCGTAGCAATAAACAGGACATTAGAAAGTGTGGTAGACAGTGGTAAGAAAAAAGCAACGCCAACAGCCATCCAGCCAGCAATGAGGTTGAGGGTACGAATAAGTGCATTAGTGTGGGGAGGCATGATAGTGTACGTTATAGGTTATATTCATATTCCATAATCAAGGGTGCATGATCCGAAAATTTTTGCCCCTTATAAATGTCCACGCTACGAATTTTATCACGCAAACCAGGTGTGACGACTTGATAATCAATGCGCCATCCCACGTTTTTTGCGTAGGCCTGGCCGAAATTCGACCACCAAGTGTATTGATCGGGTTCTTGGTTAATCACGCGGAATGCGTCTACCATGCCGACCTGATCGAATAATTCATCTAGCCATGCCCGTTCTTCGGGTAGAAATCCGCTGTTCTTTTGATTACTACGCCAGTTCTTTATATCGATATTTTTATGGGCAATATTCCAATCGCCGCAAATAATGAAATCGCGCGATCCAGCACAGATGGTTTTTAATTGCCGCATATACGTGTTTAAGAATTCATATTTGTGTGTTTGACGCTCAACGCCGCTGGTGCCTGACGGCATATAGAGTGAGGCGACGCTCAGATTACCAAAATCTGCTTGAATATAGCGCCCTTCGTTATCAGCGATGTGCCAACCTAAACCTGTCGATACATTATCTGGCTTACGCTTAGTGTATATCCCAACGCCACTATAACCTTTTTTTTCTGCATCGTGAAAATAACAATGATATCCGTCTGGACGAAAAACAGGGTCGTGTAGCATAGCCATCTGCGCCTTGGTTTCTTGCAGACACACGATATCGGCGTGTTGTTGTGCCAACCAGTCAAAGAAGCCCTTGGCAGCGGCAGAACGAATGCCATTTAAATTTGCGCTGATTATTTTAAGCATAGGGAGGGGGTGAATTAATTAAATTCTAAGTGGTCACTGCAAGTTGTTTCGCAACTAACGCATTTTTTAGTTTAGCATAATATGGCAGGCCGCGATAATAGGGCGGATAAGCTTCCCCTTGAATTAACGGTAGCAAGTAGGTGCGGCACGCATCGGTAATATGGAAGCCATCTTCGGTCAAATAATGTAATGGCATTTTGCGCTCACTATTAGCGATTTTTTCCAGGGACGCCTCACCCACTTGCCAACGATAGGGTGAATCTTGCAGGCGCTCAATGGTTAGCATAATGCCACTTTTT
This sequence comes from uncultured Gammaproteobacteria bacterium, assembly GCA_963777715.1. GTDB lineage: Bacteria > Pseudomonadota > Gammaproteobacteria > JAURND01 > JAURND01 > JAURND01. The sequence continues at coordinate 202,998 of CAVZRN010000010.1, forward strand.
CCGGCTAAGGCAAATTCAATCGCAGATTTCCCCAGGGCGTATGCCTGATCGACATCGGTTTGTGATGCAATGTGGCGTGCGACGCGTTGTAAGTAATCGGACACTGCCCAATGACATTTGTGCCCCGATTCACGGTTTACTAAGTGGGCGATGACTGGCGCTACGCCGCCTAATTGGGTATGGCCGAAGGGGTCCTGCAAATTAGAGGCGGAGAGGAATTTACCGTCACGGGTTCTTAACCCTTCAGATACCACAATCGAACAATATCCATGTTTTTTAACAGTGTCATCCACACGTCCAATAAAGCGCCCAACCTCAAAAGGAATTTCTGGAAATAAGATAATGTGTGGCGCATCACCTTCGCGCTCAGCGGCAAGGCCCGCGGCTGCAGCAATCCAACCGGCATGTCGCCCCATCACTTCGAGAATAAATACCTTGGTGGACGTTGCCGCCATGCAAGCAACATCCAGGCTGGCTTCGCGAATAGAGACACCCACATATTTAGCCACCGATCCAAAACCAGGGCAATTATCAGTCAGCGGTAAATCATTGTCGATTGTCTTAGGCAGGCCAATACAGGTCATGGGGTAGCCCATTTTCTCGCTCATTTGCGCGATTTTATGCGTAGTATCCTGTGAATCATTGCCGCCATTATAAAAGAAATAACCAATATTATGTGTGGCGAATACATCAATGATGCGTTGGTATTCGGCGCGATTTTCCTCCAGGCTTTTTAATTTATAACGGCACGAACCGAAGGCGCTGGCCGGTGTGTGATATAACGCTGCAATCGTTTCATCGGATTCGATCTGTGTATCGATAAGATTTTCAGTGATGGCGCCAACGATGCCATGTTGACCCGCATACACCTTGCCGATGCGATCAGAATGTTGGCGCGCTGTTTGAATAAGGCCGCAAGCGGTTGCATTGATAACGGCAGTTGCGCCGCCAGATTGGGCGTAGAATACATTCTTAGCAGTCATAGTATGCCTTATTGTCGAGCACGGTTGCTACGTAAGCGCCTGGCCTGTTTGGGGTCGATGTGCAGGGGTCGATAAATCTCTATGCGATCAAAAGCAGATAAAGTATAAGATAAAGCGACTTTTCGACCAAAAATACCCACATTATCGCAAGTAATATTGATATCAGGAAATTGGGTTAATAAACTAGATTGAGTGATAGCTTGCGCTATCGTACATCCGGCAGGTAGAGACAATGTCTCCAGTATCTGTTGTTGCTTCGATGCTGCGTAGGCGATTTCAACGGTAATAGTGTTATTTTCCATACACTTGAGTGGCGCGTTGACAAAACACATCGACTAATAGGTTTGTTACGGTGGTAAATAACGGCCCAAACATCATGCTGGTAAGCTTATTAGAAAACTCAAAACTCATATCCAAGGTAACCGTAGAGCCGTCGGGAGTGTCCTCAAACATCCAAAAACCCTCCAGGTTATGAAATGGGCCTTCGACCAGGCGGACCTCAATCATTTTACCAGATTGCAGACGATTTTGTGTGGTGAAGGATTTATGCAGGCCGCCGCGCGAAAAATCGAGGCGAGCACGTATCTCATCCGGGGTGCGCGTCAGTATCTCGGCTGATTTACACCAGGGTACAAAGTGAGGATAATCCTCGATACGGTTTACCAGCTCAAACATTTGTGTGGCTGAGTAGGGGACGGTGAGGGTGCGTTTAATCGTTGGCATAAAGTTCTATGGGTTAAAAAGCTTTAATCCTATATAATGTACGTTATGAATACGCAGAAGACAACCCCTAGCAATACTAAGACCATCGCCTTGAACAAAAAAGCGTTGCATGATTACACCATCGAGCAGCGTTTTGAGGCGGGATTGGTGCTGCGCGGCTGGGAAGTTAAAAGCCTACGGGCAGGTCGCGCGCAGTTGAAGGATAGCTATGTGGTGATTAATCGCCAGGAAGCGTGGTTATTGAATGCCCATTTTTCCGCGTTAAGCACCACGTCAACGCATACCTTGCCAGAGCCTGAGCGTAGCCGTAAGCTATTGCTACATAAAAAAGAGCTGGATATCCTGATTGGAGCGGTACAGCGCCAAGGTTATACGATGATTCCGTTGGCGCTATATTGGAAGAATAACCACGCTAAAATAGAATTTGGACTGGCCAAGGGTAAGAAACAATACGACAAGCGTGAATCTGAGAAACAGCGCGATTGGCAGCGCGAGAAACAGCGGTTGTTGAAAAACAATAAATGAATATCCAGCAAAGATCGACACAAACAGACACTCTCCCAGGGCTGTATAAACTAGGCAAGGCTTATCGCACTATTCAGCTGATAGTTGTGGTCGCCCTACTACTTGCCCTGGTGTATGGCTGGCGTTGGCTGATGGATCCCGCGGACTTCCCGGTCAAGGCAGTGAAAATTGAGGCTACCTATACCCATCTCGACCAACAAGCGCTGCAAGCCGAGATAATCCCCTATGTGCAGCAAGGCTTTATACGGATGGATACGGCAGCGTTGATTGAGCAATTGCTGAAATTCCCCTGGATAGCTACCGTTGAAGTGCAGCGTATATGGCCAGATAAGGTGATCATTAAGATCAGTGAGCAGCAGGCAGTGGCGCGCTGGGGAAGTCAAGGGCTGTTGAATGCGAAGGGACAAATTTTCTCGCCGCCAGCTGATACCATCCCAACCGATTTACCGATCTTGCAAGGGCCACAAGACGAAGGGGCGGCCTTGTGGGCAAACTATCAGGCGATTGCCGAGACGCTCAAACCATTCGGGTTGCAGGTACGTGAATTGAACATGGACGACCGCCAGTCGTTGCAGTTGCTGCTGGATAATGGCACGCAAATATTACTTGGCAAGACAGACCCATTGCCACGACTCGCGCGTTTTGTTAAGGTTTACCCCAAAATAGTGAATGTACCCAACGCACAACCGGAATATATTGATTTGCGTTATGAGAATGGGGTATCGATCAAGTGGAAGGATGCTAGTTAAGTTGTGGCATTGTTTCCTTCTTACTGAATTAAGCCGTGGCATGGTTTCCTTCTCCCCTTGTGGGAGAAGGTGGCCGCACCTGAATGTTGGCTGTAAATTTTATATAGGCGATGTACTATACTAGCTAACAAATTTTTGAAAATCTGTGCGGACGGATGAGGGGAAAGATCGGGTTTGGCAGAGAACCATGTCTTACCCCTCACCCGCCACACGACGTGTGTCGACCTCTCCCACAAGGGGAGAGGTGAATAATGACTGACTTGCGTCAGTGAATAAATGAGAGAAATTATGAGCGTTTTTACCACCAATGAATTTAAGTCAGGTCTCAAAGTGATGTTGGATGGCGATCCCTGCAGCATCCTGGAAAATGAATTTGTTAAACCCGGTAAGGGACAGGCGTTTAATCGCGTCAAGTTACGTAATTTAAAAACTGGTCGAGTGTTAGAGCGCACGTTTAAATCCGGTGAATCCTTGTCGGGTGCGGACATTATCGAAGTAGAAATGGAATACCTCTATAACGATGGCGATGCCTGGCACTTTATGGTGCCGGAAAATTACGAACAGCATGCCATTGCCAATCAATTAATTGGCGATGCGGCACAATGGTTAAAAGCGCAAGATATTTGTATCATCATGCTATGGAATGGCCAACCGATTTCAGTGGTGCCGCCTAATTTTGTCGTGCTCAAGGTGACGGAGACCGAACCCGCCATTCGCGGCGATACCGTCAGTGGCGCAACCAAATCGGCGACATTAGAAACCGGTGCGGTTGTGCGTGTGCCATTGTTTATCAATGAAGGCGATCTATTAAAAGTGGATACGCGCACCGGAACGTATGTGTCACGCGCTAAATAACGTGAATCCTGGCAAAAACTTCAAAACCTGGGCGAGGAGAGTATGTACGTTTGCATCCTGGTTATGCATCCATTACACTTGCCAATTCCGCAAAATTCCATCACGGGGTGTAGCTCAGCTTGGTAGAGCGCTGCTTTCGGGAAGCAGAGGCCGTAGGTTCGAATCCTATCACCCCGACCAGTAAAATTAAGTCTATCCCTGGCTCCCCATCTATGGGGAGTATTACTTCCCTCCCTAGTTCAGTCCCTTTGAAAAGAAAATAAAATGTATTTCTCATTATTTCAACGCGCTAAACCGAAAGCTAGCCCAAGAGATAATGGCTAATACTATGAGCGTAACGGCCAATGGTATTTGATTCGATGTGTGGGGAATTGCAATAATTCCAGAGATTACTGCGGACAATAGCATTTGTAAGAAACTAAATACTGAAGACGCAGTGCCGGCAATATTCGATAAATCTTTTAGAGCAAATGCAATGCTGATAGACCAAATCAACGCTTGTGCAAACGTGGCAATTATCAGCGGTATAAATATCACATATAGGTTTAGGCTATTAAATATAACTTTACTTAATAGCATGCCCACTCCCGCAACCAATATTAATATGATGCCTGCTTTTACCATGCTATGCGCCTTAAATTTTGTCAGAAAGAAGCGATTACAAGAGGTTGATAGGTAATTGTAGATGGCTTTCAAAACCCGCGTAAAAGCAGCGCATACCTAAACCGCATATAATAACCCGCCACAATCGCCATTCCGGCAAAGTTTACAATTTAAGATTAGTTTAAGGTTGCAGAAACAATGTGACAACTTCGGAAAATTTCGGTAGAAAGGTTGGGCCGGTGAGAAAAATGAACGAAAGAACGGCAGCAGTTACATTGACCTGACAGTCGACTGTTACCATTAGCACACGACCCGAACAAATTATCCTAATTTATTCGCATAAAGTCCAGCTTTAATCTCATCTCATGGGCACAAAACGTCGATGAAGAAAAGTGCTCGTTTGTTTACATGTCTGCTTTGCCGCTCTCAAGTCATTATTTGTAGTGACTGTGACAGAGGCAATATTTATTGCGGAACAAACTGTTCACAGCCAGCTCGTGTGCACTCGCTTCGTATGGCGAACCCGCTCTACCAAAAAAGTTTCCGTGGCAAACAAAAACATGCTGAGCGTCAGCGGCGTTATCGTGCGCGTAAAAATAAAAAAGTGACGGATCAGGGTTCCCCTGCACTACCCACCAATGATTTACTACCTCGCGTGCCAAATGAACGCACAACTACTGTTAACGTGTGTAATTTTTGTGGCAAATCGTGCTCATTGTTTATTCGTACCGGATTTTTAACGAATATTCCCATGTTAAGCCGTATTTCCGTTCATCTTGGGCGATACAAACCAAAATAAATTTATGAGGAGAATTGTTTTATGGCTATATCAGCCGAGTTAGAAGCAAAAATCATGCGTTACTATCACGTAGAAAAATGGCGAATAGGAACGATGGCGCGTCAATTAAACATACACCACAGCGTGGTGAAAAGGGTATTGTCTCAAGCAGGAATTTCTCAAGCAAATTTTATAAAACGAAAATCGCTTATAACAGATTACCTGCCATTTGTCCTTGAGACACTTGAAAAATATCCAACGTTAACGGCAAGTCGTTTATACGACATGGTTTGTCAGCGTGGTTATAGTGGTGGGGTTGATCATTTTCGGCATTTAATTTCTCTCTATAGACCACGCCGTATAGCAGAAGCATATTTACGCCTTAGAACATTGTCTGGCGAACAAGCTCAGGTTGATTGGGGACATTTTGGTTATGTCGACATTGGCAAGGCAAGGCGGCCATTAATGGCTTTTGTGATGGTGCTCAGTTTTTCAAGAAAAATATTTTTACGTTTTTATTTAGATCAGCGAATGGCTAATTTTCTTCGTGGACATGAGGCGGCATTTACTGAATGGAACGGTATCCCGCGCGTTTTATTGTACGATAACCTAAAAAGTGCAGTGCTTGAGCGTCAAGGAGATGCCATTCGTTTCCACCCCATCTTATTAGAATTTTCTGCTCATTATTGCTTTGAACCACGCCCTGTTGCTGTTGCACGCGGCAATGAAAAAGGACGAGTGGAACGAGCAATCCGTTATGTCCGTGACAATTTTTTCCCCGCGCGAGAATGGAAAACAATAGAAGAACTGAACCATCAAGCGACAGAGTGGTGTCATGGTGTGGCGGCGAATAGACCGTGTCCTGAACATCCTGCCTTATCGGTTCGTGATGTTTTTTTAGAGGAACAACCAACATTATTTAGACTGCCTGATAACCCTTACCAAACGAATGAAAGACAGGAGGTTAAGGTAGGGAAAACCCCTTATGTACGTTTTGATTTAAATGATTATTCGGTACCGTATACTCATGTTCGTCGTGTGCTGACCGTGTCCGCCACACCCACTCAGGTTTTTATTTTAGAGGGTGCTCATATTATTGCAGAACACGAACGGAGTTACGACAAAGGCTGTCAAATTGAACAAGAAATTCATATCCAAGAATTGGTTGCGATGAAGAAACATGCTCGCCAACACCGAGGGCAAAATCGATTAACACATGCTGTTCCGTCGAGCGTTACACTACTGACTCAGGCAGCAGAACGCGGCTATTCGTTAGCATCCATCACCTCACAACTGTTGCAGTTACTGGATAGCTACGGCCGCGCCGAATTGGAGATGGCTATCCAGGAAGCATTATTGCGCAACGTACCCCATCCAAACGCAGTCCGATTAAGCTTAGACAAACGTCGCCATGAGCTTCAACAACTTCCCCCTTTATCGATTGATTTGCCTGACGACAAGCGTGTACGTGAGCTTTTTGTGCGCCCTCATAAGCTGAATGAATATGACCAACTACAATCCTTTATAGAGAAAGCATTTGATGAAAAATGATACGTTATTTCAAAGAGCAAACACATTAAAACTTTACGGAATCACGTCCCACTGGGAAGAAGTGGGTGAGACAAATTGGATAGAAAATTTAATTTCCTGGGAAGAGGCTGAGCGATCACACCGCAGTCTTGAGCGTCGACTCGGCAGTGCACGCATCGGACATTTTAAATCATTAGCTGATTTTGATTGGGGTTGGCCAAAGAAGTTAGATCGAGCCGCAGTCAATGAGTTGATGCAACTGGAGTTTATCAAAGAATCAACCAATGTTATTTTTTGCGGCCCAAACGGCGTTGGAAAATCCACCATTGCTAGCAACATTGCCTATGAGGCAGTCATTGGCGGGTTTACTGTATTATTCACAACTGCAGGTCACATGCTAAATGAACTGGCGTCCCAGGATGGAGCGAGCGCATTGCGTAGGAAGATAAAACACTATGTACAGCCACAACTATTGATTATTGATGAGGTTGGCTACTTATCTTACTCAAACCGCCACGCCGATTTGTTATTTGAAATTATCTCGGGTCGATATCAAGAAAAATCCACACTGATCACTACCAACAAACCTTTCGCAGAGTGGGGAGAGATATTCCCAAATGCTTCTTGCGTCGTTTCACTGATTGACAGGTTGGTACACCACTCTGAAATAATCAGCATAGAGGCAGAGTCATTTCGACTTAAAGAGGCAAAAGAAAAAAGTGTAAAGCGGAAAGAAATCCGCGCTAAACGCATACCTAAATCTAACTCTGCTGGAGGTAAATAAAAACAATGAACATCAACCTCGATGATATGTTACCTGATGGTGTTTCTGATGAGGTTGCGTATTGTTTGGTCGAATTTTTTTCGAGCCTCGCTTTAGCAATTGAATCTCATTATTTTTCCCAAGCACGGCGACACATGAATGCAATCACGCCACCCACTATTTCAAACTGTGCTCTGGACGAAGTTGATGAGGAAAACCATTTTTAAACATGACTAAGCTAGAGAAGAGCGTCAGCTCTTCTCTAGCTTATTGCTATTCATCCTTAACAATATTTTAAGAGAACCGCAGGCGCAGCAGCGAATATTTCTTTAGCCAGGGGGAACTACGTTTTAATTGTTCGCCATTTATACGCGGATTTGCTCCGCCGTCAACAACTTCTAATGAACCACAACCATTCCCTTCATATTGGGATGGTAGTTGCAATAATAATTATAAACTCCTGGCTTGTTAAATACATGCGTAAAAACCTGCCCAGGAGACATATTGCCCGAAGCAAAACTCTGGCTGGTTACAGTATGTGAGACCCAATCATTGTTAATCCAAGTTACTTTTTCTCCCTTGGCGATCACAATTTTTTCAGGAGCATACATATGATGCGCCATATGAACCGTATTAGTTTTAACGGAAGTCGCATTTTCAGGATGTTGCTGTGTGAAACACCCTGCCAAGAATATGCTGCACACGCTTAACAATAGAAAAACAGTATTTTTAAATAATAGTGTATGATTTTTCATAGAAAACTCCCTGTAGTTGAACTTTGTCAAAATGGCAAAAATAATGTATTAAGATAGCTTAGAGTAAGCGCTTTTCAAGTATATTTAACACCATCTACGTCCAATTCTCACCCAACATCAATCGATAAACGACTCAGATAGTCATTCCGCATGATTTTTAGGTTCAAAGCGTAAAAAGCGTCACTATTTGTTAAACCCATTTTGTGGCTGAAAGCCCCTGGAGCGCATGTAGGGGCAACCCTTGTGGTTGCTCGAAAAATCTTACGGGCAGGCACAAGGCCAGCCCCTACATTGCGGGCAAGCTGCCCGCGCTCCCAGGGGCGTTGCGCCATTTATGATTTATGTAGTCGTCCCACCTGAAGCTTAGTACAAAAAAACAAACGTGATGACTATAATCCTTCTACGCCTGACATTACCTGGCTCTGTTTAAAGTTAACTATTTTACCAGGAAGCTTGGATTGTAAGTATTGATCGTGTGTTGCAATAACGATCAATTTATCCTTTGAGAGCTGCTTTAAATAGGAAATTATTACCTCTAAACTATGCTTATCAATGGCATTGCTGGGCTCATCCATCAGTAGACAAGAGAAATCCCCGATCAACGCTGCAACAATAAAATATTTTTTTTGTGTCCCAAGAGACATTTTAGAAAACTGAGTATTAAGATATTGCATAATGCCTAAATCATTTATCATGCTAGAAATCAATGTTGTTTCATTTGAAATATTTTTGGCACAACATACCAAATCTAAAAATTCTCGACCCATAATAAAGGGGTACATGGTCATTTTATCGGGCACATAACTGCCATAGCTAGCAAATTTTTCTGCGTAACCATTAAAGAGTATTTTGCCACTATCTTTATGTTCAATTCCTGCAATTAATTTAAGTAACGTTGATTTCCCCGTTCCATTAGGGGCGACGAGATAATTAATACCGTCTTCGAAAGCAAGCGATACATTATTCAATACTTGATGACCAGAATATGCCTTCGATAATTCTCGAATTTGTAATAACATTAAAGTAGATTCCTCGAAAAGATTAAGGTCGTCACTAAACTTAACAGCGAAAAAATAGGCCCATAAAAAACAAATAGACGATTAATAGCAAAAAATACTAACAAATTTAGCATGGCTATTACAACCAATTTTATTATAAAAAATGCGCCAAAACCAATATATAAACCAATAATGGTAGCAATAACGTAATAAACTAACGCAATAGCAAAAATACTGCTTAAATCAAAAAAATAGTAATTACTCTGATTGTAAAACATCCCAAAATACCCGCCATAAGCGCTCCTTACTTCGGTGATTTTATAACTTAGTAACGAACAAAAAAATGTAATAACACCCAACATAATTAACATGCCAAATTTTAATTGGTCAATATTAAAAATTTTTTCCCCATAGTTAACAAAAACAAGCATGGTTAAAAAGTTAAGACTGATGATGGAAGCCGTATAGATTTTTTTCCCAAGAAATAAACTCTTCATGTTAAGTGATATATTTGGAAAAAATTTCGCTATGTTTGGTTGTGGAATAGGCAGAATTTTTTTTATTTTTAGCGATAGAATATTATTTTTAACGACCTGATAGCTTAGCGCTAATACCACAGTTGAAAGCAAAAGACACTCTATCGGTTGATCGAAATAAACTAAAGCCAAATTGGTGAAAATTAATACACTTAGTAAAACAGGAGATGAGAATATCAAGCATATGGCAATAAAAACCAAACTAGTTGTCAAATAAATAATATTAACAATACTTAATAAAATTAATTGTTTTTCAGCCAAAGAAAACAACCCAATTGCAAGGAAAATAATTAACGGCGTGAGGATAATAGAAACAAAACTAAGCTCAACTATGAAAAATTTAACGGATGATATTCGTAACGTTCTTAAATAATTTTCGATATCTGGCAATTTTAAACAATCACACTGGCTGCCAATCCAGATCATAGCCATTAATTGAAATATTATTAGGTTGATAAAATCAACGTTATTTTTAGTGCCAATCACCAAGCTTGATGAAGCCATTTGAATAATTTGTATAAAAATAGCTACAGTCGGGATAGTTATCGCTGCAACAAAAAAAATTAACAATTTAAGTCGCCAAAGTCGTTGCAATATTTCTATTCTATAGTAGGTTACTCGCAGTACTAATAGCTTTGTTATCATAGATACCACTTTAGTATTTAAGTCCATGATTATAGCGCTACAATTGACATCAAGAAAGAAGCAATTGGTATCCACAATTGATTGGTCTTGGAGCGCTAGCTTTCATTACCATACTCATTACACTTGAAGGATAGGAAGTTGACTACCAAACATGACGTTGTCAGGACCAAGGCTAAAGGACTGGATTTCGGACATCGTAGGGTATGCCCCGTGCCTATCAGGAGGGGAAACCCCCTGTGGTTGCCCTCAGTTAGGGCAACCGCAGGGGGTTGACCCCTCAGCAATGCTCCTGGAAGCGCGGGAAGCTTGCCCGTCACGTAATTATATTGGTACGATAATGCTCGGAAATAGTTCTTGAAATATTCTTCTCAATTACCTACCATGTGAATGAGTTTTGGTTAAAAAAAGTATACTCATGCGGCCATCCCTGGTGCTTAAACTTAAGCGAGATGCTATTCGTGAAGCGACGAGTCATTTTCGTGCGACAAACCCGCGCATCTTTGGCTCGGTACTGCATGGTACTGACCAGGATGGTAGCGATCTCGATTTGTTGGTTGATGCGCTGCCGGGCGCGACACTGTTCGACCTGGGTGGTCTGCAAGTGGAATTGGAGTCCCTGCTTGGCATCCACGTCGATCTGTTGACTCCAGCCGACCTGTCACCGAAGTTCCGAGCCAAGGTGCTCGCAGAGGCGCAGCCGGTATGAACGAGAATCGCCTTTCCGAGCATAGTGTGGAGTAACTATTCGTTAAACTTTCACATCCAGTTTTGTTCCAATATTACCCCATAAACGACTCAGTAGTTGCTCCACCGTTTTAATACTAGGATCAAGATCGCGGATATTCTCGCCACAAAACAGCGACATTAAATCAGGATTGTTTTGCCTGGCTGCCTCTTTTCTGATCGGTTGGGTCAAGTAATGAGGAATTGGGTAATCGGGAATCTGTGTATTTTCCTTATTTTCATGCATAAAACGCGTGTATAATCCACGCACCGGCTTGCCAGAATACGCCAATGTAATGGCGGTTGGATTGGTTTGGTTAGCATGTTGCGCTGTTAATAATGCAGATTTATAGCTAACACTGGCGCCGCTTTCTGCCAGCGGTATAAAGGCCGTACCCATTTGCACTGCCGATGCACCACATGCAAGCGCGGATAAAATATGCTCAGCATTCATAATCCCACCTGCTGCGATGACTGGAATATTCACCTGGGCTGAAATTTCTTTGACTAGTTCAAACGTATTCAGCATACGATTGTCTAAAAAACCACCCCGATGTCCACCGGCTTCCGACCCTTGAGCAACAATGGCATTAATTCCTGAGCGTTCCAATGCCTGCGCTTCTACTACGGAAGTAGCTGTTCCCATTAAGTAGACATTTTTATGTTTAAATGTTTCGACGTAGTTTGGGGAGAGCATACCAAAGGTGAAACTAACGATCTCAACTTTTTCTGCTAAGACAATCTCAGCAATATCTGCAAAATAATCGGGAGGGAGTAGGGGAGGTTGGTTAGGGATTTTCTTCAGGAAGTTTAAGTTCTCTTCGGTATTGATTAAGCTTTTCTTGGTAAGGGCTAATTTTGGTTGATTAAGCTCCATTTTCTGTGGAGGTATAAATAAATTTACTGCAAATGGTTTGCTAGTCAGCTGCTTAATCGCCTGTATACCGTCTCGAACTTGCTCAGGGTTTAAGTACCCTGTCGCAAAGGAGCCTAGCCCTTGGATATTGGATGCAGCAGCCACCAACTCTGGTGTCGTGATTCCCCCCGCCATCGGTGCTTGAATAATCGCCGGGGATCGGATATTAAAAATATTGGCAAAATCTAATGCTTTTTTCAACATAGATGACTCCTGTTCAATAAAAAAGTTGTCTTATGTAGATGGCTTTCAAAACCCGCGTAAAAGCAGCGCATACCTAAACCGCATATAATAACCCGCCACAATCGCCATTCCGGCAAAGTTTACAATTTAAGATTAGTTTAAGGTTGCAGAAACAATGTGACAACTTCGGAAAATTTCGGTAGAAAGGTTGGGCCGGTGAGAAAAATGAACGAAAGAACGGCAGCAGTTACATTGACCTGACAGTCGACTGTTACCATTAGCACACGACCCGAACAAATTATCCTAATTTATTCGCATAAAGTCCAGCTTTAATCTCATCTCATCGGCACAAAACGTTGATGAAGAAAAGTGCTCGTTTGTTTACATGTCTGCTTTGCCGCTCTCAAGTCATTATTTGTAGTGACTGTGACAGAGGCAATATTTATTGCGGAACAAACTGTTCACAGCCAGCTCGTGTGCACTCGCTTCGTATGGCGAACCCGCTCTACCAAAAAAGTTTCCGTGGCAAACAAAAACATGCTGAGCGTCAGCGGCGTTATCGTGCGCGTAAAAATAAAAAAGTGACGGATCAGGGTTCCCCTGCACTACCCACCAATGATTTACTACCTCGCGTGCCAAATGAACGCACAACTACTGTTAACGTGTGTAATTTTTGTGGCAAATCGTGCTCATTGTTTATTCGTACCGGATTTTTAACGAATATTCCCATGTTAAGCCGTATTTCCGTTCATCTTGGGCGATACAAACCAAAATAAATTTATGAGGAGAATTGTTTTATGGCTATATCAGCCGAGTTAGAAGCAAAAATCATGCGTTACTATCACGTAGAAAAATGGCGAATAGGAACGATGGCGCGTCAATTAAACATACACCACAGCGTGGTGAAAAGGGTATTGTCTCAAGCAGGAATTTCTCAAGCAAATTTTATAAAACGAAAATCGCTTATAACAGATTACCTGCCATTTGTCCTTGAGACACTTGAAAAATATCCAACGTTAACGGCAAGTCGTTTATACGACATGGTTTGTCAGCGTGGTTATAGTGGTGGGGTTGATCATTTTCGGCATTTAATTTCTCTCTATAGACCACGCCGTATAGCAGAAGCATATTTACGCCTTAGAACATTGTCTGGCGAACAAGCTCAGGTTGATTGGGGACATTTTGGTTATGTCGACATTGGCAAGGCAAGGCGACCATTAATGGCTTTTGTGATGGTGCTCAGTTTTTCAAGAAAAATATTTTTACGTTTTTATTTAGATCAGCGAATGGCTAATTTTCTTCGTGGACATGAGGCGGCATTTACTGAATGGAACGGTGTCCCGCGCGTTTTATTGTACGATAACCTAAAAAGTGCAGTGCTTGAGCGTCAAGGAGATGCCATTCGTTTCCACCCCATCTTATTAGAATTTTCTGCTCATTATTGCTTTGAACCACGCCCTGTTGCTGTTGCACGCGGCAATGAAAAAGGACGAGTGGAACGAGCAATCCGTTATGTCCGTGACATTTTTTCCCGCGCGAGAATGGAAAACAATAGAAGAACTGAACCATCAAGCGACAGAGTGGTGTCATGGTGTGGCGGCGAATAGACCGTGTCCTGAACATCCTGCCTTATCGGTTCGTGATGTTTTTTTAGAGGAACAACCAACATTATTTAGACTGCCTGATAACCCTTACCAAACGAATGAAAGACAGGAGGTTAAGGTAGGGAAAACCCCTTATGTACGTTTTGATTTAAATGATTATTCGGTACCGTATACTCATGTTCGTCGTGTGCTGACCGTGTCCGCCACACCCACTCAGGTTTTTATTTTAGAGGGTGCTCATATTATTGCAGAACACGAACGGAGTTACGACAAAGGCTGTCAAATTGAACAAGAAATTCATATCCAAGAATTGGTTGCGATGAAGAAACATGCTCGCCAACACCGAGGGCAAAATCGATTAACACATGCTGTTCCGTCGAGCGTTACACTACTGACTCAGGCAGCAGAACGCGGCTATTCGTTAGCATCCATCACCTCACAACTGTTGCAGTTACTGGATAGCTACGGCCGCGCCGAATTGGAGATGGCTATCCAGGAAGCATTATTGCGCAACGTACCCCATCCAAACGCAGTCCGATTAAGCTTAGACAAACGTCGCCATGAGCTTCAACAACTTCCCCCTTTATCGATTGATTTGCCTGACGACAAGCGTGTACGTGAGCTTTTTGTGCGCCCTCATAAGCCGAATGAATATGACCAACTACAATCCTTTATAGAGAAAGCATTTGATGAAAAATGATACGTTATTTCAAAGAGCAAACACATTAAAACTTTACGGAATCACGTCCCACTGGAAGAAGTGGGTGAGACAAATTGGATAGAAAATTTAATTTCCTGGGAAGAGGCTGAGCGATCACACCGCAGTCTTGAGCGTCGACTCGGCAGTGCACGCATCGGACATTTTAAATCATTAGCTGATTTTGATTGGGGTTGGCCAAAGAAGTTAGATCGAGCCGCAGTCAATGAGTTGATGCAACTGGAGTTTATCAAAGAATCAACCAATGTTATTTTTTGCGGCCCAAACGGCGTTGGAAAATCGACCATTGCTAGCAACATTGCCTATGAGGCAGTCATTGGCGGGTTTACTGTATTATTCACAACTGCAGGTCACATGCTAAATGAACTGGCGTCCCAGGATGGAGCGAGCGCATTGCGTAGGAAGATAAAACACTATGTACAGCCACAACTATTGATTATTGATGAGGTTGGCGACTTATCTTACTCAAACCGCCACGCCGATTTGTTATTTGAAATTATCTCGGGTCGATATCAAGAAAAATCCACACTGATCACTACCAACAAACCTTTCGCAGAGTGGGGAGAGATATTCCCAAATGCTTCTTGCGTCGTTTCACTGATTGACAGGTTGGTACACCACTCTGAAATAATCAGCATAGAGGCAGAGTCATTTCGACTTAAAGAGGCAAAAGAAAAAAGTGTAAAGCGGAAAGAAATCCGCGCTGGACGCATACCTAAATCTAACTCTGCTGGAGGTAAATAAAAACAATGAACATCAACCTCGATGATATGTTACCTGATGGTGTTTCTGATGAGGTTGCGTATTGTTTGGTCGAATTTTTTTCAAGCCTCGCTTTAGCAATTGAATCTCATTATTTTTCCCAAGCACGGCGACACATGAATGCAATCACGCCACCCACTATTTCAAACTCTGCTCTGGACGAAGTTGATGAGGAAAACCATTTTTAAACATGACTAAGCTAGAGAAGAGCGTCAGCTCTTCTCTCTAGCTTATTGCTATTCATCCTTAACAATATTTTAAGAGAACCGCAGGCGCAGCAGCGAATATTTCTTTAGCCAGGGGGAACTACGTTTTAATTGTTCGCCATTTATACGCGGATTTGCTCCGCCGTC
>CAVZRN010000011.1:0-48169 GCA_963777715.1 uncultured Gammaproteobacteria bacterium
GACGGCGGAGCAAATCCGCGTATAAATGGCGAACAATTAAAACGTAGTTCCCCCTGGCTAAAGAAATATTCGCTGCTGCGCCTGCGGTTCTCTTAAAATATTGTTAAGGATGAATAGCAATAAGCTAGAGAAGAGCTGACGCTCTTCTCTAGCTTAGTCATGTTTAAAAATGGTTTTCCTCATCAACTTCGTCCAGAGCAGAGTTTGAAATAGTGGGTGGCGTGATTGCATTCATGTGTCGCCGTGCTTGGGAAAAATAATGAGATTCAATTGCTAAAGCGAGGCTCGAAAAAAATTCGACCAAACAATACGCAACCTCATCAGAAACACCATCAGGTAACATATCATCGAGGTTGATGTTCATTGTTTTTATTTACCTCCAGCAGAGTTAGATTTAGGTATGCGTTTAGCGCGGATTTCTTTCCGCTTTACACTTTTTTCTTTTGCCTCTTTAAGTCGAAATGACTCTGCCTCTATGCTGATTATTTCAGAGTGGTGTACCAACCTGTCAATCAGTGAAACGACGCAAGAAGCATTTGGGAATATCTCTCCCCACTCTGCGAAAGGTTTGTTGGTAGTGATCAGTGTGGATTTTTCTTGATATCGACCCGAGATAATTTCAAATAACAAATCGGCGTGGCGGTTTGAGTAAGATAAGTAGCCAACCTCATCAATAATCAATAGTTGTGGCTGTACATAGTGTTTTATCTTCCTACGCAATGCGCTCGCTCCATCCTGGGACGCCAGTTCATTTAGCATGTGACCTGCAGTTGTGAATAATACAGTAAACCCGCCAATGACTGCCTCATAGGCAATGTTGCTAGCAATGGTGGATTTTCCAACGCCGTTTGGGCCGCAAAAAATAACATTGGTTGATTCTTTGATAAACTCCAGTTGCATCAACTCATTGACTGCGGCTCGATCTAACTTCTTTCGCCAACCCCAATCAAAATCAGCTAATGATTTAAAATGTCCGATGCGTGCACTGCCGAGTCGACGCTCAAGACTGCGGTGTGATCGCTCAGCCTCTTCCCAGGAAATTAAATTTTCTATCCAATTTGTCTCACCCACTTCTTCCCAGTGGGACGTGATTCCGTAAAGTTTTAATGTGTTTGCTCTTTGAAATAACGTATCATTTTTCATCAAATGCTTTCTCTATAAAGGATTGTAGTTGGTCATATTCATTCAGCTTATGAGGGCGCACAAAAAGCTCACGTACACGCTTGTCGTCAGGCAAATCAATCGATAAAGGGGGAAGTTGTTGAAGCTCATGGCGACGTTTGTCTAAGCTTAATCGGACTGCGTTTGGATGGGGTACGTTGCGCAATAATGCTTCCTGGATAGCCATCTCCAATTCGGCGCGGCCGTAGCTATCCAGTAACTGCAACAGTTGTGAGGTGATGGATGCTAACGAATAGCCGCGTTCTGCTGCCTGAGTCAGTAGTGTAACGCTCGACGGAACAGCATGTGTTAATCGATTTTGTCCTCGGTGTTGGCGAGCATGTTTCTTCATCGCAACCAATTCTTGGATATGAATTTCTTGTTCAATTTGACAGCCTTTGTCGTAACTCCGTTCGTGTTCTGCAATAATATGAGCACCCTCTAAAATAAAAACCTGAGTGGGTGTGGCGGACACGGTCAGCATACGACGAACATGAGTATACGGTACCGAATAATCATTTAAATCAAAACGTACATAAGGGGTTTTCCCTACCTTAACCTCCTGTCTTTCATTCGTTTGGTAAGGGTTATCAGGCAGTCTAAATAATGTTGGTTGTTCCTCTAAAAAAACATCACGAACCGATAAGGCAGGATGTTCAGGACACGGTCTATTCGCCGCCACACCATGACACCACTCTGTCGCTTGATGGTTCAGTTCTTCTATTGTTTTCCATTCTCGCGCGGGGAAAAAATTGTCACGGACATAACGGATTGCTCGTTCCACTCGTCCTTTTTCATTGCCGCGTGCAACAGCAACAGGGCGTGGTTCAAAGCAATAATGAGCAGAAAATTCTAATAAGATGGGGTGGAAACGAATGGCATCTCCTTGACGCTCAAGCACTGCACTTTTTAGGTTATCGTACAATAAAACGCGCGGGACACCGTTCCATTCAGTAAATGCCGCCTCATGTCCACGAAGAAAATTAGCCATTCGCTGATCTAAATAAAAACGTAAAAATATTTTTCTTGAAAAACTGAGCACCATCACAAAAGCCATTAATGGTCGCCTTGCCTTGCCAATGTCGACATAACCAAAATGTCCCCAATCAACCTGAGCTTGTTCGCCAGACAATGTTCTAAGGCGTAAATATGCTTCTGCTATACGGCGTGGTCTATAGAGAGAAATTAAATGCCGAAAATGATCAACCCCACCACTATAACCACGCTGACAAACCATGTCGTATAAACGACTTGCCGTTAACGTTGGATATTTTTCAAGTGTCTCAAGGACAAATGGCAGGTAATCTGTTATAAGCGATTTTCGTTTTATAAAATTTGCTTGAGAAATTCCTGCTTGAGACAATACCCTTTTCACCACGCTGTGGTGTATGTTTAATTGACGCGCCATCGTTCCTATTCGCCATTTTTCTACGTGATAGTAACGCATGATTTTTGCTTCTAACTCGGCTGATATAGCCATAAAACAATTCTCCTCATAAATTTATTTTGGTTTGTATCGCCCAAGATGAACGGAAATACGGCTTAACATGGGAATATTCGTTAAAAATCCGGTACGAATAAACAATGAGCACGATTTGCCACAAAAATTACACACGTTAACAGTAGTTGTGCGTTCATTTGGCACGCGAGGTAGTAAATCATTGGTGGGTAGTGCAGGGGAACCCTGATCCGTCACTTTTTTATTTTTACGCGCACGATAACGCCGCTGACGCTCAGCATGTTTTTGTTTGCCACGGAAACTTTTTTGGTAGAGCTGGTTCGCCATACGAAGCGAGTGCACACGAGCTGGCTGTGAACAGTTTGTTCCGCAATAAATATTGCCTCTGTCACAGTCACTACAAATAATGACTTGAGAGCGGCAAAGCAGACATGTAAACAAACGAGCACTTTTCTTCATCGACGTTTTGTGCCCATGAGATGAGATTAAAGCTGGACTTTATGCGAATAAATTAGGATAATTTGTTCGGGTCGTGTGCTAATGGTAACAGTCGACTGTCAGGTCAATGTAACTGCTGCCGTTCTTTCGTTCATTTTTCTCACCGGCCCAACCTTTCTACCGAAATTTTCCGAAGTTGTCACATTGTTTCTGCAACCTTAAACTAATCTTAAATTGTAAACTTTGCCGGAATGGCGATTGTGGCGGGTTATTATATGCGGTTTAGGTATGCGCTGCTTTTACGCGGGTTTTGAAAGCCATCTACACTAGTTGTAATGCTGAGGAGGATTGCATGATTTGCTGTTTTCCTGTTTATCTTACGTGGTGTTGCTGTGCTCTTATGGTGGATTCGGTGAAAGATAAAAAAGAGGAAAAAAACGAGGATTTATATCAAGAAATTTTTAGCCTAACTAAATAGCACTCCAACTCTTAATCCATAGTTTTAAACATTGCGAAAGTCATTAAGTTCTTTGCGGGATCAACTTCACCTTACGATGCCAATTCTACCGCAAAACTCAACCCGTCCTTGGCTCCCCATCCATGGAGAGTACTACTGTCCATCCCTAGTTCAGTCCCTTTGAAAAGACCTTATGCTTTCAATAAACCATGAGCGGCGGGAATGACAACCGGAAAGTCACGCGCCAAAAAATTTGTGATTAACGCGTGGATAGTATCGCATTAAAGATCGTTATTGAACTTAGCATACACACGCGAGTTTTTCGCATTGGAAATCCCCAGCGCACGCCGCATGACATCACGCAGCAATAACATGTCGTTGACGGATTGGTAGCGCACTTCCTTGTCTTGAAATTTCACCTGCATCGCGCCCTGGGCGATGGCTTCTTCTAGTGTGGTGAGTTGCTCTTGGGTAAATGACATAGTGTGAACTTAATCAAAAAATATAGGATAATCCTTACTTTCACAAAAAGTAAAAGGAGTTAATTGATGAAATTTAAATTTCCCATGTTCATTCTAGGTTCGGCAATTATCTTATTGCCATACATCGCATTGGCGAGCCCTGATCTTATCACGTGGAAAGGCACTTACTATAATGCGATTCCGAATAAAACAAATATTAGTCAAGAATATTGTAACGAACATACGATAGGAACGTTTATTCATACTGTAAAAGATGCGCTGAATCACCCAATTATCACTGATCGAAATATTGTGCTGAACTTTGTTACTTTTAATACACAAATGGTAGGTGGTGTTTATTTTATGCATGGAGACGTCTGGGCGGCTGGGAAATCAAAAAACATAGAATGGCGAGATCATATTTATTATCATGTTTATAAGTTAACCGAAACTGGAATAACCAAGGGGTTCTGGAGTACTGATGAATGTAAAGGATTCTATGTAGGGTGGGTTATCCTGGCAAATCGACATTGGCATTACTTCGAGAATACCAGGGAGTGGTGATTCGTGTGCAAGGCATAAAACCGCTGCCAACACATGAGCAAGCTGAGCAGATTGAAAAATTGGTGGCGGAGCTAGCCATGCAAAACGAACGCCTGGCGAAAGTATTGCGACAGAATTATTTAGGGGTGGGAACGGCAATGCGTAAGGCCAGGCAAATCGGTTTGTCTTATGCGCATTTTAAAGTACAATTGGATATGGCGTGGTATTGGGTGGCGGGGAGGTTAACGAGGCAATAATATTGAAAAGCTACGTATTTGCCTAAATCTTTTTATTGCCAAAATGTATCACTAAGTGCTATAATTTGTTTGAGGGTTGCATGAGAATTTTTAAGCATAAATATTTCCTGAAATGGGCTAATTTAGAAGGACTAGCGGACGAAGTGCTCAAAAAAGCTATTGATGAAATGGAAAGCGGACTATATGAAGCTAATTTAGGAGGAGGTTTGTACAAAAAAAGAGTCATGGGTAAAGGACAAGGCAAACGTGGCGCATACCGAACGTTGATTGCTTTTAAAAAAGAAGACAGAGCTTTTTTTGTATACGGCTTTGCCAAAAATGAACGTGACAACGTGAGTGAGAAAGAGTTGGTAGTGTACAAGAAATTAGCCAAATATTACTTAGGTCTGTCAGACAATGATTTCAAGAAACTGACCCAAAATGGCGATTTAGTTGAGATATTAAAATGAAAAAGACAAAGAAATTTGAAAAAAAGACGATGTTAGAGGTGGCTCATGAAATGGCCGAAGGATTGTATGACGCAGGTATTATTGATGGGAAAACAATGAGAGAATTTGATGGACTATGCCTCTCGCCAGTGCATGACTTATCAGCAGAGGATGTTAAACATATACGGTTGCGTGAAAAAGTCAGTCAAGCTATTTTCGCAAAGTATTTAAACACGAGTGTTTCTACTATAAGACAGTGGGAGCAAGGAGAAAAACATCCCAGGGGTACTTCGTTGAAACTGCTTAATGTGGTTGCTGAAAAAGGGTTGGATGCGATCTCCTAAAAAGTTTATGGCAAGGTATTGGGTGAAAATATCGATATTGTCATCTAATGTTTTAAAAACTTTAAGACCTTAAGAAGATTAAAAATATTTGATGAATAATGAAAATGAATATAAACGAAAGCTTATTGAGTTTGATTCGTGGCAGCGAACAGCTGACTTAGCTATAATTAGCTTAGGTGGTATATACGACACTATTCGTGGTGAAACAGGCCGGGTGTATGCGTGGT
Organism: uncultured Gammaproteobacteria bacterium; assembly: GCA_963777715.1. Lineage (GTDB taxonomy): Bacteria > Pseudomonadota > Gammaproteobacteria > JAURND01 > JAURND01 > JAURND01. The sequence goes on from CAVZRN010000011.1 coordinate 5,776, forward strand.
TTATACCGACCATGCTTTCCACAATAAATTTATTGCGAGGGATATCTAACTCGATAATAGACATTAGGCATCGGATAAATGGAAAACACGAATTAGTAGACAATTGTGAATTTAAGGTAACACACATAACTCCAGATTGTGAGCCTGTTATTGAACAGTTATCAACGGAATGTCATAGGTATTTTTTCTCTCAAATGATTAATTGTGCCGAGCAAGTATTTGTCCAACTCATTAAAAAAGATATGGGCACACCTAGATTAGACTCCAGCATGTCAAAATTAGTGGAAGGATGTACATGCAGTGAAAAAAATAAGTTGCTTGCAAAATGCATGAAAAAACCAACTTTTAACGACTATATAGATGAAGTTCTGAAAATTAACATACCTAAAAACTACAAAAAATACTGGCGTGATTTTCTTCATGCAATGCGCATTATCAGGAACAAATCTTCCCATAATGGCGATGATATCTTGACCGTACAAGAACGGGAAATTTTAGAGTCCACATCAAATAAAGCCATTTTTGGCAAAAGCTTAGAAATTAAAGATGGTAAAATACAAATGGATTTCTGTTTGTATGGCCGATGCTTAAACAAAATGATTGAACTTGTGGAAAAAAATAGTTGGAAATAAAATTGAATATTCCAATATTAACTAGGTTTGCTTTTGTTTAACAAAGTGTTAACATTTATTCTATTAATGAGGTAGTGATATGTCTTTCAGACAAGGCGTTGTCCTTAATAAAGATCGCTATCGGTTATATCGAGAGCACAAATATATCTTTTATGTATTTTGTGAAATTCTGCAATTGGCTTCTTCGTTAGATTTTAGTGTCAAAGCATCGACGGAAAAACTCCGTGATGAGTTAACAAAGCTAAGCATGCTTTTGCAATCGCATGCTGAATATGAGGAAAGCAGAATTCATTTAATTTTAAAAAACAACCCCCCCCCCTTTTCGTGATGCAGAAGAACAACACCAAGGTCAAAAACTTTATTTAGAGAAACTGGATGAAAAAATTAATTCGATTGAGAGTTCGACAACGGTAGAGGATATGCACTTTCTTGGCTATGAGCTTTATCTAGATTTAAGAAATTTTTTTGGTGAAAACTTGGATCATTTTGATTATGAAGAAAGAGTGATTATGCCAGAATTGCAACGACTTCTTAGCGATGATGAAATAAAAGAAATTGATAAAATCAGTTATAGGCAGATGCTTCCAGAGTATATGGTTCATATGATGGAAGTATTATTTCCACACATGAATTGCGATGATAGGCTTACATTTTTAAATGATATAAAAACCTGTGAGCCAGAAAAGTTTGAGTTAGCTTGGGATGGAATTTCTCCAATGCTTGAGGAAACCGAAAGAAACAATTTGAAGAAGCTGTTTGGCATCGTTGAATCTAGTAAAAAACCAGATAGTAACGTTAAACTTTTTTATCCATAGGAAAACCAACCCGATGCAAGTAGTGTTCTTATGACAGATTATCATAAGAATAAGTAGTCACCAACCTATCTATCTTGAGGCTGTTATAAGGGATGACCCTGACGTTTCAGCCCTGGGTTCGCTATCTTTAGCGTAATGATTTATTTGCTGACAAAGCACCAACATAGATAACCAATATTTCTATTGACACCCTCAAGAGACTTTTGATAGAGTTATGTTACTGAGTTAAATTATGTCTACACCAAACCCGCTATTTGCGGGTTTTTTATGCCTACAGCCCGACCATCTCGCGATGGATCGGGCTTTTTTATTGCCTGTGATAGGCTTTCATTATCTTTAGGAATAATACCCATGTCGGATTATCAATTAAAACCTGCTGTTGACAAAAATACACAAGACATTCAAGCATTAACCAAGAGTCTGGTGGAATTAGCTGCCAGCGTTCGTGTGTTAGCGGAGGGGCAAAAAGACTTAGGTGATTTGGTACGCTCACAGGTTGAGCATAATTTAGAAATTCAATCACTCAAACAAAGTCTGCGTGATTTGCACGGGGTGATGAATAAAGCCCATGAACGGGTGGAGGTGTTGGAAGCACATCGATTGTCAACGATTGCCGCCAATAAGGCGCGTTCTGGCTTAGTGGAAAAACTGATTCGCTATGCGCCGTGATAGTGGCTGCGTTACTAGCCTTCGTAACGATGCCAATGCGTGTGAACGTGAAGTCCAAATCAGGGATGGTGTCCCTGCCCTACTGGCTACCTTGTTGACACTGGGATTTTTCGGCATTCTATCGGCAATGATGTTTTTTCCGATTGAGAAAGAAGCCATCCAGGTGGTTGACGTGATGTTAGGTGCATTAGGAACGGCATGGATTTCCTGCATCACCTATTACTTTGGCAGCTCGCATGGGTCACAAATTAAAAATCAATTGTTAACCAATCGCGAATACAATGCCCGTTGAAATCCAAGTTTATTACGATGTGCGTGAATTATCGGTGTGGCTTAGCCGTGCCAACATGCCAGCATTGCAACGTGCAGTCGGCAGTGCATTAAACCGCACCATCGCGCAAGTGAAGACACAGGCCAGTCGTTCGGTACGTAATGAAATCAAACTCAAAACCAAGGACATTAATAACCGCCTGATGGTGGTGCGAGCTAACAGCAGCAAGGGCGCGCTGACGCAGATGCAAGCAATTATGCGCGTGAGTGGCAAGCCCGTACCACTGATAAGCTACGGTGCAAAGCAAACCAAGCAAGGGGTGGTGGTGCACGTAAAGAACAACCGCACCGTACTCAAACATGCCTTTATCGCACGTATGCGCTCCGGTCATCAGGGCGTGTTTATCCGCAAGGGTAAGAAGCGCCTACCGATTCAAGAGCTATATTCTACGCGTGTCAGCGATGTGTTTAACAACACCGGCTTTATGCCAAACCTGGCAAGCTTTGCGCAAGAAAAATTCACGCAGCATTTTGCTATTGATATTCGTTATTACTTTAAAAATAGCTCAAGGTGAAGATGGATGACTCACTTCTTCTTCTGAATCACCAGGAGGCTCCGATAGAGCTTCCACGCTCCGAACAGATGAGATCGTAGGTGGAGGTAATGGAGCCTGTCTAACGGGTACATGACGCAAAGGTCTTATAGCTGGAAATCCAGGTGGTTCTAGCGCTGGGATATCAGGTAGCACATGTGGCAACGCTCCAGAAGATGGGTGACGAACAGCACCCTGCCCATCGGGAAGTTGTTGTGCAGCTTGCACGTTTTCAAAGGCTATTCCCAATGCCCCTAGTATATGACCCGTATTATTTTTTGTCTTCATGGGTGGATCTCCACAATGTGTTTAACAGTGTCCAGTTTAATAAATAAACGATGCTTTGGCAAAGGTACTTCCCAGAGGGTGTCGCCTGCGGGTGCGCAGACGCGCGAAACACATCTAGCATCAGCCTCAATTCCGTGTTGCTAAAAGTTTGTGTTGCTAAAATAATCGCGTAAGTAGCTGTGGGGTCGAGGATTTTTTAACACATAGAGGAATAATTTTCATGTCTACCCTACCAAAACCAATGGCAAAAGAAATCACTCTTTGCCCCATTCACACCTTGCAGCCCTACGATAAAAATCCGCGCATCCATAGCGAGGCACAAGTAGAACAGATCGCCGCCAGCATTGTGGAGTTTGGGTTTACCAATCCTATTTTAATCGACAACAAAAAATGCGTGATCGCCGGTCACGGTCGCTTAGAAGCAGCGCGACGGTTGCAGCTAGATCAAGTGCCGGTGATTCAATTGCCACATTTAACTCCGGCGCAACAACGCGCTTACCGCATTGCTGATAACAAGCTGACCGAATTAGGCGCATGGGATTTTGGTTTGCTGGAACAGGAATTACACGACCTGGAGCTCGATGATTTTGATATCACCCTAACTGGTATTGATTGGGATGGATTTGAACTAGAGCGCCACGAACAGGACGCCAAGGAAGATCTCGCCAAGGTGGGTATGGTCGATGAAGAACAGACGCCGCGTTTACCCGCTAAGCCAGTGAGTCAATTAGGAGATCTGTGGTTGTTAGGCAAACACCGAGTATTGTGCGGCGATGCTACCGACCCCGCTGTGCTTAAGCAACTATTGGCGGATAAGCAAGTCGATTTGATTTTTACCGACCCACCTTACAACGTCAATTATCAGGGATACACACAGGGTAAATTAACTATTCAAAATGATGCGCAACCCGTTGAAGTATTCGAACAGTTTTTAAGTGCCACCTTTGCGACCTGTAAGGCAGCACTTAAACCGCACGGCTCAATGTACGTTTGTCATGGATTTAGTCATCAACGCGAATTTCAGAATGCGTTAGAGGCCAACGATTTTGTCGTGCGCAACCAAATCATTTGGGCGAAGCACCATTTCGCCTGGGGACAAGGACGGTATAAATTTCAACACGAACCGATTTTTTATTGCCACCTGCAACAACAGGTCGATAAGTGGTATGGCGATAAACGCCAAACCACGTTATGGCAGGTTGCCAAGCCCGCAGCCAACCGATTGCATCCGACTATGAAGCCAATTGCTCTGATCGAGCGGGCATTAGCTAACAGCAGCCGCACTAACGATGTAGTGCTGGACGTATTTGGTGGAGCCGGTTCAACGTTAATTGCGTGCGATAAACACCACCGCACCTGCCTAATGTTGGAGCTTGACCCGCGTTACGTCGATGTCATCATCAAACGCTGGCAAGCGTGGTCAGGCCAAGATGCTATCCATGCGGATAGCAACGCGACGTTTAATACGGTAGCGCAGGAACGCAATTGCCTATCGAATGCCCCAGTGCTAGAGAGCAATTGATGACACCCATCGTGCTGAATTATCCATGTTTGAAACACACCAACTAGAGTAGTTCCAAGCGTGGTTGGCTTAATCTGACAACCCGTTAGAGCGACGGCTGTGTGGGTGGGCAGTCGCAACCAGAGTGGATGACGAACTTTTGCAGTCGATCCATCTCCTTTATGGCAGCATTAGCGCTTTCGGCATGCTCGTCGAGCATCCAAAAATAGTTATAGAGGTTTTCTGCATCGAAACGACTGTAATGCTCAGGCTCACAGGTCAAGGCAAATGTCGTCATGGCTATCATTTTCTTTACATGGATAACCAGCCTGTCATGAGCGCTGAAGAATTGCTCGACTGCCAAAGCATGCGAGTGATTGTGCGGAACAAAGTGGTCTGATAGTATCTTATCAACCATGATGAACTCCAAGTAGTTTGTTATGGCCAGTGCCGTTAAGGTGTGCTTAGCACCTTAGCGGTACGCTTGTTTTTTAAACTTTCAGTCACATGATAGCTCTGTGTGCGCACAAAGCAAGTTGTGTTTTAAACTATTTTTCCTGAATGAATTTCGACAAATAACTCCCCCTTATTACGACACAGTCATGACATCATGCCGCACTGGGTATCCCCCGCGCACCTGGCCAGGAAATTAGGCGTCAGTTACGCCGCCGTTACGACGGCCATTAATAAAGGCCGCTTGCGGCAATCGGTGCGCCAGCATGCCAATGGCCGCTATCAAGTTGATTTAGAAAACGCACTGCAGGAGTGGGCGAATAATACCGACACCATCAAGGCGAGTAACGCCTATGGCGGCAAACTCAACGCGACTTCACTTAACACGGAACAATTATCCGCAATCAAAAAAACCTCGCGCAGTGGCGTGCCGCCGTTTAATGAATCGCGCGCCATCCGAGAAGCGTATCAAGCGCGCCTGGCTAAGCTCGATTACGAAGAACGCAATGGTCAGTTGATTTCGGTAGATTAAGTTAAGATAGATGCGTTTAAACTCGCACGCACCGTGCGTGATGCATTGCTCAATATTCCCGAACGTATTAGCGCGCAATTGGCGGCAGAAATCAACCCACATAATATCCATCAATTGTTGAAACAAGAACTGATACAGGCTTTACAATTGCTGGTTGGTGCTAATGAAGAATGACAGCATCCATTTATATACCCATCGCACCTCAAGATGCGAGATTGGCTATCAACCACGGGTTGTCATCCCCGCCGCTCATAGCTAACAAGAGGCTGCTAACAGGACAGCGGGGAACCAAGACCCAACTCAACAACAGGCTAGGTTTTTAGTGTCGAAAAGCTTGATTTTTGGATTCCCGCTTTCTTGTATAACGCTTTTAATAAACTTTGAGCGGCGGGAATGACAGCAGGAAAGTTATGCGCCAACCCCGTGATCTCAAACGCGATGACTATACCAGCGCATTTTTAGCAGGATTAGCGCCTGACCCGTTATTAACCGTTAGCCAATGGGCAGATACGCACCGACGCCTATCGCAACGTGCTTCGGCAGAACCTGGCATTTGGCAATCGGACGCACGCGCACCTTTGCACGTAAAAAGATTTTAATGGTATCCACTCCCACCATAGCGGGAAGGAGTCGCATTGAAAAAGCATTTCTAGCCAGCGATCAGCGTTATTATCATGTGCCATGTCCGACCTGCGGTTATTATCAAGCATTGAAATGGCCGCAGTTACGTTGGGAAAAAAATAATCCGGCATCAGTTTCTTATTGCTGTGAACACTGCGACGAAAAAATCGAAGAGCGCTACAAAACTCAACTATTAGAAAAAGGGAAATGGGTGGCGAGTAACCCAGACGCTTTGATCCGCGGTTATCATTTATCCGCATTGTACAGCCCACTGGGTTGGTTTAGTTGGCGTCAGGCGGTTGCGATGTGGGAAAACGCCAAGGGTACTCCGATTGCACTGCGCGTATTTGTGAATACCGTGCTCGGTGAAACCTGGCAAGAGCAAGGCGAAGCACCGGATTGGCGCAGACTCTACGAGCGACGCGAATCCTATGCCATGGGTCAAGTTCCATCGAGCGTTGTGGTATTAACCGCGGGTGTGGACGTACAAAAAGATCGCATCGAGTGCAGCGTGGTGGGTTGGAATCGTCAGACTGCGTGGCTAATCGATCACATTGTTTTAGCTGGCAATACCGCACAACCAGAGGTATGGCGCGAATTAGAAAACCTGCTGCGTAAATCATGGTCGCATGAGCATGGTGGTCAGTTAACCATTCGGCTGCTCGCTATTGATACCGGCTATTTGACCACCAATGTATATGCCTGGGTACGCAATCAATCTGTACGCCAAGTCATCGCCATCAAGGGACAAAATGCCTTACAAGCGCCCATCGGCCAGCCTAAAAGCGTGGATATTCATCGCAACGGTAAGCGCCTGGCGCGTGGTGTGAAAGTCTGGCCAGTGGGTGTCAGCGTATTAAAGACCGATTTATACAGTCGCTTAAAATTAAATCCGCCGACTGAGGAAGAATTAAAAATCTCTGGCTATCCCGCAGCTTACGTGCATTTTCCGCAACTGAATGAGGAGTATTTTAAGCAATTAACCGCGGAACAATTATTGTCGCGCCTGGTTAAAGGGTATCGAAAATACGGCTGGGAGAAAATCTACGAGCGCAATGAAGCCTTGGATTGTTTTGTGTATGCGATGGCGGCGTACTATGCAGCAGGATTGTCGCGTTGGGATGAAAAAGAGTGGCGGTTATTGGAAGATCAATTTCAAATTAAGCCAACGGCGACAACAGTGACACATAAAAAAGGTGTGCCATCTGTTGAGCGTCGTAAGTCGTCGTTTTGGTGATGTGTAACCACTCTGATAACACCTGGGGATATTTGAAAGCAATTTTTTAGTGAATATGAATATCAACATGCTTGCCCAGTGCTTCTGCGATTTTAAATAGTGTTGAAATACGAATATCCTCAGATTGGTTTTCTATGCGTGAAATGGCAGATTTCTGTGTATGCAATCTTTCAGCTAGCTCGGACTGAGTTAAGCCCGCTTTTTTACGTAACTTGCGGATCACTACTCCAATTTGGAAGTCTGCATATCCTTCATCAAAACCGATAGAGAAATCAGCATCTTTTGTTTTACGTTGGCTGATGTAACGTCTTAAATCACTCATGGTCATTACCTTTTTAAATAGATACTCTTTCTTTTTTCCGCCAATACAATTTCTTGTGGCGGCGTTTTTTGGGACTTCTTTTTGAATCCATTGGTTGCAATAAATTCATTGGCTGTTTTAAAAAAACCGAGCACTCTAAAAATATCAGACCCCAGTTGAATCCTGATTTCCCAAATATCTGCAGTATTGACCAATTTTTTAAAATACTGCTTTGGAACTTGATCCAAGTCTTCTACCAATTGCATAACCCAGGCAATTTTCTGGGCTGATTTACCAGGTAAACTATCAAGGAAGTCTTCAACTGGACATTTTCCTGAGTCCAGGCGGAAAAAATTAATTCTTCTCATGGCGGCATGTTACCTTATATGTGAACTTTTGTCAAACAGGTCTGTAAACATAAGTAATTGAGACTACCATGCCATTTACCTACGAGCAACTCACCGCCTTAGAAGAAGCCATTGCGCAAGGTGCGATGCAGGTGAAATTCCAAGACAAGGAAGTGCGCTACCAATCCGTCAACGACATGTTATTACTGCGTGATGTCATGCGGCGTGCGTTGGGCATTTCTAACCAAAAAAACGCGCGTATATACACCGTGTTCGATAAAGGTCTTTGATATTAAACAATGACAACATTAAACTTGCTGGATAAATGGATCAACTATTTTTATCCAGAGAAAGCGTTAAACCGCACACGTGCGCGTTATGTTCATGAGCGTTTTCTCAAGCAGCGCAAATACGATGCAGCCAGCAAGAGCCGTCGCACGGAAGGATGGTACAGCCCCACCACATCTGCCAACACCGAAATAGCACAGGCCATCAGCATCATTCGCGAACGTTCGCGCGATTTAGTACGTAATAATGCCTATGCCGAGCGTGCGGTGAGATCACTAGCTTCTAACCTCGTGGGCGCAGGTATCGTGCCACAGGCGCGAAGTACCCGTAAAACACTGGTGCGTAAATTAGCAGTTGAGTGGGCACTATGGGGTGAAACCCTGGCGTGTGATCTGGATGGTCACCACAATTTTTACGGACTGCAGACCTTGGTGGTGCGCACCTTGGTTGAATCCGGTGAATGCCTCATTCGCAAATGCCGCCGCAAGAGTAATGATGGTTTGCCATTGCCGCTGCAACTACAAATACTGGAGCCGGATTTTTTAGATACGAGTCACGATACATTAACGTTCCCGCTGAATAATGGTCACTTTATCATGCAGGGCGTTGAGTTTAATGCGCAAGGCCAGCGCGTGGCGTATTGGTTATTCAACGAACACCCAGGCGGTGGTGTGACGGGTGGGTATTTTAACCCGCAATCGCAGCGCGTGAATGCCGACGATATTATCCATGTTTACCGTGTTGATCGCCCAGGGCAAATTCGCGGCGTGCCATGGGGTGCGCCGATCATTATCAAGACCAAGGATTTAGACGACTACGACCAGGCCGAATTGGTGCGTCACAAGATAGCGGCGTGCTTTGCGGGATTTGTGCGTGACACCGAAAGCGTCGATGCAGCTTCAGAAAACACAATCATCAGTGATAAGTTTGAGCCTGGTATTTTAGAAATCCTACCGCCAGGCAAGGACATTACATTTTCCAGTCCACCGCAAGTGCAAGGTTACGCCGATTATGTGAATGCCAATTTGCGTGCAGTGGCAGTTGGGTTTGGTATTCCGTATGAAGTATTAACCGGCGATTACAGCCAGGTCAATTTTTCCAGCAGCCGTATGGGATGGCTGGAATTTCAACGCAACATCGAACAATGGCAATGGCAGTTACTGATTCCACGCGTATGTGATCGGGTATGGCAGTGGTTCAATGAAGCGGCCATCATTACCGGAAAAATACCGGAAGCTGTACCGGCTTCATGGACTGCGCCACGTCGCGAGATGATTGACCCGAGTAAGGAAGTCGCTGCCATCCGCGAGCAAGTACGTGCTGGATTCATGACGTTATCCGAAGCCATCCGCATGTTTGGTTTTGATCCGCAGGAGCACTTTGCGCAACTGGCGCAGGATGCACAAATCTTAGATGAATTAGGACTGGTGTTGGATTCCGATCCACGTCGCACCTCGCAGAGTGGTGGCGCGCAGCCATTTAAGCCATAACCTTTTCCCTTCTCCCCTTGTGGGAGAAGGTGGCCGCACTTATAGCCACGCTTAAAACAGCGTATAAATGATGAAGTACCTTAGCTAAAAAAATTTAGTTAAAACTGTGCGGACGGATGAGGGGTAAGCCGAGGTTCTCTGCCAAACTTATCATCCCCTCATCCGCCCCGCCAGTATTAATCAAGTTTTTTGGCTAGGATATTTTAGTGTTCAAGCACTGTTTTAAGCTATAAATATAGGGCGTGGCACCTTCTCCCACAAGGGGAGAAGGAAAACAGTGCCATTGCTAAACTATTCAACAATACCCCACAAGGGGAGAACGCAAAGCCTATCCACTGATGAAAACACATATCAGAAAATTACCTGCATTATACTCCCGCGCTTATTTTTCGCCAGATACAGTAAATGAAGAAAATCGCACCGTCGATGTCATCTGGTCAACTGGCGTACGCGTACGCCGCACTCAACTATTTGATGAAGATTTTTTAGAAGAACTAAGCCTGGCACAAGGCGCGGTCAAGCTGGAACGCCTGAATCAAGGTGCGCCATTATTAAACAGTCATCAAAAATACAGTGTCAGTGATGTCATCGGCGTGGTGGAAAAAGCGTGGTTGGATAATAACGTCGGCTATGCGCGCGTGCGCTTTTCATCGCGCGATGAAGTAATGCCAATTTTTCGCGACGTAAAAGAAGGCATCTTGCGCAATATCTCCGTCGGCTATCGCGTGCATCGGTATCAGAATATCAGTAATGCCAACGATACAATGCGCGTTCTGCGCGCCATCGATTGGGAGCCATTTGAACTCTCCCTGGTGCCGATTGGCGCAGATGCACATGCCGTCGTGCGCGGGGAACACGCACTAACCTTTGATTGTGACATCATCCACAGCCCATCTCATTTAACTTCAACAAGAGGAAACCAACCCGTGATAGAAACGACTGAAACCGCTGTAACCGAACAACCCGTGACACCATCACCCCTGGTTGCGACTACGCCAACACCCGCCACCGATGAAACGCGAACGCTCAATGCACATGCTGCGCAGCAAGAACGTCAACGCGTGACCGACATATTGCACGCAGTACGCACTGCTAAATTGGGTGACACCTTTGCAGAACAACTGATTACCGACGGCACCGATATTCATGCAGCGCGCGCTAGAATTTTAGACGCCTGGGCAAGCGAACAAGCATCGGTGCAACCCCGTAACCAGGTACGCATGCAAGCCGGTCAATTGGATGAAACGGAAACGCGACGCAGTGCAGTCATGAATGCGCTATTACATCGCTATGATTCAAAGCTGTATGCATTAAATGATGCAGGCAAGCAATACCGCGGCTACAGTTTGCTGGAATTAGCCAGGGAGTTTATCGAGCGCAATGGTGCTTCTACGCGTGGTTTAACGAAGTTGGATATTGCGCAACGTGCGTTACACACCACCAGCGATTTCCCCTTCATTCTAGCCAACGTCGCCAATAAGACCTTGCGTGATGCCTATGACACAGCACCACAAACGTTTCGTCCATTTGTGCGTGAAACCCAAGCAGTGGATTTTAAACTCATCACCCGTGTGCAATTGGGTGATGCGCCGCGCTTGGAAAAAGTGAACGAGCATGGTGAATTTACCTACGGCTCAATTAGTGAAGCGCAGGAACAATACAAGGTAGCGACCTACGGCAAGATCGTCAGCTTAAGCCGACAAACCATCATCAATGATGATCTCGATGCGTTTACTCGCATCCCGCAGCTTTTTGGTCGCGCTGCCGCCAACCTGGAAAGCGATCTGGTTTACCTCGTGCTCAATCAAAACCCCAAGATGGGCGATGGCAAGCCAATTTTTCATGCGCTACATAACAACCTGGCATCGAGTGGTGACGCCATCAACATCGATAGCGTCAGCGACGCTCGCACTGCGCTACGCTTACAAACCGGCTTAGACGATGATGCCAATATCAACCTCCAGCCACGCTACTTGTTGGTGCCTGCCGCATTAGAAACCATTGCCGATCAGTTTGTTTCCACCAATTTCCAACCAGCTAATCAGCAAACCATCAACCCCTTTGCCGGACGTTTGCAGGTTATTTCCGAGCCACGCCTGGACAGCGCCAGCACCATTGCCTGGTACTTACTGGCCGACCCAGCCCAGATCGACATGATTGAAATCGCCTACTTGGAGGGACAACGCGGAGTGGCATTGGAGACCCGATCCGGCTTTGAAATCGATGGTATCGAGATCAAGGCCAGGCTGGACGTGGGGGTGAAGGCGATTGATTGGCGCGGGTTCTACAAGAATCCTGGGAAATCTTCTTAACAGCATTTCTACAACTAGCTGTTGTTAGATTCTATTGTTCACAAGGGAGAGCTACTTGAATTTAAATCTAAAACCATCAAGTGTTCATCAAAAAAGACGTCACCAATTCTACGAGTACGCGGTTCAGTGCCATAAATGTTAAAACCATATTTTTGATAAAGCTTAATTGCACCGAAATTGCTGGTAAGACACGTCAAATGAAGTTGCATAACATGCAACTTAGCATGGGAAATAATAGCCTCTACCAAAAGATTGGCAATACCCTTTCCTCTATGTTTTGGCGTTATGTACATGGCAAATAATACACCTCGGTGTCTTGTTTTAGGTGTAGCTAATGAATAGAAGCCAGCAGACCCTACTAATATGTCATCAATAAAGGCACCAAAAATATCGCGTTTTTTCAGTCCAGCTTTCCAATCATCATCTGTACAATTGACTTCTTCTTCATAAGTCCCCCCAAACAATTCAGGATGACCTTGCAAAGCTTCTAGTCTTAGCTGTTTCCAGAAATATATGTCTTGTGTGTTCAATAATCTGATTTTCATAACATGATAGCCATAATAATGCGATTTATAATAATAAGCTATATTTCAAGAGAAAATGATAGCATATTCAACCAATATTGACACAATAAAACGGTCATCAATTATCTTAGGAGAAAAATCATGGCAAAGAATTACAACCAATCCGGCAACGTCATCACCGTAACAGCACCCCAACCCGTACTTGGTGGTGAAGGCATCGTTATTGAGAAACTATTTGGCATCGCAACCCACGCAGCGCAAGCTGGTGAGGAACTGGAGTTAAATCTGGTCGGTGTGTTTCGACTGCCGAAAGATGGTACTGACATTAGCCTCGGACAACGCGTGTATTGGAATAAAACCGCTAACGTCATTACCACAACCGCCAGCAGCAACACGCTCGTAGGAGTAGCGGTCGAAAATGCAGCTATCTCAGTCACCCAAGTTAGCGTACGCCTCAACGGTTCGTTCTAACCATGGACTGGCAAGCAGTGACAGATCGCGCCCTTAAAGCCTGCCTACAGGTGTTTGGTGAATTGATTGAATATCATCCGATTGATGCGCTGGCGTATTCTATCCCAGGTGTGTTTGAAGCGAGTTACCAAGAGGTACAACCCGATGGTCAAATCGTACAATCCACGCAACCGAAACTCAGCGTGCGCATGTTTGATTTAATCCAAGAACCACAACCAGGCGATAAAGTTTTATATCGCGGTCGCTATTATCGCGTTGTGGAATATCAGCCGGATGGGCAAGGTAGCGCGGTTTTGTATTTGATGCAATAGCAAGTTCTAATCCAAAAAAACTATTTACATTTTGTTGAAAATCATATATTAATTGCCGATAAAATTAAATATTTTCCGCAAACCAATCAACTATTTGAGACTAAGATATATGCAATCAACTAAAGATAATCGTTTGTTTAGAAAGCCTACACCAACTGAAGCTAGTATGGGGATGACCGATGTGCTTGAATCTTATTCAAATTTTTCAGATACAGAACTAGTAGAGTATGGATTTTCATCATCTAAATGGGTAAGGAGTACGCAAGGTGCAACTAACATTGTGGCTTTTTTTAAGGATACACAAACTGCTGAGGCTTATAGGGCAACTCAATCTGGCAAAGAAAAACCGGCCTCCCAATCCTCTGTAGGTAAGCCTAGCTCGACAGGGTTATTTTCCAACTCTTTGAACAAACCCCCATCAATGCCTGATTCGAAGAGTCCTCCGAAAATTATGTGGCATGAAGATGACTTTGATGATAATGGACGATTGATTGTAAGCCGCGCGAAAGTAGCCAAACACGCGCAAGATACAAGGATTCGTCTTTGTCAGAGCTATATAGCGCAGGCATTAGATCAAGGAAACTTTTCAGAGGCAAAACATCATATTGAACTCGCAAAAAAACCAGATCTCGGTTTTCATATGCCTTCCGAAGTCATTGAGGAAATGGAAAAAGTAATAGAAGAAGCACTTAAGAAATCTGTAGTCCCTGAAGAAACCAGCTTTTCTAGTGGTAATGAACTTGGCGGAAAGAAATAGGCCATAACCCAAGTACGATAAGTTTATCATGCAATTTTAAGCGTGATTATTGATAAGATGGTAAATAAACATCAGCGACAAATAATCCGCGAAAAAATCCGCGATCTATTACTACAAAAAACATGGGCGGAAAAACGCATATACACCAACCGCTCAACCGCGTTATTTGAATCAGAGCTACCCTGTATTTTAATTTTAACCCGCGATGAAGCAGCACGAAAATTTACTGAAGCACCACGTCAACTACAGCGGCAATTAAATGTATCCATACAAGCTATCTGTCGATTGCAAGACGATATCGATGATTACCTGGATAGTTTGGCATTACAAATTGAAATACTAATAAACGTTAATCCATTTTTGGATGAAACGGTGGCGGACGTAATACTTACAGGCACAGAGGTTGCGGTGTCATCGGAAGGTAATATGCCGATTGGTAGTATTACGCTGAATTATCAGGTGGAATACTACCAGTATGTGCCGGATGAAAATGATTTCAATGCAAGTGCGTTTGAAAAAGCACATATTCAGCTAAACAATTCAGAAGATTTAATTGAACTGCCAAAAGAATTGTGACGGTTTCTAAACCGCGATTTTGGGCGAATCACTTTTCGACTGTCATTCCCGCCGCTCATAATGTATTAAAACTGTTAAGCAAGACAGCGGGAACCTAAAAACCAAGCTACCCGATACTAAAAACCTATTCTGTTGTTACCTGGTTTTTTGGTTCCCCGCTGTTTTGTTAGTAGGCTCTTGTTGACTATGAGCGGCGGGGATGACGCGCCGAGAATCAAATAAATCCTTTGCGTATTCAGCATCTTTTATATTTTTTTAATCTTTTCTTTGCGTCTTTTGAGTTATCTCTTTATGAGTTTTCTGGTTCCCGGATATTAAGTGCTCCTAAGTTCGCAAGCTCACTAAGGAGCACTAAATTCCGGGACGACTTCGTCGCTTTGCGTTAAATCTTTAAATCCTTTTCTTTCCAGGAGCCCCCATGTTTATCAAACCCCGCAGCGGCTTAAAAATCCGCGACCCAGAAACACAATGCCACATTCCGCCCGAAGGTGCAGAAGTCAGTGCGTCTATTTTCTGGCTGCGGCGTATTCAGGACGGTGATGCCAGCATTGTGACAGATACTGCGCAGCCTACAAGCACCACGGAATCACCATCCCCAATAGTTAAAACCACTACCACCAAGAAAGGAAGTAAAATCGTATGAGCATTGAATTTAACGAAGTCCCTAATACCATTCGCGTGCCGTTTGTGTACGTCGAGTTTGATAACCACAATGCCATACCAGGTGCGCGTTTGCAAACCTACCGTAGCCTAGTGATCGGTCAAAAACTGGTGACCGGTAAATCACCCGCTGAGGCGGCAGTGCGCATTACGCGTGCCAACGAGGCAGCGGAGCATTTCGGCGAAGGCTCGATGCTGCACGCCATGTGCAAGGTTCTACTGGATAACAATTCCTTTGCCGAAACTTGGGCGGTGGCGCTAAACGATGCGGACTACGGTGTGGCTGCTACTGGTAAAATTACGTTTCAGACAGATAACGTACAAGCAGGTACTTTATATTTGTATCTTGCTGGGCGCCGTATCGCGGTGGGGGTAATGACGGGAGAAAATTCCGCAGCTATCGCGGCGCGCGTGGTAGGGAAAATCGCTGAACAAACTGCGTTGCCGTTAACAGCTAACGTAAACGCAATGAATAGCGCGCAGATTGATTTAAAAGCACGACACAAGGGAGAGGTTGGTAATACGTTGGACGTGCGTCTCAATTATTATACCGGAGAAACGTTGCCCACTGGCTTAACCATGACTATTGATGGATTGCGGGGTGGTGCTGGTAATCCAGATCTGACTAATTTATTAGCAGCGCTGGGTGACACGCATTACCACATCATGGCGTGTCCTTACTTAGATGCCGCCAACCTAGCTAAGCTGGAATCCGAGTTAGCACATCGTTGGAGTGCGATGCGTCAAATTGAAAGCATGGCGTTTACAGCAAGCAATGGTACATTCTCAGAACTCACTACCCTGGGCAGTCAACATAACTCCCCACACCTGTGCATCATGGCGGCCACCGGCAGCCCAACGCCCACTTTCGAGTGGGCGGCTGCCTTGGCCGGTGTGGTGAGTTTTTACGGTCAACAAGACCCTGCGCGTCCGTTTCAGACCTTGGCGTTGAAGGGGGTGCTGGCAGCAGATATGCGACAACGATTTACCATGGAAGAGCAGAACCAGTTGCTATTTGATGGCATTGCTACGCATAGCATTGATTTAAGTAATACCGTGCGTATTCAACGTTTGGTGACGACTTATCAATACAACGCAGCTGGCGCGCCGGATACGAGTTACCTGGATGTAAACACGCTGCTGACATTAAGTTATTTACGCTATGACTTCCGCAATCATCTGCTACAGAAATATCCACGCCATAAATTAGCGAACGACGGCGTGCGTTTTGCGCCAGGGCAACCCATCATCACACCGAAGGTGGGTAAGGCTGAAGCGATTGCGAAGTTCCGCCAGTGGGAAGAGCAACGCTTGGTCGAGGGCTTTGAGTCATTTAAAAATAACCTGGTTGTCGAACGCAATCGCGAAGATCAAACCCGATTGGATTTCTTATTGCGACCGGATTTAGTAAACCAATTGCGCGTCACGGGTGTGCAGATACAATTTATCTTATAAGGCTAACTATTATGACAAACAATAACCGACGTGGCGGCATCGTATTTTTTAAAGTCGATGGCGAGCGCTACGACGTTAAAGGTAATTTTTCCTACAACCTGGGGCGCGCCAAACGCGAAGCTGTGGTAGGGCACGACGGTGTGCATGGCTATAAAGAATTACCACAAGTGCCGTTTATTGAAGGTGAAATCACCGACAAACACGATTTAGATCTGGAACGCTTACTCACCACCGACCAGGCCACCGTGACGCTAGAACTCGCGAACGGTAAGGTCATCGTACTGCGCAATGCGTGGTTTGCGGGTGAAGGCAACGTACAAACCGAAGAAGGCAATATCGCCCTACGTTTAGAAGGCATTAGCGCCGAGGAGATACACTAATGACACAGAAAGAAATAACCATAACATTACAACAACCGATTATATTTGGCTCCGAGACAATCTTTGAACTAACCCTGCAACCACCCAAGGCCAAGCATTTTCGTGGGTTATCTTTAAACATGAATATGGATGATATGTTTAACTTGGCGGGCAAGTTGTCAGGGCAACCCAATTCTGTGATCGATGAACTCAGCATTGCCGACATGCAAACCGTGACTCAGGCGATCAGCGATTTTTTAGACACTGGCCAAGCGATTGGGAAGACGTCCTAGGCGCGCTGGCCTACACGTTTCATTTTCAGCCATCGGAGTTGTGGGAGATGGAAGCGGAAGAATTAAGATTCTGGATAAGTTTGCTAAAAAAACATATAATCAGTCAGCTTGTCGAATAATCAAAATAATTCAAAAGGTGGATAGTTTCGGTGGATGAATTATCAAATTTCAGCTTTATTGATTTTTTCTTTAACATTACATAGGTTAAAGCATCATGTTAAAAAACATAAATACAGTACATATGTTAATGCGTTATAAGGCATGGGCAAATATGACAATTTTTGAAGCAGTCGCGAAGCTGCCGCCTGAAGAAGTTACCAAGGAACGTAAAAATTTATTTCCAAGTATAATAAGAGTTCTTAACCATGTTTATATAGCTGACTTTATTTGGCAGGCTCATCTGGAGGGAAGAAAGCATGATATTATCGACCGTAATCCAAAGGAGCACCCATCTTTGGATAATCTGTGGCTTTTACAACAAGAAATAGATAAATGGTACGTTGAATATAGTGATAAGCTACCTGTTGAAGCACTAAATGAAAAAGTAAATTTTAAATCAATTACTGGCAATAGTGGTATCATGACCCGTAACGAAATTTTATTGCATGTTATCAATCATGCAACATATCATCGTGGCTTCATTGCAGATATGTTCTATCAAATACCTGCCAAACCACCAACAACTGATTTTCCAGTTTTTCTTCAAAGTTAATTATCACCTCTATTTGAGAATCAATTACTGTTTATTTTCAGAGAGTAGCGCGTGCCTTCCGAATTCCCCGTCAGCCTGATCATCAAGGCCATTGACAAAGTCACTGCACCCCTGCAAAAAATTAATGCCCAAGTCCAAAAAATAAATGCACCATTTAAGCGTTTAAACAACTCGTTTCATGTGCTGGCTGTTGAGGCTGGCTTTGAAAAACTGATTGACCGTAGCCAACGCCTGGGGAAATCGATTGCACATGTTGGACACGAGGCCGTTGATTTAGCAAAACGCCTGGGTGCGTTTGGGTTACTGGCCGGTGGCGCGTTATTTGGTTTAGCGAAGAGCACGGCGGATGCGGGCGATAGCATCGCGAAAACTGCCGCTAAATTAGGTATCAGTACACAACGGCTGCAAGAGTGGCGTTTTGCTGCTGAGCATTCGGGGGTGGAGCAAGACACGCTGGATCAATCGCTGCAACGGTTGAGTATTAATTTGGCGCAAGCCGCTGCGGGTGGTGGCGATGCTGGTGATATTTTCAAGGCGCTGTCGATCTCGGTTAAAAACTCCAAGGGACAAGTGCGTTCCTTGGACAGTGTATTACCCGCATTAGCGGATAAATTCAGTAAGATAAAAAGCGCCAGTTTACGTAATGCGATTGCATTGAAACTATTTGGTAAGGAAGGCGTAAATCTAGGCGCACTACTGCAACGTGGCTCCAAGGGTTTGACGGAGCTGGCGGATGAATCCCATGCGTTGGGAGCGGTGTTATCCGACGATGCGATTAAATCCGCAGTTGAATTTAAGAATGTATGGGAGAAATTAAAGACCACCTTTGTAGGCGTGCGCAATGCGATTGGCACCTTATTGCTGCCGGTCGTGCGCGATCTTATGTTGCAGTTGCAGCAATTTTTAATGCAGAACCGTGAAAAGATTATTCAGTGGACAAAGACCTTCATCGCAAACCTTCCCGAAGCATTCCGCCAGGCCAAGGCAGCTTTTTTAGCGTTTAAGCAAACACTCTCAGTATACTGCCGATGGTAAAAGGGTTTGTGGATGTATTGGGTGGCATTAAGGGGGTGGCCGATTGCCGTGGCGTTGATTATTGGTGGCAAGTTGGTGTTAGCAGTGTTGGCGCTGGCTAACGCCTTTCGAGCGCTATTACTGGTGATGGTAGCCAATCCGATTTTATTGGCGATTACCGTCATTGCGGCAGCGGCGTTTTTATTGATTGCTAACTGGCAAGCCGTTAAAACCGCGTTTCTGGAAGTCATTACCGCCATTAAACAAGGCGTGCAAATCGGTGTGGAGTTTATTCAGACTACCATCGAGCGTGTGTTTACGGCAATTAAACAATTTTTAAACAACCTAAACCCATTTGCTGCCATTCAACGTGGTGTCGAAAAAGTACAAAGCTTGGTGGGTAATTTACGTTTATCACAAAATTCGCAAATACCTGCCATAGCAGGTAATCATGTGTGGGAACCGGCCTGGGGTGCTGGCAATACTATCCGTAAGATTCAAGAGGAACGCACCCAACGCTCGCAAGCCAGCGTCAATGTTACGTTTGATAACGCACCGCCTGGTACGCGTATCTACACCGAAAAAAATAATGGTGTGGACCTAAACGCATCCCTCGGTATGCACATGGCGAATTAGGGGATTAAAAATGCCAGTGACGTCTTAGAGATATAACGCCGATGACCCTATTGTCGAAGGCCTTACTCTGCTCCACGGTACGTCCCTGTACCATCCCGCTATCATCCTGATACCTAGTCGCAGAGTAAGGCCTTCGACAATGTGTCATCTGTATTGTGTCAACCTAAACGATAGAGCTATATCGTCACTGGCATTTTTATGAGGGGGGGGGAGTGGACAACTCTAACGTAATACCAACACTTTTGAGTGGCTTGCAAGCCTTACTGCGCAATGCTTCTTTTAAGGGAGCATCGTTTAAAGTCGATGTGTCGGAGTTTAATAGCGGCCGGCGCGCGGTGGTGCATGAATACCCGCAAAAAGACCATGCCTTTATCGAAGACATGGGGCGCGCCGCACGGGAAATTCGTGTGGAAGGCTGGGTGATTGGTGAAGATTATTTGGCGCAACGTGATGTGCTATTGGCCGCGTGTGAATCGCCTGGCAGTGGTTTGTTGATCCATCCGCAATACGGCCAGCGCGAGGCAGCGTGTACGGTAGTCAATGTTCGGCATAGCACCAACGAAGGTCGCATGGCGCGGCTTTCCATGACCTTTGTGGAACATGGTGAGTCGCCCTTTCCGACAGCCAGCATCGATTCTTTTCGCCAATTAGCAAGTAGGGTGAATCAGGTACAACAGTTGCAAATGGCTGCATTTAATACGGCGTTTAGCACTAACTCTTCATCGCGGGATACGGCAGTCGCTACTTTGAGTCAATCCCTAGCTAGCCAGGTGCAGCAAATGCCGTTGCAGTTTTCAATGGGGGCTGGATCTGAGTTTGTGCGCGCCACCGAATGCCTACATCGAATACCTGCGACCTATTGGCGCGACCCTGTTTTATTCTCACAAACGGTCATACAAACGATTCGATGTATAACCACGGGTAGCAAGACAGAAAGCACTGCTTTCAAACACTACATGTCCTTAGTCACGTTTGCAGACAATCAATCAGACGTGGAGGGACAAGCCAAGGAATTCATTTCACTCACGCAGGTCATTGCGCTGACGGAAGCAATCTATACAGCAGGTAAAATGCAACAAATTACTTGGGATGAAACCGTAGCTACTCGCGATAATTTAGTGGCAGACATTGACGCACGATTAGAACAATGTGATGACATGGAATTTTTTACTGCACTGCAGGATTTACGCGGTGCATTGATTCGAGCCATTCCTAAGCAAGCTGATTTACCCAGGTTAATGAATTACATACCCGCGACGACCTTGCCTTCGTTAGTGTTGGCGTATCAATTATATGGCGATGCCGCACGCGCTGAAGCAATCACTACTCAGAATGGTATTGTGCGTCCAGGGTTTGTGCCTGGTGGTGCTGCGTTAAGTATACTGAGTGGTTAAGAAAACATGTCCAACAGTATTGGCAGACGATACTTTTTGTCCTTGGTTTATATAGAATGCAATGACGTGGGCAACTGCCATTTTAAAGTTAATTAAACAGATTTTTGGTGATTAGCATTTGAAATTATGGTATTAATATTCATCGCGTCTCCTTGTGCTTTCGATTGTTCACTTGGCGAAAACAAACATACGCTCATTAGGGGCGCATTCCATTAATTGATTGTTTAAAAATAATTTTTTTACTAAATCAGCAATATTGAGAATTAAATATGAAAGATATAATTAAACGTATTTTTGAGGCTGAAGAAAAAATTAGATACATAGCGATACTTCAAAATGATTCTTTGGTTTCCGAACAAAGAAGCAATATTCACAATGCATCTTCTTCCGATTCTGATAAATATGAAGAATTATTGGTAAATCCAACTCTTCTTAAACTGGCGACCCAAAGGGGTAATATTGATTGTGGTGGACTTGATTTTATTTTAGTTAAATATGGTCACTTCTATCAATGGGTATCCCCGATCAACTTTGGTCATATTTCTATTTGTATAGACTCGAATGCTGATCCCTTCGAGGTTATTCGGAATATCCAACCGTTACTCAATCAAATAGACGATATTCACAGTTAAACGATTAGTTTCTTTGTGTTAAGTTAGTGCCATTATGTCTGCCGTTATATTAAAAATCGATGATCGTGAGTATCACGGCTGGAAGTCGGTGCAAATCACCCGCTCGATGCAAACCATTTCTGGTTATTTCCAATTAGGCTATACAGATCGCTGGCACGGCCAGAAAGAACCGCTACCTATTTTTCCAGGGCAGACGTGTTCGGTGTTTATCGATCAAACGCCATTAATTACCGGCCACATCGATGCGATTAATCCTAGCTTTGACAAAGATTCTCGCAGTGCGTCTTTTTCCGGACGCGATAGAACCGCCGATCTGGTCGATTGCTCTACATTACACAAACCAGACGAATTTCGTGGGGTGACGTTGGATTATATCGTGCGTGCATTGGTCGCGCCGTTTCAAATTAAGGTGAAAGTTGAAACAAAGGTGGGTGCGCCATTTGACGTGTTTAAATTGCAGCCTGGCGAGACGGTATTCGAAGCCATCGAGCGTGCAGCGCGGTTACGCGGCATACTGTTGTTATCTGATGGACTGGGTAATGTGGTGCTGGCCAAACCCAATGCACAACCAGCGATAGCCTGCCTGGTGCAGGGGGAAAATGTGTTAGGTGCAGATGCACAGTGTGATGTAAAAGAATGCTACAGCCGTTATATGGTGAAGGGTCAGCAGCAAGGATTTGATAGTGTCCTGCCAGAGTTAACCAGTCAGGTGCGCGCTGAAGCCAGTGATGCCACCATTACTCGTTACCGGCCACTGTTGATTTTATCGGAAGCACAGGTGAATAACGCCAACGCGCAAACACGCGCCAATTGGGAGGCAGCGGTACGTGCCGCACGCAGCGAAGTCATCACTGTGACAGTGCAAGGTTGGACGCACAATGAAGAACAATTGTGGACGATCAATCAGCGCGTTGCCGTGAAATTACCTTGGTTAGGCATTGACTCTGAGTTGCTAATTTCCCAAGTCACCTATGCGCTCAATGAGGGTCAAGGTAGTACCACGACGTTACAGCTAATGCGCCCCGACGCGTTTATCCCGCAACCACAAATACCACCGTCGGCTACTACCGAAAACTGGAAAAAACTCATCGATGCAGACAACCACGCTTAGTAAACTCATAGCACCGTTAAAACGCCGCGTCATGCTAATGGTCGGCAGAGCAGTACTGTGCGCCGTGAACGATGACACCAAGATGCAGCGGTTACAGGTATCGCTATTAGAGGGTGAATTGTGCGACCAGGTGGAGCGTCTACAACAATACGGTTTCACCAGTCACCCCCATCCTGGTGCCGAATGCGCTGTTGTTTTCATTGGCGGTAATCGCGATCATGGCTTGGTGATTGCCGTGGATGATAAGCGTTATCGCCTCAAGTCGCTTAAGCGGGGCGAGGTAGCGTTGTATACCGACGAGGGCGATAAAATTCATCTAAAGCGTAATCGCACGATTGAAATTGAAACCAAATGCCTGGTCATCAAGGCTGCAGAGAAAGTGAGGATGGAGACGCCACTAGTAGAAGTGAGCGGGGAAATAAAATCAGGTGCGAAGTAGAGTTCGCCGTGGGTGAACTCTACTTCGTCAAATAGATTTCACCTGGTCTTAATTTTGTATTCTAAGGCGTATTTAATAGAATCTAATTTTTTGCAGATGTCTGCTGCCTTGCCTACTAAATCTAGGGCTATATCACCTAAAAATATATCCTCTGAATTTGACAGGGTTTTAAGTTTTTCAACCAGTAGGTTGGCTACTTCACTGGTTCTTGTAGCGTTTTGTTGATCGATAACTTGCATATTTTTTCTCCTATGTTAATAGTTTGGAACTCATGTATATAAGTTCTAGTAATAGCCATGTTAGCGTGACTAAAAACACGAATCAACTATAAAACAAGGGTTTTTTTACGATTTTTGTCGATTTAATGAAGCAACAATGGGTAGAAATTTTGACGATTTATCGTAATTCATGGAGGGAAAACTATTGCTGGAAAAAACAGGATTTTATTGTCAATAACTCGCAATTTTATCGGGTAAATTAGCACTAAGACTACCAAATGACAGGCTAATTTTTTTAGGATTTTATCAATTTAACATTTATATTTTTTCATGACTGATTTAGCGTTACAACTCGGTAACTATACGGCTGATTTGATGATTTCCAATCAGGATTTAGCCACCGATCAAGGACTAGAAACCGCGATTATTATTTCATTATTTACTGATCGGCGCGCTGAAAAGAATGAATTACTAAATAACGGCGCAGGGCAACGTGGGTGGTGGGGTGATCGTTATTTGAAAAATACCAACGATCATATCGGTTCTAAATTGTGGTTACTGCAACGTGAAAAAATGACCGCAACCACATTGCATCGCGCTAAAGCGTATACCGAAGAAGCACTGAAATGGTTAGTCGATGATAAGGTGGCATAAGATGATCAACGTGAGTGTCACTCCCACACGATTTGATGCGATTTTAATTCACGTGGATGTTATTCGCCCAAACGGGGAAGCCGTCGATTTTGAATACAATCTGCATTGGCAGACACAGGCACAATTCACTCCCAATACATCGACCCATGCCGTTTAATAAGCCAACCCTCCAAGAACTCGTTAACCGCATACAGGCGGACTTAGAAAGTCGCTTAAGTACGCAAACGCCGGTTGGAAATAATGTTACCTATAGCGCCTCGTTGCGACGTTCTACCAGCGGTGTGTTAGCACAGGTACAAGCGAGTGCAAGTTATTTATTACTGGGATACTTGGATTTTTTAGCCAAACAAGTGATGGTGGGTACGGCAGAGAGTGACTATTTATATCGCTGGGCGCACGTTTGGGGGGTGAAAGAAAAATCAGCTACGTTTGCGAATGGCTGTGTGGTGTTTAAGGGTGAAGAAGGCAGAGTGATTGCCGAAGAGACAAAGCTACTGCGCAGTGATGGGGTTGAGTTTAAGGTGGCTAAAGCTGTTGCAATAAAGCAACGCAGCGCAACCGTGCGCGTTGAAGCGTTATTGTTGGGGGGTGATGGCAACACGCCACCCAACACCACGTTAACATTGATTTTGCCCTTGGCTGGTGTGCAATCCAATGCAGCGGTAACAGAAGCTGGAATCACCGGTGGTCTTGATGCAGAAAAAGACGACAGCCTACGCGAACGTTTATTGCAACGTATTCAAGAACCACCACACGGTGGTGCAGTATCGGATTATGAACAATGGGCGCGTGAAGTGCCAGGGGTGGCGCGTGCATTTGTGTATCCTAATTATTTTGGATTGGGTACGGTGGGTATTACCTTCTTAAGCGAGGGTACGGATTCCAGAATACCTGATGTAGCGCACGTTGCACGCGTGCAAACTCATATCGATGAACAGCGGCCAGTAACGGCAGATGTATTGGTGTTTGCACCGACTGTCGTACCAGTGGCGCTTATCATTAAGGCAACTTCACTCAATACAACCGTGCAGGCAACGATTGAAGCGGAATTGCGCGCCTGGTTTATACAAAAAGCCTATCCAGGGATGCTACTACGCGTGGCGCGTCTACAAGATGTTATCTTCCAAGCTACTGGTAATAGTGAAGACTATGTATTAATCGTGCCTGCGCATAACATTCAGTATGCCGCACATGAATTACCCACCTTATCGGAAATCACATGGCAACTAGCAACCTGACAGAGGCTGATTATTTACAACAACTGCAAGCGTTATTACCACAAGGCATAGCCTGGTCGCGCGAGCCGGATGCCAATCTGACTAAACTACTCAGCACCTTGGCCAGCGAATATTTACGCTTGGATGAGCGCGGGGGTGAATTAGTCGAAGATGCTCTCCCAACACACACGGTAGAAATGCTGCCCGATTGGGAGCGTGTGGCTGGCCTTGTGGTTGATGAAAACGCCAGCATCGAATACCGCCAGCGACAACTAGTCAATAAGCTAAATTTTCACGGTGGGCAATCGCGGGCGTTCTTTATAGTCCAGCAACAGTGACTAAGGCTGCCTGGTTTAATACAGTGCAACGTGAACTGGTCGCATTGGTGGAGAAATACGGTGGAGTGTTAGATACGCAATGCGATCAACAACTCTATGATGTGTTGAATAAAGTTACACCACTACGTACCTCAGCTATCCCAGTGGCACGCATAACGCCAGGCGTGTTGTGTTTTCCAGAAATGCTCTCAGCCAATGGTTGCTGGCAGATCACAGCCAATGGCAATGGCACAGTGACCATTGATGCAGGACAATCATTTATTTGGCGTGGTGTGTGGGAAATTCGTACCGAAGATTACACAACAGCACAACGTACCTTTGCCATGAGTGCCAATAAAACCTACCATCTCCGTTGGCGACCGGGATCTGGCTTTGGGTTATACGATCTGGGTAATCACACCTACAACCCTGGGGGAGCGTTGAGTGAGGCAGACATTTATTTTGACACCCAGGTCGATGACATGCTAATTGCCTTGGCGCAAACCAATGCCAGCAATATACCCATCATCACCACCTTAGCAAATAAGCGACAGCTGGTTAGAACCTGGGAGAGCATACAAAACAAAATTAACGGCGTAAAAGGCGATGAGCCGTTCTGGTCATTTTCGCCAGTAGCCAGCGTCACTCTGGATTGGTCAAGAGCACCGACACCTGCGTGGCTCGGTGCATGCGGCTGGAATTTTGCTCGAGGCTACCGTTCATCTATCGCCCAAAATGAAACATCATGGGGGGTGACGGCAACCCGCTACAAAGCACAGATGTATGATACAACGCAAAACACCCCAGCGGACATTAGCGGGTTTTATTACGCATTGAAGGCTTAACTAATAACCGCACGCTACCAAGCACGTTTTTACGATGCCTATACCACCGGCAACGCCGATGAAAACACTTGGAATTTTTATTTAAGCGGTTTAATACATCATGCAAAAGATAGGCCACATTACGCACAGCCATGCTGACCCTAATATGGTTCTAAGCAACCGTTTGAGGTGTTAATGAGTATCACGTTATCATTTGGCTCAATCTGCTTTGTGAGTGCAAGATGGTATAATGCAGCTAACGCTGTAGCTGACGAACTTTCTGACTGTATTCCAAGTGCCTGTAGTTCATGCTTAGCATGATCAGCTTGTTTGTTACTTACAACAACTGCTACACCATTGGATTCTGTTACGGTTAAATGAGCTTGATAAGTAACTGTGTTGCCACCAATGGAAAATAGCTTGCCAGCTTCACCCTCAAAGTTATCTCGATAATCCGCTCCTTTCATAACACATGAAATCCTAGGAAAAGGTTCTACTACAACCATACGCGGCAAACGTGTAATCTTGTTTAATGCAAACAATTCTTTAAAACCCATCCAAATTCCCCAGATCAAATCTCCTCGGGATGTTGGCACAATGATGACAGGGGGTGAGGTATTAACTATTTGCTCTGCTAATTCATAGGCAATTTTTTTATAAGCTTCGACAGCAATGAATGGGCTTCCTACGGGTGGATTTATAAAGTTTGTAGCAGGATAACATGAACCTTGCTTTACAGAATCAGCTACATATGCCCATCTTTCATGGGGTGTAGTCTTCAAAACAAGCTCGGCTCCTGTTGCTACTATTTGAGTTATGTAAGTCTCAAATAGGTCTGTGGTGCTAACGATAGTTGCTTTTAATTTTGCTGCTGCAGCATAGGTTGCTACAGATAAACCTGCGTTACCGCTCGATGCTGCGATCACCTTACCATAATTCTTGTTTAGCGCCCTGCTCACCAGTAATGCGCTAAATCTATCTTTATGTGAGCCGGTTGGGTTTGCACCCTCATCCTTCAGGAATATATATTTAATATTGAGATGCCTTGCTATTGATTTTAACTCAATTAAAGGGGTACTACCTTCGCCCATCGAAAAGGGTTTAATAAAAGGTTGGTTGAGCGTAGTTTTTGAATAAGTTAATATCAAGCTTGCTGGATATTTCTCTTTTAAACACTTTTGACACCCACAAAAATAATCATCGAATAGAAAATTATGATTACATCGTAGACATTTGGCGCCTGTAATACTGGGGTTAAGGATTGGAATAAGAGGTTTCACGGTCTATATCTGGTTTTGGGTAATATATACTAATCATACCGATCAATATAACACAAGCAACGACTACACATGAAATTCCTAGCCAATAATTATTTTCTGTGTGTTGTTTAAGCATTGTATCATAAAGATAACCACCTAAAGTGGTTCCAATAATTCCACCAACAGTATAACCAATTTGTACCATACCAAGCGATGTTCCAAGCTTTTTAAGTGGGAAATTTAGAGACATGAGGGTGTCAGCTGATGGGAAAAATACTACTTCTCCGAGTGAAATAAAAACAATAGCAATTAATATAGAAACTAGAGTTGTTGATAGCCAAAAGGTAAAAAAACACAGCCCTAACAAAAAACAGCCAATATATATAGCATATTTGACTCGCGTATCGTTTATTAAATATACTGAAATAGGCAGTGATAAGGACAGTACTATTAAAGCATTTAGCGTAAAAATAATGCCTACTCCGTAGTTTTCTGCTACTGTTTTAACATACAAGGGTGGACAAAGCGAAGCGTGTTCACCAATTATAAAGATTTTTTCCTTGAATGAATTTAGTCTTTAATAAATGGTGAACACGTCGCAACGCTCCTTTGTCCACCCCTGACGAATCCTCACGAATAATAAAAGCCTTGTATTTGCTGGATTGTTTAAAATTTATGTTTACCCGCCGTGCCTCAAAGTACGAGACTGGCTTATCAGTTACGGTCTGTCATCCCCGCCGCTCACAGTTGACCAGAGGTTACCAACAGGATAGCGGGGAACCAAAACCCAACTCAACAAAAGGCAGCGTTTCTAGTATCAAAAAGCTTAGTTTTTGGGTTCCCGCTGTCTTGCTTAACGCCCCTAACAAACTACGAGCGGCGGGAATGACAACAGGAGAGCTGTGCGCCTCAAAATCGCATCTTCAATGGCGATTGGTATATGGGGTGAGCAGTTACATTTTCGGCTCGTTAAAAATATTTGTGGGCTAGTTTTGGTACAGGAAGTCGCCCGAGCTTATGATATAGCGCTATTTCGAGCATATTAGCTGTCTTAAATCCATACGATTTTCTGATTACCACTTTCGCTTTATTGTTTTGACCCTCTACCGCCCCCAACGATATTTCATTTTTTGCTTCAAACCAGTTTAATATTAGCCGCTTGTGTGTGCGGATTGTTTTGGCAACTTTCTTCATGGGCTCAAGTCTTGAACGCATGACCTGGGTACACCAGGCATCCAAGAATTTTCCAGCCCACGTTGCTGAGTTATATTCCCAAAAATTTTTAAAATCCTCTTTTAATAAATAAGCCCTGATCGTTTTTAGATTACACGCCAGTAAATCCTTCAGCTTAATTTTCTGGTTGTCAGTTAGATTCTCTGGGTTCTTCAGCAGCGTCCAACGCGAATGCTTTAAGACAACATCTTTACCATTTTTCACGAGCGCCCTGGTTTCTGAAGCCCTTACTTTATCAATAGCTTGGCTAAGCTTTTGTGAAATATGGAAGCGATCTAAAATATTCACAGCATCTGTCGCACGCTTGGCAATAGCTGTGAGATAAGGTTTCCACATGTCACTGCAAACAAATTTTAATAATGCGCTTCGCTCTTTACCAAACCAATCAAAAAAAGTATTAATGGTGTTTAATGTGCGTTTCTCACCACACCACAGTAAACGTTTACAGTGATTGTCTATCTGGTAAACCAAAGTCATGAAGGAATTCTTGCCCCAGTGAATTTCATCGACACCAATCGCTGTAATGCCGGTGAGGTCAATACGCTCACGACCCCAGGTAACTGCCATCGAAACTGCTGTAAATACATGATGCCAGGTGAGTTTAAATTGTCGGGCCACTTCTTGCATACTCAATAACTTCGCCCATTCGCTTATGAACCAGGTATAGCCTTTGGTCAAAGGACTTTTACCATTACCCCAAGGCACAGACTCAACCACTATGCCACATCGCGGGCATTGCAACCGTCTCATGCAATACAACAACACAACTGCCAATCCCCAGATAGGTACATGGATAAACTCTCGTTGTGTCAGTCGATCATAGCCAGCGCATTTTTTGTTGCACCCAGAGCAAGTGCCTTTACTTCCCTGGCGAGCAACAACATTGACCTCAATCCTTTGGCCAGCAGATGTCTTAGCTAAACGGATATCATTATAAACAAAATGTGAATGAGGCTCTTTTAAATTTAAAATTGTCTTTAATTTTAACTGCATCTTAAGGTATGCTCTCTACTAGTTAAATTTTTTGCCAGGATTTGATAAGATGATAACAAAAACTAAATTCAATAAAATACCTTTGTCCTCAAAAATTTCGAATAATCGATGTGCTGCTGACCTGCTGTCGCAATATTGTAAAGATATTGATGATTGGGCTAATAGTTGGGAAATCGATGCCATCGATATCAAAATCGGGCGGGATATTGTTGAACAATTTAAACCATTCCTTATTGATAGAATTGAAAAAGGACGCACAAAAAAAACAATCAAAATGAATGGGCACTATCTTTGGGCTTTAGGTGCGGAGTTAATATCTCGACTCAATGAAGATGCGACTGAGCGCAAATTATCCGCGAGAGAACTCATTTTAAAATATATTGATGAATCAGGCGGCCCATACTGGCATCATGCCAATGACGAAGCTGAACATGATAGATACGATACTGTGTGCAAACAGTTTTTTAGATTTATGATGGCTAATCCTGGTTAATTTCACCCACAGATTATTCAAACGAGCCACATTTTTTATATCGAACTGACGTTAATTTAAAAATTAGGAAATACTTAATAATGCAATAAAAAACAGCCCAAGGATCAACAACATATAAAAACTGAAGGCTAGAGTCCCCTCTAACCTCCAGCAAATTAATACTATATTTTGGGCAATAATTGTTTAACTTCCTCCATTAAATCTATAGTTAAAAAAATAGCAGGTATTATTATATCCTTATCCTCCACACTCGTTGAAGTGCAGTTTTCTGAAACCCAACTAATCAGCATAGAAAGGACAGCATATATCCGATCTACTTTAAAGCGGATATCCTCTAACGCTGTTAGTGCAATTTGGTAGTAAGAATCTATATCGAAATGCGGTAAGCTATTAATAGCCATGTCAATCTCCTATCTAGGTTGATGTGGTTAGCGGCATGTAAGTGCTGATAACACTATCATGCCGCGATCATTATAAACTTAAAAACTTATTTATGTAAACACATTTTTAAGTTTCATTAAGCTTCTCCTCCAAAACATTGCAAATGATCTCCGCCATGGTCTCCCCTCTCCTTACAGCAGTTATCTTTAGCTTTGTATGAAGCGAAACAGGCATATCAATAGTAAGACGTTTTTTCTTTTCCCTGGCGTCAACCCAACTATCTGCTGGCTCAGGTTTAGCCTTAGGATTTTTTATTGCGACTGTTTTAGTCATTGCTTATCTCCAAGTGTTAAAATTTCCCCTACTAAAGCAATAATTTCATTAGCACCCCTCCCTTCTGGCTCTATATCAAACGCTTTGAGTATATAAAAATATAAACTTTTTAACACAAATAATTATTTAAGGTTTTAAGGAGTGCTCACCCCGTATACCCATTGTACCTCAAGATTCGAGATCAGATAAGCCGGTCGCGGCGGCGTGGGGCGGTGTCAGTAGAATGAAGGGGGTGGATGGGCAGCCGTAGGGTGGACACTGACGAATCCTCACGAATTTGAGGAAACTACAGCCCTAGCCTAGAAGATACGGAGCTTGGCTCATGACTCTCCTACTGTCATTCCCGCCGCTCGTAGTTTGTTAGGGGCGTTAAGCAAGACAGCGGGAACCCAAAAAACAAGCCTTTTGATACTAAAAACCCAGCCTGTTGTTACGTTGGTTATTGGTTCCCCGCTATCCTGTTAACAGCCCCTAGTCAGCTATGAGCGGCCGGGATGACAGACCGTAACTGATAAGCCAATCTCGTACCTTAAGGCACGGCGGGTAAACATAAATTTTAAACAACCCAGCAAATACAAGGCTTTTATTATTCGTGAGGATTCGTCAGTGTCCACCCTACATTTCATTAGCCTGACGCGTATGGGCCTTGTGCCTACCCGTAAGGGTTTTCGAGCAACCACAAGGGTTTGCACCTACATACGCTCCCAAGGATTTTTAACCACCAAGAGGAATTTAACGAATTAAACACAGGACACGGCCACACACGGCGCAATCGATACGACTATTAATTTATCTTTTGAGAAGATAAACAACATCAATTTTTTCTGTGAGACCTTTTTTAATGAGGTGACTCTTTATATGAATATTAAGTTTTCTTTCTAGCTCTGTAATATTGAAATAAGGGCTATACAATTGATCAACTTCTGTTCTGTGAATAATAAAGGGCGGCCCGGAAATGGAATCATGAGATTCCAGTGCCAACAATAAAATTATAACTTCACGGCCTAAACACTGAATAAGATGACCTACATATTGTTGGCGTCTTATAGGGGGTAATGCTATCAACGCTTTGCAATCATAAACCGCATCAATCTTGGGTAAATCTATTTTTTTTAGCTCAAATAAATCACCACAAAATATTTTAATCCTGTCATATTGATAGATAGTAAACGATCCTTTTTGACTAATTATTGGTTTTATATTGAATTCTGAAAAAAAATCACGGCACGCTATGGGACTAAGCTCTACGCCAATCACGCGATTCCCTTGTTTCGCTAGCCAAAATAAATCTTTGCTTTTTCCGCATAGCGGAACTAAGATGGTAGCGTTTGGCTGAAGATGTAATTGCTTGAAATGATCGATTAAATAGGGATTTACATCTTCATCGTGAAAACGAATGGTATTTGATTCCCACAGTTCGAGCCAATGTGCATTTTCTTTTTGCATAATAATTTCAATATGAATCTAGTTAAGCACGTAATGTAGAGAAAAACCATGAGTGAAAATCACAGACACTACAAATATACAGTATTTTTATCAATGTTATATTTTGCTATTCTAACTTATACAGTGATTCTTACCAATAAAGATATTCAAATGCCTTTTGGTTATACCTCAGCAGGACAACTGACTTTTCCGTTATTTTTCATATTAAACGATATTATTGCCGAAGTTTATGGCTATAAATTTTGCCGAAGGATGCTTTGGGTGGCGTTTTTTTTGCAGTTCTTAGTTACCCTGTATTGCTTAGGGATCATTCACTTACCAGCTCCTTTGGCACATAAAAACAAATCTGATATGGTGATTGTTATTTTGGGAGATCTCTTCAGAAGGTCTTTAAACATTTTTGTGGCATTTATACTATCTGGAATTTTAAATATTTATTTTCTTACCAAATGGAAAATTTTAACTCAGGGAAAATATTTTTGGCTCCGCAGTATTGGTTCTTCAGGCTTGGGCATAATTTTCTACGGTTTATTAATTGTGCCTATGACAGTTATGGGGAGGGTTCCATTTTCGGAAATGAAATCGCTTATATTTTGGTCAATTACCGTTAAAACCTTTTGCGTTGTAGATGGCTTTCAAAACCCGCGTAAAAGCAGCGCATACCTAAACCGCATATAATAACCCGCCACAATCGCCATTCCGGCAAAGTTTACAATTTAAGATTAGTTTAAGGTTGCAGAAACAATGTGACAACTTCGGAAAATTTCGGTAGAAAGGTTGGGCCGGTGAGAAAAATGAACGAAAGAACGGCAGCAGTTACATTGACCTGACAGTCGACTGTTACCATTAGCACACGACCCGAACAAATTATCCTAATTTATTCGCATAAAGTCCAGCTTTAATCTCATCTCATCGGCACAAAACGTTGATGAAGAAAAGTGCTCGTTTGTTTACATGTCTGCTTTGCCGCTCTCAAGTCATTATTTGTAGTGACTGTGACAGAGGCAATATTTATTGCGGAACAAACTGTTCACAGCCAGCTCGTGTGCACTCGCTTCGTATGGCGAACCAGCTCTACCAAAAAAGTTTCCGTGGCAAACAAAAACATGCTGAGCGTCAGCGGCGTTATCGTGCGCGTAAAAATAAAAAAGTGACGGATCAGGGTTCCCCTGCACTACCCACCAATGATTTACTACCTCGCGTGCCAAATGAACGCACAACTACTGTTAACGTGTGTAATTTTTGTGGCAAATCGTGCTCATTGTTTATTCGTACCGGATTTTTAACGAATATTCCCATGTTAAGCCGTATTTCCGTTCATCTTGGGCGATACAAACCAAAATAAATTTATGAGGAGAATTGTTTTATGGCTATATCAGCCGAGTTAGAAGCAAAAATCATGCGTTACTATCACGTAGAAAAATGGCGAATAGGAACGATGGCGCGTCAATTAAACATACACCACAGCGTGGTGAAAAGGGTATTGTCTCAAGCAGGAATTTCTCAAGCAAATTTTATAAAACGAAAATCGCTTATAACAGATTACCTGCCATTTGTCCTTGAGACACTTGAAAAATATCCAACGTTAACGGCAAGTCGTTTATACGACATGGTTTGTCAGCGTGGTTATAGTGGTGGGGTTGATCATTTTCGGCATTTAATTTCTCTCTATAGACCACGCCGTATAGCAGAAGCATATTTACGCCTTAGAACATTGTCTGGCGAACAAGCTCAGGTTGATTGGGGACATTTTGGTTATGTCGACATTGGCAAGGCAAGGCGACCATTAATGGCTTTTGTGATGGTGCTCAGTTTTTCAAGAAAAATATTTTTACGTTTTTATTTAGATCAGCGAATGGCTAATTTTCTTCGTGGACATGAGGCGGCATTTACTGAATGGAACGGTGTCCCGCGCGTTTTATTGTACGATAACCTAAAAAGTGCAGTGCTTGAGCGTCAAGGAGATGCCATTCGTTTCCACCCCATCTTATTAGAATTTTCTGCTCATTATTGCTTTGAACCACGCCCTGTTGCTGTTGCACGCGGCAATGAAAAAGGACGAGTGGAACGAGCAATCCGTTATGTCCGTGACAATTTTTTCCCCGCGCGAGAATGGAAAACAATAGAAGAACTGAACCATCAAGCGACAGAGTGGTGTCATGGTGTGGCGGCGAATAGACCGTGTCCTGAACATCCTGCCTTATCGGTTCGTGATGTTTTTTTAGAGGAACAACCAACATTATTTAGACTGCCTGATAACCCTTACCAAACGAATGAAAGACAGGAGGTTAAGGTAGGGAAAACCCCTTATGTACGTTTTGATTTAAATGATTATTCGGTACCGTATACTCATGTTCGTCGTGTGCTGACCGTGTCCGCCACACCCACTCAGGTTTTTATTTTAGAGGGTGCTCATATTATTGCAGAACACGAACGGAGTTACGACAAAGGCTGTCAAATTGAACAAGAAATTCATATCCAAGAATTGGTTGCGATGAAGAAACATGCTCGCCAACACCGAGGGCAAAATCGATTAACACATGCTGTTCCGTCGAGCGTTACACTACTGACTCAGGCAGCAGAACGCGGCTATTCGTTAGCATCCATCACCTCACAACTGTTGCAGTTACTGGATAGCTACGGCCGCGCCGAATTGGAGATGGCTATCCAGGAAGCATTATTGCGCAACGTACCCCATCCAAACGCAGTCCGATTAAGCTTAGACAAACGTCGCCATGAGCTTCAACAACTTCCCCCTTTATCGATTGATTTGCCTGACGACAAGCGTGTACGTGAGCTTTTTGTGCGCCCTCATAAGCTGAATGAATATGACCAACTACAATCCTTTATAGAGAAAGCATTTGATGAAAAATGATACGTTATTTCAAAGAGCAAACACATTAAAACTTTACGGAATCACGTCCCACTGGGAAGAAGTGGGTGAGACAAATTGGATAGAAAATTTAATTTCCTGGGAAGAGGCTGAGCGATCACACCGCAGTCTTGAGCGTCGACTCGGCAGTGCACGCATCGGACATTTTAAATCATTAGCTGATTTTGATTGGGGTTGGCCAAAGAAGTTAGATCGAGCCGCAGTCAATGAGTTGATGCAACTGGAGTTTATCAAAGAATCAACCAATGTTATTTTTTGCGGCCCAAACGGCGTTGGAAAATCCACCATTGCTAGCAACATTGCCTATGAGGCAGTCATTGGCGGGTTTACTGTATTATTCACAACTGCAGGTCACATGCTAAATGAACTGGCGTCCCAGGATGGAGCGAGCGCATTGCGTAGGAAGATAAAACACTATGTACAGCCACAACTATTGATTATTGATGAGGTTGGCTACTTATCTTACTCAAACCGCCACGCCGATTTGTTATTTGAAATTATCTCGGGTCGATATCAAGAAAAATCCACACTGATCACTACCAACAAACCTTTCGCAGAGTGGGGAGAGATATTCCCAAATGCTTCTTGCGTCGTTTCACTGATTGACAGGTTGGTACACCACTCTGAAATAATCAGCATAGAGGCAGAGTCATTTCGACTTAAAGAGGCAAAAGAAAAAAGTGTAAAGCGGAAAGAAATCCGCGCTAAACGCATACCTAAATCTAACTCTGCTGGAGGTAAATAAAAACAATGAACATCAACCTCGATGATATGTTACCTGATGGTGTTTCTGATGAGGTTGCGTATTGTTTGGTCGAATTTTTTTCGAGCCTCGCTTTAGCAATTGAATCTCATTATTTTTCCCAAGCACGGCGACACATGAATGCAATCACGCCACCCACTATTTCAAACTCTGCTCTGGACGAAGTTGATGAGGAAAACCATTTTTAAACATGACTAAGCTAGAGAAGAGCG
Organism: uncultured Gammaproteobacteria bacterium; assembly: GCA_963777715.1. Lineage (GTDB taxonomy): Bacteria > Pseudomonadota > Gammaproteobacteria > JAURND01 > JAURND01 > JAURND01. The sequence goes on from CAVZRN010000011.1 coordinate 42,705, forward strand.
TCAGCTCTTCTCTAGCTTATTGCTATTCATCCTTAACAATATTTTAAGAGAACCGCAGGCGCAGCAGCGAATATTTCTTTAGCCAGGGGGAACTACGTTTTAATTGTTCGCCATTTATACGCGGATTTGCTCCGCCGTCAACATGCGTCATTTGCTTGGCCTACATTGCTACTTTTGTAGTTACTTAGAGGCGTCAAATTCCTTTATTAATTCCTCGGATAGAACAATATCACGGGGATCCATAGTAAAAATTTCTTGATTTTCTGCGTTAGAAAAACAAATATTCCCTTGCCTGTCCTGATAATTTAAAACATATAAACCATAACGATGTAGGAATTCTCTACCTCTTTTATAGTCTTGACCTGCATATTTTGTATGCTCTCCCAGGTTCTCATTAGCTGTCGCTTATTCGCTAAGGTAATGATGGTGGGTATATTATTAGCATTGGTTTGTACCAGTGCAATTAGCATGTCATCGATCTGGGTGTCAAAATAAATATCTGCCTCACTCAATACTCCACCTGGATTGTAGGTGTGATTACCCAAATCGTATACGCTAAAGCCAGATCCCGGTCGCCAACGCAGGTGGTAGGTTTTATTGGCACTCACGGCAAAGGTGCGTTGTGTGGTTGAGTAATCCTCAGTGCGAATTTCCCACACACCACGCCAGATAAATGATTGTCCTGCGGGAATGGTAATCGTGCCATTACCTTGGTTAATTATGCTGAGCTTGCCATCACTGCTAAGTATTTCTGGGAATACCGTCGGGCCGGAATGTGACCAGCCGGTTGGCAACAACGGTTCAGAACGTAAGGGAGTAATGGGACTAATCGCCTGATACAATTGGTCGTCTTGGTCTGGCCTTAACACACCACCTAAATTTTCAACGATGGCGACTAATTCGCGCTGTACAGTATTCAGCCAGGCGGCACGCAATATGGTAGGTGCTGCACCCTTCGTTATATTCCCTTCAGTGAATTCCCCGTTGGGATCGGCGTAACTGTAAGTGATATGACTTATTTTTTGCATATAAATAATTCACGTTGCTTAAGCGCTTAGATAAAAATTCCAGGTGTTTTCATCGACCTTATATGTTTTTTGCGACATTGACATCGATAAATTCACCGTTATTATCCGCATTTGCATTCGGTATGTGTCCGATGGTATGCATAATTTACCTGAATTTAGTAGATATTCGTATGAAATGTTATTGCAATTTGCAACAAGCAATATGGTATTTTTAAAAGTACAAAAATGCGGTAGTAAATCTATGAAAGTCGAGGTATGCTTTATTCGGCAATAATGCATGACGGATGGTTAAACAATATATTTTAAAATGGAAAAGCACTATGGCAACAGAAGAAAAAAAGGTTGGAAAACCACTGACATCCCAAGAACCATCAAAAATCCAAGATGAATCGAAAAAAACCCCTGCGCCGCTTGATGCAAAAAGTGCAGCCTTCACCTATTACAAGCAAGGTAAAGAACTTTATGATTCACAGCAATATGAAGCAGCACTAGCCGCTGTGAAAAAGGCGTTAGTAATTGAACCGCAATCTTGGGAATCACACAACAGCTGTGGCGCAATTCTTCTTGCGTTGAAGCGATATGAAGAAGCACTAGCTGTTCTCGACACAGCACTATCAATTAACCCACACAATTGGAAAGCACACTGTAACTGTGGCATAGCTCTCGATGAATTGCAGCGATACGAAGAAGCATTAGATGCTTTCAACAGAGCATTAGCAATTGAACCACAAAATTGGTATATACATCACCGTCGTGGTTTAATTTTTGAACGGTTACAGCAGCCTATAGAAGCATTAGTCGCTTACAATAAGGTATTAGTGATCAACCCACAATCTTGGGAATCACACTGCGGCTGTGGTGTAGTTCTTCTTAGCTTGCAGCGATACGAAGAAGCGCTAGCCGCTTTTAAAAAGGTGTTAGTAATTAACCCACAATATTGGCAAGCAGAACACAGGTGTGGCTCAGCTCTTCTTAATTTGCGACGATATGAAGAAGCAGTAGATGCTTATGATAGGGCGTTAGCCATTGAACCACAATATTGGCAAGCCCACTGCGACCGTGGCTCAGCTCTTCTTGATTTGCGGCGATATGAAGAAGCAGTAGACGCTTATGATAGGGCGTTAGCAATTGAACCACAATATTGGCGAGCCCACTACGACCGTGGCTCAGCTCTTCTTGATTTGCGGCGATATGAAGAAGCACGGGTCGCTTATGATAGGGTGTTAGCAATTAATCCACAATCTTGGCAAGCAGAATACGGCTGCGGCTCAGCTCTTCTTGATTTGCGGCGATATGAAGAAGCAGTAACCGCTTATAATAGGGCGTTAGTAATTGAACCACAATATTGGCCATCACACCATCAGAATGGTTTGGCTCTTAAAGAGTTACGGCGATACGAAGAAGCATTAGCTGCTTTCAACAAAGCACTAGTAATTAACCCAAAATCTTGGCTATCACATTATCACCGTGGTTTGGCTCTTAAAGAATTACGACAATACGAAGAAGCATTAACTGCTTTCGACAGGGCGTTGGCGATTATTCCACAAAGTTCTTCAATACATTGTGATCGTGGTTTAGCTCTTTGTCATTTGAAGCGATATGACGCAGCGTTAACCGCTTGCGATAAGGCATTAGCAATTAACCCCGAAGATTCATCGGCATATCACTGCCGTGGTATGATTTTTAAACAATTGCAGCGATACGATGAAGCATTAGTGGCTTGCAATAGGGCAATAGCGCTTAATCCACGAAATTCATTAGCATATAGTGAACGAGGTATAATTCTTAATCACCTAAAACGCTCCAAAGAAGCATTAATCGATTTTGAAAAAGCATTGAAAATACAGCCCGATCTAGAAGAAGCAAGAAACATGTTCAAAACAATCGCTCATATCGATTATGACGCTTATAAGGTAAAGAAATCGGAGTTCAAGACTACAGTCAGTGCGCTCGCACAACGTATTGGTATGTTTCATCGAGAAGCCTCTGACGCAACACCTGTTTTATTTCCTATTGTTCTGGATTATGCAGACGATTGCGCAGATGAGGTAAAGGAGGCAAAGGAAAAAACTACTACAGGTTGTCATATTATGTAAACACAAGTTCAATTTTTTATTGCTGGATGATTAATAGCTAAACTACCCAAGACACGTTGCTATAGTAGCATCACCTGCGTATGTGCTGGTTTATAACGATTTAGTAATTCTATCAACAATCGACGCTGGTGTGCATTGTCCTTGGTGACGTTTTGTATTGTGACCTGCCAACAAAATATCCACTCGCCATGAGTGAGGGGTTCACCGATGCAGCGTAATCCCACACAAAACGGTCGAAATTCTGCAATCGAAATACGTAGCCCAATACTCTCGCAGCATCCGGCACGCGTGAATCTATGCCATCGGTTAAAAACGTAATACCCACCGTACCCAATCCAAAATAATTAGGATACACAAACGCACGCGCCACCCCAGGTACTTCACGCGCCCATTGTTCATAAATTGAGTGAAACACAACCCATCACAACATAATTAATGCTGAGAGCGGGCGGTTCACGAACCGCCCCTACGAAATCGCACCCAACCACAGTGGAGCAGGGAAAATGACACGCTAATGCATGCTTAAGATAGTGCCATTGATCCCGGAACTTAGTGCTGTTTAACAAGCTTGCGAGCTTTAACAGCACTTAGTGTCCGGGATCCAGTCGAAATGGTTAGGTGTTTTAAAAAAATGGGTTTGCTGTATCCTGGACATCAAGTGCGACTAAATTCGCACGCTCATTAAGTTGCACTAAATTCCAGGATGACAGAACCCTGGCTATGTGCTTATTTATACAACAAAGCCATTTCACTTTATATTCTTCCCGATGACTGATTTAGCGTTACAACTCGGTAACTATACGGCTGATTTGATAATTTCAAATCAGGATTTAGCAACCGATCAAGGAATCGTGCTAAAGCCTACATACCAATACCTTCTGCAAGCACGTGGACTGTAGTATTGAACTTCAATTTCTTTGCCTCATAAGCGTCATAATCGATATAAGCGATTATTTTGAACATCTTTCTTGCTTCTTTTAGATCAGGCTGTATTTTGAATGCCTTTTCAATAGCGATTAATGCTTCCTTATATCGCTTTAACCGATAAAGAGTCCTGCCGCGGTCAGTGTGTACTAGCGAACTTTGCGGATTAATTTCTAACGAGCTATCATAAGCAGCTAATGCCTCGTTATATCGTTGCATCTTAGCAAGAGTCATGCCGCGGTTGTTGTGTGTTAGTGAATTTTTTGGATCAATGCCCATTAAATTAATGATTAATTAAATAGGGATTTACATCTTCATCGTGAAAACGAATGGTATTTGATTCCCACAGTTCGAGCCAATGTGCGTTTTCTTTTTGCATAATAATTTCAATATGAATCTAGTTAATATGTAATTCAGTCGGTGGATTTAATTTTAAGCGGCTGTATAAATCGGTTTTTAATACACCCTATGGGTAACAATTTATTTCTAAATGGGAGAACATCATGGCAACAGAAGAAAATAAGATTGAGGGATTACAATCACCCCTAGAGCCCACCCACACCCCGGATGAACTGAGCACAACCCCTGCGCCACTTGATGCAAAAAGAGCAGCCTTAGACTACTATAAGTGGGGTGAAAAACTTTACGACTTAGGGCGATATGGCGAGGCATTGGTTGCTTATGATAGATCGTTAGAAATTGATCCACACAGTTCGCTAACACACAACAACCGTGGCATGACTTTTAATAAGTTACAGCGATATAAGGAGGCTTAGTTGCTTATGACAGGTCGTTAGACATTGATCCACACAGTTCGGTAACACACAATAACCGTGGCATGACTCTTGCTGAGTTGCAGCAATATAAGGAAGCATTAGCTGCTTATGACAGGTCGTTAAACATTGATCCACAAAGTTCGCCAACACACAACAACCGTGGCAGGGCTCTTGATGAGTTGCAGCGATATAAGGAGGCATTAGCTGCTTATGACAGGTCGTAGACATTGATCCACACAGTTCGGTAACACACAATAACCGTGGCATAACTCTTGATAAGTTGCAGCGATATAAGGAAGCATTAGCTGCTTATGATAGCTCGTTAGCAATTGATCCACAAAGTTCGGTAACACACTCCAACCGTGGCATAATCCTTTATAAATTGAAGCGATATAAAGAAGCATTAATCGCTAGTGAAAAAGCATTGAAAATACAGACTGATTTGAAACAAGCAAGAAGCATATTCAAAAAAACGCTCATATCGATTATGACGCTTATAAGGTAAAGAAATCGGAGTTCAAGACTTCAGTTAATGTGCTTGTACAACATATTGGTATATTTCATCAAGAAACCTCTGACGCAACCCCTGTTTTATTGCCTATTGTCTGGATTATGCAGACGATTGCGCAGATGAGGCAAAG
>CAVZRN010000012.1:0-45262 GCA_963777715.1 uncultured Gammaproteobacteria bacterium
GAACTCAATGGGCACTACCTTAAGCGCTTTTCCCTGCTCCCGGGTTGGCTGGGTGCGATTTCGTAGGGGCGGTTCGTGAACCGCCCGCTCTCAGCATTAATTAGGTTGTGATGGGTTGTGTTTCACTCAATCTATCAGTGAATAATAGCATGTATGCACTTTATTTGTTTTGTGCGGGCGGTTCACGAACCGCCCCTACGAACACTTTGTGCTATTCCTTAAGGTAGTGCCATTGATCCCGGAACTTAGTGCTGTTTAACGAGAATATACAGCCGTCATCCCGGAATTTAATACTGCTTAATGAGCGTGCGAATTTAGCAGTATTTAATATCCGGGAGTTAACAGCACTTAGTGTTCCGGGATCCAGGATCATTAAAAGTAGCACCACTACCTATCGACTGGATCCCGGACATTAAGTACTCCTAAGTTCGCAAGCTCACTAAGGAGTACTAAATTCCGGGACGACAAAGTCGATTCCGGGATGACATAAATAAGTTATGCGCCAGAATACGCAATCTCAAACACGATTGCTATCTAATATCTCAAGGGCCTTTGTTATCCGATATTTGTTCTTGGTCGTTATCATCATCATCTGCATAAACTACAGGGTTTTTAGTATAGTGCTTTAAAACTACATCGTGCACTGCTGCAGCAACCTGCTGCGTTTTTGCAGGTTCGCATTGCACATCCTTCAGATAGTTGGTGATGAATTCAACCGCTTTTTCAGCCGCCACTTTCGCCTTTGGCTTTGTACTTCCCTCAACTTGCTCTGTGAGTCCCTCGTGAACATGCTTTGCAAGTGGCCCATCCACTATTGTTTGAGCGCTTTTTTCTGACATACTAACAGTAGCACGCAACTGTTTATTATTCGATGGGAGCCGTGGTGTGGTTGGAATAGAGCCCTTAATTATTGCGTTACCATCTGAGCTATCCACTCTTCAAACACCACGAGATATCTCCCGCCGATCCGTTGGTGAAATTTGCGCAGGCGACACAACATTCTCTGACTTTGCTTTATCTTTAACTGCCTCATAAGAATTGGCATTGCCCAATAGGGACATCATCGGGTTTTCAAAAAATTTCTACTCCCCTCCTGGAACCTATATCTACATCTACATCGTTTTCATTTGCCGGTCTGGGTCAGCCACCCAATCCATTTTTTCGGATATCACATCCATCACTACGAACCCCATGGCTACTCCTCCGAATCCTAGACTGCCGCTATTGATCAAAAAGGATAACATGGGCTACCGTATGAGCTGATATTTGCACACTACAATATAACACAACGGGTGTAAACAGGAACACTACGAATGCGACTACCGCTAATACTGCTTCCACCCCCAGGACAAGCCAGAGTGTCCTATGTTTTTCAAAAGATGCTATTAAAGCTTTTCTTATTTCCTGCTCATAAAAGTCTCTTACTCTTTTTAAAGTTCTTTCTAAAAAAGACGGCTCAGCTTCTACCGGTTGTCTCAATCGTATAGCTTCTCCTTTCTTTTCCTACTCATATATACCACCTTAATTTTGAATTATCACTTATATTCGGCCACGAATCGACCACATTAACGGAGTATTCCCCACGTGGACCCATTGTTGTCAAAGTATGGCCTGGGTTTGAATAAAGTATAGCACCACTCTATTAAGAATATATTAACTCACCGTGCGTTTAAGTTATTATTATTTTCCGGTGCGGGATTCTGCTGCGATGGCTCGGCCTCCGGCTGTGATGGCGGCGAAACTGCTATATCCGGTGTTCCTACCAATTTTGGTTTTTCAGAAGATGTCACTACCTCAACAGATGCAGAATTTTTATTATAATCTTTATAGTGATCTGGAATTATCTTATGTAGTGCCTCAACAATTTCTTTCCCTTGGTTATCTGACAACGATAAATTCGGATCGATTTCTATATCCGCAATTACCTCACGGACTCCTGCCATCACCGCATCAGCAGATGATAACCCGTTAGGTGGATTTTTAGCTGCTGTTTCAATTGCTTGCCTATTCTCTGTGAAGTGACCAACTATTTTTTCAACCTTTCCTGTTGATATCCCAGGAATAGCCTCTACCGCCCTTGTTACCTTATCCACTATATTACCGCTGAGCACAGGCGCCATACGCTGACCCTGAGTTTTATCTTGAGACTGCTGTTGTTTAATATCTCTGGCAGCTTGCCGTTCTCGGGTCGCTGCATCAGCTCTGGGATTAGCCTTGCTCGCGTCTTGCTTACTTTGGAGATTTACGTCATCTGCGGATTGCTCATATTCCCTTTCTCTCACCGTCATATAAACAGCGCCCCCTATCAGGCCTCCTGCCAGGAGTACCATTAAGCTAATAACAGCATGGGCCGCTATATAAACCAGCGCTGCCGCCGCTAATGCCTGACCAACGGGCGTAAATATAAAGAATGCTATGGCTGCTAATGCTACCAACCCCATGACGATAAGCCATAATAGTTGATTTTCTTCAAAAGAATCCTTAAAAAACTTCTGCACTGCCGCTACAGGTTTTGCTAGTTTTATTAAAACAGGCGCGCTTTCCATATCCATAGCATCTTGTCTTTTTTTTGTCAGCTTTTGTTGTTCTAGCTCTTGTTTTCGTTTTCGTGCTTGTTCTCGATCTTCCATTGTCCACCTCAATAATAAGTTACTTGTTGATTTTTAGCCGCTATTGGCCGCCCTCACAATGCCTCAAAACGCATTCCCCACCTTTGTTTTGGCAGTTTGTTTAAATAAAGTATAGCACCGCTTCATTAAGAACATATTAAGCGCTTTGAACAAATCAACGCAAAATAGAGCCGGAGGTATGCGGCTGCAGGGTTCCCTGGGCATCTTGTAATAATAAGCGGCCGTGTTCATCAATGCCCCGCGCTATTCCCATATAGCTGCCCTGGGCATTTTGCAGGGTAATATGCTTGCCAGCCAGATAATCATACTGTGGCCATAATGGCAGGAATGGCGTTAGACGTTGTTGTTGGAATAGCGGTAAATCTAACATCAGTTGCTCAATCAATAGCGCCGCTATTTTATTTCTGTCTTGTTCCACACCCGTTATTAATTGCAATGACGTCCATGATTGGTCAATGGCGATAGTTGGTGTATCGACCATATTCACATTGAGGCCAATACCAATAATTGCATGTACAGTATCAGCATTGTGCATAATAGTTTCCACTAAAATGCCGCAGATTTTTTTGCCCTGCCAATATACATCATTCGGCCATTTCAATTGCGATCCAGATGGAATATCACACTGCGTCAATACACGCACCACTGCTAATCCCACCACCAGGCTCAACCCGCTTAATAATGTTGCCGGGGTGCGAAATGTAAATCCCAGGGAGAGTGACACATTAACTCGTGGCGGCGAGTACCAGTTGATTCCCTGCTTGGCAGTTTTAGCACGTAGCAAATGTTCAGTGAGCGTAGCATGTGGAAATGCGTGTGGATTGGCGGCAATTTCTTGCCTTAAATACGCCATGTCGGATTCAATCGCAGGAAAGATAGTAATGCGTGGGGCGTTGGTTGATAAGTATGGTTGAATTATATCGAGGTTTAAGTGCATAAGATTTGAAAAAAAGAAAAATAAAAAAAAGAAAAAATATTTGACGCAGAGACGCAAAGACGCAGAGAAAAACATAAAAGATAAAACATAAAAAAATTATTTTTTTATGTTTAGTCTTTTCTTTTTTTTAATATTTTATTTTTTGTTTTTAATCTTTTCTCTGCGTCTTTGCGTCTCTGCGTCAAGTTTTTAAATCTTCCCGCGTCACTAACTCCCACGCCGCGGTATCATTTAACAACGCCAAACGTAATTGGTGATTTAAGTGATGACCAGATTTATAGCCGGAAAATTCGCCAAGCACGCTGTAGCCTAATAATTGCAAATCTCCGATGGCGTCTAATACTTTGTGTTTAACGAATTCGTCAGGATAACGCAGCGGCTCTGGATTCACTATACCCGTTTCATTCAACACAATGGTATTTTCCAATGCAGCGCCCAGGGCAAGGTTATGTTGCTTTAACCATTCGTATTCAGACAAAAATCCAAACGTGCGTGCGCGACTGATTTGATCGACATAGGATGATTGCGCTAAATCAATGTGGCAAGTTTGTGGCGTTTGCGCGATGGCGGGATGATCGTAAACAATTTGCAGGGAGAATATCGAACTATCTGCTGGCGCTAAGCGTACGTATTTATCACCCTCTTGCACGCTGATGGCGCGTTTAATTTTAGAAACTGTTTAGGAGTTTCTTGTTCGCTCACACCAGCCTGCTGGATGGCTTGCACAAACGGCCATGCGCTGCCATCCATCGCGGGTGGCTCTGGCGCATCCAAATCTACATAGGCATTATCAATACCCAAACCCGCCAGGGCTGACATCACATGTTCTATGGTGGCAATGGTAGTGTTGCCTTGCGCCAGGCAGGTATTGAAACGCGTATCACCCACTGAATGGGTGGTGGCGGGAATTTCCACGACTGGTTTTAGATCAATACGACGAAAAATGATGCCGGTGTTTGCTGGCGCAGGGTGAAGGGTGAGGTGTACAAGCGCACCGGTGTGCAAGCCCACGCCAAAATTGACGCGGGGGAGGTTAGAGTCGCTGGTTAGTTATCATGAGGCTCTTAAAAGAAAAAGATTAAAAGATTTGACGCAGAGACGCAAAGACGCAGAGGAAAACATAAAAGATTTAATTTAATGGCACAAAGCTCCTGGGAGCGCGGGCAGCTTACCCGCAATGTCAGCCATTGGCAAACATGCGGACGAGCCGTCCGCGCTCCCAGGGATAATAGAGCCATTTTGTCCTTTGATGTTTTATTTATGTTCTTTAATCTTTTCTCTGCGTCTTTGCGTCTCTGCGTCAAATTTTTTATGTTTTTTTACGTCCTCACGTTAAATCTTTTATTAGTCATCCTGCCGACGCAAGAAGGCGGGGATATCGAGGTAATCCATGTCCTTGGTGCTGAGTTCCAACGCAACTTTCTGCACGGTTTGTGGCTGTTTACGGATCACCGCCGGGCGTTCTAAATTTTGGTAATCGGCTGCGTCAAGACGCACTGCATCGATGAGCTTAACTGGCTCCACTTCGCCAGTGCGCACGCCGCCGCCGACGATGGCGCCCTTGCCAAGCCCAGTCACTACCACGGTTACGCGCAGTGAATCGGTCATCTCTGGGTCAATAACTGTACCCACCACCACGGTAGCAAATTCCGACGCAAATGATTTCACCACTTCACCCACGGCCTCAAATTCGCCAATCGACATATCCAGGCCAGCGGTGATATTAACTAACACGCCATGCGCATCGTTAATGTCGATGTCTTCTAACAGCGGGCTGGAAATAGCCGCTTCGGCAGCTTCCTTGGCGCGATTTTCACCTGCGCTTACGCCAGTACCCATCATCGCCATGCCCATTTCTGACATCACGGTGCGCACGTCAGCAAAGTCGACGTTGATTAACCCGGGCGGGTAATCAATTCGGCAATGCCCTGCACAGCGCCCAGCAATACATTATTAGCCACCTTAAACGCGTTGAGCAGGGTGATGTTCTTGCCCAATACGGTGAGCAATTTATTGTTGGGAATGGTGATGAGGGAATCAACATATTGCGTGAGGCTTTGGATACCCTGCTCGGCAATTTGCAGACGCTTGCGGCCTTCAAATACAAACGGCTTGGTGACGACTGCTACGGTTAAAATACCTAATTCTTTGGCAATTTGCGCCACCACTGGCGCAGCGCCAGTACCGGTACCGCCACCCATACCCGCAGTGATAAACACCATATCGGTGCCGGTGAGGATTTCATGAATACGCTCGCGATTTTCTTCCGCTGCCTTACGACCAATTTCTGGATCAGCGCCTGCGCCTAATCCCTTGGTGATTTCTTCACCGAGTTGTAGCGTCACTTGCGCCCTGGATTTTTTCAGCGCCTGCGCGTCGGTGTTGAAACAAATAAATTCCACACCATCGATATTTTCTTGCAGCATGTGTTCAACTGCATTGCCGCCGCCACCGCCGATCCCTATGACCTTGATGACTGCGCTGTGTGGTAAATTTTCGGATAATTCAAACATGGCCATGACTTATTTCTCCTAAAACTAATAATAATCTCTAAAAATCTAATTAACAATCCTGCTGCTAAGCGTCCTAAAATCCCCCCCCCCTAACCCTCCCCCGCAAGCGGGGGAGGGGATATAGAGCCCCCCCCTCCTCGTTGCGGGGGAAGGTTAGGATGGGGATTCTTACTAAAAATTACCTTGGAACCAATTCTTAACGCGCCCCCAAACTCCCTTCATCCCATTGCGCACAATCAATTCTGCATGGCCTTCGTATTGTTGCTGATAGCCGTATAACAATAAGCCAACACTGGTGGCATATGCTGGACTATCCAACACATCCGTCAAACCCTTCACGTGTTGCGGCATACCAATGCGCACCGGCATTTGAAACACCGATTCGGCTAATTCCGCCGCGCCAGCAATTTGACTGGCGCCGCCGGTTAACACGATACCAGAGGCGATCACTTCATCCAAACCACTGCGGCGCAGTTCCGCCAACACCAGGGCAAACAATTCTTCGTAACGTGCATTAATCACTTCAGACAACACTTTTTTCGACAACTGTCGCGGCAGGCGCTTGGTAACGCTGGGCGCTTCGATGGTTTCGTTTTGTTCTTCTAACAGCGGCAATGAATAGCCGTACTTTATCTTGATATCTTCGGCATACTTGGTGGGGGTGCGCAGGGCTACGGCAATATCATTGGTGGTCTTGGTCGCCCGCAATGGGAATCACCGCCGTATGACGGATTGACCCACCGGTATAGACAGCAATGTCGGTGGTGCCGCCACCAATATCGACCATGCAAACGCCTAACTCTTTTTCATCGTCGCTTAGCACAGCGTAACTGGAAGCCAGTTGCTCTAAAATAATATCCTGTACTTCTAACCCACAACGCTGCACGCACTTGACAATGTTTTGCACCACGCTCACCGCACCGGTGACGATATGCACCTTGGCTTCCAAACGCACGCCCGACATACGTACGGGTTCACGAATGCCTTCCTGGTTATCAATGGCATATTCCTGTGGCAGGATGTGCAGAATTTTTTGATCGGCGGGAATGGCCACAGCCTTGGCGGCATCAATCACGCGATCAATGTCGATGGGTAGTACTTCTTTATCGCGAATCGCCACCATGCCATGCGAATTCAGGCTGCGCACGTGGCTGCCAGCAATGCCGGTATAGGCTGAGTGGATTTCGCAACCGGCCATTAGCTCGGCTTCTTCCACCGCGCGTTGGATCGATTGCACCGTCGCCTCGATATTGACGACGACACCACGTTTGAGACCGTTGGAGGTTCAGAACCGATACCGATAACTTCCACATGGCCTTCGGAACTCACTTCCCCAACCAAGGCCACTACTTTAGAGGTGCCGACATCCAAGCCAACAATAAGGTTTTTAGCTACTTTTTTAGACATGTTTCCTGCGTTTCCATATAATCAAGCCCGACTTATCATGGATCAAATGATATGCTTTATTTTTGTAGCGAGCAATGGGTTTTGCGCAGTTTTTTCTCAGTGTCAGGAGGGTAACCACTTAGAAATACGTTTATGTCGGGATAATAATAGCCCTGCCAGCAACAGCAGTATTTGACCTGCTTCTATGGCCTCGCCCTGTGGTATCTTCTGCCAGTATAATATCGCCAGCTTTAAAACTGCGTTTCTCTCCGCTGCTGACCTCTACTTCTTGACCACCCTGAATGTAAATGTAATAACCAGGTGGCGTGCTTAAGTGCCAATCACACACGAAGTCACTGGCGAATTCAAATAATCTACACGGGTTGCTGCCTAATGGCTTGGTGATTAATTGATTATTACCTACCGGATATAACAGCGGTTGCATAACATCCTGAAAATAGGAATAGCCATCTTCGGCGGCATAAATTCGGGTGACTTTGACTTCTTGGATCATATTTTAGCCCTGGTTTTCTATTTTTGAGTATACACCATATTTAATTGCCATTTATTGGATGATATGGTACAAATAATGCGCTATTTTTATGACTTTTTGCGTCACCTCAACAGGAGGGTTTTCACCATGCAATTCAAACGTTCAATTAGTACCTTTGGTATATTATTTGCCGGTATCGGTAGTGTTATTGGTTCCGGTTGGTTATTTGGACCGCTTTACGCCGCCCAAATCGCTGGCCCCGCCGCCGCCTTGTCATGGATCATCGGTGGTGTGTTAATGGTAATCATTGCATTTACCTTTGCCGAACTTGGCAGCGCGTTCCCGGTTGCCGGAGGCATGGTGCAGTATGCAGAATACAGTCACGGCCCGCTAGTCAGTTTTATGACCGGCTGGATGGTATGGGTTTCCAGCGTCTCCATCGCCCCCGTCGAAACATTAGCCGTGGTGCAATATGCGGCAAATTACATTCCCCACCTGGTTACCAAGGTAGACGGCGTAACCGTGCTAACTGGTGTCGGTATTGGCGTCAGCGCGGTCGTCATGTTTATCATGAGTATATTTAATTACTATGGCGCGTTGTTTTTTAGTCGTAGCAATAATGTAATCACCTTCATTAAATTGATAGTGCCTATAGCCACCGTCGTTGTCTTGATTATTATGGATTTCCATGCGACCAACTTTCATGGCGCTGAAAACGGTGGTTTTATGCCCTTCGGTTGGCATGGGGTTCTAGCCGCATTACCCCTGGGTGGCGTGATTTACTCCTTTATCGGCTCTAACACAGTATTACAACTGGCAGGTGAAACCAAGAACCCACAACGCAGTATTCCGTTAGCGATTATTGGTTCCGTGGTATTTTGTATTATCTTATACACCTTGCTGCAAATCGCCTTTATTGGCGCATTGCAACCCAGCAATTTAGCTGAAGGCTGGAGCAAGATACACTTCCCTGGCGACAACGGTCCGTTTGCAGGCATTCTAGCCGGCTTTGGCTTGATGTGGTTTGTCATGATCATTTATGCTGATGCCTTGATCTCGCCCTTTGGCACTGGCTATATTTTTGCCGCATCCACTGCACGCATCAATTATGGTCTGAGCAAGATTGGTTTTTTTCCACAAGGTCAACAACAGCTAACCAAACGCGGCGTACCCTTCCGCGCTATTGTTACAAACTACATTATCGGCTTAGTATTATTTCTGCCATTTCCTGGCTGGCAGAGCATGGTAGGCTTTATTATTTCTTGCTTTATCGTGTCGTATATCATCGGCCCTATTGCGCTGATTGGCTTACGTAAATCACAGCCCAATCATCCACGTCCATTTCGGCTGCCCTGCGCTACGCTATTTTCCCTGGTCGCATTTTATATTTGTAACTTGCTGATATTCTGGACTGGGTGGCATACGGTGTATCGTATGATGATTGCCATGGCGATTGGTTTTGTTTTCTTCGTCATACACTGCTTGCGCAGCAAGCATAATCTATGGATGAGGCAATGGCACACATCGTGGTGGATTATTCCTTACTTGGTTGGAATGTGTGTGATTTCTTATTTCGGCACCTTTGGCAATGGTAAGGGGACATTAAGTTTTGGCGTGGATTTTGCCGTAATCGGCGCATTTACCGCGATAGTCTTCTTTCTGGCTATGAAATTAAGCCATAAGACGCATGAGCATTTACCGCTACCTAATGTAACTGTATAGAGAACGCACGCAAGAAAAAGAAATAGAGCTGGAATATTTTGGCATATGCTTCTTTATGAACAGCGACGCCGCGCGTGAATTAACTAAGAAGTTTGCGTTGTTTAATTAGCCTCGACGTTCATTCTTATACCAGTTGCGACAAAAACGTTGCGGCTGGCACAATCACCGGTTGCTGGCGCGAGAAACAATCGATATCGACGTAATCGCTATCGAATACGACTTGAAATGCGTGGGGCGCGCCGGTCAATTGTTGAAAATGATATAAATCTCTACTTATCGCTTGATTATCACTGTACTTAGCTTCAACCAAGAACCACGGTATATCGTCCTTAGTCACTAAAAAATCTACCTCACGCTTATCCTTAGTACGGATAAAATACAGTTCAAATTTTCCAAACCCGAAATCGGTCCAAAAATGTACCGCCTTTAATAAATGACAGGCGATAAAATTTTCCATTCTCGCACCCACATCGCTTATATCCGACCAATCCCATAAATATAATTTAGGTTCCTTTAATAAACTACGCGAGATATTTTTATACCAAGGGCGCAGGCGAAAACAATAGTAAAAGCGCTCTAGCGTGCTGATCCACTGTTGCACGGTCTTAGTCGTGACATTTACTTTGTTGGCTAGATTGGTGTAATTCACTAATTGACCCACTTGTTGTTTGAGCAGTTGACCTAAAATTTCCAATTGACTCAACTCATAAATCTGCGTCAGGCTGCTGATGTCACCACGAAATAATTGTTCGGCACGCAAATTTTGCCAACGTGTTGAAAAACGCTGCTCCTGCTTAATAAACGGGTCGGGATAACCACCAAACTTCCATAGCGCCTGCCACATGTCTTTGTCTAATGCAGCAGGGGCAGCAATCATTTGTGTTGGCAAGGTCTGTCGAATACACTCTGCAACACTCAATGGATGAATGCGAAACGGAAAATACCTCCCCATTAAACTATCCCCTGTACGTTGCGCAAGGATGAGTTTCTGGCTGCCAGTAACTAATATGTGTGACTGATCTTTGTAGGCGTCGTAAAAGCCCTTTAGAAAAGCTTTCCATTTGGCATATTTGTGTAACTCGTCGAAGACAATGGTCGTGTGTTGCTGCAACTGATCCAACCCGATTTTCTGCGCCAAACTACGTTGACCCAGCAAAATCGCTTGCCGATCTTCCTTAATATCCCAGTTTAAATAAATAAAGTGTGAGGCTAAATCCGCCAGAGATTGACTAAGCGTAGTCTTACCTACCTGACGCGGCCCATTGAGCAAGACCATTTGGTGGTAATGGTTAAAATGGTCTTGAATGACATAGGTGTATAGTCGTTGCATCCGACCATTATATACACCAGTCCATAATAGTCAAGACCATTGTGGAGTGGTGTACATAATGGTCTAGAATGCTGGCAACGCCAGGCGCCTGGTTAAGTCAAGCTATCTCTCTTACCCATAATGCTTCGCCGGATTTATCCACGGTGTTGGTCTGGAGTTCCTCCCGTGTTTTTTTCAGTCTTTTCAACAGGCGCAACTTCAGGAAGAGATTTCTTCCCATCAGCCTTAGGAGGGGACAGCCGGCTTGGAGAGGATATTTCCTGGTCTTTTTTATCTTTTTTCCTGGTAAACAAGCTGCCAAAGGCGGTACTCACAGTAGCCTGAATTTTTTTCTTTGTGCTGAGTTCTGATACCATTCTTTCAAACTTACTCATATCGTTTGGGTGAATAGAGATAGTTACGGTATTGTCTTGTACAGTTATAATATCACGTGGATTCATTCCGAATTTTGTAAGTGATGATTTCAGGGCGTTGGTGATGCTAGACACTTCTTTTGCATTGCTTAGAATAGTCTCGTAGGCGCCTGACGTTGTTACACGCCATTGGCACCTTGTGTGCTTATTCAGGAATTTGGCAATCTTTGTTGAGAGTTGATAGTCCACGTCATCGTTCAAATATTCTAAGACGATATTAATCAAGACCCTTGGTAATAGAAGTTTATTATCCACACTAAATAGAAATTGTGCCTCTGATGACAGAAGTTGTTCATTCCTTCGCAGATAAGCTTCTATTTTTTCAATTAATGCGAGTGATTCTGCTAAAGACGTTAATAAATCGGCATTTTGTTGATCTTGCACTCCCAGCGCTTCCCGTTGGCTTGTTATGAGTCTTTTTACAACGTGGGGTATGTCCAGGTAAATTAAGGATCTATTCAAGGCAAGCCCTGTTGCAATACATTTTAGTGTGTATTTATTACCTGCAATAGTATCCCTTATTTTCTGGGCGGTTGTTTCGGATGCGTCCCATACAGGAAAAGATTTTTCGTTATATAGATATAATTTCCTTAATGTCAAACGCGGCAATACATCTGCAAATATTCTTATCCCTCTATTTGTGCAGCCGCTACCACGCATGTCCAATATTTTCAGTGATTTTGACTTCTTTAAGCCGTTATTTACCATCTCTTCCAACAGCCCGGGAATATTAATTTGATTGTCTTTTAAGTAAAGCTCTTCCACTGGAGATTCTCTTATAATTTTGGCGATGTTTTGAATGTCCTCCGAATACCCGCCAGAACCTGAAAGACCTCGAGAACCTTGTCCAAGGTGGCAGTTATCATTTAAACTGAGCACTCTGACTGGGCATCGATATTCTGACTTTGATTCTGATGGACACAGGGACGTCGCCAATAGGGGTAGCGTGCGTATATCAATATAGACATTGTCTAAATGCAATGTTCTCAGGTTGGGGGCACGCTTTAAAAGCATATCCAGTTCGTACATAAACATTATTGCAAAATTTTCCACTCTCCGTAATAAGTTATGATTTTGATGAAAGCTTGCTACTTTATTTCCACTGAAATCTAATGTTGTTAAACGATCTGCTGTTTTTAGGGCTTGCAGTATGTGAATCGCGCCTTGCGCCTTAATCCCGCTCCTGGAAATATTGAGCGTGCTTAAAGTCCCTGATTCCTTTAAGACAGTTGCCAATGTTGCTGCGCCTTCGTCTCCCAAAGTATTACCGCCCAGATCAATTTCAGTTAAGTTAAGCCCAGACAAAAATGGCGCCAGTTTTTGTAGTTTTTGTGCGTCAAGATGGCAATCGGGAAGGATTAGTTTTGTTACCCCCAGAAGACATGCTTCAATGAGCGTCTTGTTGAGTTGTTCTTTCTCTAGTTCCGCAAGTAACGTTACTGCATTGTCCTGATGCAATTCGCCATTTTCATTAGCAGGTTGTTGGTTGCTACCTTTTTCCTCATTGACTGATTTTCTTATTATATACGCCTTGCCTCGAACAACCTGAACTTCCACCGTCAGGCTGATCGCTTTATCTTTTGTAAATTTTTCCCCTGCTGCCAGGCCAAGATCAGCAAGCTCCAGGTTTTTAATACCAAGCGCCTTCCTGGCTGGCTCTAACAGTTCATCTGCATTATCTACCATAAATTTGTATGGTGTGTTTTTATAATCAAGAGTGATTTCTGCCATTTGCTATATCTCCCCACGCTAACGTATCTAAATATAATCTACCTGTTCGCACCTGACGGTAGAGATCTGGTTGGATTTGTTATTCTTACTTATTATAATATTATAATAATATCATAAAAATAACAAATATAGTATTTTTTATTAAAAAACTTAAGGAATGATGAATTTTTTAATTTTTCGACGGAACAACCCTGGACAAGGGGCAATAAGGTCAATAATGGGGTTTTACAGCACGCCGGATAAACAAACACAACGCCTTGCAGCTCCCCTAAAATTGGGATAAACTGGCGCTCCTTGCCCGATGGGGCTTAGCTTAAATTCAGAGAATCGTGTCACGAGCCGCGCTACAGGTCACTCGCAGCCAGGTACTACGCTGGCTGGCATTGCAGGGTGTGATCGTTACCCTCGTAGCGCTGGGCTTTTTGTTTACCCAGGGAACTCATCTTGCGGAATCCGTCTTACTGGGCGGGCTGTTATGGCTCATACCCAGCTGGGTATTTGCATGGATATGGCTGGGTTATTTCAAGGCTAGCGCTGCACCCAGGTTAGTGGTGCTATTTTATAGTGCGGAAGTGATTAAATTAGTCCTGATAGGACTATTATTCGTATTTATGCTTAAATACCTGCATATCAGTATTATTGGCTGTTTAATGGGCATGATTTGCGCACAAATAGCTGCCTGGTTAGCTCCCGCAATAACAAGAAAATAGTAAAAAAATGGAAACTACCATTACAACAGGCGAATATATCCAACACCATCTGCAACAGTTGGTGTTTAACTTCCAGCAAATGACCTTTCATAAACAGGGTTTTTGGTCATTTCACCTGGATACTATGTTTATTTCTATTGTCCTTGGTCTGATATTTTTAACGTTATTTCGCTTCGCCGCCCGCAAGGCAACGCCGGGAGTGCCAGGAAAGTTACAAAATTTCCTGGAAATATTAGTTGAATTTGTGTCGGGGTTGGTTAAAGAATCCTACCACGGTAAGAGCCAGTTGGTGGCGCCGCTCGCCCTCACCATCTTTGTGTGGGTGTTCTTAATGAATTTTATGGATTTGCTGCCGGTCGATTTATTGCCGCGCCTTGCCCATGCCGTAGGGCTGCCCTATTTTCGCGCCGTGCCAACAGCAGACCCAAACATGACGTTCGCGCTGTCTATTACGGTATTTATACTGATTATTTTTTACAATTTTAAAGTCAAGGGACCCATGGGTTTAGGTAAGGAAGTACTGACTTCTCCGTTTGGGCCATGGCTGTTTCCGCTGAATATTTTATTCCGCTTTTTGGAAGAGCTGGTGAAACCCATCTCATTGGCGTTGCGACTTTTCGGTAACTTATTTGCCGGTGAATTGATCTTCATCTTGATCGCAATTATGCCGTGGTGGATTCAGTGGACAGTGGGTGGCGTATGGGCTATTTTCCACATTTTGATTATCGCGATTCAGGCGTTTATTTTTATGATGTTGACGATCGTTTATATAAGCATGGCGCATGAATCTCATTAATGCAGGGGCAGGCCTTGTGCCTGCCGTAAGGCTTTTTTTGTTTAATTTATTGATTATTTAACATTCAACCACCAGGAGAACTTATGGAACTTGCGCAATTTATTTCTAACGTACAAGGCTTATCTGCCGTCGCAGCAGGGCTATTAATTGGTCTTGCCTCTCTCGGCACCGCTGTCGGTTTCGGTATTCTGGGGGGGAAATTTTTAGAAGGGGTCGCCAGACAACCTGAACTTGGCCCGATGTTAATGCTACGCATGTTCTTAATGGCGGGCTTAGTTGACGCATTCGCCGCCATCTCAATCGTGATGGGTCTGTATTTATTCTTTGCTAAAAACCCATTCCTGGCGGAAGTATTAAAGGCGGCCGGGCAATCAGTAAGCTAAACAAGATAAGAAATAATGAATATTCAGCACCACCTAAGACTGGTACAAACGGTCAGATTTGAGCCAAGTTTGGTGATAAAAATGATCGAAAAAGCGCAGCATATGTGGTTATATGTGAGCATTTTGAGAGCATTTTTACCGCCAAAATGGGCCAAATATGCCCGTTTCCATATATTAGCTAAAAACAAGAGATAAACCGATGGATATAAACGCAACCCTCATTGGTCAAATGATCACCTTTGCAGTGTTCGTGGTGTTTACTATGAAATACGTGTGGCCGCCGATCACCAGGGCGATGCAACAACGCGAAAAAACCATTGCCGATGGTTTGGCAGCCGGTGAACGCGGACATAAAGACTTGGAACTAGCGCAAGGTAAGTCGGTGGAAATCCTGCAAGAAGCCAGGGAAACTGCCGCAAACATTGTTAATCAAGCTAACAGCCGCGCCGATCATCTTATTGAACAGGCCAAACATGTCGCCCAGAAAGAAGGTGAGCGCTTGATTGCCCTGGCGCGTATCGAAATTGAACAAGAGGTTCATCAGGCAAAGCGACAATTACAAGATCAAATTGCGAGTCTGGCGCTCAACATGGCGGAAAAAGTAGTACAACGCGATATTGATGCCTCTACCCATAAGCAGTTACTTGACAAAATGGTTGCAGAAATATGATACCTGCTGCACGGCTTGCCCGTCCTTATGCCCATGCTGCCCTTGATTATGCGCTAGAAAACAAGCAACTAGAACACTGGGCTGATATGCTGAAAACCATGTCCGCATGGGTGCAACAGCCGACAGTGGCCGAGATATTAAAAAATCCTAAATACACCGATGCTATGTGCGCCGACATCTGCCTGGCATTGGGGCACGATATCCTGGATGCGAACGCGCAAAACTTTATAAAAATTCTTGCCACCTATCAACGCCTGGCCTTATTACCAGTGATTTACGAGTTATTTGAACAGCTACGCGCAACGATAGAGAAAACGCTGCATGTTACTGTCAAATCGGCCATCCCCTTAAACGATAGCTACCGTGAAAAGCTGTACACATCGCTCAGCAAGAAGTTGGGGCAACATATTGAATTGACTTGTGAAGTCGATGCAGAAATACTCGGCGGACTATTCATTCAGGCTGGTGATCGCGTGATTGACGGCTCCGTGCGCGGGCAGTTGGAACGATTGCGGGAAACGGTGATGGGGTGAAATAACCCTCATTAAGCCGTGGCATTGTTTCCTTCTCCCCTTGTGGGAGAAGGTGGCCGCACCTGAATGTTGGCTGTAAATTTGATTTAGGCAATGTGCTGTACTAATTGATAAATTTTGTTAAGTCTGTGCGGACGGATGAGGGGAAAAATCGGGTTTGGCAGAGAACCATGACATACCCCTCACCCGCCACACGACGTGTGTCGACCTCTCCCACAAGGGGAGAGGTGATTAATGAATTGACTACGTCAATAATTTAAAATAGAGGATTCACCATGCAACTATCATCCGCTGAAATTAGTAACCTAATCAAGCAACGCATCAAAAATTTTGAGGTGGCGCCCGAAGTGCGTACCGAAGGAACCATCGTCAGTTTAAAAGACGGCATCGTGCGTATTTACGGGTTATCTGACGTCATGCTTGGTGAAATGATCGAATTTCCCGGCAATGTTTATGGTTTAGCGTTGAACTTGGAACGTGACTCCGTGGGCGCAGTCGTGTTGGGTCCGTGTGATCATCTGGATGAAGGTCAAACCGTTAAATGTACCGGCCGTATTTTAGAAGTTCCTGTGGGTGAAGTATTATTGGGTCGCGTGGTGAATACGTTAGGACAAGCCATTGATGGTAAAAGCCAAATTGACGCTACGACCACAGCACCTGTTGAAAAAGTAGCGCCTGGCGTTATTACGCGTCAATCAGTCAGCCAACCGATTCAAACTGGCTTAAAGGCCATCGATTCCATGGTGCCAATCGGCCGCGGACAACGTGAATTAATTATCGGTGATCGTCAAACCGGTAAAACCGCCATCGCTATCGATACCATCATCAATCAAAAAGGCACCGGCGTAAAGTGTATTTACGTGGCTGTCGGTCAAAAAGCGTCTTCCGTCGCTGCTGTCGTGCGTAAGCTAGAAGAACATGATGCCATGGATCACACCATCGTCGTTGCAGCCACTGCCGCCGAACCCGCAGCATTGCAATTTCTGGCGCCCTATGCCGGGTGTGCTATGGGCGAATACTTCCGCGACAAGGGGGAGGACGCATTAATTATTTATGACGATTTAACCAAGCAAGCTTGGGCGTACCGACAAATTTCATTATTACTGCGTAGACCGCCAGGACGCGAAGCTTATCCGGGTGACGTGTTCTACCTGCATTCCCGTTTGTTAGAACGCGCTGCATGTGTCAACGCCGAATATATAGAAAAAGTTACCCATGGCAAGGTCACCGGCAAGACAGGTTCATTAACTGCATTACCTATTATTGAAACCCAGGCCGGCGACGTATCTGCCTTCGTGCCAACCAACGTCATTTCCATTACCGATGGTCAGATATTTCTGGAGACCGATTTATTTAACGCCGGTATTCGCCCTGCTATTAATGCGGGTCTTTCCGTGTCGCGTGTTGGCGGCGCTGCACAAACCAAATTAATTCGCAAATTAGCCGGCGGTATTCGTATCACCTTGGCGCAATACCGTGAATTAGCCGCATTTTCGCAATTTGCTTCCGATTTAGACGAAGCCACTCGCAAACAATTAGAACGTGGACAACGCGTGACAGAAATGCTCAAGCAACGACAATATCAACCATTGAGCGTAGCTGAAACTGCGCTTAGTTTGTATTGTGTGAATGAGGGTTATCTGGATGACGTGGAATTAAAAAATATTCTGCATTTTGAAGCTGCATTGCATGAATATCTGCGCAACAATTATGCTGATTTTATGCGCCAGGTAAATGAAAAGCCAGATTATTCAGATGAAACCGTTCAGCAGTTTAAGGAGATAGTCGAAAAATTTAAACAAACGCAAACCTGGTAGGTTCTACTAATCAGAGGAGGCCATGAGAAAACTAACTGCCATTCTAGCCACCTTACTATTGTTCTGCATTGGCATAGCACACGCTGAAATATTCCCCCCTGATATAGGAAAAATCATCCAGCGGGGGGTGCTACGCATAGGCGTACTTGCTACAGATGCCTCACCTTTCTCTCTGTTTTCCGCCAATGGAACCTTAGAAGGTTATGACATTGACATGGCAAACGATCTCGCACGGAAACTGGGGGTGCCTGCTGTTTTTAAAACTGCTCCCACGTTTGATCGCCTGATTGATATGGTTAATGATGGCGAGTTAGATTTAGCAACCAACATGACCCCTACACTGGCGCGAGCCAAGTTCACCATTTTTTCAAATCCTTATCTAACCATTAAGTTGGTATTTTTTGTTAATCGCGTCACTGCATCTCAACGAAACCTAAGCGCCGATAACTTAACAATTCTCAATAATCCCGCCTATCGGATCGGCGTTTCACAGAATAGTGCTTACTACACCATCTTAAAAGAGCTATACCCACAGTCTACGCTAGTGCCATACCCAGACATTACTCAAGCCATACCCGACGTACTGAATAATAAAATAATGGCCGCTTTTTTAGACCAACCACATATCAGATACTGGTTAAGGCATCATCCACAATCTAATTTATACGGTGAGGTGATTGATTCTGGAAAAAAGATGCCGATCGCGTTTGCAGTCTCATGGCAGAATACACGCCTATTAACCTGGCTTAATATTTATTTAGATACCATACAGATAGACGGCACGCAGGAGCGATGGATAAAGAAATATTTCCCTGAGAAGAGCTAAATGCTAAAAAAACTAGGCTATTGGTTATTAAATCCGTGGGTTATTCTATCGAGCCTCGTGGTAGGCATTGTCATAGGCCTGACCGCCAATCCCTTTCACGCACTCTTCGATCATCTCGGTCGTATTTACCTGGAGCTGTTGCAGATGTGCATTTTCCCCACTGTCGTGGTAGCCGTTATTGTCAGTGTTGGCAACTTATTACATTCACATATTTCTCACTATATTCAACGATTAAGTCTGGTGTTTCTGAGTTGGATTACCATTGCGGGCTTACTGAGTATTATAGTTAGCCTATTTATCCACCAATGGTCTGGCCTTGATTTACATAGCCAAGCAGTATTGGGCGCGAAATTAGCCGCCCTACAAAAGGGAACAGACATTACAATCAATGGTCCAGCAATTAATACTATTTGGGATTTTATAAGTAATCTTACAACCACTAATATTTTTAGGTCATTAAGCCACGGTGACAGTCTTCCCGTATTGATTTTTTGCGTGGTGTTGGGCATTGCTCTCGGATACACCAAATCAAGTGCGGCAAAAACAACACTCGCAGCGTTAGATGGTTTTTATAATGCCTTACTACGTATCGTCGACTGGCTCATGTATGCCCTACCATTTGGCTTGTGTTTTATGTTTGGCGGCTTAATGAGTCGTATCGGTTTCGATATCCTCGCCCCACTAAGCAAGTTAATCATCTTATGTATTGTGGCATGCCTGGTAATCGGTGTAATCAATGTCATTATCTTAGCCAAACGCACTGAGTTCTCTTTTTTCCATACCCTTAAGGCAATCCGCACACCGCTGTTTGTCGCCCTGGGCACATCAAGTAGTTTCGCAGCATTGCCCACCACCCTGCAAAGCCTACAGGACGAATTAAAGTTTGATAGAAAGCTGATTGGCTTGATTATTCCCATCGGCATTAATTTTTGTCAGCAAGGCAGCATACTAAAGTACACGTTAGTCGTTGTTTTTGTGGCGCATTTGTATAACAGCCCTTTAAATGGCTTAGCATACCTGACCATTTTTTTCACCAGCATTATGATGAGTATTATCTCATCCGGCGCTCCTGGTATTGCTGTTATCAGCATGTTTGCTATCATGCTACAACCCTTGGGGTTGCCTATAATACCCGGTATTGTTCTATTGGCCATGCTTGACCCGTTACTTGACCCATTAGTCACTGTACTGAATGTGCTGGGCAGTTGTGCTGCAGCAGCATTGATTATCCCGAAACAAGAACTGCGCCCCACCTTGATAGAGGCGCATAAACAAAATACTTAAGATAGCCTTTTGGCGCATTTATTTGTATGATTACTGACCTATTTATCTTGGTAGATACCCTATGTCTTCAGGCAGAGAAATACGTACTAAAATAGCCAGTGTAAAAAACACGCAGAAAATCACCAAGGCCATGGAAATGGTGGCGGCGAGTAAGATGCGCAAGGCGCAAGCGCGTATGCGTACTGGCCGCCCCTATTCAGACAAAATGCGCCAGGTAATCAGTCATTTAGCCGCCAGTCACAGTGAATATCACCATCCTTATTTAAAAAAGCGCGATGAAGTTAAGCGTGTTGGTTATATCATTGTTTCCAGTGACCGTGGACTATGTGGCAGTTTAAACTTTAATCTGTTTAAGGCGACTGTAACCCACATGCACGAATGGCATACTAAGGGCGTAGAAGTGGATCTTTGCGTGATTGGCAAGAAGGCGCAAGCGTTTCTTCCACCGCCTTGGCGGCAACATTATCGGCGAAGCCAATCATTTGGGTGATACCCCGCAGGTGACGGATTTAATTGGTATCGTAAAAGTCATGTTGGATGCCTACAACGTCAATCGTTTAGATCGCGTGTATATTACCTATAACCAATTTGTGAACTCGATGGTGCAACAGCCAGTTACACAACAACTATTGCCACTGGAAATATCGGACGGTGCAGAAAAAACGGGCTACTGGGATTATATTTACGAACCGGATGCACAACAATTACTCAATGTATTGTTAGTACGCTACATCGAAACCCAGGTGTATCATGCGGTAATCGAAAATTTAGCGTGTGAACAGGCAGCGCGCATGGTAGCCATGAAGAACGCCACCGAAAATGCCGGGGAATTGATCGGTGATTTACAGTTGATTTATAACAAGGCGCGTCAAGCGGTGATTACGCGCGAGATTGCAGAAATTACTGCGGGCGCGGAGGCTGTTTAGAATCAAAAGAAAAAATATTTGACGCAAAGACGCAAAGACGCAGAGAAAAGATTAAAAAATAAAAAATAAAAAATAATTTTTTAAATCTTTTATTAAATCTTTTCATGTTTTATGTTTTTCTCTGCGTCTTTGCGTCTCTGCGTCAAGTCTTTTGTTTTTAATGTTTTTGTTGCGTCTTTGCGTTAAATTTAAAATTTTATTAGGTGAGGTAAAACCCATGTCAGGAAAAATAGTTGAAATTATCGGCGCTGTGGTCGACATAGAATTTCCACGCAATGCTGTGCCCAAAATATACGATGCACTATTGGTTGCGGACCAACAACTTGTGCTCGAAGTGCAGCAACAGCTAGGTGATGGGATTGTACGCACCATCGCGATGGGTTCTTGCCTGGGGCTGAAACGCGGTCTCAAGGTGACCAACACCGGCAAGCCGATTACTGTACCTGTGGGTAAGGAAACACTTGGACGCATCATGAATGTGTTGGGTGAACCCATCGATGACGTCGGTCCGATTAGCGCCACGCAAACCCTGCCTATCCATCGTCCGGCTCCTACCCTGGCTGACCAGGCGCTCAGCACCGAATTATTGCAAACAGGCATCAAGGTGATCGACTTACTTTGCCCCTTCGCTAAGGGCGGCAAGGTCGGCTTATTCGGCGGCGCTGGCGTGGGTAAAACCGTTAACATGATGGAGCTGATTCGCAATATCGCTGTGGAGCATAGTGGTTATTCAGTATTTGCTGGCGTGGGTGAGCGTACACGTGAAGGCAACGACTTCTATCACGAAATGAAGGAATCCAATGTATTGGATAAGGTGTCGCTGGTGTATGGACAAATGAATGAACCACCCGGTAACCGTCTACGTGTCGCATTAACCGGCCTGACCGTGGCGGAAAGTTTCCGCGATGAAGGCCGTGACGTACTATTGTTTATCGATAATATTTTCCGCTATACCCTGGCCGGTACTGAAGTATCCGCCTTGCTTGGCCGTATGCCATCAGCCGTGGGTTATCAACCCACGTTGGCGGAAGAAATGGGGGTGTTGCAAGAACGTATTACCTCTACCAAGAAGGGTTCTATTACCTCGGTACAAGCCGTCTATGTGCCTGCCGACGACTTAACTGATCCATCGCCAGCCACCACGTTTGCACACTTAGATGCGACCGTGGTGTTGTCTCGGCAAATTGCTGAGCTGGGGATTTACCCGGCGATTGACCCCCTCGATTCCACCAGTCGTCAACTTGACCCCTTGATCATCGGTCAAGAGCATTATGACGTGGCGCGTGCGGTACAAGGCACCCTGCAGCGGTACAAAGAACTCAAGGATATCATTGCCATTTTAGGCATGGATGAATTATCGGAAGAAGACAAATTGACAGTACGTCGCGCGCGTAAAATCCAACGCTTTTTATCCCAGCCGTTCTTTGTGGCTGAAGTATTTACGGGATCTAGCGGTAAGTACGTATCGCTGGAAGAAACCATCCGTGGGTTTAAGGCGATCGTCGAGGGTGAATGTGATAACCTGCCAGAACAGGCATTTTATATGGTCGGTACGCTGGAAGAAGTCAAGGCCAAGGCGGAGAAGTTGTAAATGGCAATTACGTTTCATTTAGACATCGTTAGTCTCGAAGGCTCGATTTTTTCTGGCCTGGTTGAGAAGGTCGTGGCCACTGGCACCATGGGGGAGTTAGGTATTTACCCGGGGCATACCCCCCTACTCACTTCATTAAAACCAGGCTTTGTGCGTATCGCTAAACAAGACAAAACCGAAGAAGTGTTCTATATCTCAGGCGGCACATTGGAAGTACAACCAAGCATTGTTACCGTATTGGCGGACGTGGCGCTACGTGCTGACCATATCGATGAAGCCGCCGCACAACAGGCCAAGGAAGCAGCGGAAAAGCGCCTGGCGCAAAAAACCAGCGAATTTGAATATGGCCAGGCAATGGGTGAATTAGCAGAAGCCGCCGCACAATTGCGCGCGTTGCAGCAGGTGCGCAAGAAGGCGGCACGGCATTAAGCCGTGGCATTGTTTCCTCATTCAGCCATGGCATTGTTTCCTTCTCCCCTTGTGGGAGAAGGTGGCCGCACCCTGATGTTGGCTGTAAATTTGACTTAGGCAATATACTATTCTATCTGATAAATTATGATAAATCGCGTGCGGACGGATGAGGGGGAGATGAGGTAGGCAGTGAAGAATGACCTACCCCTCACCCGCCACACAACGTGTGTCGACCTCTCCCACAAGGGGAGAGGTGATCAATGTATTGACTGCGTCAATGATTTAAAAAGGTGGCCGCACCATGACGTTGGCCGTAAATTTTATGTAGGCGATGTACTATAACTGGCTAACAAATTTTGGAAAATCTGTGCGGACGGATGAGGGGAAAGATCAGGCTTGGCAGAGAATTATGACCTACCCCTCACCCGCCACACGACGTGTGTCGACCTCTCCCACAAGGGGAGAGGTGATTAATGAATTGACTGCGTCAATGATTTAAACATGAGAATAACTTATGGCACTTAGCGTGATTATCCTGGCCGCCGGAAAGGGAAAGCGTATGCGTACTGATCTCCCAAAGGTACTGCATACCTTGGCAGGCCGCACCTTACTCGAACGCGTTGTACACACCGCGGAAGCGCTAGATCCTGCTGCTGTTTACGTGGTATATGGTAATGGCGGTATGCGTGTGCGCAGTGAAATGGCGCATCTCAACGTCGAATGGGTGGAACAATCCCATGCCCTGGGCACCGGCCATGCCGTATCCCAAGTATTGCCACATTTGAACAAACAGGATCAAGTATTAATCCTCTATGGCGATGTACCACTCATCTCCCAGGCAACGCTACGATTACTACTGGATAATACCCCCAAAAACACCCTGGGTTTAGTGGTCACGGAATTAGATAACCCCACTGGTTTTGGTCGCATTATTCGTAATGAAGCCGGCACGATTCAAGCGATTGTCGAACAAAAAGATGCCTCCTCCGAGCAACAAAAAATTAAAGAAATCAATACTGGCATCATGATCACATCTAGCGCACACCTGGGAGAATGGTTGCCCAAGTTACAATCACATAATGCACAGCAAGAATATTATTTAACTGACATTGTAGCCATGGCGGTTAAGGGCAATTGCCCGGTCAATGGCGTATCCGCCAACTGTCACGAAGAAGTACGCGGCGTTAATAACTTGTTAGAGTTGTCCTACCTGGAACGTTATTTCCAACGGCGCACCGCGGAAGAATTGATGAATAATGGCGTCACCATTTTAGATCCGTATCGTTTTGATGCACGTGGCGATATCACCGTTGCATCTGATGTGTTTATTGATGTTAATGTGGTGCTGGAAGGCAATGTCACTATCGGGGCTTACAGTACTATTGGGCCTAATACACTATTACGTAATGTTACCGTCGGTGAGAACGTAAAAATTGAAGCAAACTGCGTGATCGAGGGTGCTGTGGTAGATAACGATTGCACTATTCGTCCTTCGCACGTATTCGCCCCGGCACACACGTGGGTAGACGTGCGCGCGTTGGTAATTTTGTCGAGATTAAAAACAGTCAACTTGGCGAAGGCAGTAAGACACCACATTTAAGTTATGTCGGTGATACCATCGCAGGCAAGAATGTGAACCTGGGCGCTGGCACTATTACCGTCAATTACGATGGTGCAGAAAAACATCAAACCATCATCGGAGATAATGCCTTTGTAGGCTGCGGTAGTGAATTAATTGCACCGGTGAAGATAGGTGAAGGCGCCTATATCGCTGCAGGTTCCACCATCACCACTGATGCACCCGCACATCAGTTGACTGTTGCACGCGCCAGACAGCGTTCGATTGAGGGATGGACGCATAAAAAAAGAAAAACAATGTATGACGACTGGTCGCAAAATGCTCACATTTCAAGACATCATTCTTAACCTACAACAGTATTGGGCGGCGCAAGGTTGCGTGATTTTACAACCGTTGGATACGGAAATGGGGGCGGGAACATTTCACCCTGCGACGTTCTTACGCGCCATCGGTCCTGAACCCTGGGCAGCAGCCTACATTCAACCCAGCAGGCGACCAACGGATGGCCGCTATGGTGATAATCCCAATCGGGTGCAACATTTCTATCAATTTCAGGTTATCCTCAAACCCTCACCCGACGACATTCAAGAAAAATACCTTGATTCATTGCGCCAATTAGGCATAGACCCACTGGTGGATGACATTCGCTTCGTCGAAGACAACTGGGAATCTCCAACACTCGGCGCGTGGGGATTGGGTTGGGAAGTTTGGCAGAACGGCATGGAAATTAGTCAATTTACCTACTTCCAACAAGTGGGTGGTTTAGAATGCAAGCCGGTGAGCGGCGAGATCACCTACGGTTTAGAACGTCTGGCGATGTATTTGCAGAATAAGGAAAGTTTATTCGATGTCATATGGACAAAAACTCCACACGGCTTTGTCACCTACGGCGATGTGTTTCATCAAAACGAAGTGGAAATGTCCGCCTATAATTTTGAATACGCCCCCGTGCCAACCCTACTCGAACAATTCAACCAATATGAGCAGGAATGCCAGCAATTGATTGATTTGGACTTACCGTTACCGGCATATGATCGTGTACTCAAGGCATCACATACGTTTAACATGTTAGATGCTCGACATGCGATTTCCGTCACTGAACGGCAGGCTTATATCCTACGCGTGCGTAAACTGGCCTTTGCTGTTGCTAATACCTATTATCATATGCGTGAAAAACTAGGCTTTCCGTTAGGGCGAGGGGAAGAGGTACTAGGAGAAAGTATATGAGCGCACGCGATTTATTGTTTGAAATTGGTACGGAAGAATTACCTCCCCGGCACATTCATAACTTGGCGCAAACCCTGGCTGCTAACCTACAAGCGCAATTAGATCGCGCTGAATTAGGCTATGGCGAAGTACGTACATTCGCGACACCGCGTCGTTTGGCGGTACTTATCCGCAATGTAGCTGGCGCGCAGAAAACACATACCGTGGAAAAGAGAGGGCCTGCACTCAAGGCGGCATTTGACGCCGAAGGCCATCCTACACTCGCTTGCCTGGGATTTGCCAGCGCCTGTGGAGCTACGGTCGATCAACTCGTGGTGCGTGAAACTGATAAGGGCGCATGGTTGTTCTTTAGCCAGGAACAAGGCGGCATGCCAAGTAGCGAACTGTTACCCGAACTGATTAAACAAGCCGTTAATCAACTGCCACTGAAGAAGCCGATGCGTTGGGGTAATCACGATACTATGTTCCTGCGTCCAGTGCATTGGATCGTGTTGTTATTTGGGAAAAAATGTTTGAAGACCATGGTATTGGGTAAGCCCAGTGGCCGCATTACCTATGGACATCGCTTCCATCATCCAAAAGCCATTCGTATTCAACAACCCTGCGATTATGAAACCGTATTACGTGAACAGGGCAAGGTAATTGCTGATTTTGCCACACGTAAACGTATCATTCGCCAACAAGTGGAAAGCAGCATCGCTGGCAAGGGCCATGCTGTGTACGATGAAGCGTTACTCAATGAAGTAACTGGCCTGGTGGAGTGGCCGGTTGCACTGGTAGGGGAATTTGCCGAACAATTTTTGGAAGTTCCTGCTGAAACCGTGATGATTGCGATGCAATCGCATCAAAAATATTTTCCTGTTGTTGACGACACGCAGCAATTATTACCCTACTTCGTCACCATCAGTAATATTCAAAGTCAGGATCCCACACGCGTTATTGCAGGAAACGAGCGCGTTATTCGTGCACGCCTGGCGGACGCACAATTTTTCTACCATAGTGATTTAAAACACACACTGGCATCCCGCCTAAATAATTTAAAAAAAATTATTTTCCAGAAAAAACTCGGCACATTATCTGACAAGGCAGAACGTATCGCTGATATCTCGCGTTACTTAGCAACTAAACAAGGTATGAACACTAAGCAAGCAGCGCGTGCTGGCTTGTTATGCAAGGCAGACCTGGCTAGCAGCATGGTCGGTGAATTTCCCGAATTGCAAGGCGTTATGGGCTACTATTATGCGTTAGAGGATGATGAGCCTGCTGCTGTCGCACATGCTATCCGCGAACATTATCAACCGCGTTTTTCTGGCGATACCTTGCCAGAAACACCCTTGGGCGGCTTAGTATCGATTGCTGACAAATTGGATACCCTGGTTGGATTATTTGGGGTCAATCAGCCACCCAGCGGAGAAAAAGATCCTTATGGTCTGCGTCGCGCTGCATTAGGCATATTGCGTATCCTAATTGAAAAACAGTTGGCGCTTGATTTAAGAGACGCGATTAATCAAACGTTAACGCTATATACCACACAGATTGAAAATCCAGAAACCGCTACGCAAACGTTTGATTTCATCATGGAGCGCCTACGCGCCTGGTACACCGACAAGGGTATTGATAGTAATGTGTTTGCCGCGGTACTGGCGCGTCAATTAACAACGCCATTGGATTTTCACCATCGCGTACAAGCAGTACAACATTTTCAAACATTCCCAGAGGCCAAGTCATTAATTGCTGCACATAAGCGCGTTACACATTTACTCAAGGAGCAAACCAGTAGCTTTCACCAGCCAATTAATCCAACATTATTACAAAACGACGCCGAGCGTGAGCTATTGGCCGCTGTGGAACAACGCAGTCGAGAAATAGAGCCGCTATATCATCAGGGAAAATACATGCAAGTGCTCAGCACATTAGCAACCCTACAGACGCCCGTTGATCATTTTTTTGATCACGTGATGGTGATGGTGGAAGACCTGGCGCTGCGCAATAATCGCCTGGCATTGTTGTATCAACTACAGCAATTGTTCTTGCAGGTGGCGGATATTTCGTTGCTGTAGGGGTTTAAATATTATGCAGTTATTTTTTATAGACGAATCTGGAACCATACCACCAAAAAATAAAATCGGTAATGCACCTTACTTTACACTGGGTGGAATTATTATTCCTGAGCATCTATGGCACGAAATAGATACGGATTGATAAAATGGCCAAAATCATAAAATAGGAAAGACGCCGTGTCGGAAAATCCGTACCTGCTAGTATCGACGCAGTCACGGCGTAAAATAAGTATATCACAATATTCTTCTGCGTAAACAGAAGAATACCCCACTAAGTTGGATAAGGCTTGAGAAACAGCAAATTACCGCCAACATAATCCTATTTCTCTTGCCTTTTGCCGGTCAAATCGGTGAGAAATCGGTGATAAATACACAAATACCTATAAATACCTTGAAATATAGGTATTATTGTGCCATAAAGGAGGTAAGAATCTTCGATTTAATCAAGCATTCTATCAAGGCCCAAATGTGGCTTGTTAATATGTGGTTGTATTCACGCATTACAAGTCGTAGTTGGGAAGTTATATTTACTCAAAATAGAGGAAAGTAAGATGGCAACAGGTACCGTAAAGTGGTTTAATTCTGACAAGGGATATGGCTTTATTACCCCAGACAGTGGTGGCGAAGATGTATTCGCACACTTCTCAGCAATTGTAGCAGATGGTTTCAGAACGTTGACCGAAGGTCAGCGCGTGTCTTTCGATGTTGTGGAAGGCGCTAAGGGTAAGCAAGCTGCTAACATCAAGGGCGAAGACTAAAACAGGACGACTTAGTACAACAAACCCTGGCAAGCCAGGGTTTGTTGTTTTAAAACGGGTATAGAGTCGTTACGCTCGACGTTGTACGGCTAGATCCGCCAATCCTAACAGCGCCTGTTTATACATATTATCGGATAATGGTTGCAGCGCTTGTTTAGCTTTATCTGCCTGACGCTGTGCTAACTGTTGAATATTGGCTCCCGTATCAAGCGCATGTAGTATATCAATGATCGCTGCTAAGTTATCGACCCTTCCCGCCAGCAAGGTATCACGAATAAACTGTGCTTGCTCTGCTGTGCCGTGTTCCATGGCATAAATTAATGGCAGGGTGACCTTTCCTTCCGCTAAGTCATCCCCTGGATTTTTGCCACTCTCCTCGGCTGATACTGCATAATCCAGCCAGTCATCGATCATTTGAAACGCCATACCCAGGTGTAAACCATACTGAGCTAATGCGTGCTGCTCTGCCTGAGGACGCGCGGCAACGACCACGCCAGACTCCGCGGCGGCAGCAAATAAGACAGCAGTCTTACAACGAATCACCTCTAAATAATGCTCTATTGATACATCAGGGTTATAACGCTGAATTAATTGCAACACTTCTCCCTGTGCAATGGTATTGGTCGCATCCGCCAATAATGTATACACACGCAAATTTTCCAGATCAGTCATCAACTGGAATGCTCGCGAATACAAGAAATCTCCTACCAACACACTCGGGGCGTTTCCCCACATCACATTAGCCGTTTCACGACCGCGTCTTAGTGTGGATTCATCTACGACATCATCATGCAATAACGTGGCGGTATGCAGAAATTCGATAATCACCGCCAGCTTAATGTGCCCTACCCCGGCATAGCCGACCGCGCGCGCCGTCAATAACGTCAACATCGGACGCAAGCGTTTACCACCACCCTGGATAATGTGTTCGCTAATGGTATGAATTAACTCGACCGGGCTCGCAAGACTTTGTTGAATCAAGTCATTCATCTGGGCAAAATCATCCTTAACCAGGGCGTGAATGTCCGCTATAGGCGGGGCGGTTGGGTTAATATCTAAAACAGACATAGCGAATATCCATAAAAATTAATATACTCATACTGCATTATACCCATTGTACTTCTCTGTGTGTACCTATATGTCTCTGGACTTGCTTTATGCCTTGCCGGTTGCCTTTTTCGCCGGCCTTGTCGATGCCATCGCTGGCGGTGGCGGACTAATTCAGTTGCCTGGCTTATTGTTTCTGTTTCCCAATCTGCCGGTGGTTACCCTATTGGGCACCAATAAATTAGCCTCGTGTTGTGGCACCGCGATTGCCAGCCTGCATTACGTGCGCACACTGAAAATTAATTTCAAACAGGTGCTGCCAGCGCTGGCCAGCGCGTTTATTTTCTCCATGCTCGGCGCTAAAACCGCCACCGTGGTGGATAACCACTTACTCAAACCGATTACCTTTGTATTGTTGTTACTCATCGGCATTTACACCTTATGTAATAAAAAACTTGGCGTCACTGCCGATGCTAACCCGATGCAAGGCAGGAAATTAACCATATGTTGTGTGATTATCGGCGCTGTGATGGGATTCTATGATGGATTTTTTGGACCCGCTGTCGGCAGCTTTTTGATCTTCTGCTTTGTTAGTTGGCTTGGTTTTGATTTTTTACGTGGCTCTGCATTTGCTAAGCTGACTAATTTTGCATCAAATATTGCAGCATTATTGTATTTTGCCGGTAGTGGTCATTTATGGTACGCACTGGCGCTGCCAATGGCGTTGTGTAATGTGTTCGGCAACTTAATCGGCGCACGCCTGGCGATCAAACACGGCAGCGGTTTTGTGCGCTGGGTGTTTTTAATCGTCGTAGCGGTTATTTTAGCGAAATTTGGCTATCAGGCGCTGAGCTATAAATGATGAACCGTCAAAATACGGTATTTCACTTTTTGTAGGAGACGAGTAAAATCGGTGCATTATTCCTTACTACCGGCAACTGACCATGTTGAAGAAATTACGTTATATTCTACTCATTTGCAGCGCAATCTTGCTGGCTTGCTGTAGCGCACCCAGCCTTAATGCAGACAAGGCAACGTCTACCTCCACAGCATCACAGCCAAAAACCATTACCTTGCTAGTGCCGTTGCAGGGCGCCAAATGGCAGTAGTGGTCAAGCCATTCGTAACGGTTTTTTAGCCGCCTATGACTATGCCAAACGAATTCAAACCGATGCGCCGGTAGTGAACGTTGTCGATACCAGTGGCGGTAATGTGGTTGCGTTATATCAACAGGCAGTCGCAAATGGCGCTAATTTTATTGTCGGGCCATTAACGAAACCAGACGTGCAAGCCATCGCAGCACAAGGGCAATTAAGCGTACCCACCGTGGCGTTAAATACCCTGGATAATGCAACAAAACCGGTTGCTAATCTGTATCAATTCGGCCTGTCACCCCAGGATGAAGCACAACAAGTCGCTACGCGCGCCAAAAAAGATGGTCATTCCCGCGCCCTGGTTATCACACCGGCAGGTAATTGGGGCAATGATGTCGCCAAGGCATTTGCGCAGCAATGGCAACAGCTTGGCGGCAGTATCGCCGGAAATTATACCTATTCGTCGCAACAAAATATGACGACGGTGGTGAGTCATGCGTTAGGCGCTACGACACCCAATGATAAGGGCGCTGCGCCCCAGGCTCGCAGCGATGTCGATATGATTTTCTTAGTGGCATTCCCACCACAAGCCCGGCAAATCAAACCCCTGCTGACGTATTACGCTGCCAATATTCCGGTGTATGCGCTATCCCTGATTTATGGTGGCGTACCCTCCCCACAAGATCATGACCTGGATGGCATTTTATTTACCGATATGCCGTGGGTTCTTGGACCTGACACGTCAGTATGGAGCCAAATTCGCACTAATATTCAAACGTTGTGGCCCGATTCTTATAATCGTTCACCACGTTTATACGCGCTGGGAATCGATGCCTATCACCTGACCTATACGCTTAATCGCTTGTCTTCTGGCATTGATGGCGCCACCGGCAAGCTTACCCTGGATGGCAATCAACGTATTCATCGCCAATTAGAATGGGCGAAGATGCAGGATGGCGTACCACAGCGTCAATAAACTCGAATTAGTAATTTTTATCAATCGTGCCGTAAAACCTCGTTACGGCCATACTCAACTATGACTTTACAACAACAACTTGGCAAGCGGGCTGAAGCAATGGCATGTGATTATTTATGTCGTCAAGGCTTGCGCCTGGTGATGCGCAATTATTTGTGTCGTTTAGGCGAGATTGACCTGGTGATGCGCGATAAGGCCAACCTGGTGTTTGTGGAAGTGCGCTATCGTAAACCATCGCGCTACGGCAGCGCAGCAGCAACCGTAAACTGGAGCAAGCAACGCAAGCTGGTGAATGCCGCAAACCGTTATATACAACAGTATCGCGTGGCGCTACCCTGCCGGTTTGATGTGGTGGCGGTCACGCCAGGAGTGGATAATACGCTGCAGATGGAGTGGATTCGCGATGCGTTTCAGACAACCTAGCGTGGGCAGCGCTCCTGTGAAAATGCTCTCTTACCCAAGCGTGTTTCTTTTAGTTTCTGGGGGTGCAGACATTTTTATGAGCTCATCTTCCAGCATAGATAAATATTTGAAACATCCCTTATTATCAACCTCCCCTACCTGCTGTTTATTTTCCTGCACTTGTCCTGGCTCTCTATCATCCTGTTCCAGTTTATCTAAAAACCTGTTTTTCAATGCCTTGACCTGATCGACGGTCAAACAGCTGACCAGCCAGTCCCCTATTTTATCCTTATCCTGCTCTACTCTCAGCGTATTAAGTTCCTCCGGCTTAATTCCAAGGCCTGATGCATTGTTTACTATCTCTTGGCGTATGAGGAAGGCCGTTGGGGTATTAAGCAAATCCAGACTGGTAAATTGCGCAAGCTGATCTTGATGAGCATTATTCAGCAACTGCTCTTCCACCTGAGGGTCAGGCGGCCTTACTGAAGCTTTACCAGAATTCTGCAACGGTATCGGCTTGAGTTCACCCTTCTTTTCATCATCTTTTCTGCCTAACGGTCCAGACGAATCCATTATAGGCGCTGCAATGGAAGGTGATAATGATGAACTACTACCAAAAAATCCTCGGTGACTAAGTGTTCCCGACGGACTGTCTGTTGTGTCGATACGCTTCTTTTCTTCTAGCGTAGAAACAGGAGGCTGCTGTTGATCTGATATTTTCGATTTACGGTCTTTTTTTACATCCCTCTTTTTTTCTTCTACCTTGGGAATGCCAGGTAGATTAAGCTTAGACCTCGCCATTGCCCAGGTATACATTTGCCCAGGAGTAATCACCGTATTTACGGCAGGTTTTCCTGTTTTCTCATCCATGATGACCCTAACGATCACCTGCTTAATCACCTGTTTACCCAACCTACACTGACGCAACCTATCTGACACATGGGCGGCAGCTTTTAGTGCTGCTTCTCGCGTATCAAACACACTGTAATAATGATTAGCCCTTACTGATGCCCTCCAGGCAAGACCGCCCGTAGCCTCTTTTAAAAACGCAATTAATTCAGGCTCAATGTAGGGTCCTGTATTTATATCAATGAAACTATCATCTTTGCCTCCCCCCTCCAACCCTAAAAAATCGGTGATCTGTGTGTGGGGAACACTAGACGCTTTTAGACCAGGAACCTTAAGCGCAACGTCTAAATCTGAAAGAAACTTACTCTTTTCCCTTGATGGTGGTTTTAAGTTTAATCGGTGTATTCTAAACCCTTCGTTTCTGCGCAATAAAGCATCGATTATTTCTCTGGTATTATTATTTTTTGGGATAATCATTGGCATAATCAATTGTACTAACGACCCATTAAATCTTAAAGCATTTGCAATAGCCTCTGCTTCTGCAGCATTAATCCTGTAGCGATCTGGTCTCATCCTAAGTGTCATTAACGCACTATCCGGCAATGCCTGTGCTAATCCATATATAGCCTTACTTCCAAAAGGGTTCTCACTTATATCAAGGGAAGACAAACGATTTCTTAGTAGCAGTGGTATCAGCGCTAACACTCCCTCATCTTCGATCTCGGAGAATCCTACATTAAGAGTATGTAAGCTACGACATTCCAGCAACCCTTGCACCAAAACGCCCATCCCTTTGTTTCCGATATCGTTACAATATAGATTAAGCTCCTCTAGTTTCTCGCATTTTGATAACTGAGCTGCAAACGACTTAAACAACTTAATCGAATCCTCACCTCCGAATCGGTTTTCCCCTACCTTAAGCTTGCGTAATTTAGGGCATTGGGGAAATGCAGCTGCCAATGTCAACAGACCTTTTCCTAAAAGGTTATTACTTATATCAAGTGTGTGTAATTCAGGGCATTCAGGCAATGCGCCTGCCAATGCTTGTAGATCTTCATCCCCTATTCCCCTGCAAACCTCTAAATTGTCACCCCTAACTATAAAACTACGAAATGCCCCCCTAAATTAAGTATTTGTAGTGTAGGACATGCCAACAATACCGTCGGCAAGGCTGGTATCAGTTTTGTGCCAAGAGTGGGGCTAGCAGGGGTACGAAGACACAATTCTGTTACACCATCGAGGCATTCTTCGAGAAAGCCTACATCAGGCTTTTCCTTAGCCATCGCTTCACGTAATTTGCTGTTATTAGAGGAATCCAACGTACGACTTGGTTTGGTTGTTTCCTTACTTTCGTTTTTTTCTTCTTGCTTTCCGTCATTAGCTGCCATTCGTTAGCCCTCCGCTTATATTTGGTGTGTAATTGGGCGCTATAAGCTAAAACCAATACATCATTTTCAATATATAGCACAAAATTATTAAAAAAATGTTAAGACTGTCTTTTTTTCGGATACTCTCGAATTGCCTCAGAAATAACCTAACCGAAGGATAGCCAGTTAGAGGGCGCCCCCCTGCTGCCCGTGACACCCCCTTCCTTACCCTCCCCGCATTCTTCGTAGGGGCAGGTCAAAAACCGCCCGAAAAAGGTTACGGGCGGCTCGCGAGCCGCCCCTACGAACCATTTCCTTCCCTCGCCTGCGGGGAAGGGAACTTTGTTACAATTATGAAAGAATATTAATAATAGCCATGGTTTTGTTGTTCCAACCAGTAACCCATGGGTATACTATTAACCCTATGAACACACTCGAACGCATCCAATCCCACTTTCAAACCAGCATCGCTACTAAGCAGCAGGCGCTGGCGGTATTACCGCCAACCATCGCCAAGGCTGGCGAGCATATGGCGAGCTGTTTAAAAAACGGCCATAAAATTTTAAGCTGCGGCAATGGGGGTTCTGCCGCTGACGCGCAACATTTTTCTGCCGAACTACTCAACCGCTTTGAAAAAGAACGCCCGCCCCTGGCTGCGGTTGCGCTGACCACGGATTCATCCACATTGACGTCCATCGCTAACGATTACCACTACGATGAAGTGTTCTCTAAACAAGTGATTGGGCTCGGGCAGCCGGGTGATATACTGCTGGCTATTTCCACCAGCGGCAATGCAATCAACGTGGTGCGCGCTATACAGGCGGCGCATGCACGCAAGCTACGCGTGATTGCCATCACTGGAAAAGATGGTGGCGAGGTAGCAAGAACATTAGCGCCAGATGACGTGGAAATTCGCGTACCCTCATCCACTACCTCGCGCATTCAGGAAACCCATCTATTAATTATTCATTGTTTGTGCGATTTTATTGATAACACTTTATTTGCTTGAGATTCCTTATGAAAAAAATATCTATTGTCGTTCTAGCACTTATTATTAGCTGTTTATCAGCCTGCATACCCGTAGCGTTAGTCGCCGCAGGAGCCACGGCAGGCGGCGCTATTGTGTATGACAAACGCAGCATGAAAACCATGGCGCAAGATCGTGATACTGCCAGTATTACACTGAAAAAAATCAATGACGATCCACAACTGCGTGACCAAACGCATATTGCAATTTCTACATTCAATGGCTTGATGCTGATGGCAGGTCAAGCGCCCACGGAAGAATTACGTAATCAAGCCTATCAAATCGCCAACAGCACACCTAACGTCAAGCGTATCTATAACGAGATCACCATAGAACCACCGACATCAACCACCACACAGTCACAAGATGCCTGGCTGACAACACGCGTTAAAAGCGCGATGCTGGCAGAAAAAGGCTTGCATTCCAGTCAAATCAAGGTGATTACTGAAAATGGCGCGGTGTATTTAATGGGTATTGTGACGCACAAACAGGCTGACCTCGCCGCCACCGTCGCCAGCCAAACGTCCGGCGTGAAAAAGGTAGTGCGTATTTTTGAGTATGAGCAGTAGTTTAGACAATACGAAAGCTTCCAATTAAACAGTTACAGTACTGCTAACAATTGCTATACTATAATGTATGGAAGTTCTGCGCAAAATCATGAAAACGACCGAAAAATTACTAAATACGTCAAATAACACTAGAAAAAAATTTGCTAAGCATTTTTTAGTTGCTGTCCATAGCGAAATTAGTTTCGTTGGGACATCTATTCAATCCGTAATGGTGGCCGAAGAGTCACTTAAAAATTTCTTTTTATCAAAAGGATTTGAAACATCAAGAACCATGGTCGAGCAAGAACTCTCAATGACAAGTACGCCCAATGAACCCCCTACTGTTCTCCACAAAGATAATCCTATAGGTTTGGTATTCTCAAGCGAAAAGCCTCGAAGAGAAATACAAGTTTTAGATACAAGAATTGTGTTTTCCGACTTTAATTATACGGGATTTGAACAATTTTCTGCTTTATTTAAAGAGATTTGTTCAGGCATTTTAACATTCATGCCTCAAGCTGACGTTAAAAAAGTAGGACTTAGAAAAATTGATTCTATTATAATAAACCCCGTAAACTCATATCAAGATGCTTGCGTTATATTTAATCCTGCGTTATTTGCCAGCTTAAG
Source organism: uncultured Gammaproteobacteria bacterium (assembly GCA_963777715.1). Lineage (GTDB taxonomy): Bacteria > Pseudomonadota > Gammaproteobacteria > JAURND01 > JAURND01 > JAURND01. Next base: position 36,667 of record CAVZRN010000012.1, read on the forward strand.
ATCAGGACTAATCAAGGAAGGTACTTTAAACGCGCATGCGGAAATTTCCGTGATTGAAAAAGGATCAAACCTTTGCGTAATGCGTGCTCAAATGAAAAAACAATCATCCCCACTTTCTTATGAAGCTTGTTTAGATTTTGATTTTGTTGATATGACCCCCACAACTATCGATCAAGTATTTACAAAAACACTTCCTGAACTAAATGATAATCATTTTGAATTATTTATGTGGGCAGCCCTGATGAGTTAATCAATTTAATGGAGAGCGTATGACTAGTTTAGTTACTACTATACCGGATCAAACCTACATTGATGAAACAGAGCCAATGTTCAGACATGAGCCAAAAATGAGATTTGATCCAAATAACAAATCCCTACTTCCCCGAGCTAAGGCACTGGGACTAACTGTCGGTTCAACCGATCTCAGCTTCCCCCGAGTAATACTTCGTTCTGGAACCAACCCCAACACCACAGAACAAACCTTCTCACCAACTAGTATTAGTGGAGCAACAGCAATTAGTAAATGGACAAAATTACCTACCCTGGCAGATTACGAAAATATCGAAGAATCCAATGATCTACAAGAAACTGAAACAGCTTTTTACAAGACAAGCAAACGGTTTGGTTGGTAATAAACTCCCAGCAATACCTGCTAAAATTAGTGAATGTTATTCCAAACTTGATTCAACCCATAGGTGGCAGGGTGATGTTTATCCTGCAGCCGCATTTTCTGCTAATGATTTACCAAACGATAAAGTTCCTTATTGGATGATAATCAATAGAACATGCCATTTATATGAAGGGGGTGACCGAAAACCAAAACTCCCCTATTTAAACTATGCTGCTGTTTATCCATTGCATAATTTTGTTGAAGCAGGAAACAAAAACATTAAAAATATAATTTCAAATATCGTAAATGGAAAAATCGAAAGTTCAGTTTTTCTTCCGCACAACCTTACCTACAGTGTCGACACAGCGTTAGTAGTTAATTTTAACCTTATCCATACTTTGTCAATTGATAAATGTCCCTCAGCACATGACAAATGTATCCAACTTTCATCTCCTTTCTGCGAACATGTATTTCAGAAATTCTCTCGTTACTTTTATACTGTCGGATACGATGATACATGCTTTAGAACAGACTCCTTTATCCAAGAGTTGATAACTCATCTGCAGATGTAGCCTTGGTAGCTACAACGCGAAAAACCTATCCTGATACAAATGCCGATCCTGACACGCGGTAAATGTTCCTAACCATTTGACCTCGCAGTCTGCTGGCAACAAGGCTTGTAATTGTTCTGCTGACCATTTTCCATGAATGTCCAGGAAATAATAGCCTGGCAACTCCTGCGATTTGCGTAGCATACTGATCTTAATGCGTTTATCTGCTGCTGCGAGATTAAACAATATCGACGGCGAAGTATGCACGGCGAAGCTGCTGACAAATGGTTCCTTCGGTAGATGAATCGTAGCGACATGCGCTTCGCCCAATACAATAAAATGCATCACTGGCTCATCACCCGGATGGAAAATATGCGCATCCACCGCCGTCAATTGATACTCACGTAAGGCGCAGGATGACGCAATGGCAGCGTGCGTGGTGTCCGCCTGTTCATGTACTGCCTTGGCGGCTGCCGAAGAGCTAGTATGTTTTTCGATTTGCCAACTGGGATATTGTCGCAGGTATAACTGGCACTGTTCATGTGCATATGGATTCACATGCACGGTTTTAATCCTACTAATGTGCGTTGCCGTATAACCCATTAAAATAAATTCCAGCGGCCAAAATTTTTCTGCAAGAATGCGCAGCGTTGCATGCGGCGCACTTATCCGCGCGAGAAATTCATGCTGCTGTTGATCTTTTAACACGCCACTCTTAGAATTTTCGCACGGCAACACTGCCAGTGAAATGTCGCCATTTTCTATCGCCTGCATTACTTCTAATAAACTGGCAAACTGAACGAACTGCCAATCGACATGCTGCGCCAGCGGATATAGGTGTTGACACACAGCTTCACTGTAACTGCCGCCAGGGCCTAAATAACCGACGATAATTGTCATAATGCTGCCTCTTTAACAATTGTAGTAGGGGCGGCTCGCGAGCCGCCCCTACGAGTTTTCATAATACAACAAATCCGCTCGCGCCCTGGCTAAGGCAACATCTGCCGCAAGAGACTTAAGCTGCAAGGCTAATTTTTTAGCGTTGACTTGCAATAATCCTTCCACATTATTTCCTGTCTCCATGTAGGTGCGTAGCGCATCGCTGACTGCCTGTTGCGCTTGCGCAATCTGCGCTTGATCGATACTCTGTTGTTGCAATGTTTGCCATTGTATATACGTCATCGTAAGTGCCGAAAGTAATTGTCGATAATGTAATTGCTGTATTTCTTGCGCCGTTTGCAATGCCTCTTCATGTGTCTCATGGCCTGCCGCATGTTTGTGTCGAGAAACACTGGGTAATTTAATGCTCAACTCTAACCCAATCATGCTGGCGCGCGGGTCTACTTCCATCATGTCCGTTTGGCGCACACCATAATTAAGTCCTAATTCCATCAAAGGTTTATTACGCTGCACCGCTATATGTGTTGCGGTACGGCTGGCATAGATAGTCGCCGCATCAGCTTGCAAGCGTGGATGTCGCATCAAATCATGTTGCATCGTTGCAAGCGGCGGAGGTGGTGGCCATAGTGGTAATTGATTGGCCACCATATCTTGCATAACTTGTTGTCCGGTTAATTCAGCTAATTCGGCACGTGCTGTCACTACTCTTTGTCGCCATGTTGCCTGCTGTGCTGATAAATCATTTAGATAGGCTTGTATGCGAGCCAACGATGATTTATTTGCACTTGCCAGCCAGGTATTGATGGTTTGTTGTTGCGCTTGAATTAAAGTTAGCGCGTGCATGTCATGATAGAGTTGCAGCCAGCGCTCCCGCACGTCGCGTCTTAGTGCGCGCCGTTGATCTTCATCACGTTTTTGTTCAGCAACTAATTTAGCATGGACTTGTTGGTAGTTAAGCGATGCGGTACGAGTGAAGGGTATTGGGCGTTTTATACCCAACTTAACTAAGGTGGCATCATTTTTATAGGTAGGGTTTTCCGGCAACGGATTTTCCAGGCCCATCGAAAAGTGCGCATCGTCGGAAGAATGGTCATCAGCAGGGGTAGTAGGGGCATCGCTGTTATGCTGCGCGTCAGGCTGCTGAATCGTAGCCAATTGCTCGGCCTCTGCCAGTGTCAATATGGCATTGTTATCCGCCCAACTGCTGAATATAACTGGCAGTACCAGACATAAGCCTAACCATTGTCTTCTCATATCCATCGATCCGAGCAGTAGTACCCCTCTATTTAATCCCCCCCGCCTTCCTTTGTCAAAGGCGTTGAGGATTTATCCAACCTTTTTATCTAAACAACGATAACTCAGTGACTCTAATAGATGCTCGGTGGTAATCGGTTCACTACCGGCCAGGTCGGCAATGCTGCGTGCTACTTTTAAAATGCGGTGATAGGCGCGCGCGGATAAGCCAAAACGCTCCATGGCCTGGTCCAACAAGGCTTGATCGCTTGCTGTAATCGCACACCACTGTTGTATTTGCTGATGGGTCAATGCTGCATTCGGCTGGTGTTGACGCGCTTGTTGAATCGCACGGGCTGCCATCACTCGCGCGCGCACCTGCGCGCTAGTGTCGCAGGTCGGCGTCGTGGGTGTATCAGACAAGACGCCCTTGGGTAGGGGCGGCACCCTCATATGAATGTCCATACGATCGAGTAAGGGACCGAAATCCGCGCCTGGTAACGCCGCACTTGTTCAGAGGTACATTGACAGCGACCATTGCTATTACCCAGGTGCCCACAGGGACAGGGATTCATCGCGGCGACAAATTGAAATTTGGCGGGAAACTGCGCTTGATGCGACGCACGCGAAATGGTGACATCGCCGGATTCCAACGGCTCACGCAGCGCTTCTAACACGCTGCGATTAAATTCTGGTAATTCATCCAAGAATAATACACCCTGATGCGCCAGGGAAATCTCCCCCGGCTGGGGCGGACTGCCGCCGCCCACTAAGGCCACACTGGATGCGGTATGGTGGGGCGCGCGAAATGGCCGCACGCGCCAGCGAGCAATGTCCACTAGCTTGCCAGTAATGGATAATACTGCCGCTGATTCCAGCGCTTCTTCTTCGGTCATTGGCGGTAAGATGCCAGACAGCCGACTAGCCAGCATGGTCTTCCCCGTCCCGGGTGGACCGACAAATAAGAGGCTATGTTGACCGGCCGCCGCCACCTCCAGCGCCCGCCTGGCATGTTGCTGCCCCCGCACATCCGCTAAATCAAAATCTGATGTAGTGGCTACTTCATCAGGCGTTATGGTCGGGCCAGGGCTAGAAATATATTTCGCCAAGGGTTGGTTGCCAAATAAATGTGCGCACACGTCTAATAAATGACGGGCTGGCAAGATGGTTAGATTGCCCGGCAAGCTGGCTTCGCTGGCGTTGGCTTCAGGGATGATTAATTGCCGCGCTGCTGCACGTGTTGCGATGGCGAATGGCAATACACCCCGAATGGGGCGTAGTTCCCCGGATAGCGCCAGCTCACCGGCATACTCAAAATCCAGCAACCGCTGGTGTGGAATTTGGCCGGTCGCTGCTAAAATACCCAAGGCGATGGGTAGGTCAAAACGCCCACCGTCCTTGGGTAATTCGGCTGGCGCCAGGTTAACGGTAACGCGCCCACCCGGAAAGTCAAAATGAGAATTGAGCAAGGCGCTGCGCACACGGTCGCGGCTTTCCTTCACCACGGTTTCGGGTAGCCCGACGATAGAAAATGACGGCAGACCGCTGGAAACGTGCGCTTCTACCACTACCAGGGGCGCTTGCACGCCACTACTGGCGCGGCTATACACAACTGCAAGGGGGGCGCTACTTCTTGGCACTGCGTTTACGCGCAACGGTTGCCGTGTCCCTGGTTGATTTTCGGGTGTGAGCCTCGAGCTTAGTCACGTCTTTTTGTAAGCTTTCCAGTTTTTCACGCGTGCGTTCCAGTACACGTTTCTGGGCGTTAAATTCGTCACGTGTGACTAAGTCCATCTTAGTAAATGCCGCGTGTAGAATTTGATGAAACTGCTTTTCTACTTCTTTTGGCAACGCACGCATCGCTGGCGGCAAGGCGTCGACTAATTGCTTAACCAGTTGTTCCAATGATTGTTTGACGGGCATGTTATATCTCCTTAAAATGAAAAATTTAACCAGACTTAAGTCTACGCCAAAATCCACAAAAAGAAATACCGTAGTAAAATACAGAAATGTGATTAGAGATATAGCTTCAATTACTACCTAACTCATATGATACCCAGTATCATCATTATCCAATGCCTTCTGGGATGCTGGTTGCGTGTCGGATGGCTTTTCCTTATTCTTACCTCCCCCAATGGCTCGAGATAAACTTTCGCCCACCATGCTTCTCTTTTGCTCTGCTTTTGAATCTGACCCCTCTGATTCTTTTTGCGGTAGTAGCGGTAATAATTGATCTATGCTGGACACCAAGGTGTGTATTTGTTGGGGTGTGATTTCTATATTCACTACAAATCGATTTTCACTTGGATACGCCAAGGTAATCACAGTGACGTTGCTAAGACCATGTTGAGCTAACAACGCCTCTATTCGAGCAGCAACGGTTTTAGCATTCTCTTCTGTAGTAAAAGCAGCTTGATACTGATTTAATGCACCGGCTGCTTGCCACTCCGATTTCGTGCCATCCGATAATAGTCGAGTGAGAAACGCTTGACTGGTTATACTATTGTTCAAATAACCATTAACGAGTTCCACCAGAACCCGGGGAAGAAACTGCAAAAGATCTGAAAATAAATCTTCTTTTATATACGTCGCTATAGAAGAAGATAGGAGTGGAAATTTTTTATTTCTTGCCAACCATTTTTGTGCAGTCGCTATAGTTTTAGCGTCATCAATCTTTGGCAATGTAAGTGTAGTTAATGAGCCATTAAACGCTAACTCGCTAACAAGGAAACGCAACCCTTCAATCCCGATAGGATTATCATTTAAATAAAGTTCCTTTACGCTATACACATCGCATAAAATCTTTGCCAATGCTCGCGCACCTTTATCTCCGATTTGATTGCCACCCAAACTAAGCGTACACAATGCAGGAAGTTTTAGCAAAACAGGTGCTAATGTGCACGCACCTTCATCTCCGATTTTATTGTCACCCAAATTAAGCGAATTCAGCGTAAGTAATGCAGGAAGTAGTGGCAAAACATCGGCTTCGATATAGTTGGAAGCCAAATTAAGCGTACGCAAAGCAGGAAGTTTTGGCAAAACATGTGCTAATGTAACGAACATATCGCTTGTTATTATACAGTTGCTAAAATCAAGGTGTTCCTGCCCAACGAGACAATGTGCAATGAATTCTTCATCGGGCTCTGGACTACGCAATTCGACTAGAACCCGCTCTCGCACTTTCCCCCATGGCTGTATCTCTGGGAGAGACTTTTTACCATCCAGGCTTGTTTCGCTTTCGTAATCTGGAATGGATATAAGTTCGATGGTAGGTGTGTTTGTAAGAGTCTGCGTAACCGGAATCATTGATAATTCTGGCAGGATCAATTCCATAATCATACCATCCCAAATTTCTTGTTCACCGGTTGCACGAGTGAGATCGTCATCAGTCCAGATTTGGCCGAACTCTGCTTGCACTGCTTGTAATAATTTTGCTCGTGTTTTTACGTCAAATGTCTCTTCCTTGTCTTGATGTTTAACTGTGATTTTCATGAGCCAAGCCTCGGATGGGTAAGAAATGTAATCATACATATTGCGGGCGAGCCGCCCACGCTCCCAGGGTAGCAAAAAAAACCCGCGACTCAAATTGATTGAGCGCGGGTTTTAGATGAGGATTAAGAATCCTCTTTGATAAAAACCTGGCAGTGTCCTACTTTCACATGAGGAGACCTCACACTATCATCGGCGCTGAGCGTTTTCACTTCTGAGTTCGGAATGGGATCAGGTGGTACCCACTCGCTAAGGCCGCCAGGTGTTCTGTAAACAGAAATAAAGGGAAAAGATAATTTTATATGGCAATATTATTGTATTGCTTTATCTTTTTGTAAATACCCTCTTTCTGTCAATATTTAGGCAATTCAGTGATGTAATTTAGATAACACGGTATGTTATATCCCACAAATGGGTTTATTTAAAAACCCCTTTGGTGTTATATGGTCAAGTCTCACGGTCAATTAGTACAGGTAAGCTACACGCATTACTGCGCTTCCACACCCTGCCTATCAACGTTGTAGTCTTCAACGGACCTTTAGGGACCTCGCGGGTCCAGAGAGATCTCATCTTGAGGGGGGCTTCACGCTTAGATGCTTTCAGCGTTTATCCCGTCCCAACATAGCTACCCGGCAATGCCACTGGCGTGACAACCGGAACACCAGAGGTTAGTCCATCCCGGTCCTCTCGTACTAAGGATAGCTCCTCTCAAATCTCTAACGCCCACGGTAGATAGGAACCGAACTGTCTCACGACGTTCTAAACCCAACTCACGTACCACTTTAAATGGCGAACAGCCATACCCTTGGGACCGACTACAGCCCCAGGATGTGATGAGTCGACATCGAGGTGCCAAACACCGCCGTCGATATGAACTCTTGGGCGGTATCAGCCTGTTATCCCCGGCGTACCTTTTATTCGTTAAGCGATGGCCATTCCATACAGAACCACCGGATCACTAAGACCTACTTTCGTACCTGCTCGACCTGTCAGTCTCGCAGTTAAGCACTCTTTTGCCTTTACACGCAATGCGCGATTTCCGACCGCGCTGAGAGTACCTTCGTGCTCCTCCGTTACTCTTTGGGAGGAGACCGCCCCAGTCAAACTACCCACCATACACTGTCCCCGATCCGGATCACGGAACTAGGTTAGAACCTCAAATATTCCAGGGTGGTATTTCAAGGATGGCTCCACCGCAACTAGCGTCGCGGTTTCAAAGCCTCCCACCTATCCTACACAAGAAGATTCAAAGCCCAGTGTAAAGTTGTAGTAAAGGTGCACGGGGTCTTTCCGTCTAGCCGCGGGTACACTGCATCTTCACAGCGATTTCAATTTCACTGAGTCTCGGGTGGAGACAGTATGGCCATCGTTACGCCATTCGTGCAGGTCGGAACTTACCCGACAAGGAATTTCGCTACCTTAGGACCGTTATAGTTACGGCCGCCGTTTACCGGGGCTTCGATCAAGAGCTTGCACTCCATCAATTAACCTTCCGGCACCGGGCAGGCGTCACACCCTATACTTCCTCTTGCGAGTTTGCAGAGTGCTGTGTTTTTATTAAACAGTCGCAGCCATCTAGTTTCTGAGACCTACAGTCGCTTCGAAGAGCAAGTCTTTAACAACCAAAGGCGCACCTTCTCCCGAAGTTACGGTGCTAATTTGCCTAGTTCCTTCACCCAAGTTCTCTCAACGCCTTCGTCTTCTCGACGTATCTACCTGTGTCGGTTTGCGGTACGATTAATATTAATCTAGAGCTTAGGGACTTTTCCTGGAAGCTTGGCATCGATGACTTCGTCCCGCTAGAGCAGGAACC
>CAVZRN010000013.1:0-7769 GCA_963777715.1 uncultured Gammaproteobacteria bacterium
GTCGTAGGGGCGATTCGTGAACCGCCCGTATGTTTGAAGTGAGTAGAGCCACTCAATTGCTTTGCAGCCCCCTCGTTAGAACCCATCGTGCCCTATTAAGGCAATGGGCTCAAGATAATCACATTCACAGCCCCTTTAAGTAGATGAAGTTTTTTTTTCCTTCAGAAAAGCACGTGGCAGATTCTTGCTTTCGGAAATCGAATCTTGTCTAAGTACATTTGAAATTGCTCCCACGTAAATGATTTGCGTTGACTACGACGATTGAGCCATTTAAACAATATACGTTCTACTTGCCGCACGAATATGCTCACATAGGCAAAATTGAAGGACACACCATAGTATTGAATGTGTCCTCTCAGCTTTACCGCTGCCTTCTTCATGATCTCGCTTAACGTATACTCGTTCCTTATTTCTCGCGCCCAGGTCGTCACTTTCTTCAGCTTTGCCCTTAGACTTTTGCCCTTGGTTTTTAGCTTCGGGATTATTCTCCCTGTTCGGGATTTCCCTAAATAAAATGTAAAGCCTAGAAAGTCAAATGTCTCTTGTCTCACGCCCTTGGTTTGTTCTTGCTTTGAGAATGTCACAAGCTTGGTTTTCTCCTCGTTCATCTTTAGCTTGAATTTCTCCAGACGTTTTCCCAGTGCCGTTTTAATCCGTTCCGCGTCTCGGCTATAGCGACAACAGATCACTATGTCGTCCGCGTAGCGAATCATTTTTATTTCTCCCTTGCACAGGGGTTTTACCACTTCTTCTATCCATCGATCGATCACTTCGTGCGCAAAGATATTTGCCAGAACGGGGCTACAAACTGACCCTTGCGGGACCCCCTCGTCACTTATTGTCAGTTCTCCTGCCGCTAATATGCCTGCTTTAAACATTCTGTGCAGGTAGCGTATTAAGCGCGGGTCACCTATCTTTTGTTGGGCTATTTCTATGAGCAGTTGGTGGTCGATGCTTCCGAAGAAATTGGACAAGTCTACATCTATCACCGTTTCCACTTCGTGGGTGTACAGATGTGTTTCCAGCGCCTTGATTGCGTCGTGACAGCTTTTCCCCGGTCTGAACCCGTAGGAGTTCTCGTAGAATAAACCATCGTAGATGCTCTCTAGCACTTTCTGCATCATCTTCTGCACGAGCTTATCTTCAAAGTTGCTAATACCCAGTGGACGTGTCGCGCCTAGCTTACCTTCCTTCGGTATCAGCACTTGTCGTACCGTTCCTGGGATGTAGGCCATTCGCTTCATGCGATCCACTAGGTCTCTGAGATTCTCGTCCAGATTTTCACCGTACTTCGCTTTATCTACTCCATCGCTACCAATTGCCTTCATTCCATCCAGCTCATGGTAGCATGCCCGCAGTGAATCCTCGTTGAAGTAGCGCACTAATTGCACCATCTTCAACTCCGGGTTCGCCACGGAAAGAGTTGCTATTCTTTTCAGTTGCGTCTCCGTCAATATATGTCTCTTCTTGGAAATCATGACGTGTCTCTTACTTAGAACTTGATTACCCAACGCCCTTCCCTCCACGGTCGTTACTCCGCTTCATCGGTACTATGGCGTATCTGACTTCCGTACCGCCTTCCTGGTGTCCTTGTTTCTTAGGCTTGTTCACCAGTACTCACTCCCTTGAGAGCAGCACGGATCTCCCACGTTCACCCTTCTGCTTTTGTTACATACCATGCTCTTTGATCCCGAGGAAGTTATCTACTCCTGCCCAATAGCGGTTTAGATAATATTGCCTTCTGAGCGCTCAAACTCATCGGCCTCTCCTGATAATGTCGTTTTCGGAACTCAATCACTTCGGCTTGCGCCTACGGTCTATAACTTCTCCTGCCTACGCTTAACCTGCTGCGTTACCGCAGCATGCCCAAGGCTGGATACAAAATGTGCCGGGTCGGCACTTTCTCGGTAGCACTTGCAGCTACTAGCAGAGGGGCGCTTTCGTAGCGCACTGAGCGTGCGAGTTTTAACAGCGTTTAGTGTCCGGGATCCAGGGATTCTCTTGATGCTAAAAAATTTGGCGCGTTGGGGAGTTGGGTTTGGTTGCCCACTATCTTGTTGATAGCCTCTTGTTGGCAATAAGCGGCAGAGATGACAAGGCGGCAATTAACGCAATTTCAAACGCAGATATAATATTCAGACAGAAAAATTATTGAACTGACACCACTTCCCAAGTATTGAAATCTTCACCAATGCAAACCTGCCAAGCAGGTGCGTTGCCCTGCCTCAAATCTAGTCGTGTTACGTTATAAACATATTTACCTGCATCTACGCCATTTAAACCTACGACCCATACTGCTTCAAAGTCTAATTTCTCGGGTAGTTTCTTTGCAATCTTGTTGGGGAACCACTTTCCGCCTTCTGCATTTAAGAATACAACTAATGTTTTTCCAGAAGCATAAGCTGCTCCGCCTTTATTTTGCTTCTTGCTTATAGCGCTCAAAATCAGCGTCTCAATATCACTCGTTTCACCACCATTAATATTTAGTACACAAATATGCTCTGTTGGCCACGTTTCACCTGTTATTTTATCAAGGATAATTCCATCTCCGCCAAGTGGATCAATCGCAAACGTGAATCTATCCGGATCGATCACAATGCATAATAAACAATTCGCTAACACTTCACGGGAACGCAATCCATCAAACTGCTTGAAAGGTTTACCGGTTTCAAGGTGATCACCATTTCGAACAAATGGCTCAAGCTCCTTCAAAACCAGTTTTAAATTTTTCACTCGTTTGGTTTGATATTTCATATCGTGACAAGAAAATAAAATGTTATTTAATAACAGCTTATTTGTTTGAAAATCTGGCGGAGAGAGAGGGATTCGAACCCTCGATACATTTTACTGTATACACGATTTCCAGTCGTGCGCCTTCGACCGCTCGGCCACCTCTCCTACTTTTGAATGGTCTTTGTTACTTCTGTGTCATCCCGCTCTTAACTCACTTGAGGGTGAATTGGAGAGAGAGGAATTGACTCGGAACATCCATGTCCCTCGCCCTACGGGCGACTGCGTCGTCTAGAAATGCTGTGAGGGGTCGGCCATTCTTCTCTGCCAAACTTACCTATTCCCCTCATCCGTCCGCACAGTTTTATCAAAGCTTAGTGGTTGGTCTGGTGTATTGCCCCTACTAGGTTTATAGCCGACCCTTAAGGTGCGGCCACCTTCTCCCACAAGGGGAGAAGGAAAAATTACACGTTAACGCGTACTTAAACTTAGCGCCAGCGGGCTCTGCCTTGCCAACAAGGAAAACTGCGGGCGAGCCGCCCGCGCTCCCAGGGGGATGCGCGCTACGACCCTACCCCAGCCAAACGGCTGGGCTTACCACAAAGTCGCACAGCATAGCATGAGGTGATGGGGGAATCCAGAGGGCAAGACGGCTATATATCCGTCAATCGTGGGCAGGCGGGGCGTCCTACGACTTCTGCTATGAAATTGCTGCTGGCGGAAGAAACGTAGCGCCTTTTGAATATGCCGGTTCCGGTAAAATAAGTACACGTTAGTGGATTAAGCCCACTTTCGTTATTCTTAGCTACTTCGCTGTGAATTAAAATGGCCTTGGAACTGAAGAACAATATCAGCCATGCTAACATTATTAAGACAACGATGCTGATGAGTATGGTTTTAAGTTTCATTATGCTGCTCCGTGATAGTTTATCAGAAAGAAGTCTATTGCACCGGCGTTCTATTATAATGCTTCACCAACGCATTACCGACTTCAATGATCGCGCGGCGTTGTTGTTCCAGGCGTTGGTGCTGCGATGCTGCTGCCAGTTGCTCAACCAATTTTTTATTGATGAATATGCGTTTATCTTTTAGCAAGTGCGCAGCAATCATCTGCGTCGCGTTATCGGCAAATGTTTTATCTACATTATATAAAATATACTCCTTTATCGCCTTCCACGTAGCAGCTTCATAGAATAATCGCTCTTTATCTATTTCATGCAATATATCATACGATTGCATTTTTAATCCTTCAATCGGCTTATACTCCGACTCTACCATGTGCAAATCTTTTTTATAATAGGCGATTATATCTTGGTTGTTGAATTCGTTTTTGTAGTTAATTTCTCGCACCAGGCGTTCAAACGTAATCAATATTTTTACCGGCTTTAATTCTGCCTGGTAAAAGCTCAGCATAAAATATAATGCGAAGCTGGCCAGATGATAATCGGGAAATTTTGCAAACAGCGGTTCGTATAAATCAAAATACATGGTGTACGAATGGAACCATAAATCGTGTGCGATATTATTGACTAACTGTTGCACCGCCTCTAACGCTTCCGCCTTGGTTTTGCCAGCATGAGTAAATTTTTTCTCCGGCTTAATCCAATTGCGATCACAGCTGGTGGCAAATTGTCGCATATTCATAATACCAACCCCTGGATCAGCACCCAGCAGGCACATACAAACAATTGGATAAAGGCCACCAGGCCCCGAGGTCTCTATGGTCATTTTATGCCGCATGTCATAACCCGATAGAATATGGGATTTTGCGTTAAAACGTGCGCACAAATAATTTTTCGCAACTCTTTTCTTGAGTATTTTTAAATATTTGTTTTGTGGTTTTGACGCAATCACGCAATTATTGGTTACCGGCCCGCCATCGAGTTTGTGGAAAAAAATTAATGTATGTGATCCCGCATATTCCTCTGACGTAATAGGCTGTATACATTGCACGTCCGTGTCGAAATACCAGCCACCAAAACGATCGAGACATTCGATACGCAGGTGGTCTACCGCCGCGCCAGGATTACCCTTGTGTATGTCCAGCAGATAATGCTCTAGGTTTTCAAACGCACTGTCTAATAACAATTCCGTGGATAATAATGCGATCTGATGCGTCAAACACCATTGCACCACGTCATCTGTTGGGTGATCAACCCACAGCGTTATGGTTAATTCAGGGAAGTTAGTTTTACAGGTTAAAATATTTTCACGATAATCCAGGTTTTCAAATGCGCCGCCTATCCAAAAAAAATGGCCGTACAGCGGAATCGGTTGTTCACTCACGCGAATAGTGTCGACAAGTGTGCTATCGCCGGTTAAATTATGCGTGCGAATTAACTGCTGTAAATCGGTTGAATGACGTTGCGTAGGCGACGGTAATTCGCGCGTCGGAAATAATAATGGCAGGCCGTTGATGCTCTTGCGTTTCGCATCGAATAGACTACGCAACCTACGTACGTCAGCGACACTAAATTTAATGTAACATTTTTCCAGCGATTGTAGCTGCATATCTTCTTGAAATGCAGTAAACCCCGCCTGATCTTGTAATGTTGTATCTGCACCCGCATCGATGAGCGCTAACGCAACGTCTAGGCGCCCTGCCATTGCGGCAATATGTAATGGCGTGCGTTGTTGCATGTCACGTGCATCGATAGCAAACAACTGATTGGCAAGTAGTTTTTTTAGTGTATCTTCGGTGGCGTATTGTGCAGCAATGTGCAATGCGTTCCACTGTTGCGCTAGGGTAGATGCGGGTGAGATAGTATATTTTTTGGCAAAGACCAATTTACTGAGCGCAGGAGCTGCTTGATCGCGACACAAGTCAATATGAAAGGCAGTCACCCCATCTGCATTGTGGTTTAAGAAATAATGCTGCGCTTGATCTTGGTTCATGTTGGTTTAAATAATGTCAGTTTCGATATAAAAAACATCCTGTTTTTTATATCGAAACTGTGTTTTTATTGTTCCGGATCCCAGATAATTTGCTCGTCCATGAAACAAATTTCTGGGATAACCTGAGTTCATATGTATTTTGCTTAATATATCGAACTCAGGTTATATGGCTATCCAAGAACTCTACCAATTGCGATTTATTCGCTGCACCCACCTTGGTTGCCGCCAGCGCTCCATCCTTGAATAACAGTAAGGTTGGAATACCACGAATATTAAATTTGGCAGGAGTGTCATTATTCTCATCGACATTAACCTTGACGATCTGTAAGCGATCTTTATAGTCGCGCGCAATTTCATCCAATACCGGCGCAATCATCTTGCAGGGACCACACCACTCAGCCCAAAAATCGACTAATACTGGCACGGTTGCTTTTAATACATCTTCTTCAAAGGTAGCGTCGGTTGTTGCTTGGATATGAGACATAGAATTTTCCTCTTTTTAGAGACCACTGTTAATAATCATGCTTCTTAATTCCGGCCTAAAACGTGCTAAGAACGAATAGGCTTCAGGGCGGTAGTTAAATACGATAGCGATGGTTACACCGCTGGGCTTAGTGATGATTAATGAATTGGTGCCGGTGAAACTGCCGGTCTGTATCCAATAACGCTGCCCATTGCTATAGGAAATTATACCACCCATCGTATAATAATAGTTGCTCTGGCTGGCTACAAATGCTGGCCTAGCTTGCATCACCTGCAACATATGCTGGTTCAATATGCGGCCCTGGCTTAATGCCTGGATGAAGGTGGCCATATCACGCGAGGTGGCGATCCAACCGCCATTGGCAAAATTCTTTTTGAGGAGTTCCGTATCACTATAGGGCAGATAGAAGGAGTCTTTCAACTCATCCAGGCTTACCCGCGGATCTTGATAATAGCGTACTTCATTCGGCCTGCGGTATTGCAATTGGGTACTGCCAATTTGCATGTCAGTAATACCGATTGGGGCTAAAATGGCAGTTCTTACGTAGTTTTCATAGCCATTGTAGCCATAGCGTGAACCAGTTACCTTATTGATCACTAGGCCTAACATGCAATAATCAAGGTTGGAGTAGGCGTAACTGGCGCCTGGTTTGTAGCGCAATGGCATCGACATCATAAAACGCGCCATGGTCTCACAACTGGCCGGTAGCTCGGGAGACAACGCATCGGATATATATTTTCGCCAGGGACCAAACATGGGGTCGAGATGACCAGAGCCACGATTGAACCAACCCGATGACATGTGCAGTAAGTCTTCTACCGTAATTTGATAAATTCGCGGATTTGCCTGGCGATTATTAAGAGGTTTAAGGTCTTTTAGAATGGAAAATACACTGTCATTTAAACTAAGCTTGCCATCCTGCACCAATTTTAACACCGTCACTGCAGTAAACGTCTTGGAAAGGCTGGCCAGGCGGAATAACGAGTCTGCCGTTACCTGCTGCCCTGTCTCTTTATCTGCCCAACCATAATTACGGTTGGCAATCACCTGGCCATTCTTCATCACCGTCAGGGATGCGCCAGGAACACGCCATTTTTGCATAAGTGGCAGAAATTTACGCTCGAACGCTTGCATGGCGGCATCGGGCGTAGTGCCATTAACGGGGATGCTAACGACCGGTGCGGCAGGCGCTGCCTTGTGCTTAGACTTGGTTGACTTAGCAAATGCGGTTGAACACAACGCAAGCGTCAGTAACAAGATAACAATCGTACGTGATCGAAATATCATTTTCATCGTGCCGCATCCTTACAGACTTGGTGGTAATAACATTATGGTTTACTATGGCGGATGACGTTCCATCCATTATTGTTCAACTTATACTACAATTATGTCAACTTTTAAAAGCGAAAAATTAACTGTCTTAAGCGGTATTCAACCCTCAGGTGAGTTAACCATTGGTGGCTACATCGGCGCCATGCAAAACTGGGTTATGATGCAGAATACCTATGATTGCTTATTTATGCTAGCCGATTTGCACACCATCACGGTTAAACAAGACCCCCAGGTGTTGCGCCAACGCTGTTATGATTTTCTAGCCCTCTATATCGCCTGCGGCATCGATCCAGATAAAAACATATTATTTGCGCAATCTCACGTACCG
>CAVZRN010000014.1:0-6198 GCA_963777715.1 uncultured Gammaproteobacteria bacterium
GCCCCTACAACTGGGATGACGGTTATATTATGGCTTCCGCCCACTACGCAAATCTGCCCAGTTAAATAATAACCCCACAATTAGCAACAATATACCCCACCATAGGGAAGGATTTAAGTGCGCCAGGGCAATGCCTGTGGGTGGTTTCGCTATGTAATAAAGGCCGGTTGCGGTAAGAATAAGGCCATAAATAATAAAGATAAATCCGACAAACGACCAAATGCTTAATGAACGTTTTGATGTGTTTTGCATAGTTAATCCTCTTATTTAATGTCAGTAATGGATAAGAAAACATCCTGTTTTCTTATCCATTACTGTACTTGTTTTACCTGGGTCCCAAATAATTTGCTCAGTTTCTGGATCCCGGCCTTCGCCGGGACGCTTCGCGTTTTTGGGATAACGTGAATTAAAAGGTAAAAATGATCCTTATACACAATTCACGTTAGCTACCAGAACACCACGTTTAGTACAATCAATATCACCAGCGAAAGCATCGCCCATACACGTGGACGTTTATGCCAGGGTAAATCAGTCGGCAAGGCAACGGTTTGTGAACCATATACCACCCCCTTAAGCGACTCGTCGGAATGCCGTGCAGTAATTAAGCTAATTAAGATGGTGAGTACGAATGTAATCGTCCACGCCCAAATAGCACGCCAGAAGTCTGCCGCCATCGGGCTAGCGACAGCAGAAATAGTGAAGTCCGCTGCCTGCATCACATTAAACTTCACTAACAGGAACATCGCGGCCGATACCGTCATACCGATTAATAAACCCCAGAAAGCGCCTGGCCCAGTGGCGCGTCGCCAGAACATTCCCAATAATATGGTGGCGAATAATGGCGCATTCACGATCGAGAATAATGCCTGCATGTATTCCATAATACTCGGCATGTCCATCGCCCAATAAGCCGTCATCACGCTAATTAACACACCGGCTAATGTCGCAAACCGGCCCACCCATACGTAGTGCTGATCGTGCGCTTTTTTCACGATGTGCGCGCGGTAAATGTCATAAGTGAACACGGTATTAAACGCACTGATATTACCGGCTTGACCCGACATAAAACCAGCCAATAGCGCCGTTACACCCAAGCCTAATAATCCATGCGGGTAATAATGATTCATCAGCACCATCAATATCGCATCGGGATGTTCCGGCTGTTCCACCGCGTGCATTTTAACTAATGCCAAGCCAATCAATCCGCCACCAATGACCAATAACGGAATGGCCATTTTAAAAAATGATGCCAGTACCGGCGTCATTTGTGCAGAACGTAAATCCTTGGCGGAGAACGCACGCTGCACCACCAAGAAATCGGTGGTCCAATATCCAAATGACAATACAAACCCTAGCCCCATGACAATGCCAAACCAATCGATCATCATTGGATTTTGATGCGCATTGCCAGTGGCCGACCATAGATGAGTAAAACTCTCGGGAATGCGTGCGGCAATATCGTGCCAGCCGCCTATTTCAATTCCACCCAGTAATACCGCCAACAGTAATCCCGCCCAAATCATGAAGAACTGTAATACTTCGGAGAATATCGCCGATGTCAAACCACCTAGGCCAACGTATACTGCAACCGTCAGCGACGACGCCCACATACATACGTTGATATTCCAGCCTAGAAATACGTGCAGCACTAAGGCCATGGCATATAAATTAATCCCACTGACTAACAACGTCATGATGGCAAACGCAATCGCATTTAATGTGCGGGTAGATTCGTTAAAGCGTATTTTTAAATAGGAGGGAACTGAGTAAATACCACTGTGATAATAAAACGGCATCATATAGATGCCTAAGAATAACATGGCGGGGATAGCGCCAATCAAATAAAAATGCGCAGTTAAGATACCGTACTGATAGGTTTGCCCGGCCATCCCTAATAGCTCTAAAGCGCCTAAATTAGCACTCAGGAAGGCAAGACCCGCAACCCAGGAAGAATTACTACGTCCAGCTAAAAAGAATTGTTCGCCCGTTTGCGCTTTTTTGCGCACATACAAACCAATGCCTAATACAAATAAGAAATAAACCAGAATAATCAACCAATCAACAAAATTAAGATGGGATTCTACCATGGTGGCTCCTTAAAAATTAATTATTCACCACCCATTTAAGGGCTAGTATAAGTGGTCAATAAACGATGACCACTCCCATCCATGGAGTAAAATTCTAATGCGATTCACGCGTGACAACATCACCACTTTTTCCAATCAAGAAATCAAAATCGGCGCCTTGATGTGCTTGCGTCACATGCTCAATATATAGTTTTACGTAGCCGCGATTGTAACCCAAATCCAGCGGTTGCCATACCGCTTTACGACGCACGAGTTCCTCTGCATTTACTTCTAACTCTAAACGGCGATTCGGCACATCCAGACTAATCACGTCCCCCGTCTGCACCAGGGCTAGGGGTCCACCAATAGCCGATTCTGGACTGACGTGCAATACCACGGTGCCGTAGGCGGTGCCGCTCATGCGCGCATCCGAAATACGCACCAAATCGGTGATCCCCTGTTGTAGCAGTTTCTGTGGAATCGGCATATTACCAACTTCTGGCATACCAGGATAGCCCCTGGGGCCACAATTTTTTAATACCAGGATGCTGTCCTTGTCTACTGGCAGGTCCGGGTCATCGATGCGCGCCTTAAAATCCTCGATAGTCTCAAATACCACCGCATGCCCACGATGCACCAGCAAATGTTCCGACGCAGCAGAGCGTTTAATCACCGCACCATTTGGGCATAAATTGCCCGATAGCACCACCGTCGATCCCTGCGGGTTAATTGGCGCCGCGCGGGTATAAATAACTTCGTTGTTATAAATCTTAGCGCCTGCTACATTTTCGCCCAACCCCTTACCAGTAACCGTTAATGCATCACGATGCAATAAATCCCCGAGTTCCTCGATCACGGCTGGCAACCCACCCGCATAATAAAAATCTTCCATCAAGTATTCACCAGACGGCTTTAAATTCACCAGCAACGGAATATCTTGCGTCAGCGTATCAAAATCCGCCAGGGTCAGCGGCACACCTGCCCTACCCGCCATTGCTAATAAATGTACTACTACGTTAGTGGAGCCGCCAATCGCTGCGTTCACGCGAATGGCATTTTCGAATGCCTTGCGCGTGAGGATTTTGGACATGCGTAAATCTTCCTGCACCATGGCGACAATGCGTCGACCGGCATGATGTGCGGTGACATAACGGCGTGAATCCACTGCTGGAATCGCAGCAGAGCCCGTCAACTGCAAGCCTAATGCTTCCGATATATTAGTCATGCTGGACGCCGTACCCATGGTATTGCAATGACCGCGACTACGTGACATACAGCTTTCAGCGGCAAAAAACTCTTCAGCGCTCATTTCACCCGCACGCACCATTTCACTAAAACGCCACACATCTGTGCCAGAACCAATATCCAGACCATGATATTTACCATTCAACATCGGGCCGCCACTCACCACGATTGCGGGTAAATCAACGCTGGTGGCCCCCATGATCTGTGCCGGTGTGGTTTTATCACAACCACCCAACAACACTACACCATCGATTGGGTTACCACGGATCATTTCTTCCACATCCATGCTCATCAAATTACGAAACAACATCGCTGTCGGGCGCAGTTGTGTCTCTCCTGTTGAAATAGTGGGAAATTCTAACGGAAACCCCCCTGCTTCCCATACGCCGCGTTTAACTGCCTCCGCTACTTCGTTAAGATGTGCGTTACACGGCGTCAACTCGGAGGCGCTATTGCAGATGCCAATCACCGGCCGCCCATCAAACACATGATCAGGAAAGCCCTGGCTCTTGATCCAGGAACGATGGATAAAGCCATCACGATCGAGTTTGCCGAACCAGTGGGCGCTGCGGAATTTTTTGGATTTGAATTGAGTGGGCATAGGTCTTGCCAGGGTTAGAGACAGGATGAATAGGAAGTTTACACAACAGATGCTACTGCGCAAAGTAAATTCAGCCATCATCCTGGTTGTAGGGGCGGTTCGTGAACCGCCCGTTTTGGATAGCATTTATTCTCAGAACGAGTAAAATGCACAATTATAATGTTACACAACCCTATAAAAACACCACAAATTTATGAACATCAGCGTATTTGATATATTTAAAATCGGCATCGGTCCATCCAGCTCCCACACTGTGGGACCGATGAAGGCAGCACTCGCATTTTTACAGCCATTAAAACAAGCTGGCGAACTAACTAAGATCGCCCGCGTGCAGGTGGATTTGTACGGCTCCCTGGCGCTCACCGGCAAGGGACATGGCACGGATAAAGCCGTGCTACTTGGTCTTAGCGGCGAACAACCAGATACCGTAAATCCCGACACCATCGACGCGACCGTCGCCACCATTTGGCAACAACAACAGATTACACTACTGGGCGAACATCGTATTGCATTTCATACCACCGACCTGCGTTTCCACGACACAGAAGTATTGCCCAAGCACACTAACGGTATGCGCTTTACTGCCTACGCTGCTGATCAGCAAGTCATAGCGACACAAATTTATTATTCTGTTGGCGGCGGCTTTATTGTCACTGATGAAGAATTTGATCAACCGCCCATTGCCGATCACCCAGCGCCTTATTCATTTACAACGGCAGAAGAATTACTACAACTATGCGCCGAACATCAATCAAGCATCAGTGAACTCATGTTGACGAATGAGCGCACCTGGCGCAGTGATGCAAACATCCGCAAGGATCTACTGCATATTGCTGACGTGATGCAGGCCTGTATTGAAAAAGGCCGCAACACTCCTGGCATTCTACCAGGTGGACTCAACGTAAAACGCCGCGCACCCGAGCTATATAAAAAATTGGCGCAACAAGGCAAGCCCAACAGTCATCATCCGGATGTGATGAATTGGTTGAATATGTATGCCATGGCCGTCAACGAAGAAAATGCTGCTGGTGGACGCATCGTCACCGCGCCAACCAATGGCGCAGCCGGAATTATTCCTGCCGTGTTACAGTATTATCGCGATTTCTGCACAACTGCGAACGAACAAGGCATCATTGATTTTCTATTAACTGCCGCAGCGATTGCTATTTTGTATAAATTACGCGCATCTATTTCTGGCGCCGAGGTGGGTTGTCAGGGGGAAGTCGGCGTCGCCTGTTCGATGGCGGCAGGCGCATTAGCGGCAGCGCTTGGCGGCTCCCTGGCGCAAATTGAAAACGCGGCAGAAATTGGCATGGAACACAACCTCGGCCTTCCGTGCGATCCGCCAAAAGGATTGGTGCAAATTCCGTGTATCGAACGTAACGCCATGGGTGCAGTCAAGGCGATTAACGCTACCTACCTGGCCCTGGCGGAAGATGGTCAACACAAGGTATCGCTGGATACCGTGATTAATACCATGCGCATTATCGGCCGCGACATGCAGACGATCTATAAAGAAACCTCGTTGGGTGGATTGGCAGTGAATATACCGGAGTGTTAAACTGGATTTAAATTAGCTAACCATATTTCAACAAGCTCAAGTTTCCAGGTCATGCTCAATCCGATCAAATTCTTTATTGATTCGCATGCTTTGCTTTCTAACGCGTAAACTTGCCTTTTTCAGTTGCTGCGCACGTTCACGCGCCATAATCTCGTGATTCATATTTTCAATAGCCCAACGTATGTACTCCTCACGCGACATGTGACTTACCTTAGCCATGTTGTCAATTTCTAATAACAGCTTATCGGGCAAGTAAATAGAGATCATAGTCATAACACCTCTCCGAACAATGTCCGCAACTCAGCGATTCACTACAGCAAGCAGAAGATAAAGCTGAAACCTTGCGACATGAAAAACTATTTTTAGCACAAGAAAAAGCTGAGTTGACTGGTGTTATCAAGCAATTACAACTTAATTAACCAACTCACAAGGGGTCGGAGTGGTAATATGCATCATTTTTTAGAATGTTAAACCCGAACCAACCCCAATAAACCCGATGTTTACTGATCAGACCACCCTCTAATTCCATAATTTCGACAAAATCCATTTGTTCTCCTTCAGGAGATAAACGAGGATATTCCCAAACAATGGTCTTACCATTAGTAAAGAAATTTTTTTTGAAATACTGCCTACAGTGTGGCTTTCGTGCCACAGCAATCGTTAATAATTCACGAAATTCTTCCTTACTATGGCAGATTCCAGATTGTTTACCCAGTAAGTAAGGA
>CAVZRN010000015.1:0-33962 GCA_963777715.1 uncultured Gammaproteobacteria bacterium
GCATTGAATTCCAGGATGACAACACGAGAATTATGCGCCAAAACTCACATTTTCAAACGAAGGGACTATAATATCACCATTAGAAGTGGCTAATACGTTAAGCTGGAACAAAGGGAGGTTGGAAAGCAAACCGTATATTTCAGGGACGAAATATACGAGCCTACAGGGATGTATTTACGGCGTGTTTGCTTTTCAATTTCCCTTTGTTCCAGCGTTCGATGGTACCACCTGCAACTCCGTCAATGACCACCGTGGTTTGACGGTGATGGTTAAATCGGTATCTTGTTGCCCGGCTTTAAAACGTA
Source organism: uncultured Gammaproteobacteria bacterium (assembly GCA_963777715.1). Lineage (GTDB taxonomy): Bacteria > Pseudomonadota > Gammaproteobacteria > JAURND01 > JAURND01 > JAURND01. The sequence goes on from CAVZRN010000015.1 coordinate 306, forward strand.
AATATCCGGCATAGGCAATCATCGCGCCGTTATCGGTGCAAAACTCTGGACGTGGAAAAAATACCTGCCCGCCATATTGCTGCATTCCCTGTTGTAAGGTGCGGCGTAGGGTATGATTGGCGCCCACTCCACCAGCCACGACCAGGCGCGTAAATCCAGTCTGCTTAAGCGCACGTACGCATTTTGCCCACAGTGTTGCAACCACGGCATCTTCAAAGGCGCGCGCGATGTCAGCCTTAGTCTGTTGATCCAATATTGGTTCTGCGCGTAGTGTGTTTAATGCAAAGGTTTTTAAGCCACTGAAACTAAAATCTAATCCGGGTCGATCTAACATCGGGCGTGGAAAATGAAACCGCGCAGGATTACCCTGCTCGGCAAGTTTAGCCAGCTCGGCCCCACCTGGATAAGGCAATCCCAGCAATTTAGCGGTTTTATCAAACGCTTCGCCCACGGCATCATCCAGAGTTTCACCCAATATCTGATAATCGCCAATAGCCCGTACCGCAACCAACATGGTATGCCCCCCCGAAACGAGGAGTGCTAAAAATGGCAGCTCTGGCGCAGGCTGTTCTAATAATGGCGCAAGCAGATGACCTTCCATGTGGTGAATAGCCAGCGTTGGTACGTTCCAGGCAAAACCCAGGCTACGCGCAAATGCAGCGCCGACTAACAATGCGCCCATTAAGCCAGGCCCTGCCGTATAGGCAATACCTTGTATGTCTGGGTGAGTTAATTGCGCCTCAGCCAATGTTTGCTTTATCAGCGGTAACAAACGTACCAGATGGTCACGCGATGCAAGCTCCGGTACAACACCGCCATATTCTGCATGTAGAGAAATTTGTGAATACAATGTATGCGCTAATAATCCGCATTGCTCAGAATAAATCGCAACGCCGGTTTCATCACAGGAAGTTTCAATGCCGAGAATGTTCATGGTCACCCGTAAAAGGTAGGCGTCAGGTTTGAATCAATTGACAGGATATTACCATCATGCTGCAATAATACAAAACTCACAAAAAAATGAAAAAATTAAAAATAGCAGTTCTTCCCAAAGATGGCATCGGCAAGGAGGTTGATGGAAGCGCCTCGACCCAAACTATGGCCGATGCCATTATTGATGGTTGTACCCACCCTAAAACAATTAAAACGCTTTCTTTTTTGGCAACGGGAAGTGAAATCATCCAGGGTGAAGTTCAAGACAGCAATAGTCATCAATTTGCTAAAATAATTAATAGTAGGGGCGGAAATATTTATCAGCATATTCAAGTCTCTGACAATAAAATCGAAATAATGGATGCATTACGCTACCTGCTAAGTAAGAGCGATGCTGTACTTATTACCGGTGGCCTGGGTCCCACTTCCGATGATAGGACGCGTTATGCTCTTGCTGAGGTAACTAAGCATGCGTTATATTTTGACGAAACCGCCTGGAAACATGTAGTAGCCAGACTAAAAAACTTCAATTTATCAGTGGCGGATTCAAATCGTCAACAGGCTTTATTTCCTGAAGGTTCTGAACTTTATCCCAATGAAAATGGCACCGCTTTTGGCGCTTATCTCAGATGGAATAATAAACATATTTTTATGCTCCCGGGGCCACCTCGAGAGTGTCTTCCTATGTTTAAAAAATATGTGATACCAACCCTTGATTCGTTAGATTTCTATGTCGATAAAAAAACGTACAAATGGTTAACATTGGGTTTAATAGAAGGAGAGATCACACAAAAAGTTGACGAAACCATAAAACTTTCTAAGCTTGAGTCCGGTTATCGCTGGAATTATCCTTATCTTGAAATTAAACTTACGTCTTTTTGTCCAAGTCAGGATGAAAACTTAATTCAGGATATCGACAACATGCTGCTTCCCCATACGGTCTCAAGGGACGGCAAGAATTCTATGGAATTACTCCTGGAAAATTTAAAAGTACTGAAAGGTAATATTTATATCGTTAATGAAATTACAAAAAATAATTTCTTCTCAAATATGGACGTTGATAATTTAGTTTTTTTAGAAAAAAAACAGATAGAGAATTTTGAAGGGGTTGTGTTTCAGGTTAGTTCCCTTCCCCCGTTATATGATAATGATAATTTTACCGGCTCTGTTACGTTTGAATGTAGGGCATACGTAGGAAATGAATTAAAGTATCAACATAAAATTATTACTCCATGCCGTGGGCCGGAAGTCATCGAGTATGTCAAAGCGTATATTGCCTGGCAAATATGCCAATTTATGGAGCTTCACAAGGAATATTTTTAATATAGTCATTGACTATAAATCTACGAGGACGGGTCCAACGATACAATACTACTACTCGTCAGAGTTCCATTGGCAGAAAAATCAAATGCTACATTGGCATACCCGGCACGCTCACATGCATGGCAACCATTGAATAGCTGGAAGCGGAGAATTAAACGCACGCCTGAACCGCTGGGTGTCGGCGCTGTCTGGGGTAATTTATCTACGATGGAAAATAATTGCACATTGGGAAATTTAGCGGCTATTTGTGCGTAGTTCGGATCCTTACGAATATCGAGCGCCTGGGTAAAACTGCCGAAAATTAAGTCTTGAAAATCGCCGCTGCTGCCGATGGAGTAATATACTCCTGGATAATTAGCGCCAAAGCGTTGTAAATGAATCAGGTAGAACTGCCCTTCCTTGTATTCCTTGATGACATCAATGTTGTCCTTTGGCCCCATGCCAGTACTGGCGGCAAATGCTAAAAATTGCGTGCATGCCTGCTGTACCTTGATTTTAGTGATGCAATTTTGATACCCAGTTACACCACTGGCTTGTTGACAGACTGCCCGAGCCATCTGCATACAGTTAACAAAATTAGCAGAATCTAAACCACCTGCAAAGGGTTTGGGGGCTTGCTCATTCGTAGTGCCGGGAGGTCCCAGGGCAGTTGCAGACGCGGCAGGAATAGATACTTGTTGTTGCGGATTATTGCCAGCCTGTGCAGCAGCAATTAATTGTTCAGGCGGGGGACCCTCGGCATCGGAGTTATCGCCAGGGCTGCTAGTGGTAGTAGTAGAGGACGGTTCTGTATCCGACATCACAAATTGCTGTGCAGGTTCCTGCGTTTCCGCCACTGAAGAAGGCGGGAGGCCAACCGATGCAGCATCCGCTAACGCAACCTGGTTAGCCAGAATTAGTGCGCATACTGCAACTAGTCGGATTATCATGCTACTGCAGGCAGTGCTGATTTTGCTTTTTCAGCCAATGCAGCAAAGGCTGGTTTGTCGAAAATAGCTAAATCCGCCAAAATTTTACGATCAATTTCAATGGCGGCGTTTTTCAGGCCAGCCATTAGGCGGCTGTAAGATAAACCGAACTCACGCGCAGCGGCGTTAATGCGGATAATCCACAAGGCGCGGAATTGACGTTTACGTTGACGACGGTCACGATAAGCATATTGGCCAGCCTTAATAACCGACTGTTTCGCCACACGATACACGCGGCTGCGGGCGCCGTAATGCCCCTTGGCTTGTCTTAATACTTTTTTATGGCGGGCTCTTGCCTGCACCCCACGTTTAACTCTTGCCATATAAACCTCTATATAATTTATTATTCTATACCCGTCAGCTTGCTGCGGGAATTCTTATTGAATCAACAACAACCGACGAATCGACAGTAAGTCGCTTTCATGTATCAGCGCCGCACCACGCAGATGACGCTTACGCTTCATCTTTTTCTTGGTCAAGATATGGTTACGATACGCCGCCTTGCGTTTGATATTGCCACCGCTGCTGGCTCTAAAGCGTTTGGCAGCGCTGCGATTTGTTTTCATTTTAGGCATAATATTTTTTAACTCCGCGTTAACTACTTTTTCTTGGGTCCTACCACCATTGCTACCTGCCGACCTTCTGACTTCGGCCGCTGCTCCACGATAATCAATTCCCCTAGTTGCTGCTCAATGCGTCTTAATAATTCCATCCCTTGTTCCTGGTACGATAGCTCGCGTCCACGAAAACGTACGGTAAATTTCACCTTGTTGCCTTCTTCCAGGAAGCGTATCGCTGCACGCAGTTTTACCTGATAATCTCCTTCATCCGTCACCGGTCGCAGCTTAATTTCCTTGGTTTGGATCTGTTTCTGCTTTTTCTTTTGCAGGGCAGATTTTTTATTCTGCTCAAATCTATACTTGCCATAATCCATGATGCGGCAAACTGGTGGCGCTGCCTGGGGAGCAATTTCGACGAGGTCATGGCCTGCAATCTCTGCCTGCTCCAATGCTTCTCTAATCTTTCTTACACCGATCTTTTCACCATCGACGCCTATTAAAAATACCTGTGGCGCTGTAATTTCGCTATTGATGCGAGTTTTCTTAACAGTAATAGTAATGTTCCTCTTGAGTTAATATTTCCGCAAAGGGTATCCCCCCAATGCGGTCACACACTTATACTACGGTCGCTTCCTGTTCGAGACTCTCCGCACGCCCACGCCTGGCGATTTCACCCAACAAATGGTGAATAAACGCTTCGACAGACATGCTGCCGAGATCTTTTCCAGCCTGGGTACGCACAGCGACAGTGGCGGACTCCTGTTCCCGATCACCAACGACCAGTAAGTAGGGAGTATGTTGCAGGGTGTGTTCGCGAATTTTGAAGCCGATTTTCTCATTTCTTACGTCGACAGTCACGCGAATATTTTGACTTTTTAACAATTTGGCCACTTTTAGCACATAATCGTGCTGTTTATCCGTGATATTCATTACGACAACCTGCACCGGCGCTAACCATAATGGCAAATGACCTGCCGTCTCTTCCAACAAAATACCAATAAATCGCTCCAGCGAGCCTAAAATGGCGCGGTGTAACATGACGGGGGTCTGCTTGCTGCTATCTTCGGCGATGTAGTAAGCCCCCAGGCGCTCCGGCATAAAGAAATCTACTTGCAAGGTGCCACATTGCCAAATACGACCCAGGCAATCTTTTAAGGCGAATTCGATCTTGGGACCATAAAATGCGCCTTCGCCCGGTTGCAATTCCCAGTGGAACCCCGAGTCATTTAATACATCGGCCAAGGCTTTCTCGGCCTTATCCCATACTTCATCGGAACCAATGCGTTTATCGGGGCGTGTTGATAATTTGAGCACAATTTGCTCGGCGTCAAAACCAAAGTTAGCATAGATTTCACGTACTTCGTCCATGACATGCGCCGATTCCGAGTAGATTTGATCTTCCGTACAGAAAATATGCCCGTCATCCTGGGTGAAGCTTCTAACCCGCATGAGGCCATGCAAGCTGCCCGATGGCTCATTGCGATGGCAGGCGCCAAATTCTGCCAGGCGTATCGGCAATTCGCGGTAACTGCGCAGGCTATGCTTGAACACCTGCACGTGGCAGGGGCAACTCATCGGCTTGATGGCATAGAGTCGGGATTCGGATTCGGAATAAAACATGTCATCGCCGAATTTATCCCAGTGACCAGACTTTTCCCATAGCGAGCGATCAAGCAACTGCGGCGTGCGAATTTCCTGGTAATCCCACTCGCGCAAGCGCTGGCGTAGGTATTGCTCAATCGCCTGGTAAATGATCCAACCGTTGGGATGCCAAAACACCATGCCGGGCGCTTCTTCCTGGGTATGGAATAAGTCGAGCCTCTTCGCTGTCTTGCGATGGTCGCGTTTTTCAGCTTCTGCCAGGCGATGTAAGTAGTCTTCGAGGGATTTTTTATCCGGCCATGCAGTGCCATAGACTCGCTGCAACATTTCATTCTTCGAGTCACCGCGCCAATAAGCGCCAGAGATCTTGGTTAATTTAAAGGCTTTTAATCTGCCGGTGTTCGGCACGTGGGGGCCACGACACAGATCGGTAAAATCGCCCTGGGTATAGAGGGTAAGGGTTTCATTGGCGGGGATGTCTGCGATAATACGCGCCTTGTATTCTTCACCGGCTGCCTGGAAGAAGGCAATGGCCGCATCGCGACTGATTTCGCGGCGGGAAACGGGAAAATCTTGTTTAGCCAATTCAACCATGCGTGCTTCAATCGCCTGCATATCCTCGGGGGTGAAGCCCGCCGGATAGGAAAAATCATAATAAAAGCCATCTTCAATGACAGGCCCAATCGTGACCTGCGCCGCGGGGTAGAGCTGTTTAACCGCATGTGCGAGCAAATGCGCCGTGGAGTGACGAATAATCTCCAAGCCTTGCGCGTCTTTGTCGGTAACAATGGCAACCTGGGCATCGTGTTCTACCACATAACTGGTATTCACCAACCGACCGTCGACGTTACCCGCAAGCGCTGCTTTTGCCAGGCCAGCACCAATGCTGGCGGCAATTTCAGCGACGGAAACCGGCTGTGGAAATGGTTTTATCTGCCCATCAGGCAAGCGAATGTTCGGCATATTCTTTGTATATAAAAAGTTAAGTAAAAAAATAGGGCTGTGATTATGGCACTTTTTTACGACATTTGCCAGGAGGGTGCTTTATGATGGAAACAGTAATTTAATTGTTTTGCGCCAACATGAAGATTTGTACTGCGAAACCGAGTATTGCATGGCGTCAAACGAAGTCTTATACTGCGTTGTTTAATGGGGATTATCCCCACCGGAGAACTTTGTGCGTATTCATAAACGATGTTTAGTGGCCATCCTTATTCTATGGATAGGACTCGTCAGTTGTAAGGCCAACAGCGAAACTACCTCTCAAAAAGCAACTAGCCGTTCGTCTGAATCGACGACAATCAATCTACCCCTGCAAGATATTGAGCGGTTTGCTACGGTTATTGCTCAAATTCATCGTTATTATGTAGAACCGGTGAGTGACGACAAACTATTTAATTATGCAATCTCCGGCATGTTATCCAGTTTGGATCCGCATTCAGATTATTTAGACCAGGATGCCCTAAACGATCTCGAAACTACCACCAGTGGCAAGTTCGGTGGTATCGGCATTGAAGTGATACCCAGCGATGGTTTTATTAAGGTGGTTAGTCCTATCGATGGGACACCCGCCTATAAAGCAGGTATTAAGACTGGCGACTTAATTATCCGCATCGATAACAAACTGGTGCGCGATATGACGTTACGCGAAGCCGTCAATATGATTCGTGGCGAAATCGGCACCACGGTACATCTCACCCTGCTACGTAAGGATGGCAAGAAACCGTTAGAACTGGATGTTAAGCGCGACACTATTAAGGTTGAGACCATTAAAACTGAATTGTATCCCGATAATTATGGCTACATTCGTCTATCGTTTTTCCAGGATTCTACTAAGCAAGATTTAATTAAGGGGGTGAAGAGTTTGCAAAAACAGGCTAATGACCAGTTAAAGGGCGTAGTGTTGGATTTGCGTAATAATCCCGGCGGACTGTTGGATTCCGCGGTGGATGTGACCAATTTATTTCTGGATAGTAAGCACCTAAAGTATAGCGGACTCATTGTCTATACCAAGGGTCGTATTGCCAGTTCAGATATCAAGGCGGTTGCCACTGGGCAAGACATACTCAAGGGTATACCGATGGTGGTGCTGACGAACGAAGGTTCAGCCTCTGCAGCAGAAATCGTTGCTGGCGCCTTACAAGATCAAGACCGTGCAACCCTGGTGGGGCAACGTACGTTTGGCAAGGGCTCGGTACAGACCGTATTAGGCATCGACGATAAGACAGCGATTAAGTTAACAACAGCGCTGTACTACACGCCAGCCGGACGTTCCATTCAGGCCAAGGGCATCGAACCTACCATTGAAATACCGCAACTGACCATTCCGAAATCAACCTCAGATGACGATAGTTTCATCTCTATCTCCGAAGTCGATTTAGAAAAACATCTGGCTAACGATGGCAACGATGATAAAAGCCAGGCTGCAAAAGATGCGGAAGCCGACGCCAAGACCGAGGAAGCCAACAAGAAGATGACAGAACTACTGTATAAGGATTTCCAACTTTATCAGGGGTTAAATATTTTGAGGGGATTGCGGGCTGGAAAAGTAACTCCGTAGGGGCGATTCGTGAATCGCCCGTAAAAGCTACGGGCGGCTCGCGAGCCGCCCCTACGAATCAATCCCCTTCCCCCGCAAGCGGGGGCGATTGCTCACACCGCCACCGCCGCCTTAATGGCTGAATGCGACTGGTAGTTTTGAACTTCAATATCTTCATATTGATAATCGAACAACGAGGGGACCTTGCGTTTTAGCACTAACTGCGGCAACGGCAATGGTTGGCGCGTAAGCTGTAAATCGACTTGTTCTAAATGGTTGCTATAAATATGGCAATCGCCGCCTGACCAAATAAATTCACCCACCCGTAGGTCGCATTGTTGCGCCACTAAATGTGTTAACAGCGCATACGAGGCGATATTAAATGGTACGCCTAGAAACGCATCTGCGGAGCGTTGGGTTAGTTTGCAGGATAATGCGCGATTATTGTTAACGTAAAATTGCAATAATAAGTGGCATGGCGGCAGCGCCATTTTATTTAACTCTCCCACATTCCAGGCACTGACAATCAGGCGACGCGAATCTGGGTTGCGTTTAATTTCTTCAATCACGGCCTGCATCTGATCGATGACGCGTCCATCTGCCGCTTGCCAGGCACGCCATTGCTTACCATAGATTGGACCCAGGTCGCCGTTTTCATCCGCCCACTCATCCCAAATGGTAACGCCATTCTCGTGCAAGTAGCGTATGTTAGTATCGCCGCGCAAAAACCACAGCAGCTCATGAAAAATACTGCGCGTATGCAGTTTCTTGGTGGTCACCAGGGGAAAGCCCGCAGTCAAGTCAAAGCGCATGTCATAACCAAACACACTATAGGTGCCCACACCGGTACGATCATGTTTGGCTACACCGTGTTGACGAATATGTCGCAGAAAATTTAGATAGGTTTTCATCAGTAATTCTCAGTGAATTAAATCAGCCCTGACTGTTTGTGCCAAGTTTAGTTTTAGTAGGTGGTGAGTAATCACGATAAGCCAGATACATCATCAAGCCACCAAAAATCACCATGGGAACCGACAACAATTGCCCCATCGTCAACCAGTTAAATGCGATGAAGCCAAGCTGGGGATCCGGTTGACGAAAGAATTCAATCACAATACGAAACAAGCCATATAGCAGGAAAAACAAGCCACACACTGACATGGTGGGACGTGGCTTGGAAGAATATAACCAAATGATCGTAAACATTACGACGCCTTCAAGCGCGAATTCGTACAACATGGAAGGGTGGCGTGGCTCTGGCCCTGCTGCCGGAAACACCATGCCCCAGGGCATTGTAGTAACGCGCCCCCATAGCTCACCATTGATAAAATTGCCGATGCGTCCTGCCGCTAAACCCACGGGAACCAGTGGCACCAGGAAATCACCAACGGCAAAGATGGATTTCTGCGTTTTACGTGCAAATAATGTGGCACTGACCATGACACCGATTAAGCCACCATGAAATGACATGCCACCATCCCATAGTTTGAACAATGATAACGGATGCTCTATTAAGCCAGGAAGGGCATAAAATAACATATAGCCCACACGTCCGCCGACCAACACACCCAGGGCGCAATAAAAAATCAGGTCACTTACTTGATCAGTAGTCCAACCGCTGCCGGGCCGACGTGCGCGATAAGCAGCCAACAGCCAGGCGCTGGCAAAACCAATCAGGTACATAATGCCATACCAATGGATAGCGACAGGGCCAATTTGTACTAAGATTGGGTTGATGTGGGGGTATGTAATCATGAGGGGGGTCTGGATATAGGGGTTATTGCCTAACTTTACCGTATCTCACCCTTCTGCATCAACTGGAACTGTTATATAGTATCCTACTATACATACGTTATTTCTTACATTTACCGAGGTTTCATGCCAACCAATCAATTAAAATCACTTATTCTAGCTGCACTGGATGATAGCAAGGCGCGCGACATCGCCATGTTGGATGTACGCAAACTAACTGATGTTACCGACTATATGGTAATTTGCAGTGGTACATCCAATCGTCATACACGATCTATCGCCAATAATTTGGTGGTACAAGCCAAGGCTAAGGGCATTATACCCCTGGCGGTTGAAGGTCGAGAAACTGGCGAATGGATTTTAGTCGATCTAACCGATGCAGTGGTGCATATCATGTTGCCACAAACGCGTGAGTTTTACAGTTTGGAAAAATTGTGGAGTGTCGCCAAAGAGTTAAAAGCAAGAACGGCGAAACCCAAGAAGATCGCTACAAAGAAAGCTACGGCGAAGAAAACTGCATTACCAAAAAAAACGAAGGCGACCACAAAGGCTAAGGCGATAACGACAACCAGGCGCAAAGCACCTGCTAAACAACGCAATATATAACGGACATGAAGATTACCCTCATTGCTGTGGGAACGAAGATGCCGGAGTGGGTAGAAACGGGTTACCAGGAATACGCCAAACGGTTACCTGGTGATTTTGCACTGCGCTGTATTGAGATTCCCGCTGGCAAGCGAGGCAAGACCGTGGATGTAAAACGTCTCATACACCAGGAGGGTGAACGCATGTGTGCAGCAATTCCAGCGGGTGATGTTGTCGTTGCATTGACCGAGCGCGGACAACTGTGGAACACCCAACAATTCGCCGCTAAATTACAAGGCTGGCATGATACTGGTAATGGATTAAGTTTATTGATTGGTGGGCCAGAAGGATTAGCGCCACAATGTCTTGAGAGAGCACACCAGCAATGGTCGCTTTCCCCATTAACCTGGCCGCACCCGTTAGTGCGTATATTAGTGGCGGAGCAATTATATCGGGCATGGAGTTTATTACGTCATCATCCTTATCATCGCCTGTAGGTATAAAAATGTCTCGCTTCACATTAAAAAATTATTTCGCCGAAACCCATTTATTTAGCGGTCGTTTATTATTTGCCATTATTTTAATCGCTGCGTTATTAAGCATCTTAATTGGTCGCCTGATTTATTTGCAAATCGATCAACACAGCGTATACACCACATTATCCGATAAAAATCAGCTCGATTTAATTCCAATCGATCCTAACCGCGGATTAATTTATGACCGCAATGGTGTGCTATTAGCCGATAATATTCCCACGTTTAGTTTAGATGTGACGCCAGAACACGTCCCTGACTTCAAGGCAACGCTGGCGGAAATCCAACAGTTGATTGACATCAGTCCTGATGATTTAAAACAATTTCACAAGGCGCTTAAACAACATCGATCTGCTGATGGCGTGCCATTAAAACTCAATCTCTCCGAAGAAGAAGTAGCGCGTTTTCATCTCAACCAATATAAATTCCCCGGGTTTCATATTACTGGTCGGCTAATGCGGCATTACCCGCAAGGCGACACCATGGTCAGTGCGCTAGGCTATGTATCTCGCATCAATGAAGATGAAATGGCGCAATTAGATACCACCAATTATGCCGCTACTAATTACATCGGCAAACTTGGACTGGAAAAATATTACGAAGATACCTTGCACGGGCAAGTGGGTTACCAACAAGTTGAAACCGACGCCAATGGTCGTGTTGTGCGCATATTAAAACGTATGCCACCGATTGCTGGCGCTAATATGTATTTAAGTTTAGATAGCGGGTTACAAAAAGCGGCGGAAGATGCATTGGGTGATGATGAAGGCGCTATAGTCGCCATTGATCCTAAAACCGGACAAGTATTAGCGTTTGTCAGCAACCCGCGTTATGACCCAAATATGTTTGTGCGCGGCGTAACCAATGACGAGTACAAGGCATTGCAGGATGATCCGTTAAAGCCATTATATAATCGCCCCTTGCGCGGTCTATACCCGTGTGGATCTACCATTAAACCGTTTTTAACCACAGAGTTATTAGATAAAAATCTGGTATCGCCTAACTACACTATATTTGATCCTGGCGTTTTTACCCTGCCAGGCAATTCGCATATCTGGCACGACTGGAAGAAGGGCGGACACGGTACGGTGAACTTGCATAAGGCGATCGTTGAATCATGCGACGTTTATTTCTATAACATGGGCCTACGCATGGGTCCAGAACGTATGCACGATATTGAAACGCGCTTTGGTTTGGGACAATTAACGGGATTAGATGTTGGCGAAGAATTAGCCGGCGTTGCGCCTTCACCTGAGTGGAAAAGAGCCGCACTAAAATCATCATGGTATACTGGCGATACAGTAAATGCCGCCATTGGCCAGGGATATACCCTGGTTACACCCCTACAAATGGCAGCGGCAGTGGCTGGAATTGCTAATCGCGGCGTGCGTTATAAGCCACGATTTTTATGGAAAATGCAAAATTCCGATGGCCGCCTCGAAACACTCCCACCAGTACCCAATCCTCCTGTAACGTTACGCGATCAAAAAATCTGGGATTTCGTTCAACAGGCGATGCGTGATGTAGTAGCAGATCCACATGGCACTGCAAATCATAGCCTGGGACAAGGCTTGCAATATTCGGCTGCTGGCAAGACCGGAACTGCCCAGGTAGCGCGACCCAAGGGTATCGATGGTGATAGCATGTCCATCCCCAAACAATTTCGTAACCATGCCTGGTTTATCGGATTTGCGCCGGTAGAAGATCCAAAGATTGCGTTAGCGGTCTTGGTAGAGCATCATTCCCACTATGGACCTGTCGTGGCGCGAAAGGTGCTGGATTATTATTTATTACCCGACCATGGGCAAGCAGCCAAGGACGCTGCTGCGGCAAAAATAGCAGAAGACACCGGTCCAAATGATTAAATAACTAATTTTCTACCCAACAAAGACTGGCATAAACGGTCAGATTTTAGTCGAGTTTGGTGCGAAAAATTCTCGAAAAAGCGCAGCATATAGGGAATATGTGAGCATTTTGAGAAAATTTTTCCCGCCAAAATCGACAAAATATGCCCGTTTGCAGTTTTTACTAAAAAGCTTATCTATGTCACAACGTTATACCTCTGAACACTACATGGGCTCCACCGGCAACACGTTAAGACGTTCGCTATGGGAACGCTTGCACGTGGACAAACCGTTGTTTATCGGGATCGCCACCCTGCTTATTTTCGGATTGATTATCCTTTACAGTGCCGACAATCAAAGCTTTACGTTACTAGTGCGCCAAGTATTATGGGTATTACTATCGCTTACTGTGATGTTAGTATTCGCCAACATTCCGCCACGCAAATATTATCAATGGGCGCCCTGGGTATTCGCCATCGGCATTATTTTATTAGCAGCAGTGTTGGTTGTGGGTCAAAGCAAGAATGGCGCGCAACGCTGGTTGAATATCGGCATCATGCAATTTCAACCCTCCGAAATCGTAAAGCTGGCGCTGCCGATGATGTTGGCCTGGTATTTAGATAACCGACAGTTGCCGCCACGCCTTCCCACCTTAGCCGTGTGCGGTGTATTGTTGCTGATACCATTGGGATTGGCCGTTAAGCAACCGGATTTAGGCACGGGTTTGATTATCGTATTTACTGGCTTCTGTGTGTTATTACTGGCAGGTATCCGTTGGCGTTATGTGATTGCATTGCTGATAGTTGTTGGTGGCGCTGCACCATTTTTATGGCATTTTCTGCATGATTATCAACGTCAACGCGTATTAACGTTTTTAGATCCAGAGAGCAATCCATTAAGCACCGGTTATCATATTATTCAATCTAAGATCGCCATCGGTTCGGGTGGATTTTGGGGCAAGGGTTATTTACACGGCACGCAATCACATTTGCAATTTTTACCCGAACATGCCACGGACTTTATTTTTGGCGTGGTGGGCGAAGAATTAGGCCTGGTTGGCGGTATCGCATTAATTACTGTGTTAACACTTATTGTATTGCGTGGACTTTATATTAGCAGCCAGGCGCAGGATACTTTCACGCGTTTATTAGCTGGCAGTTTAAGCTTAACGTTCTTCCTATCATTCTTCGTAAACATCGGCATGGTGACCGGATTGTTACCCGTCGTCGGCGTGCCATTACCCCTGGTGAGTTACGGCGGCTCGGCAATGCTGACCTTTATGGCGGGGTTTGGCATTATTATGTCGATTCATACCCATCGGAATTTGTTGGGGAAATAGTGCTATTAATTCAGTCATGAGTGGTACAAAAATGCCATTAACTCAGGCTGTCCTATGGGGAAGGGTCTTTGAAGCTCCACGGGACGTCCCTGTCCCATCCCGCTATCATCCTGATACCTAGTCGCTTCAAAGGACCCTCCCCCATAGCCCATCCTTTAGTTCTACGCCAACGCTAGGATACGGCAGTTCTAATTTTTGTAGTGTACAAAAAAATTGCACTATTTTAGATAGGCTATTCATAAAACCTTAATGTTGGGCAGGTATAATTACTTTTAAGAGTTAAGAAATATATTACAAGGTATGTCCTATCAGGCTTCAGCTATACTTAACCTGATGACTAGAAAGATTTGGTAAAACCCAAACAGAGAGACACATTTTATGCCAAATACACCATTGAACGGCCACAGTTATGAAAATTCTGTTTCCCTGGCTGGGGAAATAAAAATGGATGATGCTACAAAGGCAAGTCTTGCCAAGGCATATAGCGCCGCTGGAGTCACGATTGATGAGAAACAAAAAATTCGCGCCCATCTTCCAGGTTATGGGGATCGAGCCGAGGCGATTAAGAAGGCAATAAAATATGGGTTATGGGTGAAATTTGATAACTCGGCTACTCTCGACGAAATATTAAAGAAGATACTTCCTTTAGAGTCAATATTAGACCAGGCATTAAGGGGTTCCAAAACGCCTGGTCAGAATAAGGCAGCCATAAAGAACTACATTAAGGGTGTAACTAAGCATTGCAAAGATCAGGGAATGAAATCAAAAGACATAAAGGCGCTCTTAAAAAACTCAGAACAGTTGTATTTGTTAAGGGGTAAGCCCAGGCCTATCATTACAACCGCCGCGGATATTCCAGAACCACCCGAAGGCCTGACAACGACGTCACCGGCTAAACGCATGGTGGTGATGGAAATACCCATGGTCTCGCTTTCCGAAGACCTGGTAGATGTATTCGCCAAGATTATTATGGATCGTGGTGCAGCAGATGAGGGATATGATTATCCTGTCTGGTGGGAGGAAATGTCTCCAGATCAACAGGACATGTTTCTAGCTGCATTCCACACTTACAATAACGAGGAGGATTTAAAAGCTTACTTGCGCGGCCCGCTAAAATTTTCGAATAAACTTGAATTTATTCCCGGGGTTAGAAATTATTGGAAAAACGTAACCGTTGTTCTGGATGAAGAAGGCAACGTTATCAGCCAAACCGAACTATTGCGCTCTGCCGCTTCTGGTGCGCGCAGCGAAAAAGGTGACTCGCCAATACAAAAAGAGATTACTGGAGCTAACGTTAATACCGTAGTGCAGGATATGCTGGAAACAGCAGTTGTGCACAGAGAAAAACTGGGATTGTCTACAGATGAAATACCCATTTTACTGGGCACTAATCTAACGCCAATTCCAGTGATAAGGCCGGAAGATACTGCCCTGGTCACAGCAAAAAACGATGCAATAACTGACCTTCCTAAAGTATTCACAGTAACATCGGGAGGGGAGGAAACCCGCATCCATGCCACCATCATCGGCACTAACCATCCCTATAATATCGGGGGAATTGTCATGCTTGTTGAGGACAGCAAAAGTCGAGAGTGGTTGAAAGCGGGTAAGGATGACTTGGCGAAATTAGAGCAACTTGAAAAAGAAGCAAAGCAAGAAAAAAACCCAGAGCGCAAAAAAGTGATTGCCAAGCTTGATTGGGCGACGAAGGCGCTAGAAAAGACGTTAAATAGTAATCTCAGGTACGGCTTTCATGAGGGACTCCACCTGTATCTTTCTGCTTACGAGGGCATTATCGGCCAAGCGATTACCGGCACGGTGCATAGAACCTGTGTCAGCGGTAATGACCGTAATGGCCTGTATGTGATGTGGCAGGATGCGATGAATGTCTATTATGCAACCTATGGAAAATTACCACTACCCACGGATTCTGCTGCTGAAAAAGAGGCGTTCTATGCTATTGCCTACCCCTTATACCAACATCAGGAACGCGTCGCTAATCAAAATGCACCTGGCGCTGCCGGCATCAAGGAAGCAGAAAAAGTGTTGCCAGCGGATTTTTGTAGGTATGTAGAACGACAAAGCAGTAATGAAAAATTTTTTAAAGAATCTGGCGATCGCGCCAAGCTGAATGATATCGATAAAATCAAGAAGCCCTGGTATAAAGGCGTGCAAAAAATTGCTAAGTACATAGGGGGTGTTATTCCTGGAGTAATAGCTTTAGTTATTCTTTCAGTCCCAGCAACCCTCTATTTTGCGGCCAAGAAAATAGGCAAGTCCAGAATGGTTGCGCGGCAGCCAAAAGTTGAGATGCCGAAGCCAGTGACTTTTGGCAGTGCGCCATTGGCTGATAAGTCTAGCCCAGTAGTTCCAGACAGCGCTGAAAAAGCCGCGCCAGTAACTCCGTTAGCTACAAATGAATCACTGGGGGCGGCGGCTGAAGTTAAATTAACTTCTAAACCACCTCAGCCATCCCAAGGTAGACCAAAAAAAACAGCTCCCAGCTCTGCTTCCGACTCTACTTATGCTTCAGTGGGTAACAGCTTAGAAGCAGACCTGGAAAAAGCAAAACGTACTCTGAAAAATATGCCAGATAACCGTAAGAAAGAAGCGAAAGGTTATGGCGACATACTACAAGAGGTAGAACGGGCGCAAAGTATGGATTCAAACCAAACGTCACAGAAGGCACAAACACTTAACAAAGCTTTAGCTTGGTTAGGACCACATAAACCCCAACGGCCAACAGCAGCAAGATCAGGGGGTTCTGTGTCAGAAGGAAAAGTAACTCCCGACCCCAACCAAGGCAATCCTCTTTCAGGGCCCTGAGATGTAATTGCCTAAACCGCCCTATGCTGGTAATGGAATAAGGAACACAGTATCATTCCCACATCACACGACAGCTTATTGCATAACCCAACGCCTTGGTTGTAGGGCTGGGGCCTTTGTGCCTACCCATGATCCTGTGCCATCTGTTCGGGCAACCACAAGGGTTGCCCCTACATGCGCTCCCAATGGCCTTGTGCCTCAACGCTGTCGTCTCGGAATTTAGTGCTGTTGTGGTGTGTAGGGGCAGGCCTTGTGCCTGCCCGTAAGGGCCTATAGCAATGCTCAGACTATCGGGTAGCCACAAGGGCTACCCCTACAACTGGGATCCAGGATCATTTGAAGAGCTGATAGAACCTTAACTATGTGCTTATTTATCAAACGTGCCTTTGAACAAAGGGGTAAGGGAATTTTAATAATATGTCCAGGATACAGAAATTTCTACTAGGCATCTTCCTAACTTGCTACAGCCTATCTTCCTTCGCCCTTGATTTAAGTCGCGAACGCGATGTGCGTGAGTATATTGAAACTATTAGCCAACGTTATAATTTCGATGAAGCCCAATTAACTTCCTGGTTTAATCAAATTAGTTTTGAAAAATCGACGCTACGTAAATTACGGGCGCAGGCCAGGCCAACGCAACCTTCAATACCGACGCCGTTTTACATCTATCGCGATAAACTGATTACGCCAAAACGTGTACATGCCGGTGTCGCATTTTGGCGTCAACACGCCCAGGCATTGGCGATTGCACAACAACGCTATGGCGTACCAGCGGAAATTATTATCGGCATCCTGGGAATAGAAACCACCTATGGTGAAAACACCGGGCATTATTCTGCATTTCGTGGCTTAACGACCCTGGCGTTTAACCACCCGACGCGGCGCGCGTATTTTACCAGCGAACTGACCAACTTCTTATTATTGTCGCGTGCCCAGGGTTGGAATCCACTTGCCATACGCAGTTCATTTGATGGTGGTTTAGGCCTGGCGCAATTTATGCCCAGCAGTTACCGTGAGTATGCGGTAAATGCACAAGGTGAACGCGATGCCAATGTGGATTTATGGCGTAGCGGCGACGCCATTGCCAGCATCGGCAACTATCTACGCGCCAAAGGCTGGCAACCCAATCAACCTATCGCCATACCCGCCAAGGTATTAAATAACGATTACCGGCGATTGCATGACCCAGATGGCAAGCTTAAATTTACCATAGCCGAACTACAGCAAAATTATGGCCTCGCGCCAAATAAAGCTATGCCACCTGATACGAAGGTTGGCGTTATCTATTTGCAAGATCGGCATAATCGCGAAGCATGGATCACCCTGAAAAACTTTTCCGTGGTCAGGGCATACAATGGTAGAATAAATTATGTGATGACGGCGTATGAGTTGGGTAGGGTGATTGCGGCGAAATCGTAAGATCCCCCCTCCTGACCTCCCCCTTCGTAGGGGCGGCTCGTGAGCCGCCCCTACGAACCGATTCCCTCCCCCGCTTGCGGGGGAGGGTTAGGGAGGGGGTTCATCTTCAAATTCAAAGTGGGCGCCACATAGTTTGCTGTTCATCAAAACATTGGATAACACCACTGGATAAATCAAAATACCAGGCGTGTAAGAACAATTCATGCTGTTTAATTTTTTCGTCTATCCACGGAAATGTCTTGAGATTTTCCAGCGAACGCATTAACGATTGCTGACAACAAACTTCGACTTGTTTCTCTAATGGCGCTTGCGAGTAGTGTTGTTCGACAAATTGACGGGCTGGGTTAGCAAGCTGCATCCACTTGTTAATAAATCCATCCTTACCCGTAATGGTGGCGGAACTCTGCATCAATGCCTGAATGCCGCCACATTGACTGTGCCCAAACACGACTATATGACGGATACCAAGACCACATATGGCAAATTCTAATGCAGCGCTAGTGCCATGGTGGGTATCATCATTTTCGTACGGTGGCACTAAATTCGCCACGTTACGCACTACAAATAAATCACCGGGCTGAGCATTGGTAATGATGGCGGGATCGACTCGCGAATCGGAGCAGGCAATCATTAGTACCTTTGGGCGTTGCCCATGACGCACCAAATCATCAAACAATAGATTACGTTGCTTAAAGTATTGTTTTTGGAATACCTGATAACCATGAATCAATTGTTCTATTTCTTTTGGCATGGCACGTTATTGTGAAAGGGGATAATGGCGGTTATTATATAGCATCTGTATATAACCGTCATCTTGGAATGTAGGGGCAGGTCTTGTGCCTGCCCGATTTATTCGGGCAACCACAAGGGTTGCCCCTACAACCGGGTTCTGGTTTGGATGGTATTCATCATTAAAAAATGTTGAACAATATGAAAAAGATTTTCCTTATCTTATTAATCATAACCACTATTTATGCACATGCAGAGCCTGGCAATAAAAATTTATCCAACATTCAGTCACAAATTCAAACAGTACAACAAGACATCCAACAGCAACAAGCCAACCGTGAAAAGTTACAACAAACGCTGCAACAAACCGAAACGCAATTAGGCGATTTGACCTTGCATCGACAACAAACCGCTGCACAGCAACAAACGCAACAGGCAACCTTGAAAGCGCTGAATCAGCAACAACAGATTTATGAGAAAAATTTAGCGCTGCAACAAGAAGAACTGGCGCAGCAGGCGCGCCTGGCCTACGTATCTGGACAGCGAGAATTCTTAAAGTTATTACTCAGCCAGGAAGACCTCGCCAAAACCAGCCGGAGTTTAGTTTATTACCACTACATTGCGCAATATCAACTCAATGCCATACAACAGTTAAATACCGCATTACAACAAGTGACCGATAATAAACAAGCGATAGAACAACACACGACAGCATTGCGTGCCTTACAAGATCAGCAACAACAACAATTACAAGCCATTAAGGCTAAGCGTGTACAGCGAGAAAATTCGCTAAAACAACTTAATAGCACATTAACTTCCAAAACAGCACAGTTACAAAAGTTATTGGCAGATAAACAAGCACTAGAACAAGCAATCAAGACTGCGGAACAAACCGCAGCCACACAAAGCGTTGGCGGCGCAGTGACCTGGCCGGGTGGTGGCTCCTTTACCAAGACGCGAGGTAAACTAAGCTGGCCGACACGTGGCAAAATTACTGCCCGCTTTAACTCACCGATTGAGCAAAGTGAAATAAAGCTGGGTGGTGTATTAATTGCAGCGCCAGAAGGGCAAAATGTTTATGCCATTGCTCCAGGTCGTGTGGTGTTTGCCAATTGGATGTCAGGTTATGGCTTGCTAATGATTATCGATCACGGCCAGGGCTATATGACACTCTACGGACGTAATGGTGCGCTGTATAAACAAGTTGGCGATGCTGTGACCCCTGGTGAGCGTATCGCAACGGTAGGAAAAACCGGCGGCTATGCACAACCAAGTTTGTATTTTGCCATTCGCAAACAAGGAGAGCCGGAAAATCCGCAGGCGTGGTGTAAATAAAGGGGCAATTGACATATTGCAAAACACTCGCTAATATATCACGCATGAATCCTATCGAAATCTTCACAACTATATTTAACAGAACTCAATCACAGTTGCTGCACTGGCATAGTGAGCCCCAAAAGCGCCTGACTCATTAGCGGCCATTTCTCGCAATTTTCGAACTAAACCCCCAACTATATTGGTGCGTTCTATTTTGCCTACCCTATATTCCGGTGACGGCTGAAGATACGGGCGGTTCACGAACCGCCCCTACAACTTTTTTACGAGAACTTTATTATGTCAACTAACAAACATTTCTTTATCAAGGCAGGTCCATTATTCTTGGTGCTATTCATCGACGGCATGGGGTTAAGCTTAATCATGCCGATTTTAAATGCACTGATATTTGCTCCTGACAGCCAATTCTTTGCGGGCAGGGTTTTTTCACCTGGTATGCATAGCTTTATTTATGGCGCAATTACCAGCGTATTTATGCTGTGCTGGTTTTTTGGCGCAGCATTATTGGGTGATATGTCGGATTATATCGGGCGCAAAAAAGCGCTGACACTGTGTTTACTCGGCGCGGGGCTTGGCTATCTAATATCTGCATTTGCCGTTATAACCAACAGCATTACCCTGTTGTTGCTCGGACGCATCGTCGGCGGTTTCACTGCCGGCAGCCAACCGATCGCGCAAGCCGCCATCGTTGATTTAAGCACGAATGAAAATAAGGCGCGCAACATCGGCCTGATTTTATTGGCCATTTCCTTAGGCTTTATTTTAGGGCCATTATTAGGTGGATTGTTATCAGATAATCGTCTGGTTGCCTGGTTTGACTTCGCCACACCATTTTATTTCGCTGCATTTATTTCGCTGGCCAATATCGGGCTGCTGTGGATATTGTTTAACGAATCATTTACCTCCGCGAAGGGTAAATTTCCGTTTCGCCCGCAACAAGCGATTTATATCTTTGTGTCTGCATTTAAGCATGAAAAAGTTAAACAACTATCCGTACTATTTTTTATCTTCATCTTTGGTTGGAGCAGTTTTTATTCATTTATCGCCTTATTTTTAATTAAGACCTACGATTTTTCTCCCACTCGAATCAGCATGTATATGGCCGTGATGGGATTGGGTTTTGGCCTCGGGACGGGTTTTGTCGTGCAATATCTGGCCCGGCGATTCCCATTAAAACAGGTATTTATCTATACCGTGTTATCGTCGGCCATATTGACCGCCATCGTAGCAATTCTGCCATTTGAATGGGTTGGCTGGTTGTTATTGATTCCGTTGGCGTGCAGCGTTGCGGTGGCCTATTCTGCCATCGTCACGTTGTTCTCCGATCAGGTAGAGGCCGATAAGCAAGGTTGGGTAATGGGAATTACTGGTTCGATTATGGCGTTAGTATGGGCGCTTAATGGCGTCAGTGTCGGCATTATCGCTGCCTGGAGCGCTCATTTGCCGCTATTTATTTCGGCTATCTGTTTTGCCATCGTGGTGATTTATGAGCGTATCTTGTATAAAACACAGAATTTACCAGAGATCGCTACTGATCAAAATTAGTGCTAAGCAGGAAGCCCACCTGATGCACAGTTTTAATAAGACCATCGTACTGATAAGGGCGCAGCGCCTTGCGCAGTGTGCGGATATGCAAATTTACCGTAGATTCGCCGATGGTTTTTTTAGCGCCAGGCCAGGCTTTTTCCGCCAATTGCTGGCGTGAATGTACTTGATCGGGATTAGTAACAAAGAACCGCAACAACTCGTAACTCAAGGGGGTTAAGTTAATCGTGCTGCCAGAAACGATGATTTGAGGGATTTGCAAATCAACGCTTAGCTCCCTAATAGTAATCCTGTTATGTCGTGCGCCCACTGGCCTTTTTAATGCCGCATTAATTTTTGCGATTAAGTCTAAGACAGAAAATGGGTGCGCTACATAATCATCAGCCGCCAAATGCGTAACAGATTCTTGCGCTAAAAAATCAGCTAGCGCCGTTTCTATCATGACAATAATGGGGACGTGTAGTGTCTTATTATCGTTGCGTAGTTTTTTAAAGTATTCAGCATTAACATGCTTAGTTAATACGCCATCAAATAAAATCACATCAGGAGAAGCAACCGTTATCGCTTGATCTGCCTGCTGACCAATGTTAGTAAACACGGGATAAAACCCTGCCATTGTTAAAGGAAGCTTAAGTGATGCCTGGTTGGTCGTAGTATCTTCGATAATTAATACCGTTGGACGATCAGTGCTCATAAGTTGACGCCATGCTAAAAATAGTGTGATAATTTGATACGATGATTATGTGCAAGGAGCTTGCAATATTGCAAGGACATTTATTGCTATTTTTATTTATGCTTCCACACGACACAGAAAAATATGACTACTAAGAATGACCGCGAAAAGAAACTTGGCCCCCATCCGGAAAATCAAGAAGTAGAATTGTCAGATTTAAGCGAAGTTACGCCAACGACCTTGGTGGTATCTGACGAGGAGCGACTAGCCAGGTTATCCAGCTTTAAAGAACCAGAACCGCCGCATATTACTAATCCTACAGCAAATCCTTTCTTATTATCCTCCGGCCGTAGTAATTTATCACCATCTTCTTCTGAAAACAAAGCAACAAAATCAAAACATACATCAAGACCACAACCAAATCCAGAACTTTTCGATAAAGAAAAATTAGATTACAATTGGTATACTCCAGAAAAATCTACAGATACACATAACCTAAAAACACCGATCAAACCTACTTACGCTGCACCGGTAAACTTCCCCCAAACAGTCGAATCAAAAAACTCCCGTAAGGAAGTTAAATTATCCTCACAGAAAAAAGACCTTGCTGAAAACCCTAAGCCAGGCTCTACGTTAGCATGGGTCGAGTTAGGAGATTTCAAAAAAATTGAGCCAAATGCAGAAGCGCAATACTGGTTAGGCAGGAGTTATTTATTCGGCGATCCAGAAAAAAGAATTGATAAAGATAAAGAGGAAGCAATTAAGTTACTGCAACAGGCGGCGGGTCAGGGACACCGAGCTGCACAATTTCAGCTTGGACTTTGTTATTATAAAGGAACCGGTGTTAAACAAGATTACAAACGAGCAGTTGAGTTCTTTCGCCAGGCGGCAGATCAGGGAGATACGAATGCACTATATAACCTTGGCGCTCTTTATCGTGACGGACTCGGTGTCGTAAAGAATGATAAAGAAGCATTTAGACTCTACAAAGAAGCAAGCGAAAAAGGACAGTTAAAAGCAACCTATGAGCTTGGAATTTGTTATGAATTAGCTCGTGGCGTCGAGCAAAATATGCATCAGGCAATTGAACTTTTCATATCGGCGGCAATAAGTGGACATAAAGGAGCACAGGACAAGGTTAATGATGTAGGTTTGAATATGTATGGTTGCCTCACTACGCAGCAAAAATTTTTAATCCGTAAAATATTGGCTGAACGTGGGGACAAGTTTTACCAATTTATTGTTGGCTGCGATTATGCAGTAGGCATCGTGGTGGAAGAAGATGTAGCAGAATCTGCCAGATTTTACAAACTGGCAGCTGACCAGAGACACATCGATGCTGCATTTAATTTTGCACGCTGTTGTGATTATGGCCTGGGCGTTGAAAGAGATATTGAGGGAGCAATTCATTATTATAACATCGTACTAACTGAGCCGGGAGTAGTGGGATGGGGGAGACACGCAACACAAGAACGATTAGCCATTTTAGAAAAGCTAAGGGCTAATTCAGTTAATAGTAGCGAAGATAAATCCACAGGAAAAAAACTACAAGCGCCAACTGGTCATGCGGCTTTTTCTTACGCATCATCCTCATCCTCAAGCAGTAGTCATTCATCATCTAATAATTCATCACCATCGTCTTCGGTTTCTTCTAGTTCTAGCAGCAGCAGTTCTTCTTCCTCTTCGATAAGAAAGTAGCACAACAGAAGAGAATTCTGGTGAGGGCTACGGCTTTCGTGGACCAGAAGAACGATGAAGAATAAGGTCTGATGATAAATAAATTTCCTGGATTCCGGACATTAAGTGCTACTAAACTCGCAAGCTCGTTAAGTAGCACTAAATTCCGGAATGACAAACGGGTGCGGAACCACAACGATGGAGAAATCGCTACACCAGCACAAGATAACTGAGCTAATATTAAGAAAGGTTTCCTACCCCACCCTGCCAGTAACAAAATCTCGCGTCTGTTGTTTAACCGGGTCATTGAACAACTGCTCAGTTTGATTAAACTCAACCAGTTCACCCAGGTACATATAGCCGGTAAAGTCAGAGATACGTTTGGCCTGGTGCATGTTATGCGTCACAATACAAATGGCATACTCATTTTTTAATTCGCGAATAAGCTCTTCAATGTGTTCGCTGGAAATTGGGTCAAGCGCGGATGTTGGTTCATCGAGCAAGATAACTTCGGGTTTGACAGCAATCGCCCTGGCAATGCATAGGCGTTGTTGTTGCCCACCCGATAAACTCAAACCGCTGTGTTTGAGAATATTTTTTACTTCGCGCCAAAGGGCGGCTTTTTGTAGCGCCCATTCAACGCGTGCTGCTAATTCATTATGGCTGATTTTTTCATAAAGTTTAACGCCAAATGCAACATTATCAAAAATCGACATCGGAAACGGGGTGGGTTTTTGAAACACCATGCCGACCTTACTGCGCAGTTTGTTAAGATCCTGATGGGGTAGTAAGATATTTTTATTATCCAGGTATATCTCTCCCAGGGCATGTTGCTCTGAATACAATTCATACATGCGGTTGAACGTGCGCAATAAGGTGGATTTACCACAACCCGAAGGACCAATCAGCGCGGTGACAGCATGTTGTGCAATAGTGATATTAATACTTTTTAGCGCACGAAATTTACCATAATAAAAACTCAAATCATGTGTGCGGATTTTAACTTTGTTCGCTTCGATCATAAGGTATTTCCTGGGTTTAAGTAATCGGCGCTTTTTGTTTAAACACTACCCTCACGATAATATTAAGGGTTAGCACAAACGTAGTAATCAGCAATGCGCCGGTCCAAGCTAATTGCCGCCAATCCACATATGGACTCATGGCATATTGAAAAATGACCGACGGTAAATTAGCCATCGGGTGATTCATATTAAGACTCCAAAACTGGTTATTGAGCGCAGTAAATAATAACGGCGCGGTCTCACCACTGATACGCGCCAATGCCAGTAAAATTCCAGTTAATACACCGGTTCTGGAAACACGCAATACCACTAACCAGATCACCTTCCATTTCGGCGCTCCCAGGGCGAAGGCTGCTTCACGTAGCGTATTTGGCACTAGTAGAAACATGTCTTCCGCAATACGTACGACTATCGGAATAACCAGCAACGCTAACGCCAGGGATCCAGCCCAGGCAGAAAAGTGTTGTACGTGCGTGACATAAATTTGATAAATAAACAAGCCAATGACAATTGACGGCGCACTTAATAAAATGTCGTTTACAAAGCGCACCATCTTGGCTAAACGATTATTCTTACCATATTCAGTCAGATACATCCCTACCAACAAGGCGATGGGTGTACCAATAATGATGGCGCAAAACACCATCAAGAAACTACCCACAATCGCGTTCAGTAATCCGCCATTGCCGCCGGGCGGTTGAGTCATTTGCGTAAATACTTGCCATGAAATGCCGGGAAGACCGTTCTTCACCAAGCTAAATAATATCCAGCATAACCACATTAATCCGATAAGCATGGTGACATAGGAAAGCACTATGCTGATGGCATTGATAAGTCTTCGTTTTAAATAGATAACATTCATAATATTATTTACTCAATCGCCGCATTAAAAATTTGGAGCATATAAATACCATCAAGGTAATGCCAAACAAAATCAACCCAAGCTCGCTTAGCGCCGCGCTATAAATTTTACCGGTTGCTTCGGTGAATTCATTAGCCAATACCGAAGAAATGCTGGAACCTGGCATCAGTAATGAACTAGACAGTTCGTGGGCATTGCCGATCACAAACGCAACCGCCATGGTTTCGCCTAATGCGCGGCCTAATCCTAATATAATCCCACCAAATACACCCGCCTTGGAATAGGGTAAGACAATGTTCCATACTACTTCCCACTGGGTTGCGCCCAGGCCATAGGCAGATTCTTTTAACAAATCTGGCACAATTTCAAATACGTCACGTATAACCGATGCCATGAACGGTATAATCATAATGCTTAACACGATACCCGCAGTTAATATGCCGATACCCAGGGGCGCGCCCTGAAACAGGAAGCCAAAAATAGCAAGATTGCCCAGGTGCTCAATCATCCACGGCTGCACATGGTCAGCAAATAACGGGGCGAACACGAAAAGCCCCCACATGCCGTAAATAATACTGGGAATACCCGCTAACAATTCTATTAAGATGCGCAACGGTTGTCTTAGAAAATTAGGGGCAAGTTCGGTGAGGAAGAATGCAATGCCAAAACTAATGGGGACACCCAGTAATAATGCAATAAGCGCCGTTACCAATGTACCGTAAATTGGCGCCAGCGCGCCAAACGTTTGTGTTACTGGGTTCCATTCAGAGGTGGTGAAGAAGTGTAGATGAAAGGCGCGAATGCTGGGAATACTGGCTTGATACAGTTCAACCATAATCAAAACAGCAAGCACTAGCAAGCATATGGCTGAAAGCATAGCTACCGTGTGGACACCCTTGTCCACACGATGTTGTATTTTAAATAGTCGGTCAAGCATGGCGTCTTTTTAGGTTAGTTACGGCCACACAGCATCGCCAGCCTGGCTTTTTAAATGAGTCGTCCAATAACCTTCGATTAGTTTCACTGCATTGTCTGGTAATGGCACATAATCTAAATCGGTGGTCATTTTTTGGCCATCGGTATAAGCCCAGGCAAAAAACTTTAAAATAGCCTTGGCTTTATCAGGATTGTCTTGGGTCTTTTGCATCAAAATAAAGGTGGCGCCAGAAATCGGCCAACTATCTGCACCGGGTTCGTCGGTCAATATTTCGGCAAAATGCGTATCTGCGTTCCAGTTAGCATTAGCAGTCGCCATTTGGAACGTGTGTATGGAGGGGGCTACAAAGGCGCCAGATTTATTCTTTAACAAGGCATAGGTGAGTTTATTTTGTTTTGCATAGGCGTATTCCACATAGCCAATACCACCCTTGACGCGTTCCACATAGGATGCCACACCTTCATTCCCCTTACCACCGATACCGGTTGGCCAGGAAACTGCTGCATCGCTGCCTACCTTAGTTTTCCACGTATCACTCACCTTACTGAGGTAATTGGTGAATAAAAATGTCGTACCGGAACCGTCAGAACGATGCACTACCGTAATAGCCATCTTAGGTAAATCAACGCCCGGATTTAATGCAGTAATTTTCGCATCGTTCCATTGTTTAATTTCGCCCAGATAAATGTCCGCCAATACACTACCGGAAAGTTTTATCTGTCCAGATTTAATATTCGGCACATTAATCACGGGAACAATACCACCAACCACGGTAGGAAATTGTATCAGATTATTTTTTTCTAACTCTGCTGTGCTGAGTGGCTTATCCGAAGCGCCAAAATCCACGGTCTTAGCCTGGATCTGCTTAATACCGCCGCCAGAACCGATGGGTTGATAGTTGATGTTAAGCTGACCTATCGATTGATAGCCTTGTGCCCATTTAGAATAAACTGGGTAAGGAAATGTTGCGCCAGCACCGGTAACCGTTACATTATCGGCAAGGGCCGACAGGTTAAATAATGCTAAAAATGCGCCACACAAGATTAAAAGTTTTTTTATTTTCATCGCTTTCTCAATAGTGGGTTGATAAGGGTAGCAGTTACCAGCATATATAGTTTTTGTGACAACTTAATGACAGCATACCCCCCTCCTAACCTCACCCCGCATTCGTAGGGGCGGCTCGCGAACGGCCCGTAACCCTTTTCGGGCATCGCGAACAACGGGCGGTTCACGAACAACGGGCGGTTCACAACCGCCCCTACATATCATTTCCCTCCCCCGCTTGCGGGGGAGGGTAGGGAGGGGGATTTAGCAATCTTTTTTACAACTGCAGCGGCATAATCAAGAACAAACTATCTTCATTATGAGCTTCCTCCATGAACACGCGGTTATTCGCGTCAATGAATGTCAACTTGATATTGCCGGCTGACACGGTATTTAATACATCCAATAAATACGTCACATTAAAGGCAATATCTAACTCATTGCCAGTGTATTCTACTGGTAAAATTTCTTCCGCTTCTTCCTGATCCGGGTTGTTGGCTAAAATATGCAACAGGCCTGGACGAAGTTGTAACCGCACTGCGCGGAATTTCTCGTTGGATAAGATAGCTACACGCATCAATGCTTCTTTTAGTGCATCGCGATCAATGGTTACGGATTTGCCTGCTTCTGTTGGCATCACACGTTCATAATCGGGGAAACGCCCATCGATGAGTTTAGACGTAAAAGTAAATTCATCGCCATGTACACGCATTTGATTGTCACTGACCGATACGTTAACGCTTCTGTCTTCGTGTTTTAATAGGCGTAATAACTCGATAATTCCCTTGCGTGGCACAATCACTTGTGCCGATTGTAAGGGATTTTCCGTATTTCTGCCGTTCATAGCAAAACGATGGCCATCGGTTGCGACAGTGCGGATTTTGTCTTGCTTCACATCAATCAACATACCATTTAAATAATAGCGCACGTCTTGTTGCGCCATAGCAAAATGCGACCGTTGAAACAAAGCGCTTAATTCTTTTTGTTGCATGGAGAATTCTAAACTGGCGGGGCTTGCTTCAAAGGACGGGAAACTTTCTACTGGCAAGGTTGCCAACATAAAGCGACTACGCCCCGAACGCGCAATTAATCGTTCCTTATCATGTTGTATATCGATTAACGCGTTTTCTGGCAAGGTACGACAAATATCCAGCAATTTGCGACCAGACACGGTCACTTGCGCTGGCGCCGATACTTCCTCACTCAAGGTCGTGTGCGCAATCAATTCCATCTCCAGGTCAGTTGCCGTCACTGACAGTTTCGACCCATCGATCTTTAATAACACATTGGCGAGAATCGGCAGGGTTTGGCGACGCTCCACCACGCCAATGACCAACTGTAGTGGCTCTAATAAGGCTTCTCGTTGAATGCTTAGTTTCATATTTGCTACTCTTGTGTAAAATTGTGCCGTTTAATATGATTATATTTCCCAAATAATCATTATTGTACCTGGATTTTCGCGATTATAGTATCGCAAAATAGGGGTAATGCCAGATTGAATGGATGCGGTTGATAATTAACTAATAAGGCACTCTGATGATGCAGCAGGCGGTGTGGTTAATTTTCGCAGTGCTTTCAGGCTTACGCCCTTAATAATCAATAGCCCAGTTTTGGTATTTATCTCAGCAGTTGCCTCTTTTTTACCGTGTTGCTGAAACAGCGCCATAAATTGATCGCGCAACTCTCGATTGCCGCCATCTGGCGTTGGTATAATTGTAATGCACATTCCTTCCGCGCTATGACGATCTCCCACAACATCTGTACATCGAATGGAATTCAGAACAATGTTTAAGTCTTCAAGCACCTCCTGATCGATTATAGTTTGTGATTGTCCCAAAGCGTGTGATTTTTGATCGGGAAGTTGAGTTGTCTGTTGCTGTGCTGGTATTGGCTTAAACATACCCGATGAAGATGGAGCGGTAAGTTTAATTTCATTACGCTGATATGTTTGCAACAAACGCGTTATGCCAGGATACCCGCGCCTTTTAGCTATAGTATAAGCTGTGTCTTTCTGATGGTTAGCCAAATTTCTATCAGCCCCATACTCAAGCAATAATTTTACCAGCTCAAAATTACCCTTCTCACAAGCGATCATTAAGGCCGAATCGCCTGTTTCTGTCACACGATCCACATTAGCAGATTTTTCTAATAAAAATTTTACCACTGTAGTAGGACTCTTACGTCCACAAGCCAAAATCAATGCAGTTTTATTTTTTTCGTTCGTACCATTTATATCAGCGCCATATTCCAGCATTAACCCCATGTTTGAAGGATCACCAAACTGACTAAAATATGTCCAAGGTGTTTCCCCACCCAACGTAGGCGTGCGATCATTTATCCTGGCGCCATACTTTAATGTCAAATAGATTAGAAAGTGAAGGGAATGTGCGTCGTAAGAATGTCTGTTAAGCATGACCTCCCATAAAATGGCGTTAGGATCTGTTTTCAACAGAGCAAGTGTGCTACAGTGATAAAGCTGTTGCAAATGGCTATAAGGTTTCAAGCCCTGCGCGCGCAAAAACTCATCCCTATCGAATTTTTTCATCAATTCCCAATCGTCAGGAAAAACACACTTGTCCAGAATAGCTATTTCTTCATCGAATTCTTTCTGTTCCTTCTTCCTTATCATGGCCTCACTAAACTCAAATACTTGTTGTAACCCCACAGTTGTCTGGATTTCATTGCTCCCTATATAACCACCTATCGACTGACGCATCTCCTTTGGCAAACCATCGAATGTGCCATCAGATACCACGCCTGCTATGCGTGGGGAGAGATCACGTCTGCTATCTGTAATCTCAGGTGGTGTGATGTTGCCTGTTAATTCAGCGCCATCAGCGATGCCTAATTCCGCAAGCGTGCTATCTAAATGATCTTTATCTAATGGTTGATCTTGATAAGCATACTGCCGGATATCGGGCGGCAGCGGCGATTCCCAACCGCGTCGATGCGCGTTGATCCTTTCGATCAGCTGTCGTAATGTAGCCTTTTCATGGACAGTAATTGATAGTGGGGGTCTGTCTGGTGTTTTGATTTGCACTGTTATGGGCATAATGTTTTTTCCGATCGAGTAAATTTTCCAGGAGATGAGCGTTTTTTATAGCTGTAGCTATGAAAATCCATTATATTCAATTATAATTTAAAATACTTAAGCTAACATTAAGCGATCTAAATCACCTTGATCTAATGGTTGATCTTGATAAGCTACTACATTGAGATAATTACTATGACGCTACTTTATATTATTCTTACCATCATTGTGCTGTTGCTCTTATGGGCCATCACCATCTACAACGGGCTAGTGCGTTTAAAAAACCAGGTATTAGAAGCCTGGAGCGGCATTGATGTACAATTAAAACGGCGTTATGAATTAATCCCTAACCTGGTGGAAACTGTAAAGGGCTATCAAAAACACGAAAGCGATGTCTTCACCACTGTGGCACAGTTGCGCACCAGCGCAATGCAAGCGCAAAGCGTGGCAGATAAGGCACAGGCAGAATCGGCATTGTCCCTTGGTCTGGGTAAATTATTTGCCGTGGCGGAAAACTACCCCGAATTAAAAGCCAGCGCTAACTTTATTGATCTACAACAAAATCTTAGCTCGTTAGAAGATAATATCCAAAATGCGCGTCGTTATTACAATGGCGTTACCCGCGATTATAATTCCAAAATCCAATCGTTTCCTGATAACATTATCGCCAATCAATTTAATTTTACCGCACGCGATTTCTTCCAGTCGGACAATGAAGCGGCTGAAAAAGTAGCGCCCAAGGTATCGTTTTAATCTGTATAATTAAGAGAATTGTATCCATGCGGCGTCGATCTATCTTAAAAAAAATACTCCTCACTATCATTTGCTTCTTCGGTATAGCCATCAGCGCCGATGCAGAATTCACAAATCCTTATTCAACTAATGACACGACGCAAGTCACCGCACCAATCATTAAAAAATTCCAAAGTGATGTTACCGTAGAAAAAAACAGTACCTTGCTGGTGACAGAAACCATTACCATAGCAACCGATGGCAAGATCATTCAACACGGTATTTATCGCGATTTTCCTACCAACTATAAAACACCAGACAATCGCAGCGTTCATGTCTGGATTCTTCTAATGTCAAGGGTGCTACATTAAATGGCGCGCCGGTGGCATTTCATACGCAAGATTTGGCAAACGGCGTGCGTGTATACCTGGGTGACAGCGGGCGTTACCTGCCAGCAAATACCTATGTGTTTAGCTTAACTTATACCACGCTCGGCCAGGTGGGCTTTTTCTCCGATCACGATGAGCTATATTGGAACGTCACTGGAAATGGTTGGGGATATCCAATTGAACAAGTCGAAGCAACCGTTAACGTTCCAGGCATAACGGTAGATGATATTACTGGCAACACCGCATACACCGGCTATCAGGGTAGTCGTGAGCAACACTACATGGCTAACGTTACCGATCAGGCTAACGTGGTTTTTAAACCACTCAAGCCCTTGCTTCCCAACAAGGGCTCACCATCGTTGTGGCTGGAGAAAAGGTTTTGTAACGCAACCTAACCAGTTACTACGACTAGGCATTGGTAGCGATCAAGTAATGATGTACCTGGCTATGTTGGCAGCCATCTTGATTGTATTATTTTATTATCTGATCATGTGGCTTAAATATGGTCGTGCTCAGCAACCAAGTACGATTATTCCGCAATATTATCCCCCAACCGGCTACACCCCCGCAGCGCTGCGTTACATTCTCGACATGGGCTATGACGATAAGGTATTTACCGCCGCCATTTGAAATATGGCGGTAAAAGGATTTATAAAAATATCCCAGATCAAAAATCTGCTTAGCACTACCTTTGTACTAACCAAACGCAGTGATTACACTAGCATTTATCTATTTCAGAGAAAGTGATTGCAGAAAATCTGTTTGCTAAAAGTGATATCGTTAGTCTTGATAAACCAGGCGTATTACAGGAAACAGTTACTCATTATAAGGATTCGCTAAAAAAAGAATTCTCACAATTGTTTGTGACCAATCTTAAATACGTCATCTGCGGCATATTACTTTCTGTCGCGACTATTCTTACATTGCTGGCATACTGGCCATTCTTACTTGTCACCATTGTACCCACCACCATGTTCATGTTAGTGGTAAGCCTATTCATGCTACATGCTGAGCCACGATTATGGAATCTACCCATTCTATTCGTTGCTTTATGGTTTATCGCTTCAAAGTTTGCATATAGGAATTCCACGCGATTACCCTGTCCTGATTTTTATCGGCATTATCTTTGTGATCAATATCCTGTTTATGCGACTGTTAAAACGCGAAACCGTTGCAGGTAATAAGATAGCAACTGACGCAAAAGGCTTTAAAATGTTTCTGGCTGCTACTGAAAAAGATCAGCTTAACTTTCGTAATCCACCTGATCGCACACCCGAGTTATTTGAAAAATATTTACCCTACGCATTAGCGCTCGGTGTTGAGCAACTGTGGTGTGAGCACTTTACAAACAACTGGAAAAATTAAACTACCAACCAACCTGGTATGTCGGCACTGGCAATTTTTCCTCGCGTAGTTTCGCTTCCAACCTGGGCAGCTCACTGCAAGGCGCGAGCCGGC
>CAVZRN010000016.1:0-16932 GCA_963777715.1 uncultured Gammaproteobacteria bacterium
ACATTCCGGGACGACTTCGTCGCTTTGCGTTAAATCTTTTCTCTTTTATTTTCCCTATAACGCCGAATCAGCGCATTGGTAGAACTATCATGTTTAAGTTCGGTTTCAGCCTCGCTTTCCAGTTCAGGAATAATACACTCGGCTAATTTCTTACCCAATTCAACCCCCCACTGATCGAATGAATCAATTTGCCAGATCGCACCTTGGGTAAAGACACTATGTTCGTAGAGTGCAACAAGTTTTCCCAGCGCGGCTGGCGTGAGTCGTTCCAGCATGATAACACTCGATGGTCGGTTGCCTTCGAAGGTGCGATGTGCCACTAGCCAATCTGGAGTACCTTCGGCCTTCACTTCTTGCGCGGTTTTGCCAAACGCCAATGCTTCTGTCTGGGCAAATACATTCGCCATCAGTAAATCGTGATGACGCCCTAATGGATTTAGCGTCTGCGCAAATGCGATGAAATCACACGGAACAAGTTTGGCGCCTTGATGCAGCAATTGATAGAAGGAATGTTGGCCATTAGTGCCTGGCTCTCCCCAATAGATAGGTCCAGTTTGATAATTGACCTCGACCCCATCTAGTGTCACGTGTTTGCCGTTGCTTTCCATGGTTAATTGTTGCAAGTATGCAGGGAATCGCTTGAGATATTGTTCATAGGGCAACACTGCCACGGTTTGCGCGGCAAAAAAATTGTTGTACCAAATACCCAGCAATCCCATCAATACTGGCAAGTTGCGTTCAAATGGAGTAGTACGAAAATGCTCGTCGATTTCATGGAACCCAGTCAACATGTCGCGAAAATTATCAGGGCCAATGGCCACCATGGTCGACAAACCAATTGCCGAATCCATGGAGTAGCGTCCACCCACCCAATCCCAAAACTCAAACATATTGGCAGTATCGATGCCAAATTTTGCAACCTGTTCAGCATTGGTTGACACTGCAACAAAGTGCTTAGCTATTGCAGCGGGATCTTTTAGTGTCTTCAGCACCCAATCACGCGCGGTGTGTGCATTGGTGATTGTCTCTAACGTGGTAAAGGTTTTAGATGAGATGATGAACAACGTCTCTTCTGCATCCAGATCGCGAGTGGCTTCAACAAAGTCAGTACTATCAATGTTAGACACAAAACGGAAGGTTAGCTCACGTTGACTGTAATGCCGCAACGCTTCGTACGCCATTACCGGACCTAAATCAGATCCACCGATACCAACGTTAATGACATTACGAATGGGTTTACCACTGTACCCCTTCCATGCGCCAGCACGTATTTTATTTGCAAAGGCTGCCATTTTGTCGAGCACACTATGAACGTCTGGCACAACATCCACACCATCTACTGTCAGGCATTGCTCCTTGGGCGCACGTAATGCTACGTGCAACACTGCACGCTTTTCAGTGACGTTTATTTTTTCACCGTTAAACATCGCCGCAATACGCGTCTGTAGGTTAGATTCCCTGGCTAATTGCAGTAGCAGCGTGAGTGTTTTATCGGTAATGCGATGTTTAGAATAATCGAAATAGATGCCAGCCGCTTCAACCGCCAAACGCTCGCCACGCGTTGGATCATTGCGAAAAAGCGTGCGTAAATGGATATCACGCATTTCTTGATAGTGTGTTGCAAGCGCCTGCCAGGCAGGAAGCGTTGTTAGTAGTTGTGTTGTCATGCCTAGTTTCCTTTTAATCCGAATTCGGCCAGTCTCTTACGCGTCGATTGATAATCAATATGGTGAATACTGTTAATTCCCAAATTTTCTGCCACAGTGACAAACATTGGGCGATCTTCAATATAGACTACTTGGTGGCTTGGTGTCTGTGCAATATCCAGCGCCATTCGAAATATATCCGCATCGGGTTTACGAAGATGCACGAAACAGGAAGAAACAAAAAAATCTACGAAGTTTCGTAATTTAAATTTTTTAATTCGATAGGCATTTAGCTCACGCGCCTCATTGCTGACCACGGCAATTTTCAGTCCATATTGTGCTTTGAGACTACTAATCAACTCAAGCATTTCGGGATAGGGTTGGGATTGAGCAAACATAAACTGTGTGAATTGCGCCTGCGTAAACGCTCGCTTTTGATAAAACACCACACGATGCAGGTATTCTTCCAAATTAATCTTACCTGATTCATAGGTATCAAAGGTTAAATGGTGTCGCTCTTCCATTTCATGGATATCTAATTTAAAGGTCGAAGCTGCTCGCTTTCTCCCTCCTTTATCCCAACCATTGGATAATAAAACGCCGCCTATGTCGACAAATAATGTGGTAATGGGTGGTGCTTTTTTTACTGGCATTTTTTTGCTCATGCTTCCTCCTTATGGTCGTCCGTAGTAACTTTTAGTTTAACTTGATGAATCTTCCCATCATCCACTAATGAAATAACATTTTCCGACAATGCAACGTTATCCAGCAATAGCTCACCGTTGCCCTCAGTCCGACTGATAGAAATTTTGTACATCGTGTTACCAAAGCGATAATCCAGATTAAAACCATCCCAATCGTCGGGGAGGATCGGCGTCAAATGCAATTGCTTGCCTTCTTCCAGTTGCACTCCCAATAAGGTTTCAGTAATCAGGCGATATAACCAACCGGCTGATCCAGTATACCAACTCCAACCACCACGTCCGGTATGTGGCGCCACACTGTAAACATCGCCCGCAACAACATAGGGTTCAATTTTGTAGCGTTTAATTTCCAGCGGGGTGCGTCCATGATTAATCGGATTGAGCATATGAAGCATATCGCCAGGCACGTTGCTTCTCGCCTACTTGCGCAAATGCCATCGCTGCCCAAATACCCGCATGGGTGTATTGACCACCATTTTCGCGGATACCAGGAACATAGCCTTCAATATAACCGGGATTAGGCGTTGATTTATCAAAGGGTGGATCTAATAGTTTAATTAAGCGTTCTCAGTATCGACCAAAGTGATGATAGAGCGCAACCAATGCTTGTTTAGCACGCTAAGGTTCTGCCGCACCTGATAAAACTGACCAACTTTGCGCAATCGAATCAATCGACATTCGCTATTCTCAGCGGATCCCAGCGGCGTACCATCATCGAAATAAGCACGACGATACCATTCGCCATCCCAACGCATTGGCTTCTATTTGTTGTTGCAGTTGCAGGCTTTCTGTTTCACAACGCGCTGCAAATGCACTATCGCCATAACGAGTGGCCAGTAATGCAAAACGTTTAAGCACATCGTATAAGAAAAATCCCAGCCAAACACTCTCACCCCGCCCAGCTTTGCCAACCAGATTCATACCATCATTCCAATCCCCTGAGCCAATCAGGGGTAAGCCATGGCTGCCAAATTTTAATCCATGACTAATGGCGCGCACCGCATGGTGATAGAGAGAAAATTCTTCACCTCCCACTATTGATACATCATAATATGATTCTTCATCAGCATTTAATGGACGTCCCTGCAGAAAGGGAACTGCTTCATCCAGCACCGTCATATCACCCGTCGTTTCAATATAGTGACACAATGCAAATGGCAGCCATAAATAATCATCCGAGCAACGGGTACGCACACCGCGGTTTAGTGGTGGGTGCCACCAATGTTGTACATCACCTTCCTCAAACTGATGTGTGGCGCATAATAATAAATGCGCACGTAATAGTTCGGGCGCCACATGCGTCAACGACATTACATCTTGTAATTGATCACGAAACCCAAACGCGCCTGCTGATTGATAATAACCGCTACGACCCCATAACCTACTCGACAATACCTGGTACAACAACCAACCATTGGCCAATAAATTAATAGCAGGATCAGGTGTCGTTACCTGCAGCGAACCCAATGTTTGCTGCCAATGTTGACGTACTAAGGCCAAACAGTTTGAGCGGCATTTACACCATAATAGCGCTGCACTAATGTTTCGGCATCCTGCTCGATCTTGTCCTGCGCCTAAAATAAATACTATCTCGCGCGAATGGCCTTCTGCTAAATCAAAGGTTAATTGGATAGCTCCACACGGATCTAATCCCGCCCCCACTCGTCCGGATAAATCGTTTACGTTCCAGGGCAGCCGGATTATTATAGGTTCGATTACGACCAATAAATTCAGCACGATCTCCGGTAACCGTGCGCGCATTTAATCCTAGCATTGATGTGGCTGCATCAAAAAACGCCGTGCGTTCGCCAAACTCAGTGTTGTAATGATTTTGCGCAAACAATGCTCCGTCTTGTGATAATTCGGTGACGACATGCATGGCGTTCTTACTACGTAAATCGCCCAGCACCCAGGCAACATAACCCGTCGCGGATAACCGACGCAGATGCGCTGGAATCATTACGTATTTTTAACACTGAAAATTTAATAGACGCATCTAATGCGACATATACCCACAATTCTGAATGGATGCCGTCTTCAATATGCTCGAATACGCTATAACCAAAACCATGACGAACTTGATAATCACCCCGCCCACGACACGGCAATGCCGTGGGTGACCACACCAGCCCGGTTTCATCATCGCGTAAATAAAATGCTTCGCCAGCTGAATCTTGCAAAGGATCATTATCCCAAGGCGTTAAGCGAAATTCATGGGCATTTTCAGTCCAGGTGTAGCCTTGACCACTTTCAGATACCAAGGTGCCAAAGTTTGGATTCGCCAGCACATTGACCCAAGGTGCAGGCGTGGTGGTATCATCAGCTAAACGAATGATGTATTCATCACCCGCGGGTGTAAATCCACCTAAGCCATTAAAAAATTGCAAATCCAGGTGGCGGCGCAGGCAAGGTGCGGTGAACAATGTCGTGCGCTAATTTGCTGCCAGACTAAAATAGGCATAACGGGGGGGCTTACACGGCGACGACTCAATTGTTCTTTCAACGTGCCCCGCTTATCTGAGAGAATAACCCGCGCAACTGATTGCAATAGGATACGATCTTCTAATGGTACCTGTTCAGCAACACGCACAACAATACTGCCTGCATGATCTGAGGCCGCGCTCGTATTAGCGCTTATCAAACTCATGATTTGATCTTGCAATGATTGCCGGTAACTAATGCGTTCTTCATTCAAAATAACCAAATCAACCGCCAAACCTTTACGTCGCCAATAAGCTCTGTGCTTGAATTAATTGCCGGACCAATTCAATGTTAATCGCATCTTCAATATGCAATAATACAATCGGCAAATCACCCGAGATGGAATAACCCCATAAACTCGATTGTCCACGCCGGTTACTCGCCAGAATACTTGGATCAGCACGGCGCGCATTATTGGTGTAAATGATGCGCTGGCAAGCTTTCCATAAAGTTGCGCATCAGCTTCAGAAATATTGAGTTGGTGCAACAATACTTGTCCATGTGTCCAGGCTAATTCGAAAATACGGTTGGCAAAACTGCGGTCATGGTATTTTTCAACTAAAGCCAAACAATGTTCGCGGGTATCAGCCACGCCCGTAATAAGATCGAAAGTCACTAAAGCATCTGGCTCCAGTGTTACTTGGCAGCGAATAGCGACAATTGGATCCAATACTGCCCCCACTGTATTAGAAAGATCTCCTGACTCTGATCATCGCCAACGGCGCAGCCACCGTACGACCACGACCGACAAAACGCGCAGCGATCAGTTTCAAAGGACAAATGATAAGGTTGTTCGCGTACACATTCAGTCGATGACACATCCAGGGCGGACTTTCCTGCCCATCCTGTGGTCGGCGCGTGGCCAAAATAGTTTGATGTTGGGATAGCAGTTCTGTTTCCACAAATAAATTGCTAAAAGCGGGTTGCGCCTGGTCGGCTGCTTGTGGCGCCAAAACAATTTCTGCATAACTGGTGAATTCAATGGTGCGATAAATATTAGCGCGGTTATGAATACGTACCCGACGTAATTCAATATCATCTTCTGGCGAAACCACAATTTCGGTATGCATATCTAGCTTCATATCACTGCGACTGAAATCAGCATGTGCTTCTGAAAATACCGCTTTAAAATTTTCCACAGCGCCCGCTGTGGGTTGATAACTGGTCGACCAAAATTCTCCCGTAGTGACATCACGCACATAACTAAACAATCCCCAATTATCGCAAGTACTATCTTCACGCCAGCGTGTCACTGCAATATCTTTCCAGCGACTGTAACCACCACCAGCTTGAGTGAGCACCAAATGATAGCGTCCATTAGATAATAGTTGAACTTGTGGCGTACGCGTATTCGGACTGTTAAATATCCGCATCGATGCTTCTGGACGATTAGGAACGAGGCACTCGCTATTGGCGATTTTGGTATTTGTAAATACGCAGGCAGTTGGTTTGGGAATGCGCTCCTGCAACAGCAAGTAGCGTAGCCTGAAATAGTGGATCTGCCACAAAACGCCTTTGCATGGGTTGGTCATGTAGAAAATAAGAAAATGCTAACAAGCTCATGCCTTGATGATGCGCCATAAATGAGCGTACCAGTGCTCTTTTACTATCACGCGGTAAACGAGATGGCAGTAAAATCAATGGCTTCATAAAAACCAAATTTGCCTACCGCATTCTCTGCGGCTAGCCGCTGTAAATTGAGGCATGCTGCTTCAGGTGCAACCATCAATGCCATCACACTTGCATAAGGTGCGATCACTAAATCTTCTTCCAAACCACGCTTGAGGCCTAATTCCGGCACACCAAATGCGCGATACAAATAATTAAATTGCGTGTCAACGGCATTAAAACCTGATTCCGATACACCCCATGGCACACCCACGTTGCTTCCCATAGGCAATTTGTCGATTAACTGCTGCATGATAAGTTTGATCAAGCAATGTGTCTGGGTAAGTTGGCATAACCAGTAGTGGCATTAAATACTCAAACATCGAGCCACTCCACGAAATCAGAATAGGCTCTCCCCCACTTGACACCAACAACCGACCTAACGCAAACCAGCTTTCTTGCAGCACTTGTCCTTGGGCGATCGCAACGAAACTTCCTAGGCGAGCTTCAGAAGAAAGCAAATCGTAACTACTGGGATCACGTCGTTGTTCATCGACATTAAAACCAATCGTCATCAAGTGATTGGCTTCATCATAGAGAAAACTAATATCCATCTGCGCCAATGAAAATGCGCTGGCTGCCAGTGTATCAATCAATGCTATGCGTGTCTGGCTTCATGGCTTGCTGCTTTGCACAGTTGCATGGCTAATCTGCAGCCAACTGCACCACATCACGCAACGTTGCATGTGGCCGCTAATCCAGGCACATGAGCAAATAAATTTATTTCATCGCGTAACGCATGACACTGCAACAATAGTTTGTTTGACCAATCTGAGATTTCATCATCCAGCACTACATTGCGTCGACAGCGCAGCAATTTGTTCTGCGGCCACACATAATTCGTTACAACAGGCAGCCAGTGCTGCTGCCCAACTTGTAAATGATCGATCGCGCATCACGTAGTAATTGTTGAAAATGGCTGAACGCTAGCGGCAGAGATTTATATACGTGGTCGCCAAAACATCGCAAGTATCTTCCAATCCATCCAGATAACGCGTATTCAACAAGGGATCATCCGGCAAGCGCCAACAAACCTTGTCGTAGTGTCAAAAGATGACCTGCTAAATTTCCACTATCCACCGTCGAAACATAGCGTGGCAATAGCGGCTGCTAGTGTTTCAGTGTTATACCAGTTATATAAATGACCGCGATAGCGTTCAAGCTTGACTCATCGTTTGCAATGTATTCGCCGTGCGCTGCAATAACTGACTGCATATTGATATAACCAAAATCATATGCTGTCAAATTAGCCAGTAACGATAACCCTATATTGGTTGGCGAAGTGCGTCGAGCTAATACTTCTATCGGTGCTTCCTGGTAATTATCTGGTGGCAACCAATGATTTTCTGCTGTAATAAATGTATCAAAGAATCCCCAGGTTTTACGCGCCATTCTATGCAGAAAGCGTATTTGTGTCGGCATCGAGTTTGGGTTCTGCGCGTATGAACAGGCTGACTCAACCAACGCATAATCAAAGGAGAGTAAACCAAAGACCAACAATGGTGCAGCAAATAACAAGGATTCAAATCTACCATTCATCACCAAAACCACAACCGCAACGAATGCTGCCACGGCCCTATCCACATACTGACAATCCACTCTGCTAGTGTATCATGCAGATGCTGATCAACTTGATCAGATGGTGTCCACTCTAGCAAATGGCGTTTTGAAACCATCAGTCGCCAACAGGTACGCAGGATTGCACCAAGACTGTACCATGCTTCATGCGGCAAACAAGCTAAATATAAAATCAATTGTCCGGCACGATCGACCTGCTACCTGGATGATATTAGCAATATGCTGGCTTGGTAGCATGTCTTTAGGCTTGCGCAGCAATTCCAGCAACGTTTTGACGACTAGCTCGGCAATATCACAATAACCAATATCATGCCAAACCAAAAAAAAGTTGCGGGTAATATTGTCCAACTCAATCCAAATAGCACTAATAGCGCTACGGCACCAAACTACGCCGTAAATTATCGAACAATTTAGTCTTGATAAAAAAGAAGTGGATTAGCAATACGACTGATCCATCACCATTTAATACCCGTGGTAATAACCAACCTACAAGCTGCCAATCCCCACGAATCCAACGGATGCGGCGTTTAGCATCGGCTAAATAATTGCTGGGCGATTTTTCATACAACGGCACATCACTCAAAAAACCAGAACGTAAGTAACAACCTTCCAGCAAATCATGACTGAGAATATGATTGTCAGGAAAACGCTGTCCCAATACTTGTTGAAATAAATCAACATCATAAATACCTTTGCCGATGAATGAGCCTTCATGGAAACACATCTTGATAAACATCGGATACAGTACGAGTATAAGGATCAATACCAAATTCACTGCCGCAAAGCCGCACATAACGCGTTGGGCCAGATAGGGGTAAAGCCTCAGCCACACGAGGTTGCAAAATACCATAACCATCTACCACATGTTGCTTTTCGGCATCAAGACGCGGTCGATTAAATGGGTGCGCCATGGTACCGACAAACTGTCGTGCTGACTCGCGCGGCAATTGCGTATCACTATCCAGAGTAATGACATATTTGACATTGGCAAGCACATCATGTACGTCCTACGATCAATGAAAAATCTGTTTGAATATTTCCACGCAGTAAATTATTTAAGTCAGCTAATTTGCCGCGTTTGCGTTCCTTACCCATCCAAACTTTCTCGCTGGCATTCCACTGACGTGGACGATGACATAGAAAGAAAATATCACTATCTTCACGGGCATAGCGTTCATTCAGCGTGATAATTTGTTCCTGCGCCAACGCTAGTAGCGCGGCATCCTCTGGCATATGTTCTTCTGGCGCATCATTGAAATCCGTGAGTAACATAAAATGTAAATGCTCATCACGATTACCGAGAAAACGAACTTCTAGTGCTTCAACCAATGATTCGATTCCTGCAGCACTTGCCTAACATGGCAGGAACCACCACCAATGTGCGAAATGCAGGCGGGAATGCCTTTCGTGAAATCCATCCGCGGTAATGCCTGTGGTTTCACTAGCAAAGTTGCAACCAAATTCATAACGCCACCGCAAGTTGACTGCCACACACTGCAATGGTGATACCCAATACTCAAAGCCACGCATCACTTAAACCACTTTGACTTGCCTTAAACAACAGCGCATAAACTAATCCACCCGTGATCAAGAATGATAGATCCCAAATAAGCAATAATGCCCATTGACTGCAAAAATCGGCATAGTTTTTGCCAGAAAGAACGACGCATGCCAAGCACCTTTCCAGTTGTGGCAAACCCGCGTCGATCAGATAAAAACCCACATGGCAGTAACGAACTATATCAGGATTAGCTATCTTCTGCGCTGATAATAGTTCAGCCTTTGTTTTGGCTAACTGAATCGCAGCTGAAGCTACCTCCGGCTCTGAGTGCAAACTGGCGCGCGACAGGCGTTCCACCACATGACGATAACGATCACGCGTGCCAAAATCCATCTTGCCATAGATATCAGTCGGATCCATCCGCAGGGTTTGATTCGACCACACTCAGCGTTTCAACAAAATCACGCCAATTGACTTCACCCAAACGTCGCAAACTAGCAATACTATTACTGACTGTAATTTGATTAGCTGCTTGTTGTTTGTTTTCCTCTTGAACCAACTGCTCTATCGTTAATCCTTCTTCCGCTAAGTGTTGCTCAATCCAGCTAAGTGGTAGTG
This sequence comes from uncultured Gammaproteobacteria bacterium, assembly GCA_963777715.1. GTDB lineage: Bacteria > Pseudomonadota > Gammaproteobacteria > JAURND01 > JAURND01 > JAURND01. The sequence continues at coordinate 10,197 of CAVZRN010000016.1, forward strand.
CTAATGCTGCGCCTTGTAAACGCCGTGCTAATTCTGCCACAAAGGCACTGCTCATCGGCGGCTCAGAACGCGCCATATCTGCAATGACAATTACCAATTTCTTGGGTTCTGACACCGCGACTTCTACCATGCGATCTGCCCAACTGATCCGCCAACATTACGATCATTTTTGTCGGCGACAATGCGTTTACTGGCGCTACTCAGATTTTCAATCAGCGCCACACCCAAGGTGATAGGGATTGCCCACAATTCACCAAGGGTAAGTGGCGTAATACTTTGATAGGCTGAGATAAAGCGATTTAAATTTTCCAAATCCCAACGTCCATCGCCATGTTCAATGACCTGCAAGGCAATATCGTAAACCCGTGGGATAGCCCTGCAAATCACCAGCAAACTGTGGCAATGTTCTACCATATCCTTTGGGTAGATGACGCCGAATAGTGATGAATTTGTTCTTGGATCAAATAAAAATTGTCGAGCAGCCATTCTCTGGCGGGTGAGAAACCATCATTTTCTATTATCTTCTTGCCAAGAATGTCACATGATTTAATTAATATAGCCTCACTCTCGGATAACCGACTTAACAATATATCTGGCACAGACTTTTTTGTCAGTTCATGCGACAACGCCAGGGTAATACCATGACGTTCCATCTGATCGGCGCTAAACAATTCGGGCGGCATGGGTGGCTCAACCGTACCTTCCTGAGTTGATGCTTTATTTTTTAGATGTAGCCATTGTTGAATGCTACTGATCAGCGTCTCATTGCCCATTGCAAATTCTTCCCTTAGTTATTTTGTTGGCTGCTTTTTGATCCAAATACCAAACCGTTTCGCCATGACTGCATCGAATCAATTGTGCCGGATATTGTAATGGCTTAAACGATCCTTGCAATACCTGGCTAACCGCCAATGCTTTATCTGTACCCGTCACTAGAAAACACACACCCGCACTGTTGTTAAGGACGCCCGGAGTTAGTGTAATTCGATACATGTGCAGATCAGGCGCCCACAGCGCCGCCACCAGCGCGTTTATTCTATTTCCGCCATCAATATATGCCCTTACTATATCACTTTCTGGCATTAGGGAAGCAGTGTGTCCATTCGCCCCCAAACCCAGATACACCACATCAAATAATGGTAGCTCATTCTGTTCACTATTAAATACCTGTCGCAGCGTTTGTTGATACATCTCAGCCACACTATGAGGATCGTTTAATTCCGTCGGAATGCGATAAATATTTTCCGCTGGAACAGGTAGCTTAGAAAACAAATGTTCATACGCCAGATGGTAATTACTCGCTGCATTATCAGCAGGAACATAGCGTTCATCTGCAAAGAAAAATTTTATCTTCCCCCACACTATTTGTGGCACTGCGCGCGCATGTTTTACCAGGGCATCAAAAAAAAATTTAGGTGTTTCTCCGCCTGAAAGCACCACGGTAAATCGTTGTTTCTCATTAATCGCCTTAGTGGCGCGCTGTGTAAAATCATCCGCAGCGCCTTGAAATAATGTCGCCGTGTCTGGCAATATCCGCACAATCGCGTGATTAATCAAAGTATCCATTCCCTGCCATCCTGATTTAATAAATTATCTGCCTCTTTTGGCCCCCAAGTCCCTGGCGCATAATTAGGAAAATCGCGTGGTGGCAGCGCACTCCAGACATCTAAAATAGGTTGTACTAATGACCATGCAGTTTCTTCCATCTCAGCACGCGCTAAACAAGGTATGGTCACCATTCATGCAATCATATAACACCGTCTCATAGCCGGTCTCGGGTTTAACGCCAAAATAATCGCCGTATTTAAAATCCATATTCACCGGGCCTAGGTGCATCGATGGACCAGGAATTTTAGCATTAAAACGTAATGAAATGCCTTCATCTGGCTGAATTTTAATCCGCAACAAATTGGGCAGAACGTTTTGCCCCGAATTGCCACCAAACAAAATGGAAGGCCCATGATTTAAATTGAATAATAATTTCTGAAGCGCGAGCCTGCAGTCGTTTTCCCGTGCGCAAATAAAATGGCACATGCAACCAACGCCAACTATCCAACATAAGTTTTAACGCCACATAGGTTTCCGTGTTGGATTGTGGGTCAACATTTTTTTCTTCGCGATAGCCTGGCACATTCACCGCGTTAATTTGACCCGGACCATATTGACCGCGCACAGCACAGTGTAATACCTGTTCGGGAGTGAATAGGTCAATGGTGTGTAATAACTTGGATTTTTCATCCTGAATATAATTGGCAGAGAATGATACCGGCGGTTCCATTGCAATGAGACTTAGCACTTGAAATATATGATTAGGCAGCATGTCGCGTAACGCGCCTGCGTGTTCGTAATAAGCGCCTCTTAGCTCGATGCCCAACGTTTCTGCGACAGTAATTTGAACATGGTCGATATAGCGATGGTTCCATATCGGCTCAAAAATACCATTTGAGAAGCGAAACGCAAGCAAATTCTGTACCGTTTCCTTACCCAAGAAATGATCGATACGAAATATTTGAGGCTCATTGGCAATGGTAAGCAACTCTTGGTTCAATTTTTTTGCCGACGCTAAGTCATGCCCAAATGGTTTTTCCACAATAATGCGTCGGAAAATTCCTTCCGTTTCCACCAACAGTTTAACCTTGCCCAACTCGGTGGCGACAGTAGCAATAAGTTCAGGCGGAATTGCGCAGTAAAATAAATAATTCTGCCGAGTATTAGTATCATCTGAACCAAGCTGTTCTAGCTTATTTTTTAATTCAATATAGGCATTAGCATCATCAAACGTACCTGAGATGTAACTAACACGCTGAACCAACTCTAAACCAAATTTTTTAGCCGCCGGATCTGTAACAAACTCTTCCACATCCTTGATTAATTGTTCGCGAAAAAACTCTTGCGTGTATTTCTCCATCGCCATACCAACGATGCAGAAATTTTCATCTAATAATCCCTGGCTACCCAAATTACAAATAGCTGGATACAACAAACGCTTGGTTAAATCACCCGTAATGCCGAAAATTACTAATGTACAGGGGTGTGCAGGTTGCAGATGCGCTGGTTCAGCGGGTGAATTAATTACATGCTCATATTCCTTCATTGTTACCCTCCATTCATGTCTTGCCATTATCCTCGGACTATTAGGATTATACTACTACATTGACAATTTCTCATGCCATACTCGCCAATAACATGCCATACTTATATAGTGATGGCCATGAAATAGGAAGGGATAACAGGCATATGAAGACGGCAACGCTTCCCCCAGAATTGCTTCACAAGATGAATGCTTACTGGCGCGCTGCCAATTATTTCTCGGTCGGTCAAATATATCTCTATGACAATCCGCTATTGAAGGAGCCGCTGAAATTGTCGCATGTAAAGCCACTGGTGGTAGGACACTGGGGCACAACGCCGGGCCAAAACTTCATCTATGTCCATTTAAACCGGGTTATCAAGAAATATGACCTGGATATGTTCTACATTGCAGGTCCCGGCCATGGTGGCCCTGCACTGGTGGGCAACGCTTATCTGGAAGGTACCTATAGCTGAGATTTATCCGGACATCACGCCAGGACGAAGCCGGTCTGAAAAAGCTGTTCAAACAATTTTCGTTTCCCGGTGGGATTTCCAGCCATGTGGCGCCGACAACACCGGGTTCGATTCACGAAGGTGGCGAGTTGGGTTATTCGCTCAGCCATGCCTTTGGGGCTGCATTCGATAATCCCGATCTGATTGTTGCTTGCATCATCGGCGATGGTGAAGCTGAAACAGGCCCTTTGGCAACCGCATGGCAATCTAACAAATTTCTCAATCCCATTACCGATGGCGCTGTGCTGCCCATCCTGCACCTTAATGGTTACAAGATCAGCAATCCGACTGTATTGGCTCGTATCGAGCATGAAGAATTGGAACAATTTTTCCGTGGCTGTGGTTGGACGCCTTACTTCGTGGAAGGCGACGATCCGGAAACAATGCACCAACTGATGGCTGCTACTTTGGAAAAAGCCATCGAAGATATTCGGCAAATCCAAGACAATGCGCGCAGCAACAATGATACCACACGGCCGCGCTGGCCAATGATCGTGCTGAGATCACCCAAGGGCTGGACAGGACCAAAAGTGGTAGATGGTTTACAAATCGAAGGCACTTTCCGAGCCCACCAGGTGCCTCTTCTGGTGGATGCTGAGCATCCCGATCATGTCAAATTGCTTGAAGAATGGATGAAAAGCTACAAGGCGGAAGAACTATTCGATGAAAATGGCCGACTTATGCCGGAATTGGCTGAACTTGCGCCGAAGGGGAACCGGCGCATGGGCGCCAATCCCCACACCAATGGCGGCATATTGTTGCGCGATTTGCGCATGCCCGATTTTCATGAACATGCCGTTGATGTGCCTTCACCCGGTGCAGTTGACGCGCAAGATACGCTCGTGCTGGGGAAATTCCTGCGCGACGTGGCCAAGCTAAATCAGGAACAGCGCAATTTCCGCATCTTCGGTCCTGATGAAACACTCTCAAATCTTTTGGGCGCTGTTTTTGAAGTCACCAACCGTCAATGGGATGCCACGGAAGTAAAAAATGATGAATTCCTTGCGCCTGCCGGACGCGTGCTGGATTCGATGCTCAGCGAACACCAATGCGAGGGTTGGTTGGAAGGCTATCTGTTAACCGGCCGGCATGGGCTTGTTCAACTAGCTATGAGGCCTTTATTCGCATTGTTGATTCGATGTTCAGCCAGCACGCCAAATGGCTGAAGGTATGCTTGGAACTGCCTTGGCGCCGGAAAATTGCATCGTTAAATTATCTGCTTGCTTCCCATGTTTGGCAGCAAGATCACAATGGCTTTACCCACCAGGATCCCGGTTTCCTCGATCACGTCATCAACAAGAAAGCCGATATCGTGCGTGTTTATTTACCGCCCGATGCCAATTGCTTGTTATCTGTTTTTGACCATTGCCTGCGCAGCCGGCATTATGTCAACGTGGTGGTTGCAGGCAAACATGCCCTGCCCCAATGGCTGACCATGGATGCGCAGTTGATACATTGCACGGAAGGCATTGGCATCTGGCAATGGGCCAGCAACGACCAGGACTCTGAACCAGACGTAGTAATGGCCTGTTGCGGCGACACGCCCACACTGGAAATATTGGCCGCTGTTTCCATCCTGCGTGAGCATCTTCCCGACCTGAAAATCCGCGTGATCAATGTCGTCGATCTGATGAAGCTGCAGCCTGCAGAGCGAACATCCGCATGGGTTAGCTGACACGGATTATGATTCGCTCTTCACACAAAGACAAGCACATCATTTTTGATTTTCACGGCTACCCCTGGTTGATTCACCGGCTGACCTACCGCCGAACCAACCGTAACCTCCATGTTCGCGGTTACAAGGAAGAGGGTACCATCACGACAGCTTTTGACATGCGGGTGCAGAACGATATTGACCGCTTTCACCTGGTGCAAGATGTGGTTGACCGGCTGCCGCATTTGGCGCCAAAGGCGCTTACCTGAAACAGATGATGCAGGACAAACTCATCGAGCATAAACATTATATCGATAAACATGGTGAAGATATGCCGGAAATCCGGAACTGGAAATGGGGGGTAAACCAATGAATATACAGGAATTAGTAAACACAGCACAGGCGCTGGTCGCCGACGACAAGGGTCTACTGGCGATGGACGAAAGTATACCCACCTGCAACAAACGATTTGCAGAACTGGGGATTCCCCTGACCGAGGAAATGCGTCGCGCTTATCGAGAAATGATTGTGACTACACCTCATCTTGGTGAGTGCATCAGTGGCGCCATCCTGTTTGATGAGACAATCCATCAGAAAACGAAGGATGGGACACCGTTTATTAATGTTCTCGCCAAGGCGGGCATCATCCCTGGTATTAAGGTTGACGCTGGCGCGACCAACCTGGCAGCTCATCCTGGAGAGAAGATTACCGAAGGTTTGGACGGATTACGTGACCGCCTCAAGCAATATTTTCAACTGGGCGCTCGATTTGCCAAGTGGCGGGCGGTCATTACCATCGGTGATGGCATCCCAAGCCGTGGTTGCATCAAGGCCAATGCACAGGCGTTAGCTCGTTATGCGGCATTGTGTCAGGAAGCTGGCCTGGTTCCCATCGTCGAGCCAGAAGTGCTGATGGATGGCCAACATACTATGGAACGTTGTCGCCAGGTAACGGAAAAAACCCTGCGCGCCGTTTTCAACCAGCTTTATTCCCAGCGCGTGCTGCTGGAGGGTATGATTCTCAAACCCAACATGGTAGTTCCAGGATTAACCTGCCCTCAGCAAGAATCGGTGGATGAGGTAGCCGATGCCACAGTGAAATGTTTTTTACGCGCCGTCCCTGCAGCAGTGCCAGCAATTGCCTTCCTATCCGGTGGCCAATCCAGTGAATTGGCATCCAGCCGTCTGAATGCGATGAATCTCAGATTCAAGTCGCACCTACCTTGGGCATTGGCATTTTCGTTTGCCCGCGCTATCCAGCAACCGGCCTTAGAAATTTGGCAAGGTAAGGAGGCTAACGTATTGGCGGCGCAGCAAGCCCTGTATCATCGAGCCAACTGCAATCGGGCTGCACGTCGGGGGGAATATAGTGCTGCAATGGAAACGGCATAGCAAGAACAGGAAGTACCATTATGGAACCGAAATCAAGGCCTGAGTCGAAGTCCAATGCGCAGGACGATTTAAAAACCATTCCCATGCCAGAATTAGAGAAAAAGT
>CAVZRN010000017.1:0-22068 GCA_963777715.1 uncultured Gammaproteobacteria bacterium
ACATCTTACAAGTTTATCGCCTTGGGTTGATATGGCAACAGGGATGCGGTAATGGCATACTTACTGAGCTGATCCAATAATAAAATAATGCCGGATAACCAGCACCATTGAAGATTTTTTTTCATAATTAACTCTTAACTTGCGGAGGTTTCACCGTTTTTAATCAAAAATCTCGCAGCAAGCTGTATACCCTCCCCCGCTTGCGGGGGAAGGTTAGGATGGGGGTCTATGACTTATGCGTAAAGCTAAGCAGTAAGCTACGAGGTGTATGGGTATATTGACTCAAATATGCCGCCATATAAAGCGTTATTGTTATATTTTTAAAAAACAACCACCATTTTAGCCTCCCAAATTAGGAGGCCAAAATAGCAGGTTAAAACTGCTGATGATCCTTATTTCCGCCTACCCCGCTTGCGTAGGTATATGGCATCCTCCAGGAGTTCCGCAACACTCTCGGTAAATTTGCTGCGGCGTACCACCGATACCACACCTGCGTCGTCAAATTCCCTGGCCATGCTGGCAGGAAGTTGATAAGGAATTAAAATCACGACACTATTTTCTAAGTTGCTTCGTTGCATATATACCCATCACACACCTCAAGATGTGAGATATTGGTATCCAACCCTACATTGTCATATATGGACTCTCCCTCAATTGCAAGAAAAAACATAAAAAAGATAATCACAAAAAAAAGTAGAGATGCAGTCATATATTCGGCCTCTGTATAGTGGGCGATATACGTTCGCGCGGGCCCCGATAGTATCCGCGCACTCTTTCTCCTCATCATTCCGACGGCTTCGAGAGCCGATGACAGAGCCAGGTTTTGAAAAGAGTAGGTCTTACCTTCTTGTGCTATCCGTTCTTGTTACCCTTGCAATTCTCCACGGTGGTAAACCACCTTTGAAGACGGTTAATCGTCGCGGCCGTAAGGGAGGTAATGACCGCGTCTTTGGCGGTTATTACTTCCCGGCAGGGTGCAACAAGCGAGGCGCTTTAACACACCTCATTTCTCGCAGGCGTTATGCCACCACACCTGCATCCAATCGATACGTTTCACCACTGGCTAACAGCGCCCAGATGATCCGTGCATTCTTATTCGCTACTGCAACAGCCGCTTTGTTATAGCCTGATAGACTGTGTCGTGTCTGCGTCCACAGGCTGCGTCTGTCTCCCTTCTTCGCCGAGCTATTTACCACCGCTCGCGCACCATGCACCAGCAGCGTTCGCAGGTAACGATCACCACGCTTGCTACTGCCACCCAGGCGTATCTTGTTTCCGCTCGAATGTTGTTTGGGTACTAGCCCTAACCATGCCGCTAACTCCCGTCCGCATTTAAACGCATGCACATCACCGATTGTCGCTATCGCTGCCGTGGCGGTTACCGCACCTACTCCTTCGATCGCCATCAACCGTTGGCAGCGCTCATCCTGCTTCACCAACCCTTCCAGCTGTGCATCATACGCATCAATGGCCCCATCAAATTGTTTTAGCCGCTCATACAACGCAGCAAATAATGGCCGTGATTGCACGGTTAACTCATTCTCACCGTCCTCCAGGATCAGCGGCAGCGCCTTGCGTAAATGACCAATACCCTTTGGTACCACGATACCGTAATCTGCAAGTAACCCGCGTATCTGATTCGCTTGTGCCGTACGCTGCTTGATCTGCATTTCACGGCACCGATGGATCAACAGCATGTCCTGTTGCTCTATTGTTTTGATGCCAACAAACTTCATCTCAGGACGGTGCATCGCTTCACTGATCGCGCGCGCATCGTTGCGATCACTCTTGTTCGACTTCACAAACGGCTTTACAAAATGCGGCGCTATCATCTGCACTGTATGCCCCATGCGAGTGAATACCCGCCCCCAATAATGAGAGCCACCACAAGCTTCCATACCTACGATGCAGGGTGCCTGCTGCGCCATAAATTCAAGTAACTCCCCTCGCTTCAGACGCTTGGTAAATACCGTGCGCCCACGACGATCTGCGCCGTGTAATTGAAAAATACTCTTTGCCAAATCGATAGCAATTGTTTTAACATCTTTCATTGGACTCTCTCCTTTTTTTGAATGAAATTAACTACTCTCATTCTGGCTCATTTAGAAGCCTCTATAAAGTGGGAGAGTCCATACCATCATTCCGGAATTCAATGGCACTACCTTAAGGAATAGCACAAAGTGTTCGTAGGGGCGGTTCGTGAACCGCCCCTACGAAATCGCACCCAGCCAACTCGGGAGTAGGGAAAAGCGCTTAAGGTAGTGCCATTGAATTCCGGAATGACAAATCAGAGATAGTGTGATTCTCCATCGCCAGTGTTTTTAATAATTTATCGATATGGGGGGCAAGCAGTTAGTGTGCCGTAGCAAAGCTACATCAAAGATGGCGGTAGACCCGCCGTAATCTGCTTGCAGAAGTCGGTTACAAACCACCTTAAGCTGCTGTCGTAAAGAACGATGGTAGTGAGCGTTAAGGAAAGTCAGCTAGAGCTGGCGAGGTATGAATTAGGAAGGTGAATAAAGCTGAACCATTGTTGAAGCGTCGTTAGCCCTAAGTAACGTCAAAATCAAAATCTTAACTGCATTTTGAGATTAACATACTCCATTTAGCTATGAAACGTTTTGGCAGTAATTTTTGATATGAACGCATAGCCGTCGTGGGCAGTTTTTAAGAGTGCTGGCATACTCATAAATCCATGAATTGTCCCTTCAAATCTCTTATGCAAAACATTTACGCCAGCAGATTTTAATATTTGAGAGAATAGTTCTCCTTCATCTCGCAAAGGATCATATTCTGAATTATTTAATATCCATTTTGCAACTGAATAGCAATCATTTATCGCTGCTGGATATTTATATTCTGGTGCTAACCTGTACTCAACCGATACGATGACACAATCAATTTCAGTCGATAAATTTCTACAATCGAAATCGTAAGACTCCAAATCCCCCATAACAAATCCGCCTCCGTGACAAAAAAGCATTATAGGTTTGTTTGTGGCATCGGAAGGTTGATAGATTCTAACTCTTATTCTTCTACCTTCTATAGAAATTTCTTTTTCTATAATACAATACACTTCTCTTTTTGTACTATTCTCCCGCATGGAGCGGGTAAAATATGTCCTAGCTTCTTCTAAGCTAAAATCACTTATTTTAACTCCTCTTTTATTTTTCTTAATTAGGTATTCCATCTCTTCAGGATTAATTGGCATATATTTTCTCAGAACTTCTTTTTAAAAAATTTAAATAATTGGTGGCTATAGATATAGGGTTTTCAATAAATAACAAATGACTTCCATTTTTTATGACAATTAGTTCTGAATTTTTTATATTATTTTTTAAAACTTCCGCACCACTAACATCATAGATATTATCATTATCGCCCCAAACGATTAATGTTGGTTTTTCTATTTTAAATGGGCTATTCAAAACATTGCTATCTTTTTCTATCATAGACCATATCCTTAAGTCTTTGTCCCTTTCTTCTTGATAGCGAGTAACGCGTTTTTGTACTTGCTCATCGCTTAGTTTGGGTGGTGTAGTAAACAACAACTGCATTTCTTGATTGAATTGCTGTGTAGTTAAAGGTATAAATGGATTTTCTCCACTCCTCAATACGTTGTCTGTTTTGCTTGCCTTGGGAGTTTTGATGCCTAAGGGAGCTCCAATGAAGGCTAGAGAAGATACCTTGTTGGGGTATTTTTGGGCATATTTAGCTGCAATTAAACCACCCATAGAGTTTCCAGCTATGGCAAATTTGTCTAAATTTAATCTCATGGCAAATTCATTTATTAGTTCCACTTCTTTAGCTATCGCATAGTATTCTTCGGGAAATCCAACACTTTTACCATAGCCAGGCAAATCAGGAATAATAACGTGGTAGCCATTTTGCGCTAAAATCTCTGCAAAAACCGTCCATTGATTCTTAGACCCAAATAATCCGTGCAAAAGGATTACATTACTGCCTTCTCCCAATGAGTCATAAAAAATTTTATGGTTGGCAACACTTACACTACTCGTTTTTACAGAAGGTAAATTATTTATTTTGACATTAGCATGTGCTGATACTAACGCCATAATAATAAGAACAATTAAAAAATAATTTTTAACCTTAACTACGATGCGATCCATATTTATTCCCCCTAATTTTTGCAAATCTCTTTGCTTGTTGAATTGGCGGGCACGGGCGGTTTTTGACCCGCCCCTACGAACACTTTGTGCAATTACTTAAGGTAGTGCTGTTGAATTCCAGGATGACAGTTATTTTATATTATCCAATGCCTGTAAAATAACTTCAATATCAGCTCCGGATTTATGCGCGTTTTCGCTTAAATAGCGCCGCCACAACCGCGCATTTTTTGTGCCATGAAATAGTCCCAGTAAATGTCGCGCCAGTTGTGTTAAGCGCACGCCTTGTTGCAACTGCTTTTGCATATATGGCAATACTCGCTCAATTACTTCTATGCGCGTCAGCGGTGGTTGTGTGGCGCCATAAAACAGCGCATCTATCTCGGCAAGAAAATATGGGTGTTGACAGGCATGACGGCCAATCATCACTCCATCCAATTGCTGCAAGGCGTCGTGTATCTGCGTTAGCGTGTTAACGCCGCCATTTAATATCAAGGTTAGTTGTGGAAAATCCTGTTTGAGACGATACACGACTTCATGGCGCAAGGGTGGGATGGTGCGATTTTCTTTCGGGCTTAAACCCTTTAGCCAGGCCTTGCGCGCGTGCATGATGAAGGTATCACAACCCGATATCGCCACAGTATCAATGAAATGCGTTAGATCATCGTAACTATCTATTTCATCCACACCAAGGCGCGTCTTAAGCGTCACCGGCAGGTTCGCACTCTCACGCATCGCTGACAAACATTCCGCTACTAATGATGGCTCCTTCATCAGACAAGCGCCAAACTTGCCACTTTGTACGCGATCACTCGGACAGCCAGCATTTAAATTAATTTCATCATAGCCGTAGTGTTGCGCGATTTTTGCGCATTGTGCTAATGCGCTTAGATCACTACCGCCTAGCTGTAATGCTAATGGATGTTCTTCTGGGTGATAACCTAATAAGTAATCGCAATCGCCATGTAGGATAGCTTCCGCAGTAATCATTTCGGTATATAGTAGGGCATGACGCGTGATTTGGCGCAAGATATAGCGAAAATGCCGGTCGGTGTAGTCCATCATTGGGGCGATGGAGATGGGGTGAGGGTAGGTAGGCATTTTGGAACAGAACGAGTATAATTTCTATCGAATTAATTTAATTTTTACGTCCAAATTAAGCTCAGTCCACACTTTATCTCCAGTTAATACCATGGCGTTTCTTTGCATTGCAAGTGCTAAACAAGCTCGATCACCCAGAGATAAACCTTTGGATTTTGTTTTTAAAATTAAGCCTGCGGCTATAAATGCCTGGGATTCATCAAAATCAACCGTTGGTATGGAGATATCTTTCAATAAGCTTGTAGCTGTTTCTTTTTCCATTCCGTGCCTTATCATATAACTGACTACTTCAGCTAAATTGACAGTTGAGATTTCTGAGTTTGTGATATATTTTTCTACCACACCACTGCCTTTTTCTTCCCCGATCAACGCGATAAGTGCAGACGAATCTAGAACAATTGCTGTTGACATATCTACTCAGAATCTTTTTTTCGAAATGCAATGAAGTCGTCAGTATAACTTGTTTTTTTAGTTATATTTTTTTTAAAAGCAGCGCGAATGCGTTGGAGTGCCTGAGACTGGGGGAAAATACGAATTTCCCCTTCTTCGAGCTGCATGATTAATTCATCTCCGATATGCAAGTTAAGTGCTTTGCGGTAACTTGCTGGGATGAGCAAACGCCCACCTTCTCCTATTTTGGCATGTTGCTGAAACATTTGCATACTCCATAAATTATGACATATTTTACAAATTATGGCATAAGCTGCAAAAAAATACAAGCAAAAGGTTATTTCTCCTTTGGCCGTTTCAAACATTTTTAACTTACCGCTTCAAAATGCTCCACCAACAGCTGGGCTTTTTTCCTGCCCTGGTATTCATTCACATCCAACCGATAAACCGCATGGATTTTTTCAGCACGATGGTTCGGCCATTTTTCTATATCGACAAAGAATGCAATGGCATCGATCAACGCACCGCGCTCAGCCACGCTTAATGACATTTTCAAATGTTTGCCGCCCACGATATATTGATCGAGAATATAGAAGGTATTATCGAACAGTGGTTCAGGAAATGCTTGTCCCCATGGACCAGCATCACGTAATAACTGCGCAACCTCTAAGTTGAGATCATGCTCAGATAATTCACCGTCGCTGGTAATTTTTTGTTGCACATCCTCCGGTGATAAATGTCGCGCTACTTCTTCCGCAAATGCCGCACTAAATGCCGCATAGTGTTGCGGATGTATACTTAATCCTGCCGCCATGGCATGACCGCCAAAACGATGGATTAAGCTTGGATGACGTTTGGCAATTGCATCCAGTACATCGCGTATGTGTAGGCCAGCAACAGAACGCGCCGAGCCTTTCAACTCGGCATTGCTGACACTGGCAAATGCAATCACCGGACGATGTACCTGTTCCTTGATGCGTGATGCAACAATGCCAATCACGCCCTGATGCCAGGTAGCGTCGTGTAGGCACACACCTAACGGCAGGTCTTGTTGTAAGGCAATGGTTTTCACAGCAGCCAATGCCTGTTGTTGCATGGTGCTCTCAATGTTGCGTCGCTCTTTATTGAGATCATCCAGGTGTTGCGCCATAGTTAATGCGGCTGAAAAGTCCGTTGCTAATAAACACTCGATGCCTAGCGACATGTCTTGCAAACGTCCCGCGGCATTTAAGCGTGGCGCTACGGCAAAACCCAGGTCACCCGCAACTAGTTGATTATTCTTACGATTGGCAATTTGCAGCAGCGCTTGTATGCCGACACGATTTTTTTGCGCACGCAGGCGTTTGAGTCCCTGTTGCACTAAGATGCGATTGTTACGATCGAGTGGCACCACATCCGCAACCGTGCCTAATGCCACTAAATCTAAATAATCTGCCATGTTAGGTTCGGGGATGGCATATTCAGTAAACCAGTTTTTTTCGCGCAGATAGCTGCGCAACGCCAACATGACGTAAAAAATAACGCCAACGCCGGCAAGATTTTTACTGGCAAACGTATCACCCGGTTGATTGGGATTGACGATTGCATCAGCCGATGGTAATCGATCAGCAGATAAGTGATGGTCAGTAATTAATACCTTAATGCCTAATTGTTGTGCGCGTGCTACGCCTTCGATACTGGAAATACCGTTGTCTACCGTGATAATGATCTGTGGATTGCGTGTTGCAGCGACATCGACGATTTCCGGAGTCAGGCCATAACCATATTCAAACCGATTGGGGACTAAATAAGATACCTGCTGCGCACCCATGCTACGTAACGCATGGACTGCTAACGCGGAACTGGTAGCGCCATCGGCATCAAAATCCCCAAGCACCAGGATGTGTTGCCGTTGCTGTAATGCAGCGTATAACTGCAGCAACATGGCATCCATACCCATTAATGCGTTAAACGGCAGCAGGTGTTTTAAGTCGTGTTCTAATTCGTGCGCTGATTGAATACCGCGTGTGGCGTAAATGCGATGGAGTAATGGGTGAGCATGTAGATCGATGGAGGTTTTAGTAGGTAGGGATCGGCGGGTGATGGTTGGGTTCATATTAAAATAATTGCTTTAGCACTATGGTCTGCTCGCGCCCCGGGCCGGTGGAAATAATATCAATTGGCACGCCAACTAAGGCTTCGATGCGTTGCAGGTAACGTTGTGTATTCACAGGTAATTCCTCCCAGCGCGTGACGCCATGTGTATTCTGTTGCCAACCAGGCAGTTCTTCGTACATAGGTTGGCACTCATCAAACATTTCAGTACACAATGGAGGAGTTTCAAACACCTGATCTTTATAACGATAGCCAGTGCAAATGTATATTTTATCAAACGTATCCATCACATCTAACTTGGTCAGGCATAAGCTGGATAAGCTATTTACTTGTGCAGAACGCCGCATAGCCACTGCATCAAACCAACCACAACGGCGTGGTCTGCCGGTGACTGAGCCAAATTCATGGCCGCGCTCTGCCAGTATGCGCCCGTATTCATTGGTTAATTCGGTGGGAAATGGGCCTGCGCCCACGCGGGTGGTATAGGCTTTTACCAAGCCTAACACGCCATCTAAATACAGCGGCCCAAAACCACTGCCTGTTGCAGCAGCGCCAGCCGTGGTGTTAGAAGAGGTAACATAGGGATAAGTGCCTTGGTCAATATCCAAATACATCCCCTGCGCACCTTCAAATAACAAATTTTTCCCTTGCGTGCGTATATCCGCCAACATAGTAGAAACATCTGCCAGCAGCGGTTTTACTACTTCTGCAAAACGCAGTATTTCTTCTAACACCACTTCCACATCGATAGCTTCTACACCAAAATAATTGACCAACACAAAATTATGATAGTCGGCAATTTCGCGCAGCTTGTCTGCGAACGTGCTGGGATTTAGCAAGTCGATCAGGCGTAAACCACGCCGTGCGATTTTATCTTCGTAGGCAGGGCCGATACCACGACCCGTAGTGCCAATTGCGGCGTTGCCACGCCGTTTTTCCCGCGCTTGATCTAATGCTACATGGTAGGGTAATAACAAACTACATGCCTGGCTAATGTGTAAACGTCCGGTGACGCTGACATGTTGTTGCTGTAATTCTTGAATTTCTTTAACCAGGGCAGATGGCGTCACCACGACGCCGTTGCCAATAAAGCAATGTACGTTGTCACGCAAAATGCCAGAAGGTAATAGGCGTAATACCGTTTTGTGACCATCGATAACTAATGTGTGACCCGCATTATTGCCGCCTTGAAAACGCACT
The DNA here is from genome assembly GCA_963777715.1 of uncultured Gammaproteobacteria bacterium. Lineage (GTDB taxonomy): Bacteria > Pseudomonadota > Gammaproteobacteria > JAURND01 > JAURND01 > JAURND01. The sequence continues at coordinate 8,913 of CAVZRN010000017.1, forward strand.
ACGCCAGCAACATGTTCGGTCAACATGTCAACAATTTTTCCCTTACCTTCATCACCCCATTGCGTACCAACAACAACAATACTCTTACCCATATTAACGCCTATTTGCTGTAGCAGTTTTAGTTATGCTTCCCGGCGCGCTTCCTGGCATGGTATTAAAATATTTAAAGAACTCACTATCAGGTGTTATGACTAAGAAGTCATTGGTGTGATTGAACGAGGTTTTGTACGCCTCTAAACTACGATAGAATGCATAAAAATCCACATCCTTACTGTAGGCCTGGGTATAAATGTTTGCAGCTTCCGCCACACCCTGCGCACGCAACTCTGCTGCCTGCATTTGTGCTTCCGCCAATACTACCGTCGCCTTACTATCAGCGGTTGCACGGATGGCTTCTGCCTGCGCACGCCCATCGGCACGGTGTTGCATCGCCACCTGTTCACGCTTAGTGCGCATACGCGTGAACACGGTTTCACTGACTTCCTGGGGCAAATCAATCGCCTTAATACGTACATCGGTAACATTAATACCCAGGTTCTTTGCTGTAGCATTGGCGCTCTCGCGTAGCAATGCCATCACATTAACGCGTTCACCAGATACCATGTCGGTAATGGTGCGTTGACCAAATGCTGCGCGCAATGCGTCATTGACTTGCTGTTGCAGCAAGGTTTGCGCACGCAATGCGTCACCACTGGTACGTTGGTAATACAAGGGTATATTTTCCACGCGCCATTTGATGTAGTAATCCACTAATACGTACTTTTGTTCTTGGGTTAAAATACGCGAGGCTTGTACGGTTAATGTCTGCAAGCGCACATCAAATAAACGCACTTGATTGAATATGGGTGTTTTAAAACCCAGGCCAGGCTTAAGCACTTCCACCTTGCCATCGGCAGTTTGCACAATTTCACCCAGACGCAACATTAACCCACGTTGACCTTCTGAAATAACATACATGCTGTTGTACAACAGTACCAACACGATTAGGGCAATTAATAAACCCACTGATTTCATGGCATTCATTGGTTGTCTCCTCGTGTAGGACTATTATCGCGTGTGGGGTAGCCCGGCCGATTCATGACTATGCTAGTCATATCTGCAGCACTTGGGGTTGTCGACGTAGCAGGTGTATTGTTGGGCATAGCTGTTGGCGTTACATTTGTTGTTGATGTATTAGAAGTATTATTAGTTGCGCCGGCAGCAGACATTATTTTATCTAACGGTAAGTACAATAATGGATTGCCACTCTTCTGATCTAAGAACACTTTATTGGTTTGCGAAAATATTGATTCCAGCGTACTTAAATACAGGCGATCACGTGTTACTTGTGGCGCTGCTTCGTAGGATGGCAATAATGCCAGATAACCTGCCGTCGCTGCCCGGGCATCTAATACAACGTTTTTCTTATACGCTTCCGCTTCACGCAATATACGCGACACTTGGCCTTGTACCGCAGCAGTTATCTGATTGTCGTAGGTGTCCGCCTTATTAATATAGGCTTGCTGATCTTCGCGCGCCTTGATGGCATCATCAAATGCGGCGGTGACTGCTTCGGGTGGTTTTATCGATTGTAAGGTAACATCCGTCACTAATAACCCTGCCTTATAACTGGATAGGATTTCTTGTAGTTGCAATGTGACCTGATCGCGCACCGCAGTACGACCCGTGGTCAATAAATCATCGAGGGTGTTGTGTCCCACCACTTGGCGCAACGCGCTGGCGGTGGCTTGTTCAAGGCTGCGCACCGGATCCACGACGTTAAATAAATAATTTTGCGCATCATCCACGCGGTATTGCACGGCAACAGCCACGGATACGATGTTCTCATCCTTAGTGAGCATTTCTGACTCATAGGCAAAGTTAGACACGCGCTGCACATTGACGATCTGTTTTGCCTGAATAAAACGTGGAATCCAATGTGGGCCGGGCTCGACAGTAGCAGTGTATTTACCAAATTGCGTCACCACGGCGCGTTCGGCCGGCGAAACGATGTATATCCCGGAAAGCGCCCAAATGACCAATACTGCCACTACCACCAGGCCTAGCAAGAACCCTATAGGCGATTCCGCAGAAGCAGGACCGCCACTCGATGGCGCACCCGGCTTCTTGTTGCCGTTGCCCAAAATAGCCATTAATTTGCGCTTGTAGTCACGTAGCAAGGCGTCTAAATCCGGCGGGCCTTGTGGGGAGGGTGATTTGTTTGTATTTCGCCCCCATGGGTCTTTATTATCTGGCGGCTGTTCGTTTGGGTTGTTTTGACCCATAGTGTCTCTCCAAGTATCGTATTTTCTTTCTACGCAAACCGGAGAAGCTTACCATTTTGGAGGGGATAGCAGCAACCTAAGCGTTCGTTTCCCTACAAGCGCCCCCAAGGAGTACTGTATTGACAGAATAGTTGGTATAGGTTAGACAAAACCCAATTCCCGCTATACTCAAAGCGTTTGATATTGCGGGGATGGGGTTTAAAGGCTGACAATCTCTACTGACCGATCTGATTGCTGATATGATTTTCCTGCTGGTTCAGTGCTTTTTGTTCCTCTGGCGTAATGTGACCACGGTTTTGTCTGGCCAAGTCGCGTTCTTCCTGTCGCGTTCGTTGATCCTCACGACGCAGTTGGTGTGCCTGCTGCGGGGTCAACTCGCCTTCACGAACTTCTCGATGAATGCGCTGGTTCTGATGTTCTAAGCGTTCATTCACCTGGTCGCGACGGGGATGATTCTTGTCCCAGACCGATTCATCGGCAATGGCATTGCTGCATAGTGCAGTCACACCTAATGTCATAGAAATTAATAAAACTTTTTTGATATGTTGCATAGGGTTTTCCTTTAAATGAATAACGTGAATTCAAGATTATCGCCTACGTCGATGGATTAGTGCAATCACTTAATTGGCTGGTTCGGGCGGGTTGGGGGAAGCGCCAGGGGAGTCCTTTAAGAAATTAATCGCGAGAAGAAATAGCGGTGAAGTCAGCAACTGTGTCAATCTGGTTTGTAGGGAAGATTCTTCATCAGCGGGTGCTTTATTATCTGAGTTCGTTGATTGCGGTTTGGTAACCACAAAATAGCCTACGAGAAACCCACCTACTAAGCCGCTGCATAATACAGCAGGTTTAGATAAACTTTGTTTCACTTTTTTAGCATGTTGTCGAACTTCCTGCCTGCAAGCATCAATACGGGCATTCTGTAAGGCTATCTGCTGATGTAATTTTGACATATCCTTACCTATCCAAGTGAATTTTTAATTGCTTGCGAGTAGAAGGAAAAGACATGTTGCGCCGACACATGCCAAATAAAGTAATAAGCACCATCATAAAAACTGCATTGATTCCAATCACAACTAATAGGGTATAACTTAGTAATACATTTAATGAAAGCAAGTATACTATTAGCAGCCCATTTACTGCCAACCAAAACGAAGCAGTTACAATCAGAAAGAAAAAGAATAAAAACAGTATCATTGTTAAACTTTTTCTAGCCAATTGCATTTCCAATCCTGCCAGGCGACAGAGATTGGCGACGAGAGTATGTGACGCTTTATATAATTCTTTTAGCTCGACAAGAAAACCAAGCTCTGTTTCATTATTCATTGCGCCTCCTATTAAATGTGCGCGAAACATACACGTATCCAGTACAGCTAAGTTCACGTATTCAGGGTAGGGATAGAGGCGGTCTGTGAACCGCCCCTACACTTAGAACTATTTAAAAAAATGAGAAATAAGCCAAACTAACGCTAGTATTCCTATAGGAACTCCCAACAACCATGCGATAAAATATTTCATCTATCTATCCTCCTGGAGTTTTATGGATAATGACTACTTACCTAACGTCAGTTCGATATAAAAAATATCCTATTTTTTATATCGAATTCAGGTTACTTGCGAAGCACCACTCCAATAACTATACCTGCCAATGCCGCCAATCCTAATGCCTGAACAGGATTCTCTTTTACATAATCAATAACGGCTGATTGCGCCTCAGCAGATTTTTTCCTTACATCCTCAATTGTTTCTTCAATTTTGTTCCCGGCCTTATCTTTAAGATCATTAGCCCTCTCCATAAAATTATTGGCTTTATCTTGAAGAGTATCGAGATCATCATTTTGAGTATTTTGAATGGAGTAATCTTGTAAATTCTTCATAATTTTCTCCTTAGCTTAAAATTTAAAGTTAAACTTTATTCACTTGATTTTATTTTTTGCAGTTTACTTAACGAAAATAAAAACAAGTGCCGGATTGATATATAAATTAACAGGGACTTGTCAATAAAAACCTGCTATTTATACTAATAAGAAATTTTTTTGAAGATATTTATTACTACTTTTTCAGTATAGCAAAAAATCAGAGTAGCGTCAAAAACGCATAGAAATATATTTACATTAATTTCAAATCATAAATCGTTCATAAAACTTATTGGCATAAAAACTTTACGAATGTTGGATGCGCCGCTCGCGCTGCTTTATCCGCCTTACAACGCCGCTGCGACGCAGGAATGAACGGAAACAGCGCAATCTCAAACGCTTTGAATATAAAACCGGCTCGGGGTAAACTATTTAAACGCTTATCATTTCTGGTGGCGCAACAGCTTTGAAATTTAAATTAACGTAAAGGAAAAAATATGACTACAGAAGAGAAAAAGCAGACGCCATTGGTAGCAGAATATCCCCAAAAGACGCCCATCCCAAATCCGCAAGGTCTAACTTTAGATCAATTATTTTTAGATGCCGTAAAAGATGATAAATCTGATAAGGCACTCTTAGTATCAATGCTCCAGGTTGGGGCCAATGTTTACACTAAAATTTTCGCTGGAGATACAGTTCTGCAATTGGCAGAGAAAAATAACACCATCAATAAACTGCTGGATGCAATCAGTGAAGCGGGTGAAATAGCATGTACTCATATTTCGCCTAAAAACTCATCCAGTTTACGGAGTTATGCGGTTAAATTTAATCATACTAACTTAATAACGATGATTGACAAATTTGACAGGCTTAATAAAAAACCCGACTTTGATCAGCTCTTGCTATCTACAGTGGTATTTAAGGCCAAGAATGCAGCCCCGATACTATTACAGGCTGGCGCCAAAATTTATAGTAGACGAGCATCTGACAAGAAAACCATATTACAGATCGCAGCTGAAAATGGTTTTCTTCCTGACCTGTTAGATGCCATAGAACAGGCAGGTCCAATAGCTATTACTCAAAAACGACCAAAAAATGAAAAGAGTTTTGAATTGCTTACTTATGCTGCCAGGTGTAATCATGCCAAACTAGTACAAGAAATATTGTCAGCATCAGATAATCCTAGAAAAGATCACGACCTCGATCAAGCCTTACTATTTGCAGTAGCATATAAAGCTAAAGATGTACTGCTGCCTCTATTGCGAGCTGGCGCTAATCTTTATACCACACGAGCATCTGACAAAAAAGCCATATTGCAGATTGCAGCTGAGAATGGGTTGCTTCCTCACCTTGTAGATGCTGTAGTACAGGCAGGCACAATAGCTGTTACGCAAAAACGACCAAAAGGTAAGGAGGATTTTGAATTGCTTACTTATGCCGCCATGTGTAATCACGCCAAATTAATACAAGAAATATTAGCAGCATCTGATAACCCCAAACAAGATCACGATCTCAATCAAGCCTTACTAGCTATAGCAGAATATAAAGCTAAAGATGTGCTGCTGTATCTATTGCAAGCTGGCGCCAAACTTTATACTACACGAGAATCTGACAACAAGACCATATTACAGATCGCAGATGAAAATGGGTTGCTTCCTGATCTTGTGCAGGCATTGGTTGTGGCAGAATCTGCTAAGGACGAAAAATCATCTCAAAGTTTCATAAACACCGGGGTCAAGCCTGATCATGAAAATATTAAACTTAGCAATGCAGATGAGACTCTTAAATATTTGGCAATTTCGAATAAGCAAGAACTATTAAGCACTTTATTAGAGTGTGGCTCTATCACATCGTATGGTATAGAGGCAGCACTTAATGAAATCTACTACGTAACAAAAAAAGAGAACAAAAAAATTGATCCTCAAATTAAAACATCACTGGAAAAAATGAAACTGGCTTTACAGCCACAGCGGGTGACGCCCCCACTAACAAGATCCCCAACGTATTATAGCATTAATAGTACGTTGACAACTTCTATGCCAAGCGCCTCCCCAACTAACAGCCCTGATGATTCCCCGTCAGATTCCCCCTTACAAATCGAAATTCCACCGTTAGAGCTGGGTAGAGAATTTTATTGGGCTAAAGATCCAAGCCCAAGAGCAGCAGACCCTTTTAAGAACGGGGCCGAAAAACCCGAATTTTCAGTTATAAACCTAAAGCCAAATCCAAATCAAAATCCAAATAATGATGAGGGTGAGAATCCATTAGAAATGGAAACCTATCATCAGTGAAGTACCCCATGGGCTATATACTATTTTCTACGTCGGCGAATAAATGCAATCACCAGTAAGATAATAAATACCGGCAGGATAATGGGAAATAACAGTGGGAATACCGCAATAGCAAACACGGTCCAGATAAATGCTGCTATGCTAATTAAAAAAACAATCATGCCAGGGATGATAAAGAACAGCAGTACAGCTATGCAGAAAAATAATATAGTTGCTACCACGATTGTCCACATGGTAGCGGTCATGGCGACGACAATACCCAGGAATGGGAACATAATATAAAAACCAGCCACTGCGATAACTATTAAAAATATAGCTACTATTAATACTCTTTTCAGCGCAGTACTGGGTTGTGGGGGTAATGGTGTGGGTTGATCTGACATTATTTAACTCCCTTATGAGGTTTATTTGTTGCTGCTAATTGCGCATCAACTGCGCCACGTTCATCGAACACAAAGCAATCACCGTTAAAGTATTCACCGCCGCACTGTGCAAAATAATTTAAAATACCGCCCCTTAATTGCAACACCTGTTGAAATCCCTGCTGCTGCAAATATTCCGCCGCTTTTTCACAGCGAATGCCACCAGTGCAGAAGGTCACTACCGGTTTATGTTTGGCATCTTCGGGTAATGCAGCAATTGCCTTGGGAAAATCGCTGAAATTTTCGATTGCCAGATGCTGAGCGTTTTCAAATGTACCCACTGCCACCTCGTAGTGATTCCGCGCATCCAACACCAGTATGTCTTTTTTTTCAGCATACCATTGTTTTAGTTGTTGGGGTTCAATATACGGTGCGGTATGACGCTGTGGTTTTACCCGCGGTTGTTTTAAGGTGATGATTTCTTTTTTTATCATGACCCGCAACCGTTTAAATGGAATCTGACTGGATTGGCTGTATTTGCAATCCATATCGGCAAATAGTGTGTGTTGATTTAACGCGCTAACAAAGGTATGAATTGCAGTGGGACTTCCAGCAACAAATATATTAATACCTTCACTGCTTAACAACACCGTGCCCTTGATCTCTAACTCTGACAACTGTTGCTGTAATTGCTGTTGCAAATCAGGCAGCGTGTCGGCGGGAATGTCGATGAATTTGTAGGTGGCGAGGTTTAAATAGTGCATGTTATTCTCTATTTTAACCCCGCCGCATCACGCAGCAATTCCGCTTTATCAATATACTCCCAGGTAAACTCCGGCTCTTCACGGCCAAAATGCCCAAAGGTTGCTGTCGCCGCATAAATCGGTCGCAGCAAGTTAAGCATGTGAATAATGCCATACGGACGCAAATCAAAATGTGCGTATACCAGGCGCACGATTTCCGCATCAGGTAATTTGCCAGTGCCGAATGTATTAATGTTAATCGAGACGGGTTGTGCAATACCAATGGCATAGGCAATTTGAATTTCGCAACGATCGGCGAGCCCGGCGGCAACAATATTCTTTGCCACATAACGCCCGGCATAGGCGCTGGAGCGATCAACCTTGGAAGGGTCCTTGCCAGAAAAACACCCCCCGCCATGACGCGCCATGCCGCCATAGGTATCGACAATAATTTTGCGTCCGGTCAGACCACAATCGCTGAGCGGACCGCCGATGACAAAGCGACCGGTCGGGTTGATGAAATAACGCGCATGATCTAACCAGCCTTCAGGGAATACCGGCTTGATGATTTCTTCAATGACCGCTTCCCGCAGCGCATTATAGGAAATGTCAGGATTATGCTGAGTGGATAACACCACGGTATCGACACCAACCGGCAGACCATTTTCATAGCGAATGGTCACCTGGCTTTTGCCATCCGGTCTAAGCCACGCCAATATACCATTTTCTCGCAACAACGCCTGTCGACGCATCAGGCGATGTGCATACACAATCGGCGCTGGCATGTACACGTCGGTTTCATTGCTGGCGTAACCAAACATCAAGCCCTGGTCGCCAGCGCCTTGTTCTTCTTCATGCAGTTTATCCACGCCCTGGGCGATATCAGACGACTGCTTACCAATCGAGGTGAGCACCGCGCAGGATTCGCCATCAAACCCCAGATCGGAGTGGTTATAACCCACCTCAACAATGGTCTGGCGCGCGATTTTTTCGATATCGACCCAGGCCTTGGTCGTGATTTCGCCAGCGACGATCACCAACCCGGTCTTGACCAGGGTTTCACAGGCTACGCGACCTTGTGGGTCCTGTTCTAACACACTATCGACAATACGGTCGGAGATTTGATCGGCGATTTTATCAGGATGTCCCTTGGAAACGGATTCAGAGGTAAATAAATAGGAGTCAGGGGTAGACATATGCGCGCTCTAATTGTATTGTGATAGTGTAGTATATAGTATTTTCCATTAGCGCACGATTAACAACTATGACTAATTCCGCTTCCATTACCGACGCATTGGCATTAATCCAACGCGGTGCGGTCGATGTATTACTCGAAAACGAATTGACCGAACGCTTGCAATCGGGCAAACGCCTGCGTGTTAAACTCGGCATGGACCCCACTGCGCCCGACCTGCACCTCGGCCATACGGTAGTGATCCATAAATTGCGCCAGTTTCAAGACCTGGGTCATGAGGTGTTATTCTTGATCGGCGATTTTACCGGCCGCATCGGTGACCCCACCGGCAAGGATGAAACCCGCAAGCCGCTTACGCCAGAAGCTGTCATCGCCAATGCCAAAACCTATGAACAACAGGTCTATAAAATATTAGACCCGGAAAAAACCCAAATTATGTTTAATTCCGAGTGGATGGGTCAAAAAACAGCGGCGGACTTAGTACAATTAGCAGCAACCCACACGGTGGCGCGCATGTTAGAGCGCGATGATTTCAGCAAGCGTTTCGCTGCGCATCAACCCATCGCCATCCACGAATTTCTCTATCCCTTATTGCAAGGTTATGATTCTGTCGCCATGCACGCCGACGTCGAGCTTGGTGGCACCGATCAAAAGTTTAATCTGTTGATGGGGCGCGAGTTGCAAAAACATTTCGGCCAAAAACCACAGATCATCATCACCATGCCGCTGCTCGAAGGGTTGGACGGCGTGCAAAAAATGTCCAAATCGCTGGGCAACTACATCGGTATTACCGAACCCGCCGAGAGCATGTTTGGAAAAATTATGTCGATTTCCGATGAGTTAATGTGGCGTTATTTAGAACTATTAAGTTTTCGCCCGATGACGGAAATCAATCGCTGGAAACAAGAAATACAGCAGGGCGCAAATCCGCGCGATGTGAAGGTGCGTCTGGCGGAAGAAATTATCACGCGCTTCCACGATGCGGCTAGCGCCAAACAAGCACACGAAAATTTTGTTGCGCAATTTCAACGCCACGAAATCCCACAGGATTTACCCGAAGTCACCGTGACAGCAGACGGCAATACCATTTTTATTGCGCAGTTGCTTAAGCAGGCTAACCTGGTATCGAGCACCTCTGATGCGCTGCGCATGATTGAGCAGGGGGCAGTGAAAATCGACGGCGAACGCTTAAGTGATGGCAAACACACCATCGCACGCGGCAAGGTGCATGTGTACCAAGTCGGCAAGCGTCGCTTTGCGCGGGTGAAGGTAGGTTAAGCACCGTTTTTTCTTACTTCGCAATTATATTATCCGATTCATCAGACGTATCCGATCCATCTTCATCAGACGTATCAGATTTCGTTGTACATATATCCTCTTTAACCGGAGACGGTGTGTCGGGTCTATTCTTGGGTGGTGGCATAAAGCTGACACTCCCTCCAACCGGCTGCTTCACCTTCGTATTTTTGTTTTCCCCTGGCAACGGCGCCTTGGTAGCGATTCGATGAGTTCCTTGCAGAACTAAGTCGCTGTGCGTTTTTTCCGCTGGAGATGTTGTGTTATCCTGGCCCGCTGTCTTGTTTTTTTGCTCTGCAGGAAGAACAACTTGGGGATTTTCACCTAATGCCACAATGGGAGAGTTAGGAAAGTGTTTCGCCATGATGTCGGCGCCACTGAGATTTTTACTCTCTGGTGATTTCTTAATTTCTGGTGCAATGATAGTTTCAGCCGTTTTACTTAAATCAGCGGCTAATGCTGATGGTAAAACGCTACTGAATATTTCAAAATCATCCCTTATACGCTTGAGCGTCTGCAGATTTCGACCCATGACACTTTGGCATCTTTTATTAACATAACAATATTCTTCCATAATTTTCTTCATTAAACCTGATTTATAAGCCGGGACATCAACCCTTTGTAACAATAATAGCTGACTATCCAGATGCCCAATGGAAACAGTTAATTTTTCGTCATATTTTTCAATCTCTTTACGGTATAAATAATCATTTGATACATCCTTTGCGATATCAAAAAATTCTTTTATAAACTCATGTATAACAGAACCATCCTCCCTTATTCGGCCTAATGCTTCACACCGATCCTTGATGTCACGCAGCTTAGCGCAGTACTGATCGATAGCAGAATTGTATACGCTAACACCTGGTTGTGATTTAAGCCCCCGCAAGCATTGTATAGCTTCATCGATGATCTTGTTAACAACAATCGAACGGGTATCTGTATTGCGCCAGTTTGCCGATTTCCTCAAACACTCTTCTACAATTGCTTCAATCTGTTTTACTGGAGGTATAGTAGCAGGTGGTGGTGCAGGCACTGCTGGCACAGCAGCGTGTTTAGGCATTTTTTTCACTGGCAGTGCAGTGTCTGTCTTGTTTTCTTTATCTACCTTGTTAGTTTCAACAGGCTTATTCGTCGTCACCGGCTGCTGTGGCATTTTTGTACTGGCTATTTGTACTGCGAGTGGTTTTATTTGCCCCTCAACCGGTGGTTTTTTCTGTTGCATGGCCGGTTGTTGTGGTGTCTTGCGCAGTTCTTGTACTATTTTCGCGGCTATTTTGCTTTGCGCCATCCTCTCCTCTCTTGCACGTGCTACCTTTTCTTTTTCCTGTCTTGTCTTTTCTTTTTGTTTCTTTTTATTCTCGTTATCCTTCTCTTTTTTAAGCTTACGTCGGGCACTACTGCTATTTTTTGGTATATTATTTATCGACACAACAGACGTCTTTTCAGGCACGCTGGTTGATGGCTGATTTTTAGCAACGGATGCAGTTTCTACAGCGGATGCTGGTATCAATGGATTGAGCAGTTGTTCTTGTCTTGGTGGTCGCTTGTCCGGTCCACCTTGCATGGTGTTTGAACTGATGATACGTTTAGCCTTTGCAGGTACGTTAACGACGGATTTATTCTTAGTGGTTCCCGATGTGGTAACTGCTACAGATTTTTCCAGCTCCTCACCATAATACTTCCAATCAGGCAACACCAGCCGCCCCGGCCCATTTGCATCATCTATGATAATCAGCTGCCTTGGTTGGCTGTTTATAGTACGTTCTATATAGTGTCCACCAGGATGAAACCTGGAGGCGTAATCCACTTTATCTGGCTCATCCGCTTCAGGTGTGCCCGATATACCAGCTTTGATATTTTTCTTTTCATCAGTCATAATTTATGCCTCAATTTTTTATAGAATTCATGGTAATATATTTTACGAAAATTAATAGTTTATTAACTACGAAAAATAATCTACGTTAACCCTCTGGATGGTACAAAAGTTAAAACTGAACAGTTATGACGTTGGCACAGAACTAAGGGATGGACTGTGAGGAAGGGTCTTTGAAGCGACTAGGTATCAGGATGATAGCGGGATGGGACAGGGATGTCCCGTGGAGCTTCAAAGACCCTTTCTCACAGGACAGCCTGGGTTAAACTGTATTTTGTACCGTCCAGAGACTTTAACCCTTCAGGAGGAATCCGTTATGCAAAAGAATCGTACTCTCGTCCGTATGGTATGTGGTGCTGTGGTTACAGCGTTCATGATGGGCGCGGCCACCGCTGCCGTCATCACGCCCGTTACCGTAACCGAAGCCAAGGCAGTATTGGCGCCGACAAAGGACAGCACGGTATCCGGCGCCATCCTCTTTACTCAGGTCGAGGGCGGGGTAAAAATCGTCGCCGACGTGATCGGGCTTACGCCGGGCGATCATGGGTTTCACATCCACGAATTCGGCGATTGCAGCGCACCGGATGCAAAATCTGCCGGCGAACATTTCAACCCCTTACACACCCAACACGGCGCACGTGACGCCACCCAGCACCACGCCGGCGATTTTGGCAACATCATCGCAGATGCCTCCGGCAAGGCGCATTACGAATGGGTTGACCCCGGCATCTCATTAAATGGCCCCAATGCCATTATTGGTCACGGTATGATTGTGCATGCCAATGTCGATGACTTAAAAACGCAGCCATCAGGCAACGCCGGGCCGCGCGTAGCGTGTGGAGTGATTGGGATTTCTCAGACCAAATAAAAACCCCCGCAGCAAGCCGCGGGGATTTTTGCGGGCAACCCACTCCTTAAGCAAATACTAAGCTGCCATCCCCAGGAAGGTAGCGACTATGTCGACGACGATGGCGAGCAGGATGATGAGGATGATGAAGACGATGAATCAGATAGTTCTGGTTCTGTAGTAACAGAATTTTCCTTACCCTTATCACTCTGCTTTCCCTCTAGTACTGGCTTTGTTGGTAAGGCAGAAGTTTTACCAAACTTAACAATATCATTAGCCAATGAACTGTACCATAATTGCGTTGCGGTCTTACTAGAAGTGTTGTTTTTCTCTTCCGGTGTTGTAGCTGGCTTCGCAAACATCATTTGAGAAGCTGAAGAAACAAGACTGCTGGTAGAAGAAAGTCTACTATGAGCACTACTGCTTGAC
>CAVZRN010000018.1:0-24941 GCA_963777715.1 uncultured Gammaproteobacteria bacterium
ACAACCCAAATAGTAGCAGTCAGTCTAGTGAATTTTAAACGCGGAGACTATATATGACCACAACCTTCCCCTCTCTTCGCCTACGTCGCTTACGCCAACATCCTGGCTTGCGCGATTTAGTGACGGAGACAGCATTATCTACGCGTGATTTTATCATGCCGCTATTCGTTAAGGCGGCGCTGACTGAGAGTCAACCGATTTTATCCATGCCGGGTAATTTTCAATTAACACTGGCTGATGTCGTGAAACAAGCGCGCGAAATTTATCAATTAGGCATTCCCGCAATTATTTTGTTTGGTATTCCCAGTTACAAGGATGCAACTGGTTCGGCGGCTTATCAACGCGATGGCATTGTGCAACAAGCCATTCTAGCAATTAAACAGGCTGTGCCGGATTTGTTGGTTATCACGGATGTGTGTTGCTGCGAATATACCGATCATGGCCATTGTGGTGTGTTAGAAAAACACTTAGAAAACTGGATGGTTGATAACGATGCCACATTAGAATTGCTAGTAAAACAAGCGATTAGTCATGCTAAGGCGGGCGCTGACGTCGTTGCGCCAAGCGGTATGATGGATGGTGCGGTTGGTGCTATTCGCCAAGGATTGGATAAGGCGGGTTATGCGCACGTGGCGATTTTAGGTTATAGCGTCAAATATGCATCGGCGTTTTATGGGCCATTTCGTGAAGCCGCGGAAAGTGCGCCCAAACTGGGTGATCGCAGCAGTTATCAAATGAACCCGGCCAATGGTCGCGAAGCGTTGCGCGAAGCAGCAATGGATTTGCAGCAAGGTGCAGATATGCTGATGGTAAAACCAGCCGGCGCATATTTAGATGTGATCTATCGTGTGAAACAGGCATATCCCGATGTGCCATTAGCTGCCTATCAAGTGAGCGGTGAATTTGCCATGATTAAGGCGGCTGCACAAAATGGTTGGATTGAAGAACGCAGAATGGTGATGGAGAGTTTATTAGCGATCAAGCGCGCTGGCGCTGATGTGATCTTGAGTTATTATGCCAAGGATGTGGCGAAGTGGTTAAGGGCTAAACAATAATAATACTATATAGCGATATTTGCCATATAGCAATTTTTACTATATAATGTATATGAAGTGGACAATTACTCTAAGCAATAAGGTAGATAAACAGTTGAAAAAGCTGCCAAGCCGTGTGGTTTTGATAACACAGCTGTTGGTACCTATACTCCTCCCGCCCAGGTTTTGAGTTTTTTGCATCGCATTTTAGGTCAACCTTTGCACGTTCTTCGCTCGAAAAAGCTCGAAATATGTCTAATATTACTGCGCTTTTTCTTACTCAGGACGTGCAAATCTTAACCCAAACTGCGCGCAAAATTCCTCAAAACCTGGGTGGCAGGAGTATATATGAAAGATAATGGACCATTTCCAGGGAAGCAGTGGCCAAATTTTGGCAAGTTATTTGAGAAAAAAGAAGATAAATACCATTGTCATCTTATCAAGGGCAGGCCGACGTATGTGGCTTGCTGGAAAGTAGTAGATAAAAATACCAGGCAGATCGAGGTGTACTATGTCGGAACACATGAAAAAGCGCCCTATTAAAACAAAAAAAGCCGTATTATGCGTCTCTGAAGAAGGGCAGGTGTATGAAGTGTCGCGTTCAGTATTAGATAAATATCGAAGTTCAAGTGATAACTATCAAAAAGCAAGGCAATTAGTCCGCAATGCACTGAGCGTTACGCCAGAAGAAGTGTTTGCAGAAATTAACGCAAAATACACTAAGACTGGCGCACTGTTAAGGGCAATCCGATTGCGAGAAGGGTTAAACCAGAAAATGTTTGCTCAGTTAATTGGAGTTACCCAAGGCGATTTATCCAAGATGGAACATGGAAAACGCCCCATTGGTAAACTACTAACTGCTCGAATCGCCAAAAAATTTGGCAGCAGACTGTAAATTTTTGGCTTATTTTTTCTTCTTCACGTGTTTAATCAATCGCTTGCGGCGTGTGACTTGTCGTGGCGTCAAGGTATTTTTCTTATCTTTAAACGGATTGTCGCTACTGCGTAATTCAATGCGCAGTGGTGTGCCGATCAGTGACAAAGTATCGCGGAAATAATTAGCCAGGTAACGCTTGTAAGAAGCGGGCAGGGCATTCGTTTGATTACCGTGAATGACGATTACCGGCGGGTTAGAGCCGCCCGCATGTGCATAACGCAATTTAATGCGTCGTCCCATCACGGCGGGTGGTTGATGGGCATCAATGGCGCGCTCTAAGATTTCCGTGAGTTTGGGTGTGGATAGTTTACGTGTGGCGGAGCGATAGGCTTCATCAATCGAGGTAAATAAATCGCCCACGCCAGAGCCGTGTAATGCGGAAATATAATGTAGACGAGCAAATTGCACGAAGCTAAGTCTGCGATCTAATTCTTTTTCTACCCAGGCGCGTTTATCGGCGGCAAGCCCGTCCCACTTGTTAATGGCGATTACCAGGGCGCGCCCCGATTCTAATACGTAGCCTAATAAATGTAGGTCTTGATCGGCGATACTTTCCTGCGCATCGATAATAAATAGCACCACATTTGCTTCGGTGATGGCTTGTAGGGTTTTTATCACCGAGAATTTTTCGATTGCATGTTCAACACTGCGTTTACGACGTACGCCAGCGGTATCGATTAATATATATTTTTTACCGCGGCGTTCCATAGGAATAAAAATACTACTGCGGGTGGTGCCAGGTGTGTCGAGCGCCACTACGCGTTCCTCACCTAGAATGCGATTGACCAGGGTGGATTTCCCCACGTTGGGTCGGCCGATGATGGCCACCTTTGTACCCGTTATTTCGCTGGCTTCGCTGGCAGTTTCGTCGTGTTTGAGCGTTGGCAATGCTGATTGCAGCACACTGTCAATGCCGCGTCCCTGATTTGCTGCGATCGGGAAGATCGGGGTGATGCCTAATGCATAAAAATCAGCGCAGGCAATGGCGGCATCCAGACCGTCGATTTTATTGACGAGAAGATAGATAGGCTTAGATAAGCTACGTAATTGCGCAGCGATAAATTCATCCGTCGCGGTTAAGCCATGGCGTGCGTCCGTTATCCAAAAGATAATTTGCGCTTCTTGCATCGCAGCCAACGTTTGTTGCGAAATTTGCTTTTGCAGATTCAGATGCGGGTGTTCTTTATTTTCTTCCAACCCCCCAGTATCGATCACAATAAAGCGTTGCTCTTGAAACGAACCTTCGCCATATTGGCGATCGCGAGTTACGCCAGGTTCGTCGGCGACAAGCGCAGCGCGTGATCGCGTTAAGTAATTAAATAATGTGGATTTACCCACGTTGGGACGACCAACGATGGCGATGACAGGTAGCATAGTTGGTATCTAGGGTAGGTTATACGGGCAAACGATATAACTGCATTTCTATATAATTTCTAATCGGCTCAGAAGGTGGTATACGATTCAGTGCATCCTGATAGGCTTGGCGTGCCTTGGCAGTTTGACCTTGCGCTAAATAAATATCACCCTTCAGCAGATTGATGAGCGGCATATAGTCAGTATCGCGTTCCTGGTTTACTAATGCGAGTGCTCCAGGATAGTTCTTTTGCGCCAGCAGCACACGCGCCAGGCGGAGGCGAGCGATAGTGCGCAAATCTACCTCGCGACTATGGTCTAACACCCACTGTAATTTTTTTGTAGCAGTAGCAGAATCATCTTTTTGTACCGCAATTTTTGCTTCTAACAAGGCAGCAGCACTGGCGTAGGCTGTGTGCGAATAGTCCGTTTCAAGCGCATTGGTAATACGCGCAATAAATTTGCTGCCAGGGTCTGCCGCGTGCACAGTAAGCAATTGATCGTAGAGTTGCGATGCCTCGCTACGTTTTTGCAGTTGGTGTTGCTGCCAATAACGCCAGCCGAAACTAGCTGCCAGGGACAATATTAACACTGTCACAAATAGCGCGCCGTTTTCCTTCCACCAGGCCTTTATGCCTTCCCATTGTTCTTGTTCATTTGCGTAATCGTTCATTGTATAAATCCGCATGTTTAAAATTATAGTTTGGCTTATCACTTCGACGATGTCGTCCCCGCCGCGCTAATGTTAATTAAGCTGTGTAAACAAGACAGCGGGGATCCAAAAATCAAGCTCTTCGATACTAAAAACCTAGCCTGTTATTGACGTGGTTTTTGGTTCCCCGCTATCCTGTTCGCAGCCTCTTGTTAACTACGAGCGGCGGGGATGACAAGGTCGGTGTTTAAGCCATAACCCGCGATTGATTCTGCAAAAACTCCGCCACCCCATCCCACGTCACTTGTTGTTGCTCGCGTTCTTCGCGTAAAAATTTCACCGACACAACTTGGCGAGTAATTTCATCAGCGCCTAAAATAAATGCCAGACGCGCATTACTTTTATCAGCGCGCTTAAACTGAGTTTTGAAATTACCGCCGCCGCAATTTACCAGCCAGCGCCATTGTGGGCAGGCGCGTCGCCAACGTTCAGCCAGCAGTAAACCCTGTTGTTCTGCTGCATCACCCACTAATACCACATACACATCTACCGACTGTTCTAATGCCGTTTTTGTTGCAGCAAGGCAATGACGCGTTCCATACCCAGAGCAAAACCGACAGCGGGAGTGGGTTTGCCACCGAGCACTTCCACCAGGCCATCGTAGCGACCGCCAGAACAAATAGCGTTTTGGGCGCGGTCGTGGTTGGTGACCCATTCAAATACTACACCATTGTAATAATCCAGGCCGCGTACCAGGCGTGGATTAATCACGTAGGATAGGTTAGCGTTATCTAACAACCGTTTGAGTTGGTCGAATTGTTGTTGCGATGCTTCGTCCAGACAAGAGAGAAGCGTTGGGGCTTGTGCAATCAGTGCCTGCATGTCGGGATGCTTGCTGTCTAAAATACGCAAGGGATTAGTAGTCAGGCGACGTTGGCTGTCTTCATCGAGGCGATGTTGATGCGCGGCGAAGTAGGCGACTAACTGTTCACGATAGGTTGCGCGCGCAGCGACGGATCCCAGGCAATTGATATGTAGGGTACTGTCGTCTTGTAACCCCAATAATTCCCACAGGCGTGCGCTGAGAAAGATAACTTCTGCTTCAATATCGACGCCTGGCATACCAAAGGCTTCTATGCCGAATTGATAAAACTGGCGATAGCGGCCTTTTTGTGGGCGTTCGTGGCGAAACATGGGGCCTAAGTACCATAGACGTGGCGTCTGATTGTAGAGTACGCCATGTTCAATACCGGCACGCACGCAGCCAGCAGTGCCTTCCGGTCGCAGGGTCAGACTTTCGCCGTTTCTATCAGCAAAGGTATACATCTCTTTTTCAACGATGTCGGTGGCTTCGCCGATGCTGCGTTTGAATAGATTAGTTTGTTCGATAACAGGAAAACGGATTTCTTGATAACCATAACCGGCGGCGACGAAGCGTAGCTGCTGTTCAACATACTGCCAATAGCCAGTTTCTGCGGGAAGTAAATCATTCATGCCACGAATGGCTTGGATAACAGGTGTCGCCATACTAACGCGCCTTGGTGGAATTCTCAGAGTCAGAGGTTGTCGCAGCGCTATTTTTACCAGGCAACGCTGGTACTGAGATATCTGATGTATTCTTGTTATCGGTTGCTGATGGAGTAGGCGGTAATACTTCTAGTTCTGCCTTACTGCCGCTGCCATTGCTATTATCTATTGTGGCTTGTGCTGTGGTATTAGCAGCAGCAGGTGAGCCAGAGTCGGAAGAAGTAGTAGTGGCAGGCGAGCCAGAGTCAGAAGGAGCGGCAGTGGCCGTCGTCGCTGTATCTGCAGCAGGCTTGGGGATAAGGTTAGAATGGTTGTACCACCAATAGCCGACGAGCACGATAACCAATAACACTAATAAATAGCCAAAGCGCCGTGCTGTGTTGGGGGTAACTTGACTGATGTTCTCATGAATCAGTTGTGGTTTCTTGCTGGGAATTTCCGCTCCCAGGTTAAGTTCATCGAATACACGCAATATTTCAGTGGTTTCTTGTTGACTGATGCCTAATTGCCCGGCATAGGAGCGCAGATACCCCCTGGCAAAGGCGCTAGCGCCCATTTGACGGTAATCATCGTGTTCAATTTGTGTTAGACGTTCAGGACTTAAGCGAACGCGTTTAGCCATTTCCTCTAGGCTTAAATGCCTTGCTTCGCGTATTTGGCGTAAACGCGCGCCAGGGCCTACGATGGGGGCATTGTCTCTTTGGGGAATAGGGATAGAGATTTCAATGGGTTGGTCTAACATAGTTAATCCTCATGGGCGTTCGTTATGTTTGTGTCCTCATTCTAAACGACCCAACCCAAAATACCAAGGCAAATGGGCTCATTCATCTTGCTGACGCTCCTGTAACCAACGCGCATTGCGCGTAGTGCGATCCTGGAACTTGCCGACTAATTGCCCACATGCTGCATCGATGTCATCGCCGCGTGTCTTGCGGATAGTGGTGTGAATGCCGCCAGCTTGCACAATCTGTTGGAATGCACGGATAGTATCCAGGGGCGAACAGGTATATTCCGTCAGCGGGAATGGATTAAACGGGATTAAATTCACCTTGCAAGGCACGTTATGCAATAAATCCACTAATTCCCTGGCATGGTGTGGCGAGTCGTTTACGCCATCCAACATCACGTATTCAAACGTCACCACACGTTTTTTCTGCCCGACAAAATAATCGCGACATAGCGGGATTAATTCGCGTAGCGGATATTTTTTATTCAACGGCACCAAGGTGTTGCGTAAGGCATCGTTAGGTGCATGCAGCGAAACTGCCAATGCCGCAGCGCTATCAGTTTTTAATTGCAGCATTGCCGGAATTAAGCCAGAGGTGCTTAACGTTACGCGATATTTGGATAAACCATACATCATGTCATCCATCATCATATTCATCGCTGGAATCACCTGGTCGTAATTTAATAGTGGTTCGCCCATGCCCATAAATACCACATTGGTAATCACCGGTCGGTCATTGGCTTGCAGATGCGCCAGGCGACGCCGCGCCAATTGCAATTGCCCGAGAATCTCCGCCAGGGTTAAGTTGCGACTGAAGCCTTGTTTCCCGGTGGAGCAAAAGCTGCAATTAAGCACGCAACCCACCTGGGAAGAAATACACAACGTGCCGCGGCGTTTTTCCGGAATAAATACCATTTCAATCGAGTTGCCGCCGGCAACGCGTAATAACCATTTATGCGTGCCATCGCTGGATACTTTTTCCCAAATAATTTCCGGTAGTGTGATGCAGGTGTGTTGTTGTAATTTTTCGCGCAGTGACTTACTCAAGTTAGTCATGGCTTCGACGTCATCGACGTGATGCTGATGCACCCATTGCAGGATTTGCTCGGCGCGGAAGGGCGGCTCGCCCAGCGTGGTTAACAACGCTTGTAATGCCGGGCGATCAAGGCCGAGAAGATTGATTTTTTCTGCGGAGTGAATGGGTGTAGTTTGCATTATCGCCGACTG
This sequence comes from uncultured Gammaproteobacteria bacterium, assembly GCA_963777715.1. Taxonomy (GTDB): domain Bacteria; phylum Pseudomonadota; class Gammaproteobacteria; order JAURND01; family JAURND01; genus JAURND01. The sequence goes on from CAVZRN010000018.1 coordinate 7,458, forward strand.
TGGATTTCTTCTGGTTTGAAAAAGAAATTAATTTCCCATGCGGCTGTTTCGGGTGCATCAGAACCGTGTACGGCATTTTCGTCGATAGAGTCAGCAAAATCGGCGCGTATGGTGCCTGGGGCAGCATCTTTTGGATTGGTTGCGCCCATTAACTCACGATTGAGACTGATGGCGTTTTCACCTTCCAACACTTGTACTAATACTGGGCCTGAGCTGATAAATTCAACCAAGCCTTGGAAGAACGGCCGTTGTTTATGCACGCCGTAAAATTCTTCCGCTTGTTGCTGGCTTAGTTTTAGCATACGTGCCGCGACGATGTTTAATCCGGCTTTTTCAAAGCGTGCATTGATTGCGCCGATGACATTTTTGTTCACTGCGTCGGGTTTGATAATAGATAATGTTTGTTGCATGGTCAAAAGTAACTCCTCTTTAATTATTTAGCCAATAGATGCAAACGGATTAACCGTTTGTGCCAACCGAAGTAATAAGTACTATTTATTGTTATATCGCAGATGGTTTACTGCTGCACATACTTGTGCGCCAGCAGAATCGATGTCGGTTTCTGTGGTAAAACGTCCTATGGAAAAGCGAATCGCACTGCGCGCCAATGCGTCATTGACGCCAAGCGCTCGTAACACATGCGATGGTTCCAAGTTGCCGGAAGCACACGCCGAGCTGGATGAAACCGCTAAGCCAGTCAGCGATTGTAGCAGATTTTTGCCATCAATACCTGCAAAACTCACATTTAGATTACCTGGCAGACGTTGGTCTATAGCGCCATTAAGATGCACATTATCCAGGGTGCAAAGCCTTGCCCACAGCCGTTGTCGCAACGCCAATAAGCGTGCGCCCTCAAGCGGCATTTCCTCTGCGGCTAATGCGAAGGCTGTGCCCATGCCAACGATTTGATGCACCGGCAAGGTGCCAGGTCTTAGGCCACGTTCTTGCCCACCGCCATATAACAGCGGCTCTATGCGTAGGCGCGGTTTTTGGCGGATATATAATGCGCCAACCCCCTTGGGGCCATAGACCTTGTGAGCGGTAAACGACATTAAATCCACGGGTAATTCAGCCAGGTTGATGGCTATTTTGCCAGCGCTTTGTGCAGCATCGACGTGCATCAGAATGCCGCGTGCGCGGGTAATTTCGCCGATGGCCTTGATGTCTTGGATCACGCCAATTTCGTTGTTGGCATGTAGGATGGAGACCAGGAGGGTATCAGGGCGCAATGCTGCTTCTAGTTGTTGCAGGTCAAGCAAGCCGTTGGTTTGCGGGGCGAGATAGGTGACGTCAAAGCCCTCACGTTGCAGTTGTGCGCAGGTGTCCAGGGTGGCGGTATGTTCGGTTTGGCAGGTAATGATGTGGCGTCCCTGGCGCTGATGGAAGCGTGCTGCGCCAAGCAGGGCCAGGTTGATGGCTTCGGTAGCGCCGGAGGTCCAGATTAGCGCCTGCGGCTGGCAATGTACCAGGTCAGCTACTTGCTGGCGTGCGTGTTCAACGGCTTCGGCCGCCAGCTTGCCGTAGGGGTGGGTGCGCGATGATGCGTTGCCAAATTGTGCGTCGGGTGTCATGTAGGCGAGCATGTGTTGTGCGACGCGCGGGTCGATGGGGGTGGTGGACATGTAGTCTAAATATATCGGTAGTTTCATGTGCTACTACGGTATTGGAGAAATAATTTTTTGCTTATACTAGCCGCCTCATGTTTCCTTCTCCCACAAGGGGAGAAGGAAACAATGCCATGGCTTAATGAGGGAGAAAAATATGCAACATTTACTAATAAAACAACAAGGGTTTACATTATTAGAGCTGATGATAACGGTTGCTATTATCGGTATTTTAGCGGCAATTGCTATTCCAAGCTACCAAGATTATACCCGTCGCGCGACGTATAGCGAAGTAGTGCAGCAAACCGCGCCGTATAAAGTGGGTGTAGTGAGTTGCTACAACGTATCAGGAACGCTGGTTGGCTGCAATGACGGTAGTAATGATATTCCAACAGGAGTGACTAATGGCGTTAGCCTGGTTGCCAGCCTGGTGGTGCGTGATGGCGTAATTACGGTAACGCCAAATGCGATGAAGGGAATTGCGCCAGAAGATACCTATATTTTAACGCCACAGCCGCCAGGCGCTGGAACTAATGCTATTACTTGGAGTAGCTCGGGCGGGGGTGTGGAGAAGGGGTACGCAAGGTAGAAGAAAACATAAAAAACTTGACGCAAAGGCGCAAAGACGCAGAGAAAAGATTAAAAAAGAAAAGATTTAAATAAAAAACATATAACTTAAAAATCTTAAACAAAACATTAAGTTATTAAAAATAGATAAAAATAATTTTTTTAAATGTTTTATGTTTTTCTTTGCGTCTTTGCGCCTTTGCGTCAAATCTTTTTTCTTTTTGCGTTAAAAGTTAATTTTACTTCCCGATCGCGCTGCCGCTAATTGCGAATAATGCTCTGCCAGTAATTTATCAGGAACCTTAGCCGCGCAAATGGCAGCATTGTGATAGGCATTACCCACATTGAGATAATGCGGATCATTGACAGCCAATAGGAAATGCGCAATAGCTTGAGAATATTTTCCCTGCCGACATAAAAAGGCGCCGTAGTTGTTATGCGCAGCGCCTTGTTGTGGCGCTAATTGTAAGGCGCGCAAATACGCTTGTTCAGCACGAATAACATCGCCAGTGCGTTCAAAAAAATAGCCACTGGTGTACCACACCAGTGGCTCGCGTGGCGCTTGTTGCTGTGCCAATAAGATTTTTTGTTTGGCGCGAGCAGCATAATGATTAGTTAAATAGCCTAGGGCAAGTTGTGCATTAGTAGCCGCTGCAACTGAATTATCAACACGGGTGTTATCAGACGGTGTGGCGTAATGACTGCAACTGCTAATAAAAAAACATGCGCAGGCGAACAGTAGATTTTTTTTCATAATCGATGTCAATGTGTGTGGTCGGAATAGGATTATCAAATGAATTCACTATTTTTAAAATACCGTAATTATGGGTGGTGCAATTCGACGGGTTCCCTCTCCCGCTTGCGGGGAAGGGTAGGGAGGGGGTTAATTATATTGCTTGGGGTGATTACATCGGCTAATGCGGCCATTTACAAACAAGTGGATGCACAAGGCGTGGCGCATTTTTCCGATGTGCCGCAAGCCAGCGCTGCGCTCATAACATTGCCGCCAATAAATACCTATGCGCCATCTACAGTAGCGCAAACAGTAATGCAACCTACCACTGCGGATGCTAAACATGCGTATAAAAAACTGCAAATTACCCAACCACTCGATCAGCAGGCATTACAGAATCAGCGTGACATCGCAGTAACCATTGCAGTACAACCCACGTTACAGCCACACGACATGCTAGAAATCTGGCTGGATGGTAAGCCGATTCAACAGGTGACTAATACGCAACTTACATTAACGACACTCGATCGCGGTGAGCATCAATTACAGGTGAAACTATTAGATGCTAATAAGCAAGTGTTGCTGACCTCAACACCCGTCACGTTTTATGTGCAGTATGCAAAGAAACCACCAGGGGAGCGCTAATGCTAATCGAGCAACTATTACAGACTGCACTTGATAAACGCGCATCGGATTTACACCTTTCAGCCGGTATGCCGCCATTGCTGCGTATTCATGGAGAACTTAACGCATTACCCATGGCGCCGTTAGCGGATGATGCGCTGAAGGCGATGTTATATACGATAATGCAACCTGCGTTGCAGCAACAATTTACCCAGCAACTTGATTTGGACTTTGCCTATTCGCTAACGGCTTCGCTCACGGCTTCGCTCACGACAGATGCTCGCTTTCGAGTGAATGTCTATCAACAACAGCGTGGCATTGCCGCAGTATTTCGCCTAATACCTACCACACCGCCGAGTATGGATGCGTTGCAATTACCGGATGTATTACGCTCTCTAATCGAAAAATCGCACGGGTTATTATTAATTACCGGTGCAACGGGTTCAGGAAAGAGCACCACGCTGGCGGCGTTGCTGCATCACCTCAATGACCAACAAGCACTGCATATTATTACCATTGAAGATCCCATCGAATTTATCCACACCTCACAAAGGTCACTTATCAGTCAACGTGAGGTACACACGCATGTTGGTGGATTTCAAGCTGCATTGCGGGCAGCGTTGCGTGAGGACCCGGATGTTATTTGTGTGGCGGAATTGCGCGATGTCGAAACGATACGTCTGGCATTAACGGCGGCTGAAACGGGTCACTTGGTATTAGCCACCTTGCATACTGCATCTGCGCCCAAAACCATTGATCGCATCATTGACGTATTTCCAGGCAATGAAAAAGACGCCATTCGCACCATGCTGTCGGAATCATTACTAGGTGTTGTTGCGCAGCGTTTAATGCGGTGTGACAATGGACGGCAGGCAGAGTTTGAAATATTAGTCGCCACACCAGCGATTCGCCATCTGATTCGCGAAAACAAGGTGGCGCAGATTTATTCCACCATGCAGACGGGACGTGAGCTGGGTATGTGTACGTTTGCGAATAAAGATTAAATGATAAAAGATTTGACGCAGAGAAAAACATAAAACATAAAAAATGGCACAAAGCCCCTGGGAGCGCGGACGGTTCGTCCGCATGTTTGCCAGTGGCTGACTTGCGGGCAAGCTGCCCGCGCTCCCAGGGGCTTTGCGCCATTTGTATTGTAGGAATTCACGTCATTTAATGAAGTCTTAATATTATTTTGGTATAGTGGCCTGATCGTAACGTGGCCTTATATCCTTACTATATGGCCGCATTAGCGCCATATTAACCCTACTTTTATACCCCACATGAGTGTTTATGCATCATTTTTCTGCTGTAGCAATGAAGACATTGCAACGTTATAAGGCATTGCTTAAGAAACAGTGCTCGTCGATAGAATACCGTAAAAAACTGCAGGAATTGCAGCTGGATAGGTCGTTGCCGCGCGAAGACACTGAGCTATATAACCTGCTCAACCATGTGGTGCAAACGCTGGAAGCAGATGGCCTGGGGGAGTCAGAGGTCACCGCCAATGGCCTCCGTTTCTCTGGCGGCAGCCAATCAATACAAGACATGCGTGACTTGCTGGCATCCTATCATGTAGATACGGGGCGGGTGGTGCATACGTCACAGATGGCGGCGCGGGCGATGGTACATGCCATCCAACTCATGGTGCTGCCTGCTATGAAACACGATGAAACCGTGGCCGACCAGTTGGACGAATACAGTCTGAAAATTGCCCGCTATGGCGTTAAGGAGCAACACCTGAGTTTCTGGAATTCGTTAAAAACACAGGTAGGCAAGCACAGTGGGTTTTTTACCCCATTGTTGGATCGCTATCAACGTTATCTAGAGCAGTACGTGGCGGATTGATTAAAGAAAAAAGATTTGACGCAGAGACGCAGAGACGCAGAGAAAAGATTAAAAACAAAAAAAGAAAAAACGTAAAAAAACAAACATTTTATATAAAAACACAAAGGAAACATTGAAAACCAAGAGAAGTAGATAAAAAATAATTTTTTAAATGTTTTATGTTTTTCTCTGCGTCTCTGCGTCAAATATTTTAATCTTTTAATATTCTTTCGCTTTTACCACACACTGCAACACTCCCCTGGCTAGACGTAGCTGTAACGCATCACCGACTGCGACTTGCGTCGTGTCGCGCAAAATCTCTCCTTGTTGTGTAGTTGCCAGGGCATAGCCGCGATTGAGGATATTGAGTGGGCTTGCGTTGTCTAATGTCTGCATTAAATGGGTGAGTTTATTGTGCAGTTGCGTGAACTGAAATTGCCAGGCGGTTTGCAGACGTTTTGTGATTGCGCTACATTCAACCTGTGTTGCACGAATGCGTAATGCCGGCGAGTGTTGCTGTAGCTGCAATATGGCGTGTTGCAATTGGGTGTGCTTATGACGCCAGTGATGCAGCCACGCCAGGCGCAGGCGTTGCTCTAACGCATCAAGGCGTTGTGCATGATCGTGCAGGCGTCGCTCGGGATGGGGTAGGCGTTTGGCTAATTGATGGAGTAGTAAATCAATGTGTTTCAGTTCATTGCTAATGAAATACGTTAAACGCTGCTGTAATTTTTCTAGTGTATGTCGTTGCTGCTCGCTATCGGGACTTACCATCTCGGCGGCAGCAGAGGGTGTTGGCGCTCGTTGATCGGCGACTAAATCGGCAATGGTGATATCAATTTCATGACCGATACCGGTGATGGTGGGAATGCTGCTGGCAAATAACGCGCGGGCAACGCTTTCTTCGTTAAATGGCCACAAATCTTCCAGTGAACCGCCGCCGCGTGCAACGATTAATACGTCGCATTCTTGGCGCTGATTGGCTAGTTGGAGTGCCTGGACGATTTGCCCAGCGGCTTGTGCGCCTTGCACTGCCGTGGGATAAATAATGACTGGTAGATAGCCAGCGCGGCGTTGTAATACGTGTAATATATCGCGGATCGCAGCGCCAGTGGGGGAGGTAATAACGCCAATACGCCGTGGCCATGTGGGTAGGGGTTTTTTATGTGCAGCATCGAATAAGCCTTCGGCAGCCAGGCGTTGTTTTAGTGCTTCAAATGCGCGGCGCAGCTTACCATCACCCGCTTCTTCGATGTGTTCAATAATTAACTGAAAATCACCGCGCCCTTCATAGAGACTGACAGCAGCACGCACTAATACCTGCATACCATCCTTGAGTTGCAGCGCGTGAGTTAAGCGGTTGCGAAATAAGGCGCAACGCACTGTAGCGTGGGAGTCTTTCAAGTAGAAATAATAATGCCCAGAACCAGGGGTACGTAGAGTGGATATTTCACCCTCGATCCAGATGGAAGGCAGCGCGTATTCCAATAGCTGGCGCACTTCCTGGTTAAGCGCGGAGACGGTGTAGATGACTGTGTCTGGTTGGGTGATGGACATGTTCGCCATACTTTAGCAATGGCACCTTTCCTTCTCCCACAAGGGGAGAAGGAAACAATGCCACGGCTTAATGAGTGAGAAGGAAAAGAGCCCGCTCCTACAAACTAATATGATTACTCACTCTCCAACGCTTTTTTGCTCACCGTAGTCTTATACAACCACATGCCGATAAACACTAGCGAGAGAACGCCTAGCACATCAGCATAGGGTGCAAAGCTATCGGGGGCGAGGCGCAACGCATCGGTGCTGCCCTTTAATACAAACGGAATCGCCAGGATAACGCCCATCAACGCAGCGCCAGCCACTAAACCACAGGCCAGCATGGTGCCCTGGTCAAAGTGTTTTTCCAATGCGTGATCATCAGCAGGGCGGTTATTCGTCTTTAAAAATCCGGTAATTTTTGCCTTGCATACATGATTTAGCACCCCGCCCAAAATAATCGGTACGGTGATTTCGGGTGGTAAGTAGATGCCGATACCAATGGCCAATACCGGTAGGCGCAGATGCCGTTTTTTTAACTGTTCATCGATGATAATCGCGAAGAAGGCAATGCCGATACCCATGCTGATATCAGTCCAGGGCAATGAATTACCAAACACGCTCTGTGCGACAGCCGCCATTAAGCCGGCCTGGGGCGCTGATAGCATTTGCGAAGCATCCATACCAGGGCGAGGAAACACGCCACCAATACCATAGGCTTGGAACAACAGTTCTAATGCAGGTCCGATGACCAGGGCTGAAACCACCACGCCAACCAGCAACATGATCTGTTGCTTCCATGGGGTGGCGCCGACCATTTGTCCGGCCTTAAGATCTTGCAGATTCTCACCGGAAATGACCGCGGTTGTGGCGACAAAGGTAGTAAGAATAATAACAATGGAAATAATCGCCTTGGTGCTTTCTGGGTTGTTATGAATCGTATGTGCAAAAACTGGTAATAAACACAATGACGCCAGCAATACCGAACCCAACATTAATCCAGAAATCGGATTATTAGTGTTACCGACGATACCAACCATGTAGGCAGCAACGGCAGATAGAAAGAAGCCGATGACCAGGACGTAGATAACCGCAAATCCACTGATGCCATAACGCAGGCCGTCACTTAATGGGTGAGAATTTAAGTTTAGGAAATGTACAAATGCAAAGTACATGCACACAGCCAGGATGGCGGTGCCAACGAACACATAGTGAATGGGAATATCGTGTTCCGTGCGCAACTGTTTACCGCCAGCAGCCTTGGTGTTACGTGTATCACGTAGTGACGTGATGGAGGCGGCGATACCCCTGCCTATGGGTTTGAGTAGTGAGATAATGGTCCAAATACCACCTAGCAACATAGTGCCAACACCGATGTAACGAATATGATTGGCGCGCAATGCCATTGCCATGTCGTAGTGGCTGCTTGCGTCGGGTAAGCCCTGGAAGTGTGAATACAGGGGAATACCGATAAACCAGCCCAAACACAGACCGACCAGCATGGCGATACAGGCTTGCATACCAACAATGAAGCCAGCGGCGAATAGGGCCGGTGAGAATCCGATGGTGGAGCCGAATAGGGTTTTGCCGCTGGTAGTCCATAATGCTAAGGTTTCTGACACCCACTTAAAGCCGGTTTGAAATAACACCACGATTCCACCGACCAAGCTGCCATTGATCAAGTGTTTCATACGTGCCGTACCGGTGGCGCTGGCCTTTAGTACGTTACCAATCGCGGTGCCTTCCGGATAACGCAGTCCCAAGTGGTTTAACATGACGCGGCGCAGTGGGATGGAAAATAACACGCCTAACAGACCGCCTATTAACGTCATCATTAAGGTTTCCCAGTAATGAAAATAGTTCCAGTAACCGGTTAACAGTAATGCGGGAAGGATGAAGGCAATACCCGCGGCCAGTCCTTCTCCAGCTGAGGCGGCGGTTTGCACGATATTATTTTCGAGTAGATTGTGTTTACGGAAAAAACGCAGCGCGCCCATGGCAATAATTGCAGCGGGAATTGACGCGGAAATGGTCATACCCATTTTAAGTGCAAGATAGGCATTGGCGGCGCCAAGAACCGCGGTAATGATAATGGCTAATATAACGGCTTTAAAGGTAATTTCAGGCAGACTTTGCTCTGCGCTAATAAAGGGTTTATCTATCGATGATGAATTCATAAGATTAATCTCCAACATAGTTAATCTCCTCGAGAAAGGTGAGATTGTCCTTAAAATATACTTTTCAAAATCAGGGTGTAAAAAGTATATGAATCCTAAAAACTGAGTATATCTTTTTAACGATTTTTTACCCAGCACTTTTTGATAGTTCTAACCAATTGTCTAAAACAGCACGTACCTGGTGCAAACCTGTGTGATCTAATGATGAAAAAAGCTGTGCACTGATCGATGGCCACTGAGCATGTAGTTGCTGCGTTACCTGCTGTAATGCGGTTGTTGCAGCGTGATGCGTTAATTTATCCGCCTTGGTGAGCAATACGTGGATAGGTACATTACAGTATGCTGTCCATTGGATCAATCGTAAATCAGAATCTTTCATCGGGTGGCGAATATCCATCAATAAGATTAAGCCTTTTAAACATTGGCGCGTTTGCAAATAACCATTAATCATCGCTTGAAACCGATGTTTTAATGGCAATGGCACCTTGGCATAACCATAGCCCGGCAGGTCAACCAGGCGGAGGTGGTCATTTAGGCGGAAAAAGTTAAGTGTTTGGGTGCGGCCAGGCGTTTTACTGCTGCGCGCCAGGCCCTTGATGCCGGTAATGGTGTTAATGGCGCTGGATTTGCCGACATTGGAGCGTCCGATAAACGCCACTTCAGCGCCATTATCAGCAGGTAATTGTTCCAGTTCACCAGCGCTTAGTAGAAAGGCGGCTTGGTTATAGATAGTTTTTGTGGACATAGTTATTAGTTCCTGGATCCCAGATAATTTGTTCGTCCATGAAACAAATTTCTAGGATAACCTGAATTCTAAGTGGTACTCCTCTGGTTTGTCGAATTCAGGTTAATCCTGGGGTCTAGCGCTCCTGTTTGATACCGCGCCGCCATTTCTTCTAAGGGTATAACCTTAATTTTGGACGCGCGGCCTGCAGCGCCAAAGGCTTCATAACGTAGTTTACAAATGTCCGTCATGGCCTTGGTTGCATCCCCTAAGTACTTACGTGGATCAAATTCACGGGGATGCTCCGCTAAATGACGGCGGATAGCGCCAGTAGACGCCATGCGCAGGTCAGTATCGATATTAATCTTACGAACGCCATAGCGGATGCCTTCTTGAATTTCCTCAACCGGCACGCCATAGGTTTCACCCATGTCGCCGCCGTATTTGTTAATGATAGCCAGCCAATCTTGTGGCACGGAGGATGAGCCGTGCATCACCAGGTGGGTATCGGGAATGCGTGCATGAATGGCCTTTATACGGTCAATAGATAAGATATCGCCGGTAGGAGGGCGAGTAAACTTGTAAGCGCCATGGCTAGTGCCAATGGCAATTGCCAGGGCATCTACCTTGGTGGCCTTAACGAAGCGAGCTGCTTCATCGGGGTCGGTTAATAACTGGTCATGGGATAGATGGCCTTCTGCGCCAGAGCCGTCTTCATCGGCAGCGCGATTGGTTTCTAACGAGCCCAGGCAGCCCAATTCGCCTTCCACTGATACCCCGCAATAGTGGGCTATCTCCACTGCTTTTTGGGTGGTCGCGACGTTATAGTCATAGGAGGCAGGCGTCTTCATGTCAGCTTGCAGGGAACCATCCATCATCACCGAGGTGAAGCCCAATTGAATGGAGCGTTGGCATACGGCCGGAGAAGCGCCATGATCCTGGTGCATACAGATAGGGATGTGGGGCCACTCTTCGGCTGCTGCTAATATAAGTTGACGGATAAATGCCGGGCCGGCATATTTGCGCGCGCCTGAAGATGCTTGCACAATCACTGGGCTATCGGTAGCATCAGCGGCCTGCATGATGGCGCGGATTTGTTCTAAATTGTTTACGTTGAATGCCGGTACGCCGTAAGTGTGTTCCGCCGCGTGGTCAAGCAGTTGGCGGAGGGAAATAAGTGCCATGAAGGGATCCTTAAGTTATGAGAAAACGAGGGGAGTCATTATACAGAAGTTTTGTTTTAGTACACTAGAATTTATTAATATCTTTTTTAAATATATATCCTGGGTTAGAATGTTTAAAATGAATAATAGTATAGTGTGTTTCTAATTTTAATAGAGGGGGTGTATTGTGGATGAAAAAAAACGGGCTAAAACTCCAGTAAAAGAACAGGCAAAATCTAATAGAGAACTGGAGCACTTTTTACGGCAGTTTGTGATTTATGTTACGGATGATGAGGCGCGGAAGTTTCAAAGCGCCAGCCAATCACGGAAGGAAGATAAACATCAATTGCGTGTGGTGGAGGCGGAAATTGCGGAGGGGTTAATTGTACGAGGACGATCAGCCGCTGACCGCGCCAGGAAGGCAAATGGTTTGCCATCGATCAGTTACATTGCGTGGCTATCGCAGGGTCCACGGGATAAGTATTACCGTTTGGAAATTTGGCCTCAATTATTAGCGTTTCCGCCGGAAATTGGAGGTATTTGGTTAGATATTACAACGCAGACATTTTTTATAAAACAAGGGTATGAATATTACGAAGTGGTTCACTCATTTTTTTATGATCTGGTCCGTGATAATTGTATTTATTTTTTAGTGATGGATCAGCAGGGTCAGCCGACCCTGAATCAGTTAATAACGCCTATCGAGTTTTTGACAACATTTGGACAAGAATTAGGTTATCTTGCTGATGCAGACTTGGGGAGGGTTACTGCGCCGCCCATGTCCAGTTCAGGCACAACGAGCACAAGCCCAAATCGCCTATCACCCTTGTCCAGGTTAGTGTCACCAATCACGCAATTTTTTGGTTTTAGTTTTCCGTTATCTCCTCGAGCGCCCCTGTCTCCTCCTACGGCGCCTCCTCAAACACCTCAGCTTCTTATGACACCAATCAAGGAGTTTAAGCCCCGGTCCAGAGATTTAAGAAGTGTGTCTCTCGACTCAGGGACTAGCCCAACAACGCCACTACGCAATCCTGCAAGCCCGATTAGCCTAACAACGCCACTACGCAATCCTACAAGCCCGATTAGCCTAACAACGCCACTACGCAATCCTACAAGTCCGATTAGTCCAACAACGCCACTACGCAGCCCTACAAGACTAACTAAACCCACAACCTTATTTAGGCTGAGCAGCTCAAGTAGTAACCCTGCTTTCAGATCTTTATTCCCCGTCCCTGAATCGACTACTACAAAATCGGAAGCTGATTCCAAGGGTGACGAAAGAGACGTTGCAAAGGTAGCGGGAATCATCAAGCGCTGTATGAGACTTCATCATCAAGATATGGCTGAGCAACTGTTAGAACAGGCTGAGAGAAGAATAAGGCGGGGATGGTCTGTTGATAAGGTTCTGCTGGATTGTGGACGTCAATGTGTCGTAAATGGACTGGACGACTCCAATAAAACGTTCGGAACTGTATCGTTGCAGTGTGGAATACAATTTTTGCAGCCTATTGCTCAAACAAATAAGGATCCCACTAATTCTCATGCTAGAGCTAAGGCAGCGTATATGATGGCGCGTGCTTATTTGTGTTTGAAGAAGTTATATAAAGATTCGGATAAAGGAAAGGCAGCAGAGTATTCTCAATTGGCGATAGAGTATTTTCAACTGGCAGCGTTGTGTGGTTCTGTGAAGGCAGAAGAGATATTGACGCAACCAATAGATGAGGTTCGGGAGGACAGCGAAATTAGTCAGGTTTCGTCAAGCATAAGCCAGTGATCATCTTAAGTATTAAATATATTTACCACGGCGCAATTGAATCGCCAGGGTGAGAATGACGACCAGGCCGGTGACCATTTTGAAATCCGATGGTTGTAGCCCAATGGCCATCACCAACCCTTGGATTTGTTGGTAAACCACTGCGCCGACAAATGGCGCCAACAACTGCTGATAAAGCCGTTGGCTGCCAATTAATGTTTCGCCGATCATCAAGGCGGCAAGCGCATGAATTACGATGCCAACGCCCATGCCGATATCGGCATAGCCTTGTATTTGCACTAGCAGCGCGCCAGACAAACTATTGAGCGCGTTGCCCAGCCATAAACCTGCCAGTGTATACAGGGTTAGATGGGCGCCCTGATGCGCAGCAACGGCGCTATTTAAACCCACCGCGCGAAAGCGCAAACCCTTTTCCGTGACCAGAAAATAATAAATCGCGCCGATAATAACCACATTCATCAATAACAGCAGCAACGTATTGCCCGCAGGTATGGCGGAAAATGGTGAGAAAATACTAGCCTGGTCAAATAGCGCGGTGTTGGGCTTGCCCATCAGGCGCAGATTGACGCTGTATAAAATGGTACTGAGAATAATGCCAGCGAGTAGCGTATTAACCCGTAATTTTAAATGCAGTGCCGCCGTGCCGATACCGAGGATGCCGCCAACGATTGCGCTGATGATTAATGCCAGCCATGGATTGACGCCATGCACCAACAATAAGGCGCATAAACAGCCGCCCAATGGAAATGTACCTTCAGAAGTCAGGTCAGGAAAATTTAATAAACGTAACGGGATCATTACGCCGAGCGCTACAAAGGTAATAATCAGGCTTTGGGTAAATCCAACTGGAATTAAATTAATAAATGTAGCTAACATGAGTTCTCTTCCGTAACGTCAGTAATACCGGTAAGCATCTGATCTTCATGTTGATGGAACAATGCCAATAGCTGTTCCAGCGTGAGTTGTTGTTTTTCTGCGCCACTGACATCAAACACAATACGACCCTGATGGATCATGATTAAACGGTTGCCGTAATGGAGGGCATCGTGCAAGTTATGCGTCACCATCAACGTGGTAATATGATGTTGCGCAATAAAGTTAGCAGTGGTTTGCATAATATGGTGCGAACTTTTGGGATCCAGCGCAGAACAATGCTCATCTAATAATAAAAGATCAGGGGAGTGCAGGGTAGCCATGACGAATGCCACTGCCTGGCGCTGACCGCCGGATAACGTCGCACAACGGGTGGATAAATAGCGTTCTAACCCCATGTTTAAATACGCCAGACGTTGTGTAAATAAGGCTTGGTGTTGATTATAAAATTTAAAGGATGCGGTTTTGGTGCGGATAAAGGCCAGACTTAAATTTTCCGCAACTGTCATATCGGAAATAGTGCCACGCAATACGTCTTGAAATACACAACTGATTTGTTTGGCGCGTCGATACAATGGTAGACGTGTGACGTTGCGACCATTGAGCACAATCTTGCCTTTATCTGGTGTGTATTCACCCAGCAGCGTTTTTAAAAATGTGGATTTACCAGAGCCATTGCTGCCGATAATAACGCAAAAATCACCGGGCTGTAGCGCTAACGAGATGCCACGCAGAATAGGTGCAGGCTGCCCAGGGAAGGATTGATATAAGTTCGTAATCTGTAGCATAGTAACGATAGAATAACCGATTGGGCGGTGATAAAAAACTCTTTCCGACTTATTCCCCGCTAGCTTGCTAAGACAATGACCGGGAAGAAGATGAAGACGAGGGAGATGGCGGGGTAGGGGGGTCGAGGGTCAATCTCGGCCGCAGTCTCAGTTTTCTTGTTTTCTGATTCGCTTGTTTTCTGATTTGCTTGTTGTGTTGGGTTCTGTGTGAGGTTTTTGTGGGTTGATATTTTCTATTTGAAAAAATGTATCAGTAGAGGGTTGGTATCTTGGTTTAGATTTGTGTTTGGATTCTCTATCGGGATTCAGGGTCATCGCAGTAGTAGGGTGGGTCGCCGAAGAAGATGAAGTGGTTGTCGTTAGAGTTGGGGTTGGTGCAGATGCAATTGATTGCCTTCGAGCTGCAAATTCAATCATGCTTCTTATACGCCGAGTGGTAGGTAATGACCCATTGTCTATTTTTTTGAGGGTATCGGTGAGCTGGATATTTTTCCTGCTAAGTAAGAACAGGACTACTGCCTCGTCTTGTTCGACGGTAGCCACATCAAGCGGTGTATGTCCATTTTTGTTACGTATATTAATGATATTGGGATTGTCTTTTAGTATAGCGTCGCGCAATAAATCATTATTATCAAATAAAGCATCGTTGAAAGCAGTGAGTATAATAATGCGCACCGCATCGGGATTATGCTGCAGCATTGACGCCAATTCTGATAAGGCCTGGTACTGTTGTTCTGGTGGTAGGGTATTGAGGTAGAGATCAACGAATTTTTTATAATCAAACGTCACTTGTTTGCGGAAATAGTGTGCTGTATATACTGCTGTGTATAGCTGCCCTTGTTTAATGTAGTCTGTAAATAATTCTGTAGTAGTTTTAGCTAGAATATGTTTGCCGTGTGAGGATACGCTCATTTTTTCTTGTTGGGTCGCTAACCAGGAAATCTTCGCTAAGCTGGCGGGACTAGGGTTGATGCCAGCGGCTGCTTTATCCATTGTTATGTGAATCAACATATAAAGCAGTGGATAACCTTGATTGCGATGATTAAATACAGCAGGAATATTGACGATTCCTTCAAAGTATGTCTGGGTTACAGCATCGGATAGTAGGAAATCAAATATAGAATTACCCTTGTTGTCCAGCTTGTTTAAATCAGCACCCTTCTCAAGCAATTTTTTTACTATATCGAGGCGATTACTTTTTAAAGCCATCCATAAGGATGTATCGCTTCTTCCGCTATATTCAAGCACATTAACATCGATGTCTGTCTGTTTTAGCAGTGCATCAGCCAATGCAAGGTTGCCATTCTTCAGCGCTAACAACAATAAGCTGCTGTTTTCATAATCATGGCGTGGCGCTTGTTTAGCTAATATTTCCTGTGATGACGGATATGACAGGGTTGATTTTTTTGTTTCTGGTTTATCAGATAGTTTTTCATCGACTATTTTTAGTGGGTTATAGACACAAAACTGCATCACGAATCCTATTGCGCCCCGTGTCTGAACATACAATTTCTGACGGGTAGAAAAAATGGATTTGGCAATTTTTTCATACTCATTACTTAGAAATTGTGCATCTACTGTTTGATCCTTTACATGTACATGTTGGTCTTGCATCCAGACATTGATCCTATGGCCGGTGGTGTTCAGCAGAAGATTACACTCTTGATCTACATATATTGGCATTAAAGTTAGTGTAGTCCTGTATTCTTCTGGTAGCAGTCGATCAGAAAATTTGGCTAAAACTTCACTTAAATCGTGGGCATCGTGGCAGGTAAATTCAACTGTGGCTATGGCATTCGGGTCAGGATGTAGAATCTTTCCGCCTGCTCCGGCCACTTCGAGTTGTAAAGGCTTGGTTTGCCCGGGTATCAATTGTGTGATACTGGGATTTAGTTGAAAGACGTAGGAGGAAATGCGCTCAAACACATCTTCCAGTGTTTCCTGGTGTGGTGAGGTTTTTTCTTCCACAGGTGGGCTTGAGCTGGATTTGCTGGTGGGTATTACTGTGGTCAGTTGTTCTATACTACCATCCCAACTCTTGATAAGTTCAAAGTCGCGTTTAATTTGAGTGTAATTATCGCGCACCTTATCAGGATTTTCTTTGTTGCGTGGTAGTTCGTTGATTTGTTGCGCTATCCTTAGTAAATTAGATACTCGATAGCAGTTGCCATATAATTGCCCTGTTTTTTGCACCAGCAGGGATTGATGGCGTTTTAGGTCGAAGAATTCTTCTTCGAGGAGTTTTTGCTTATTAATATCGGTCTCGACCCTTCGACGTTCAGTAACTATCTTTATTCGCGCACCAATATAGCGGTATAACTGCAAATCCAGCGGGCCAGAGTCGCCACTGGTTAATATCTCAGTTTCAGTATCAACGGATGAAACTTTTTTTTCCAGTTTATCGGTTTTTTTGTCTTCGCTCACAATACAACCCCCACGCTTATGTAACGCTCTCATCAAAAATTATAGTAGAGGATTGTTAAGGAAATATTAGGGGGGGGGGAAGCTAAGGAGAAAAAATCAGGGCAAGCCGCACTAAATTCCAGTTGACTTTCGTTTATAGTATAGTCGCCGCGTTTGAGATTGCGGGGTTTGGCGTATAACTTATTTATTGTCATTCCGGAATTTAGTGATGCTTAGCGAGCGTGCGAGCGCTAGCAGCACTTAATATCCGGAATCCAGTGACGATGGCATTTATTCTCCGAAACTAACAGCGTAGTATGATGATCCTGGATCCCGGACATTAAGTGCGGCTAAACTCGCAAGCTCGTTAAACCGCACTAAATTCCGGGATCAATGGCACTACCTTAAGGAATAGCACAAACTTACAATAGTGCTCCCATTTTTTCCTTCTCCCCTTGTGGGAGAAGGTGGCCGCACCTATATTTATAGCTTAAAACAGTGTAAGAACGATAAAGTATCTTAGCTAAAAAAATTTGATTGAGACTGTGCGGACGGATGAGGGGTTAGTCATTCTTCTCTGCCAAACCCATCTACCCCTCATCCGTCCGCACAGTTTTATCAAAATCGATCAGTTGGTAGAGTACATTGCCTATGCCAAATTTAAAGCCAATTCCAAAGTGCGGCCACCTTCTCC
>CAVZRN010000019.1:0-138279 GCA_963777715.1 uncultured Gammaproteobacteria bacterium
AGAAAGTGATTGCAGAAAATCTGTTTGCTAAAAGTGATATCGTTAGTCTTGATAAACCAGGCGTATATACAGGAAACAGTTACTCATTATAAGGATTCGCTAAAAAAAGAATTCTCACAATTGTTTGTGACCAATCTTAAATACGTCATCTGCGGCATATTACTTTCTGTCGCGACTATTCTTACATTGCTGGCATACTGGCCATACTTACTTGTCACCATTGTACCCACCACCATGTTCATGTTAGTGGTAAGCCTATTCATGCTAAGTGCAAGCACGCCGTATGGAATTACCCATTCTATTCGTTGCTTTATGGTTTATCGCTTCAAAGTTTGCATATAGGAATTCCACGCGATTACCCTGTCCTGATTTTTATCGGCATTATCTTTGTGATCAATATCCTGTTTATGCGACTGTTAAAACGCGAAACCGTTGCAGGTAATAAGATAGCAACTGACGCAAAAGGCTTTAAAATGTTTCTGGCTGCTACTGAAAAAGATCAGCTTAACTTTCGTAATCCACCTGATCGCACACCCGAGTTATTTGAAAAATATTTACCCTACGCATTAGCGCTCGGTGTTGAGCAACTGTGGTCTGAGCACTTCTTGCCGAACAACTGGAAAAATTAAACTACCAACCAACCTGGTATGTCGGCACTGGCAATTTTTCCTCGCGTAGTTTCGCTTCCAACCTGGGCAGCTCACTGCAAGGCGCGATTAGTTCCGCCGCAACACCACCCGGCTCTGTTTCTGGATTCGGTGGCGGCAGCTCCGGCGGCGGTGGGGGAGGTGGCGGCGGTGGGGGTTGGTAAAAATGGCTATCTCAATTGAGATGTGAATGTTTATTGATAACAACTATCGTATTTTCCTCTGCGGCGATGTGATGACAGGACGCGGCATGGATCAAATCCTGCCACATCCAAATCAGCCGACTATTTATGAATCAGTCGTCAGCGATGCACGTGATTATGTCCAGCTTGCAGAGATGGCGCATGGTCGCATACAAGGGCGCGTCAATCCGGATTATATCTGGGGAGATGCTATGGTAGAGTGGCAGAAGCATATGCCGCAACTTAAAATCATTAATCTTGAAACAGCGATAACGGCATGTGAAACTTATTGGCTAGGCAAGGGCATTAACTACCGCATGCATCCTGATAACGTGGATGTGTTAACAGCGGCAAAAATTGATGTCTGCACGCTGGCAAATAATCACAGTTTAGATTGGGACATAGAGGGTCTCTACGAAACCTTACGCACACTACAAAACGTTGGCATACGTACGGCAGGTGCTGGAGAAAACCGCGCACAAGCCATGGCGCCTGTTATTATTCCCACATCACCCACCTCACGCATCCTCATTTTTGCCTTGGGAGCAGCTACCAGCGGCATTCCCGAATCCTGGGAAGCAACCAACGATCGTGGTGGGGTGTTTTATCTTCCTGACTTAGGTGATACCACAGCACACTCTATCACCGATCATATCAAGCATTATTATCAGCCGGGCGATCTTTGTATCGTCAGTATTCATTGGGGCAGTAATTGGGGTTATAGCGTGCCAGAATCGCAACGTTTATTCGCCCACTATTTAATCGATCACGCGCCTGTAGATGTTATTTTCGGGCACTCATCGCATCATCCGCGCCCGATTGAACTCTATCGTGGCAAACCTGTTTTGTACGGTTGTGGCGATTTTATCAACGATTACGAGGGAATTTCAGGCCATGAAGAATTCCGTGGCGATTTGTCGGTGATGTATTTTCTCACCTTTGACAATCATCTGAAATTAGCACAACTGGAATTGGTAATCCTGCACATGCACCTGTTTCAATTACATTACGCAAGTGAAGCCGACACACAATGGCTGCTGCAAACACTGAATCGAGAATCCGCATCGTTCTCGACGACATTTAATTTACACAATGCCCATACGCTACGGGTGCGGTTGTGATAATGGCGCAGCACCCATAACAATTAAACCATCTCCGGAAAAATATGTTCCCAACCGCATCTTTCTCCCTTTTCCCCCGATTCTTGCAATAGCTCGGACAAATAATCCGCAGAAACGGGTTTTTGAATGATGGTTACAATACCCATTTGTACGCATAACTTCATCATGAGCAGAGAAATAAAATTCATCGTTAGCGCAACAGCGCGGGTGGATTTTTTTTGCTTATTTAGAAAGGTCATTAACTCCCAAAACATCAGATCATGCAAGTCTATATCGATTAACACAATCGGGTAATGAGACCCATTGCGTAATTTAGCCAATGCCGTTCCGCAATTATAAACACACTCCAGGATATAACCGTAGGCAGCCATTTCATCCACATCAATGCGTACCGTGGATACGTTGTATTCTATCAGCAGTACTTTTTTACTATTTTTTTCCATAACAATATCCTCATTGGGGGTGGTTTTTGAAGTATTGCCCAAAAATTCACCAGTATTTTGCATTTATCAATCGTGCTATTTCCATGCCGCAACCTGTTTAATCGTATCCTTCAACAAGGCGACATTAATCGGTTTTTTAAACAACGCATTTATCCCAGAACGCCTTGCTCGTTTGCGTGTCACCGGATCAACACACGAACTAATTGCAATGATAGGAATTTTTTGGAAGGGGGTATCGGCAAGGCGGATAGATTTAGCCAGGCCAAAGCCATCCATCTTCGGCATATTGATATCTGAACACACTAGATCAAATGTGGCGTTTTTTAACTGATTTAAGGCATCTAACCCATTATCGGCGGTATCCACTTCACAACCCATTTCCGCCAACATCGTCCTCATAGCCAATTGGACGATCTTGTCATCGTCGACAACCAGAACGCGTTTTAAATAACGTTTCCCATTCATATCCATTGTCCCTCGGTTAGTTAACGTCAGTTCGGAAATAAGAAAACATCCTATTTTATTATTTCGAACTGTACTTTTTTCGACCTGGATCCCGGATAATTTGCTCGTCCATGAGCAAATTTCCAGGATAACGTGAATTCTAATGGGCGTTATCCTGATTTGCCGAATTCACGTTAATTATTAAGGGCAGATTAAAACACGCCGGATCGACGAATTACATGCAACGAAAACCATGTTATAATTACCCCCTAATAATTACAGGCAAATCGTTATATGGTTTTCGTGAAAATGGGTTGCTTTAATGCTGCGTTAATCAAAACTCTTAGGATTCGGTTAAAACGCTATGGAACGGAAGAATCGGCATACCGCGATATTGGAAGAAGTCAGCTGGGCAGAGGCACGTCCAGCCTTTTTAAAGGTTAAGCCAGCGCTGGCGGAACTGATTGATGAGCGCAAGCCAAATAAACAATACCCCTTAATTCGGGTACGCTATCCCTATGGCGCTATTATTCTGCAAAATGGCATCCTGCACCTGCCTAACAAGCACGGCGAAGTAGTGCCAATCACCCACTCATCCATTGATAAATCCATTGCCGATAAGCTGTCGTATAGTAGTTTCCCGTTGGGTCTAATGACGCATAATGGCATTGAGGTAAGTCGAGAAACAACAGAAGGTCGTATTTTTACCCTGCGCTTTTTTCAACCTGGGGTGATTATGGGGTTGTGGGAGTCGTTAGTACCATCAAAATCGCATTTCCCTACAAAGATATGGACTGTTACAGCTGGCGCTCGCTTTATCTTCACCTTGCCTAAAATCCAGGCAGCCGCACACTACAATCGATTAAAAAAGGAATTTGATTTGCCTAATAAAATACCTAATGGTATTTCTGAACAATGGCATATGTTTAAGCACTTGGCTAATCACCCAAATTTTACCCACGAGTGGTATCAGGAAATATATTATTTTCCCAAGAATTGGCTGGAGGAAGATCGACATAATATCGACTGGGTTATGCTGCATCACTTCCTACTGGAACAAGCCTGGCAATTATCCGAATATACACGCAATACTAGGAATCAAGACGTTATCTGGGATTTGTTTGCCAATATGTTATCGGCAAAATCTCGTAGACCAAACCCATACCATATTGAAATATTAAAATACATGGTTGCTATGGCGTTGGGAGATATTCCCGGAGTCAGGGCAGCTGGAAAATTAGAGGTTGCAGCTCCGACAAGGGGATTTCAAGAAGTGCTGATTCATGGCTATCATTTAAGGCAGTACGTTCCTACCATTATGCATCCCTATGCTTTTTCATTAGATGATCCAGAGGGAGCACCAGTATATTGTTCTTACCAAGTTCCCAATCTGCTGGTTTCTGTACCCACATTTAAAACTCCAACCAGCACTCTCAGTGAGTTGCTTCTTGTGTACGAATTAATGGATGAATTTTTGCACGCGGCATTTGCAGGTCATCTTAAGTTAGAAAATACGCTTATTGTTGAGGTATTAAAGCAAATCAAGTTTGACTTTTTCCACAGTGATGTAGCGGGTAGTTATAAGAGTAAAATTTCACATACACGCGAAATGCCGAAGGGCGACCCCGGCCTTATAGAACTAGACCCCAGGCATGGGAAAAGGCAATTTTCTGAATCTTCCCATTTTATACGCGGCTGTATCCGTGTATCGAAGAAGTAGATAATTATCCAAACTATACCAATCGCCATGGAAGATGCGAACTTTTAGCGCACAACTCTCCCGTTGTCATTCCCGCCACTCATAGTTTGTTGAAAGCGCAAGGCAAGACAGCGGGAACCCAAAAACCAAGCCTTTTGACACTAAAAACCCAGCCTGTTATTAAGTTGGTTCTTGGTTCCCCGCTATTTTGTTGGTAGCCCCTTGTTAGCTGTGAGCTTTGGTCCTGACAACCTGTGGTTGGTAGCCAATCTCATATCTCGAGGTGCAATGGTTATATTTAGTGGTATTTTACAAAATACGCGATTATTTATAAATAACATGTCGACATTAATATTTAAAAAACATTTGATCGCATCTTCTGGTGTTTCAACGATTGGCTCTCCGTGACCATTAAAAGATGTATTCAACAATAACGGCACACCCGTTAGCTGATTAAAACATTGAATTAATTTATAAAAACCTGCATTTATATCTTTGGAAACGGTTTGTACCCTGGCAGAGCCATCCACATGAGTAACGGCAGGGATAATGTCGTGTTCATCTGATCGAACAGATGACACAAGTAACATATAGGGTGAATCTGTATTTAAATCGAAGTATTCATTTGTATGTTCAGCTAATACAGCTGGCGCAAATGGACGAAAATTCTCACGTTTTTTTACTTTTAAATTAAGCGTCTCCTTCATATCCCTACGCCTTGGGTCAGCCAATATACTGCGATTGCCCAATGCTCTTGGACCTATCTCACTGCCACCCTGAAACCAGGCAATGATTCTCCCCTCACTAATTAACTTAGCTGCGTATGTATAAATATCAGACTCAATGACTTCCTCCTTGAGTCGTGGCGCATATTTTTTTATCACCCGATCAATTTCGTCAGTATTGTAGGTCTTTCCTAAATAGGCAGAGAATATTCTTCCTATTTGATCTTTTCTTGATTTTCCAGCAAGAACATAGTTCCCGTACATAGCGCAGCCGATAGAAATTCCATTATCTCCTGCTGCTGGTTGTATAAATATTTTTTCAAATGGAGTTGACTGTAAAATTTTATAATTAGCAACGCCATTTAAAAATACACCACCCGCCAAACATATATTTTTTTCTCGCGTCATTTCATATAAATGCTTGCAACCATGAATAATCATTTCTTCTAGCAGTTGCTGATGCTTGTAGGCCAGGTCTGCATACAATTTAAATAGCTGATCTTTAGTTAAAGACAACTTTGCTCGCTCAATCAATTGAAGGCAGTAATTAAAAATCGATCTATTATCAATGCTGATTTTCCCATCAGGCTGTAATTCAATGAAATCACGTATTACATCAAACTCTTTATTGTCTTGTCCGTAGGCAGCCAATGCCATGGTTTTTCCTTCTCCAAAGTGACCCATCCCTATTAATAGAGTAATGTTTTGATAAAATACACCAAGAGAATTTTTAAAAATAATATGCGTATCTTTTAGATTTTGTTTTTTTTCTTGCTCTAAAAAATCACAGCATCCGGTTATTACATCTAAGGTATCTAAACGATTATCCCTTCCATGTGCATACAAAACACATTCAGAAGTACCTTCGGTATAGGAACCATAGCCATCTATTACTAGTACGGCCGCATTTTTAAAAGGCGATGGATAAAACGCACTGGCGGCATGAGCCAAGTGATGATTAATGAAACAGGCTTTATGTCTAAATGGTAAATCAGCAAATAGACTAGAAATTACCAGGGTGTCTATTTGCTCAAACTCTATTCCGGCCGCGGATAAACAATAGTTAATACCCGACAGGTGTTTTTTTTCGCGCGCCGCAACGGTTAGATATTTAAGTTGATCGTGGAAATGTTCACCTTGATCTTTCAAGGTATATTTCTTAGGATCAAGTACTAGATTATGTTTAATTCTGGTCAGTCTTTCCTCTTCGATGGCGGCTATAATTTTACTATCTTTCATTAAGCAAACAGATGTATCGTGCGTGACATCTCCTATCCCCACTATATACATACATAACCTCATGGCAAATTAACGTACATACGAAGACGCATCACGCAAAAAAAGAACTGCTATTATGCCCACCACAAACGCCACTGGAAAAATCAACATGGCGACGTGGTAGTTGCCGGTGGAATAAATGCGGACTTGATCGATCATCACGCCATTCCATGCGTAATCTATAAGCCAGCCAAATAACGGTTGCGCTACTGCACCGCCGCCCATAATTAATAAGCTGGCAATGCCGATCGCGGTGCTACGCGAGAGCGGATTTCCCGCGGCAACGATGGCATAACCGATGGTTTGTACGCCAGAAAATAAACCCAATGCAAGGAACAGCAGCGATAGTGTAGTCTTAGATAGATTGGGTAAGTAAATAATGGTTAATATCACTATGAGTGTTAAGGCAGCGCCTAATACCATTGGCAACCAAGAACGCATAACCTTGCCATATAGCCAACCAAACAATGGCGCGCCGATAATCATTCCCACAAATAACAGGCTAATCACGCGGGAAGCTTCCTCGCGCGAGAGATGGTGTGCCTGCGTTAAATACAAGCTTCCCCAGATCGCGCCGAGTAACGGAATGGGTAAATTAAATGCGCAGGTATATAATCCACCCAGCCAAGTTTGACGGTTGCATAACGCCAGTTTGATTTTCTCAATTATTATATTTGTATCGCTACTGTATTTTATAGTGCTATTGTTTTTCATGCGTAACACAAGCTTTTTTGTGGTGTTTGGCAAACCTAATGCAATGGCGCAGAAAAATAAGCCACCTAAGCCAGCATATATCCACAATACGTGACGCCAATTCACTAATTCTGTCAGCCAGGTCAACGGCAGCTGCGCCACAATGCCACCACACATGGCGAAGGTAATGATTAATCCATTTACCAATGCCAGCCTGGCTGGTGGGAAATTATCTACAGCAACGCGCAGCGCGCTTTGAAACGCAAACGCACCGCCCAGGCCGGATAAAAAACGGGCAGCTTGCGCCATGTGCAAGGAACTAGAGAGGCTAAACCACAACGTGCCACTGATTGAAACCAGCATGGCGATCAATATAAGCCTCTTAGTAGGGAAGTAATCCAGCAATAGTCCGACTGGAATAAGGGCCAGCAACATGGCGTAAAAATAACAGGCGGATAGGTTGCCCAGTTGCGCCGCATTGATATTAAATGATTTGAGTAAGCTAACACTCAGTGCATTAAACATATTCATCTGGACAAATTCATAAAAAAAGAATAACGAGGCAAGAAAACAAAACAGCCATGGCAGCATTGCTTGTCGCCGCTGAGCGAAATCGTCCTTAAACCAATGCGCCATAGAGTCTCCTGAAAGGCTATTAATGATTGTATCTTAATTAGATTAAGAACTGATTAACGAATGCTTTTAAAACTAAAAAACCGCCTGTTGTTGATTTAGGTCTTGGTTCCCCGCTGTCCTGCTAATAGCTTCTGGTTTGCTGAATAGCGGCGGGGATGACACCGGAGGAGCAATCAGCATATGTATTTATGCTCAAACATATTATGCCATGGAATTTGGTTCAGAAGGAGCCGACATCTATATGGATAAAGGGTGTATTGCTTTAGGATAAGGCTTTTTGGGTAAAAATGCGTGGTTAATAATATGAAAAGCTAAAAACATAGAATTTTTACTGCCGTAGAGAAAGACCTTGGTAGGGCCGTTTATGTAGCCTTGCATCTTCCTGGCATGAACGATTTACATCATTTCGGACTAATTTTTGGTCGGAAGAGACTATGTGATAGTATCAGGAGCTATAAAATGCTATAATAGGTATAGTAAAAGTTCGATTATTTAGGAGAAATCCATGGCCTCACCAGCACGAAAACAGTCAGAACATGTTGATATTTCAAACGAAACTCGCGCAAAAAATGTGCGATACGTGCTCGATAGCATGCGTTTAGAAGGCGTTACGCTTGACCAGCAGAGTTTGGATAATCTTAACGATTACCAGCAAGGCAAGCTTACCGATGCTGAATTCATAAAGCGCGGCCTGGAAATAGTTCATGCCATTGAGAAAAAAAATAAAAAATAGCGCTACTTTCTTATCTCTATGGCCTCAATAACCAAAGATCCTTATGTTTATCCAGGATCAGATGTCCTAATTAATAAATTCGATATAAAAGATGCGGAAGCATTAGCTGCCCTGGAAACTCACTTCTTTACTTTACGTTTGGCTGGTAAAATTCCAGAAGGCCGATTTGATTACGCACATTTAAAGTCTATTCATCATCATATATTTCAGGACGTTTATACCTGGGCAGGTAAAGAACGAACTATTGGGATATCGAAATATTGGTAGTTTGTTTGCTCATCCAAATCAAATATCGTCCTATATCAACAGCGTATTTAAAAAATTAGCTAAAGAAAACCATTTGCGTGGGTTAGCATTCAATACTTTTTGTCAGAAAGCAGCTTATTACTTCGGTGAAATTAATGCGACCCATCCATTCCGTGAGGGAAACGGAAGAACCCAGCGATTATTTTTAGATCAACTCGCGCTTAACACTAACTATGAGCTACGTTGGGGCAATGTCGATCTAAATCTATATACCACAGCCAGCATACAAAGTTTTAATGGTGATAATAGTTTGTTAGAGATAGTTTTCCAAAAAATCACACGCCCATTAAATAAGCATCAAGCATTAATTATGTCCACACCATATCAAGACTTACCGGCACAAAATGAGGTTTTTGATGCTCATGACGTGGATGAACTTTAGTATTGAATTGGTGAAATTAAAAATACGATAACCATAACTTTTTATTCATTCGCTTCCCCCTGTCCTTCATGCGCAACCATTTTTTGATGCCTAATATTGCGCATTGGCAACGTGGCGTAGTGCTAGCAATAAACACTCGACGTCATTGTCTTTTTGATATTCTTTTAAGGCCACTTGCAAATATGTAGCAGCTTCTTCTTTGTCGCGTAAAGAATTAAGCAGCCATTCTTCATAATTTTTGGTAATTTTTTGGATTCTACGTTTAGTCATAACATCTCTCCCGAAATTCACTCCAGTATTGAGTGGCTATTGTGATCATTATATAGTGTAGCTTATAGTCAATACAATACCGTAGTATATCGAACAATTATAAAAGAAGGAGTATATATTAAGCGAAGGTTTTTTGGCGTAAAATCCCCCCGTTGTCATTGTAGCCTCGATTCGGTTCCTGGATTCCGGATATTAAGTGCGGCTAAACTCGCAGGCTCGTTAAACCGCACTAAATTCCGGAATGACAATAAATAAGTTATACGCCAAACCCCGCAATCTCAAACGCGGTGAGTATACAGGGTGAGTAGTTACATGCAAACCTCTATTCCTTAAGGTAGTGCCATTGAATTCCAGAATGACAAGTCAAAGATAGTGCCACTATATAGGCCGACAAAGAAAATATAGTGAATTATGCAACAATTCTATTTCCTATCTCGATGGATTAATAGCTACTAGACTATCGGACTTTTCCTGTTCATTCACGGTCACTACAATCTCCTGATACACATTCTCACGCATTTCTCTCAATAACTCTTGTAGTTCAAAAGGAAGTGTCTCAGGAATATGGATTCTTCTGCCATAATCGGGGCTAACGTTTAATTGAAAAATGTGCGGACTAAAGTACCAATAAAAGGGGTTGCTTTGCCAAAAAGATAAGGAGCCTGCCTTGTCTCTTTGTGCGTATAAAACGCTAAATTTTTCACAAATGCCACCACGCTCCGGATGCACCCAGGTATCTTGTAGAAAAACATCAGGGTTTTGCGCTAACAATTTATAGTAATCCCAAATTTCTTTTTGGCCTCTGAGCGTTATTTCCTTCCCCAGGCCACGAATGACTATAAATTCATGCCCCCATATCTCCCTTCCCCGGATTCTAAATCTTTGTATCGGGTAAGTTACATTTTCCGCCCAGCCATGTTCAATCATTGGTTTTAGATTTTTCAACAATGCAAGGTCAGCATGCTCAATACACCAACCGCCAATGCCAGATTTAAATGTTTTAAACGTCAATTGCATTTTTTTTAAATCTACCATCTGTTCAAAAGATTGTTTAAATTGTTCCCCCTGCTCTGCGGTTAATTTCTTATAGGCGACTTCATGTTTTTCTTTAAAACCCGCACCCCATGTCTGTGAATCTTCCTTGTTGTGATCCTTTATCGCACCGAGAGGAGAGAACCAGTTATACGGATTGGCTACAGATACCGATTTCGGGCATGAAGATACCGTAATGTTGCCAGGCAGGGGATGATCTGTGCTTGCATTCTTTGCACTCTGATGCCAGAGAAATAAATCAGCTGCTATAATAATTGCAGCTGCCTTGCGTGATTTTCGACTAATGGCACAAATTAGCAGTCCCAAAACAAAGATTTGGAATACTAACATGTTGGTCATACTTTCTTGGACGTCACGCATATTTGCTATTCCTAAAGAGATCCTTGTTTCTATTTTATATAGTCACATCTTTAGTTAACGCCGTGCGTTTTTTTGCAATCAAGGTATACATCGTCGGCACGACGAACAAGGTAAATAGTGTGCCAATTAACATACCGGTGGCAATCACTAAACCGATATTAAAGCGACTCACTGCGCCCGCGCCAGATGCGATGATTAGTGGCACTACGCCTAAGATCATCGCCGCGGTGGTCATTAAGATCGGGCGCAAGCGGATACTCGCGGATTTTTCAATGGCTTCGCGTACGCTTAAACCTTCGTGTTCTTGTAACTGGTTAGCGAAGTCGACCATCAAAATACCATGCTTGCTGATTAATCCGATCAAGGTAATTAAACCAACCTGGGTATAAATATTAATCGTCGCCAATCCCAGGTTAAGCGGAATTAATGCGCCGCAAATCGACATGGGCACGCTGATTAAGATAATCAACGGGTCGCGAAAACTTTCAAATTGTGCCGCTAGCACCAGGAAAATCACGATGATGGCAAAGAAGAAGGTAAAGATTAACGCATTGCCTTCCTGCATATATTGGCGCGATTGACCAGCATAATCATAAGTAATACCCTTGGGTAGATATTTTCCCGCCTGTTGACGTAGATACGTCAAGCCATCACCAATGGTTTTTCCTGGCACCATCATCGCCTGGATGGTGGTGGAATTTAATTGTTGAAATTCGGTGAGATTATTGGGCTTGGCGCTGATACTAACATTCACTACGGTGGATAGCGGCACCATTTGGCCGCTGGCAGTTTTGACATAGATCTGTGCAATTTGATCTGGGTTTAAGCGCAACTCACGTATCACCTGCGGAATTACCTGGTAGCTTTGCCCTTCCATGCTAAATAAATTCACGTAATTACCACCGAGTGAGGTAGCCAGCGCCGTGCCGATATCTTGCATACTAATGCCTAGCTGACCGGCCTTGTTACGATTGATGGCGACCTCGATCTCTGGTTTGTCAAACTTCAATGAATTATCAATATAAATAAAGTTCCCGCTTTTGCGCGCTGCATCCATAATCTTTTGCGAAGCCTGGTAGATAACTTCATACCCTTCGGTAGAATTAATTACAAATTGAATCGGTATCGGGCTGCCACCCACGGGCAGTGACGGCAGCGGAAATACTGCGGCCTTTAACCCAGCGACATGACCCACCTGCTGTTGCAACTCAGGATTAATCTTATGCTGCGAGCGCGAACGTTCATCCCAGGGCTTGAGCATAATGCCAGAAAATGCCGTGGTGGGGTCTGGGCTACCGTTCACCACGAAGTAACCTTCTGCTTCGGGAATGCTGCTGAATATTTTATCGAATTCACGTGTGAAGGTTTCGGTGTAGTCCAGGTTAGCGTATTGTGGCGCTGTCGCCTGGGCAAATAACACGCTTTGATCTTCTTCCGGCGCAAGTTCTTGCGCGGTGCTGCTAAATAAAAAATAACAACTGCCTAACACGACACACGCAAATAACACGGTGACGGGTCGATAATTCAGGGCACGATGCAGTTTATTTTGATAATTCAGTCTTAAGCGATCAAAGGTTTGATCGAGATAATGTGCAAAACCATGATTGCTGATTTCAGCGCTTAACACGCGCGAACACATCATGGGCGAGAGTATCAGCGCGATGACGCCAGAGATAATCACCGCAGATGCCAGGGTGAAGGCAAATTCTTTAAACAATGCACCAGTAATACCGGTCATAAACCCAATCGGCGCATATACCGCGGCCAAGGTGATGGTCATGGCGATCACTGGCAAGGCAATTTCACGCGCGCCCTTAATCGCCGCTTCCATGCGCGAGAGACCTTCTTCGATGTGACGGTGAATGTTCTCCACCACTACAATGGCGTCATCAACCACCAGGCCAATCGCCAACACCATGGCTAACAAGGTCAGTAAATTAAGCGAATACCCCAGCATTAACATGAATGTGCAAACACCCACTAATGACAATGGAATGGTCACAATGGGAATAATCACTGAACGCAACGCGCCCAGGAATAGAAAGATCACTACGATTACAATCAGCGTCGCTTCAACGATGGTTTTAATCACTTCGTGCAATGATGCGCTGATGTACTTGGTTGAATCATACACTATCCTTGCCTGTAGCGATGGTGGGAAATCCTTTTCTAGGCGTGGTAATAGTTTACGCACATCAGCAATTACGGTAAGTGGGTTGGCTTCTGGCGTCGCATTAATGCCGATAAAAATTGCCTTCTGCCCGTTAAATGTCACGCTGGAATCGTAGTTTTGCGAACCCAAATCAATCTCTGCGATGTCGCGCAGATGAATTAGTGTGCCTTGATTATTTTTAACCACCAGATTTTCAAACGTTGCGGCGTCATGAATATCGGTTTTGGCGCTGATATTATAGGCAACGTATTCGCCCTTGGTTTTACCAGGCGCAGATTGATAATTATTTTGTTGCAGCGCATTGGAGACATCAGTGTTGGTGATATGCAGCGCCGCCATGCGTTGTGGGTTTAGCCAAATACGCATCGCAAAGGTGTTGCCGCCAAAAATTTGAATGTTGGATACACCAGAACACGGTTTGCATGTGTGGTTGAATGACGCGATTGATGTAATCGGTAATTTGTTGCGGCGTCATCTCCTGGCTGAAAAAACTGATGTACATTAGGGCGATGGTGGAACCGGTATCTTTTTTTAGTATTGGTTTTTCGCTGGCTGCAGGTAGTTGTCCTTCTACTTCCGCCACCTTGCTCATGATTTCGGTAAATGCTTGATTGGGATCGACGTTTAATTTAATAAATGCTTGAATGGTGCTAAGACTTTGTGAGCTGGTGGCTGTGACGTAGTCAATGCCATCTGCACTGGCGATGGATTTTTCCAGGATGGAGGTAATAAATCCTTGCACAACATCTGCACTGGCGCCAGGATAGGTGGTGGTTACCGTCACCACGGTATTTTCCATTTTCGGGTATTCACGCAACGATAAATCGTTGATCGAGCGCAACCCCACGATAAAGATAAGTAAGCTGACGACCGTTGCTAATACTGGGCGCTTGATGAAGATATCAGTAAATTGCATTAGGATCGATTTTGTTTTAAGGTTTCAGGCGACATCGCGGGCAGCGCTACGCTGTTGTTAATCATCACATCAACGCCATCTTCCAGCTTGAGTTGCCCGGAATTTACGACTTCCTCGCTCGCTTGAATGCCTTTTAATATCGCCACTTGATCGCCACGTCGATCACCGGTCAATACATAGCGACGATGTGCCTTATACGTCGGCTTGCCTTCCTTGTCTTCACCGCTCTTTGTTACTACAAATACGGAATCACCAAATAAGCTGAAGGAAACGGCGGTTTGTGGCACGGTGACGACATGTTCTTGTGTTGGGAGTAACACATGAACATTGGCGTACATACCAGGATATAAACGTAATTTATCATTAGGTGTCACTGCTTCCACTAATATGTTGCGCGTATCGGTATTAATTGCCGCATCAATGGCGGTAATTTTTCCATCGAATAACTCACCTGGATAATTATCCACAGAAAATTGGATGGGTTGATTGACATACAGGGATTTAAAATGTTGTTCTGGCAATGAAAACTGGACGTGCAGCGGATTAAGTGATTGCAGATTTACCAGATTAGCGCCCGGAGAAACGTATTGGCCGAGATTGACATTGCCAATACCAATTTTACCACTAAACGGCGCCTTGATTAATTTTTCATCGATCAGTACCTGTGTCTTGGTATACGCAGCTTGCGCTTCCTGCAGTTGGGCAGTGGCTTCGTCCAGGCTGGCTTGCGAACTGGAACGGGTTTTTACCAGGCTCACTTGACGATCGTAACTAATCTGCGCCAAATCCAATTGTGCTTTAAAATTCTTTAAATCCTGTTGGTCAGTGCGATCATCCAGTTGCACTAATGGGTCGTCTTTTTTCACCAGCTGACCGGAGTTAAAATAAATCCTGGTGATCATGCCAGCTACTTGCGGACTTACCTGCACACCATCAATCGCCGTTACACTGCCCACCGCGTCAATAGTCGGTGTCCAGGTGTCGGTTGTCGCCCGGGTGGTGGAGATAGTCACTGTCGGCAAGGCAAAATGCGCAAAGAAACGCTGCATGAAGTAATGCCGCGCGACGTTAAATAACAGTAGCGTACCAAATACGATCAGCAGAATAATAATCATGCGGCGCATGTATTTGGCGAGCTGTGGCTTGGGAGATGGTGCAGTGGTGTCGGTCATAACAGTTGGTGTTACAGTGAGAAATAGGTATAGTGTTGTGGTAAGCCGTTATCGCTGGAACAATACTTAATTTAATTGCACCCTCAAACACGTTAACTACAATAATTGTTTCATTCTATCATGTTATCAGCTAATACAAAATTACAAACCATAATCCAGAACGCTGAACTGTTATATGACCTGGCGGCAATTAATAAGGGGCTGGATCGCATGGCGGCGGCCATCACAGAGCGGTTGCACGCCAGCAATCCCCTGGTGTTGTGCGTATTGCAGGGGGCATTGATTGCCACCGGACATCTACTGACGCGGCTGGAATTTCCACTGACGGTGGATTATGTGCATCTCACGCGTTATCGCAGTAGCCTGCACGGTGGCGATGTGCACTGGCTGGCAACGCCACAGCAATCATTGCAGGGGCGGACGGTGTTGGTCGTTGATGATGTGTTTGACACCGGCATCACCTTGACAGCCATCAAGGATTACTGTCAACAGGCCGGCGCTGCCGCGATTTACACCGCGGTGGTGGTCAGCAAAATCGGCACGCAAAAACCACACGTTGATTTCACGCCAGACTTCAGCGCACTCGAAAGCGATGATCGCTATATTTTTGGTTTTGGATTAGACTATGAGGAATATGGACGTAATCTGAGAGGAATTTATGCGGTGAAATAGTATGGGGGTGTATTTGTGGAACAAAAACAAACGCTTGTTGAGCAAAAATCTACAAAAACTGTCTTTAAACCAAGGGCAGATCTAGAGTTTTTATACAATGTATTAGAGGAAGCATTACAAACACGCGCAATTTTGCCGGGCCTGGAAGAAGAACACGTAAAGAACTGCCTGAAAGCTTATTTGGTTAGCGTGTTCTCAGATCCAAAAATGTATAAAGCTATCGATAAAGTATTGATACGCAGTAGCATCCCTATTAGTGTAAAAACATTCATTAACTCATCACTACTGCCAGAATTTATAAAGTATCTTATGCAGTACTCAAATGGCGACGTCGAAGCATTTTGGCAGCGGGAAATAAACCATGCTGCCAGTCAAAGGGTATGTTATTTGCTGGTTGAGCAATTTACAAAGTACAAAAACCAGGGGCTGATGCTTTTAACAGAACACCTTGTCAACAACATAGAAAGTACCCAGTTTAAGCTTATTCAGAACAATTTATCACAACAATGGAACTCAAAAATAAGCGCAGCAAAAGGCAAGAGTAGCTACTTCGAAAAAATACCAGAACTTCCACCGCTCCACAAATGGCCATTCTGGTTAATGGTGCTTTTTGTAGTCGTACCACTTGGTAATAAATACGCCCTACGTCCTGCTCGCGGTTTAGATGATAACTCGCAGGCAGATGATTCACTGTATAACGCCAGTTCCATCTCCTTGGTTTTAGTTGCTTTACTGGCTGCCGCAATCGTTGGAAAAAAATTACATACCGCCAGGTTTGGCGCTGAAGACGCAAAACCTGGCGATTTGTTAAACACAGCAGGCCGGAGTTATCTTGAGCAACATCCAATCGTTCCGCTACCAGAGTATAAACTAATCACGCCAATTTTAGCGGCGGGCAAAAGTCCATCACCTGTTATTGACTCAGACGAACCAGACAAACCGCCCAAATCCAGAACCCCAAAACGCTGGCAGCTGCCACCAATAGTAGATGATAAATTAATAGGTTCATCACCAAGGGAAAAAAAGCATTCCACATTGCCAGCAAATATAGAAGACAAGAAAAAAAACGTGACCTTTATCCCTATCGCCTTCGGTGACACAACAATGCGACATTTTAAAGCGGATCGAGAAAAACTTAAACAGCTCTATAAAGATAAATATCCCCGAGAAAACCCCGATCAATTTATTGCAGGTGTGATAGATAAAGTAACACGAGAACGAGCGGTAGATAAGGTGGGTGATGGTGAGAAGCATGAATACAAGACAAACCATAAATTGCGTCTGGATAATATCGCGCGCAATAGACTTAGAATAGCTGTTCAGTCAAGAGAAGCAACTAAGGATGAAGAAGAATTGGGTGTCGCTGGTGAAGTGGAAAGCCCCAAAGCAATAGTTAGTCATTAGCAGCTCTTTGACAACTCCGCGAATGAGTAGCGGCGGCGGCAGACGAAATACACGCATCTTTTAAATGGGCTCTAAGAATACACCCCTTGCCCCATGCGACCCAAGATGGTTTCTACCACTCGTGCGCCGGTTTCGGTTTCGAGTAAATCAAGTGGCAATCTATTTTCTAATGCGCGATTGGGTCGACGCAACCAGGTATGGGCTTTTTCTTGCTCACCTAATACTTCTCCAGCATAGGTGATGATACGCGCAACACGGGCGAGGCGATCAGATTCTTGTAATGAAAGACGTTGTTTCTTTTTACGGCGGGCTAAGGTACGTGGCGAGATAACCAAGTGAGCAGCTTCCGCCCTGGATAATAGGTGATGATCGACCAGCTGCTCTAATGCATCAACCGGCAACCCGCGACTGATTTCAGCAAAAAATTGCAGATCGGAGTTTATGGGATGGGAGAACACTTCGTACCCACCCATGGTTTCTGCTATTTTGTAAGGACCTGTCATTGTTGATCTCTTTTATTTGTGCCACTTGCCATAATTATAGCAGCAAGTGGCAGTATCAGCCGAAATTTGTTGATTTTAAAGTCCACTCCTTCCTTAAATTTCGGCCTTCATATTACCTTAATGTTTTACGGGTAGAGTGAACTAAATTTTTTATTAAATGCGGAGATAGCAGATGAAGATTACCATTTCATACAAAAATACAGTCTATACATTTGACGTAAAAGACAAACAGGAATTGTTAAACACAATAGAGGACAAACTTCATTTAGAAGGCTTGACTCCGAAAGATTTAGGCTTGGATGACAAGGAACTAAACGACCTGCCCATCCCGCTTGACAATAACATGCCTACAATCACCCTCCCTATGTTCACTACGGAATTTAACCAAACTTCAGGAAAACATAAAATTATAAGACCGGCGCGGGAAGAAAAAGAGCAAAAACCGGAAATAAAGCGCCGCAGCAATCCAGTAGAAAACTCAGCACTATTACCTGAGAAGACATTTGAATTACGTAGCGCTTTCGCAGATCAAAGTGTCAGCGGCATTCTAAGAAAAAAACCAGATACCTGGCTATTGGATGAGGAAGCAAATGTTCAACGTTATCTGGAAAACACAACTGCATTTATTTTAGATTTTTCTTGCAATTACAGCCTGTTAAGCACGCTATTATCCCTGTGTCGCGCCACATTACGCAGGCTTGAGCTAAAGAGTTTAAACGCCGCAACTAACGTACAGAAAAACACAGATGTGGATATAGAATCTCTGCTACGTCCTTTGCAGAAATTTCCTGTGCTGGAAGAAATTTGTATTCACGGGTTACTTGCGAGGACGACAGAATCTGCTGTACAACAGTGTCTGCCATTTATCTTACGCGCCATACCCGCCAGTATAAAAAAACTCCTTTTATATGATCTCCCGTTTAAAATGGCGGGCATGCAGCTGCTAAGTAAATCTTTAGCAACATTTCCTAAACTGGAACAACTTCTTCTCATAAACATTGGTTATGAGCACATGACAGATAAAGAAACCGAGCGATTCATGAAGTCTTTGTGGCAACTCGACAACCTACGTAATCTTGCTCTATCTGGAAATAAACTGACTAACAAACAAATAGAAAAATTGAGCAATTGTCTGCTGGGGTTGTCTGCGTTGGAGGAAATTGTGCTCAAGGCTACTCGTATTGATCCTCCCGCACCAAGCATGACTGCTCTCCTAGATTCTTTTTCGCGATGTCGGGAGCTGCGCACCATTGATTTATCTAACAATGAGTGGAACACATCTCAATTAAAATCTGCAATAGACCTATTGAATCTTTATTTGCCAAGATGCAAAAAGCTGGAGCATATTGATCTTAAATATCTCCATGTTGCAGATGCTGTTATTTCTATGCAATCTGCAACTGCTCTTGCTGAAACTTTCTCAGGATGTCGTCGCACGATCCGCACCATTATGTTGTCTGGTAATCGATTGGAAGATGAAGGAGTAAGGGTGTTAAGCACGCATTTGCGGCAATGCTCAAGATTGGAAGCAATCCATCTTGCACAAGTCGATCTTACCTCTGTATCCGCCGTAAACAGCCTGGTAGAAAATTTATTGCACTGCCCCCAGCTGCGTCGCGTTGATATACGTAGCAATGATATAACAAAGCCTTACGCGAAAGCGTTAGCGCCGCTTATTTCACACGGAAACCTGACAGAACTCCTTGTACGTGATGTCATAAGAAGTGATGAGGACTATGAAATACTTATAACTGTACTGGAAGATAATACATCCATAACTTCCATGGGGGATGTTAACCTCCTGTTTTTTTACCCTTTTGCCCATTTTTCTGAAAAATTTCAAACGATGAACCAAAAAATTGAAGCTTGTTTAGACAGAAACCGACAACTTGCATCATCCAGAAGCAAGGCAGAAATTGTATCCGAGTACTTGTTATCAGCATCAAAAAATTATTTGCCGCTGCCATCGGTATTAACTTCAACCATCCGTGAATATGTATATGATGATATCGATGTCGTAGTTGTATTAAACAGTTTAAGCAGGCTTAGCACCGCTTTATGTAGAAATGGCATATTCCCGTACAAATTACGGATGCCACCAATAGGCGACGACCGTTTTCAGGCGGTTTTTAAAACAGAAACTGCAGCAAAAAATGCGGTGAATACATTAATGCTATTACTGCCCCCGGCTGTTTTTAAAGAAAACATAGCCCGAAGTGGAACAACAGTGGATATCATTATGACTCCTGCGCTGGTGCAGGCATTGCTGCCAGAACCAGAAAGCCAACCGGAAGAATTAGACCAGAAGAGGGAAGATAAAGGCAAAAAAACACTGTTTTTCACGGATGATGAGGACGGTGATCTCACAAATCTATTAGCAGATAAAGCAAGGCGAGAAGTTGCAAAAAATAAAATACCGGCAGCAGAACCGCGCAGTGGATTTCCTGTGACGCCGCTGATCAACCTGGGCACGTTCTCGCATTCTTCATCATCAACTGCTGCATCGAGTTCCTCTGCCAACACTCCTCAAGTTACTACCACCGCAACGAATTCCTCGGTCGAATCCTCTTCAGTGAGTACTACATCCAGTTCTACCTTAACACCGCTGGATATAGAAGAGGAAGAGGGTAGTAAAAAGCCGGAGAAAGAGTGTATTGTGATGTAGTACGTAGTGGCTTCCTAAATCTTGCACATAGATCCTATTGTGCAAGTAAGGAAATAATTGATGATGGATTTACAACAAGCGTGCATCTAATTGAAATGACTTTCAATGTCCATACTTTTATGTAGAATACGAATGACATCCAAGGTTTGTTCAGTAACCTGATAAAAAATAACATGCTCGCCTTCTCGAATTCGACGATATCCGGTTCTGATTTCATCGCAACGTCGGCCAATTTGTGGATTTGCTAATAGTTTTTGCAAGCTATCATTTAACTGAGAAAGGTAGTTATTTCTCTGTTCTAGCCCCCATTGCTTAAAGGTATAACGACCAATATTTTTTAAATCTTCACGGGCCAGCGCAGTAATACGTAACGCTACCAACTATTTTTCCTCCTCATCCAATTCGGAAATAATATCTATTAAAGAATAATCTACGAAACCACTTTTTTCCCCGGCAATCAATGCAGCGCGTAATACAGCTATTTTATTTTCCCGTTCTTCCAGCAACCGAAGACCTGCCCGGATAACCTCGCTCACAGAGTTATACCGACCAACCTTCACCTGGTGGTCAATAAAGTGTTCAAAATGATTACCTAAGGTGACACTGGTATTCTTATGCATCGACTAAGCTCCCATATCTCGCTATATTATATAATAATACTTTTTGGTACAACTGCCAACTTTTGCAGCCAGACTCATGTTTAATCAGCAGGAATCCATAGGATATTTTATGTTTTTATAGCCTAAATCAAACAAAATACTGATTTTCCGGGTTCAGGTTCTTCACATCAGGGCATTCGCCATATCGATGATAACCTGTTTAGTTACATCTTCCGGCGCATTGATTTTCCAGCGCATGGTGTAGAGCACGCCGTTTTTCTGCCATTCGATGGTGGAGTAAATACGGCTGGCTCCGGTGTGTGTGGGGGTGTAGTATGCGGCGATCCCATTTTTCAGGGTCACGCGCTGTTTGGGTAATTTTTTCTGGTCAGGTAAGTTGTCATAAGTGGGGTCAGCGTTGCGATCTTTTTCCGCCGTAACGACCCCCACATTACACACCCGCTTTCCCTTACAGTCTGGCGTAGCATCTGCGCTGATTTGCCAAAATAATTTGTAGTTGGCATTTAAACTATAGCTGGAATAACTGGCGTATAAGTTACTTCCCGGCGCGGGTATATAATTAGGAAACACCACGCTAAGCGGCGTTTGCTGTTTCACATCACTGATCGCCTGATCCAGGCCTTGAATAGTATCGCTCGCCGCAACCATTTGGATAGAAACTTGATCTGCGTAACTACTGCTCACACTAAATAGAAAAACGATGATCGATAGAATTTTTTTCAATTGTGACATAAGATTTCTCACTCCCACTCTTTGTTCTAACATTTATTTAGACTCTAACTCACGCACCAACACACCCAAGAATCGCGCTGCTTCACCACCGGTTGCGATCCGATGATCGAAGGTTAACGAAAGCGGCATGATGGTATGCACCACTGGCTGGCCTTCATGCGCCACTACCATTGGGCGGCTCTTACCAATGCCAATAATCGCCACGGTGGGTGGAACGATAATTGGACTGGCATAAATACCGGCAATGGTGCCAAAATTTGATAACGTGATAGTAGCGTTTTGTAATTCCGCCGGTGAAAACGATTGCGTCTTGGCCTTTTCTTTAAAACTATTTAACGTAGCGCGCAATGACTCTGGCGATTGACTGGCAACGTCCTTAATCACGGGGACGTACAATCCTGCTGGCGTATCAACAGCAATACCCAAATTAATCTCTGTCCATAACTTGCGACTGGTCGATGCGCCATAAAAATGTGCATTTAATAGTGGCTCGGCCTTACACGCTGCAATCACAGCACGAATAATCCGCAGTGTCACGTCAGTTTTTTGCGGCCAACGGTGTAAATCGGCTTGCTCGGTTAATGTCACCGGTACGACTTCTGCGTGCGATTTCGCCATTTGTTCCGCCATGACGCGCCGTACACCGTGCAAGGGTTCACCGACTGGTTCAGATTTAGCGGTGACGCCTTCTTGTGCCGCAGCACGATTAACATCTTCTGTTGTCACCGTACCATCGGGTCCACTACCGCCACAGTGTTCAAATCTACATTGAGTTTATTCGCTAACATTCGTACAGCTGGCGCAGCTTTTACGCTATTGATCGCACGCGCTGTTTGGGGGGAACTCGCAGCTGACGTTGCAGTAGCATGGTGAGTTTCTGCAGCAGGTATGGGTGTATCACTGACAAATTCAATCAAGGGCGCGCCAGTTAAAATAATGTCGCCTGGCTTACCATGTAGCTTAGCTACACGTCCGGCAATGGGTGATGGCACATCCACCACTGCCTTGGCGGTTTCCATCGCAACCAGTGGTTGATCCAGGGTTATTTCATCGCCTTCGTTAACATACCATTGTTGAATTTCAGCATCAGGCAAGCCTTCGCCTAAATCAGGTAGGTGGAATATAGTCATGAGTTCTCCAAGGTAAGGTCATTTAAGCGGCAATATCTTTGTCTTTTTTAATATTAAGCCTTTCTAATGCGACATCATCCGCAATATTGCTGGTAGCGCGATTTTCTATTTTAGAACGTTCAAATATATGCCACAAGGTGTCGTATAAATTTTCAATTTGTTGCTGCGCCCTGACTAAATCACCATGGTCATAAATAGCAGCTGCATGAATTAAACCACCGGCATTAATGATGAAATCAGGGACATACAGAATGCCACGCTGGTGCAATATCGCGCCATGTTGCTGCTGCGCTAACTGATTATTAGCTGATCCGGCAATGATATGCGTTTGCAAGCGTTGAAGGGTGGCGTCATTAATAATTGCTCCCAACGCACAGGGTGAAAACACGTCACAGGGAACATCGTAAACATCATCAGCCGC
This sequence comes from uncultured Gammaproteobacteria bacterium, assembly GCA_963777715.1. Classification (GTDB taxonomy): domain Bacteria; phylum Pseudomonadota; class Gammaproteobacteria; order JAURND01; family JAURND01; genus JAURND01. The sequence continues at coordinate 23,381 of CAVZRN010000019.1, forward strand.
CACCGGAGTTACTTGTAATTCATTCACACAACGCGCCAAAGCTTCTGCCTGGGTGTCGCATTGCGTAATGCGTGCGCCACGTGCGATCAATTGCTGGGCGAGATTATAACCCACATGTCCAGCACCTTGAATCACAATATGCACATCCTTTAAATCAGGTTTGCCCAATTTAAAGCGCACCGCAGCCTCAATACCACGCACCACTCCCAGGGCAGTATACGGAGCAGGGTCGCCACCTGAGTTAGTTCCAGAAGTTACATAGGGTGTTACTCGCGCGATAATATCCATATCCGTTGCCGACGTACCACTATCAACTGCAGTAATATAGCGACCTTGCATCTCGTCAACAAAGCGACCAAATGCTTCAAAAAAAGCGATTGGGTCCTTAATTTCTTTCGGACGCATAATCACTGCCTTTGCGCCTCCATGTGGCAGGTTACAGGCTGCCGCCTTGTAGCTCATCATGTGCGCCAACCGCAATGCGTCTTCTAATGCATTATCGATAGAGTTATAAGTAATGCAACGACAGCCGCCGATTGCCGGTCCACGTGCAGTACTGTGTATGGCAATAATGGCTCTTAGTCCGGTGGTGTGGTCAATTTTAAAATGGATTTCACCAAAACCTAGCGTTTCTGCGTATTGAAATAGCCAATCATTGTTAAGCGGATAGGGTTTATTGGTACTAATTGAGGTGTCTTGCATTAGCATAGGTAATCACGTCCTGGATGAGGAATCTATTATGCAGCTTTGAGGCAGTATTGTTTTCCAGTATACTCACGTTGTCAACCTCAATAGTAACTCATTGCAAACGATCATATTTTGCCGATTTTGGCGGGAAAAATTTTCTCAAAATGCTCACATATCAACCCACATATGCTGCGCTTTTTCGATAATTTTTCGCACCAAACTCGACTAAAATCTGACCGTTTGTGCCGATCGAAGTGGGGTGGCTACTAGAGTTAACTAATTTCCTAGAGGGCGTACCTATGCAACTATTCAAATTAATATTACCCCTGCTACTAACGCTGCCATTATTCGCCAATGCTGATCCGGCAGAATTTCCACGGCCACAACCGCCGCTTAACAAAGTTTCTTACCAAACAACGGTGGAGAAATGGGCGACGACGGATACGGTAAAGGTCACTGTTAGCATGGATGCAGCGCTCGATAAGGTAGGGCTCGCCAATGTAAATAGCCATGTGCTGGATACATTAAATAAGATGGCGGCTAAGGCTGATTGGCATATTACCACATTTACCCGCAGCCAGGATAAATCTGGCTTGGAGATGTTGCACGTAGAAGCAGAAGCGCGCCTGCCGCAAGGCGATACGGCTGGATTGCGTGATAAAGCAAAAAGTATTAGTAAGCCCGGCGAAACCTACACCATATCCGATATTGATTTTAGCCCGTCACTGGCAGAGATGGAAAAAACCCATGCCGACGCCAGGGCGGCTATTTATGCCAATATACAACAGGAAATTATGCGCCTGAATCAAGCGTACCCTGAACAACATTATTTCCTGCACAGTATAGAATTTGTGCCAAATCAACCGGTGATTATGCGTAAGGGGGGTATGGTTATGGCGGCGGCAATGCCCGAACCTAATCAAGAGCAGCCATCCATGCCGGTGAATGCTAATGTGACAGAAACAGCCCAGGTAGTGATTGCGGCTAAAGCGCCAACCACCGCCACACCAAAATGATGTTACAACTACCACATGTTATTGGGCATCGTGGCGCATGTCATTATGCACCGGAGAACACGTTAGCCTCGCTACGTAAGGCGAAGGCATTGGGCGTCACTTGGGTGGAGTTTGATGCAAAACTAACGGCGGATGGCGAAGCCATCGTCATCCATGATGAGACGTTAGAGCGCACCACTAATGGACATGGCTTAGTGGCTGAGATTACGTATGCACAGATCGCCACATTAGACGCAGGCTCATGGTTTGCGCCAGAATTTGCCGGTGAGAAAGTGCCGACGTTGATAGAGTATTTAGCCTGTGCCGCAGAATTGGGCCTAAGCATTAATGTGGAAATAAAACCTACGCCTGGCACGGATGAAGAAACCGCGCGCAAGGTGGTGGATATTTTACATGCCTATTGGCCGACGTATGATAGATTACTGGTGTCGAGTTTTTCACTGCCGAGTTTAATCGTGCATGCCCTGGATCAGCGATTAAATTTGGCGTTGCTCATGCGCGAGTGGTTGCCGAATTGGCAAACGCTATTAGCGGACATAAATGGTATCGCCCTACACATTAGACATAACCTGGTAACACCGGAGCGCGTACAAGCGATTAAATCCGTAGTACCCTATGTGATGGTATATACGGTAAATGATTCCCAGCTTGCGCAAACGTTATTTGCCATGGGCGTCGATGCAGTGTTTAGTGATGCGCCGGATCTAATTAGCCGTCATCCCGGAGCCAGCATTGGTCGTCCCCGCCGCTCATAATTAGCCAAAGGCTGCTAACAGGACAGCGGGGATCCAAAAACCAATTTTCTTACTGGCTTTTGACAAAGCTTTTTGGATAGTAGGGTTTTGGATCCCCTTACCGCAGTAATATATTCTTGGATACTATTGAGCGGCGGGGACGACAAGAATAAAGTTACGTGCCTAAAAATCATCAAACCCTACACGGAGATAAATCAGTGATCACTTTATTATGGATTGTCTTATTTCTAGCAGTTATTTTTCTGCTGGCTTATAAACGCGCCACCCTGGTGGTGTGGACGCTGGGGATTGCCTTCTACTTAATCGTCATGTCGCAATTTAGCAGTCTTGGCATGGTGAGCAAGGTGATTTTTTGGGCGCTATTTGTAGTGATTGCAGTGCCACTAAATATCTTACCATTGCGCCGCCTGTTATTGACTAAGCCATTATTGCAGTTCTATCAGAAAATAAAACCGAGCATGTCTGCAACGGAAAAACAGGCGTTAACGATTGGCACCGTTGGTTGGGAAGGTGAATTATTCAGCGGTATGCCGCACTGGCAATTGTGGAAAAATTATCCAGCGCCACAACTAACCGCAGAAGAACAACTGTTTTTAGATGAGGATGTTGAACAGTTATGTCAGATGCTCAATAATTGGGAGATTAATTATCGCTTATTTGATTTGCCAGAACCGGTTTGGCAATTTTTAAAACAACGTGGTTTCTTTAGCTTAATTATTCCGAAAGAATATGGCGGCAAACAATTTTCTGCCTTAGCGCATTCCGCCATTATTACAAAAATTTCTAGTCGCAGTAATGCGGCAGCCACAATAGTGGGTGTGCCTAATTCATTAGGCCCGGCAGAATTATTATTGGAGTACGGCACGGAAGAACAAAAAAAACATTATCTACCGCGCCTGGCCAGGGGCGATGAAATTCCCTGCTTTGCATTAACCGGTCCGGATGCAGGTTCTGATGCAAGCTCTATGACTGATTGTGGCGTAGTGTGCAAGGATATGTGGGAAGGGCAAGAAGTCATTGGCATTCGATTGAATTGGAATAAGCGTTATATTACCTTAGCGCCAATTGCAACCTTATTAGGATTGGCGTTTAAATTATTTGATCCTGACCATTTATTAGGTCAGCAAGAAGAACTCGGTATTACTTGCGCATTAATTCCAACCAACACAGCTGGCATTAGTATTGGACGTCGCCACTTCCCGTTGAACTGCGCATTTCCCAATGGCCCTACACAAGGCCATGACGTATTTATTCCCGTGGATTGGATTATTGGCGGCCCTGCACGCGCAGGTCAAGGATGGCACATGTTGATTGAACGTTTGTCAGTCGGTCGTGCCATTACATTGCCATCACTATCAACCGGCGGCGCTAAAGTGGCGAGTTTCACCATGGGCGCTTACGCGCGGATACGCAAACAATTTCATATTTCTGTCGGGCGTTTTGAAGGTGTGGAAGAAGCATTAACACGCATCGCTGGCAATACTTACATCATGGATGCTACGCGATTATTTGCAGTATCGGCAGTGGATCGCGGTGAGCGTCCTGCGGTGCCCTCATCGATCAGTAAATACCACACAACAGAATTGGCGCGCCAAGTAATCAATGATGCGATGGATGTGAGCGGTGGCAAGGGTATTTGTATGGGGCCGCGTAATTTTGTTGCGCAAGGATATATTGAAGCGCCCATTGGCATCACCGTCGAAGGCGCTAATATTTTAACACGCTGCATGATGATCTTTGGTCAAGGCATGATGCGCTGCCATCCATACCTGCTGAAGGAACTAATGGCAGCACAAAACTCTGATCAGGCACAAGGATTGCGTGATTTTGACAAAGCGTTTTTTGCCCACGTTGGTATGATAACCAGCAACAAGATACGTGCATTTTGGTTAGGGATTACCGGTGCGCATTTTACCCGCGTACCTGGCGACCCAGCACTAAGACGCTATTATCAGCAATTGACGCGTTTTAGCGCAGTATTCGCGTATCTGGCAGATGTGTCGGTATTAATACTGGGCGGAGAATTTAAGCGTCACGAACATTTGTCTGGCCGTATGGGTGATGTGCTGAGTATGTTGTATATGGGTTGTGCGGTATTGAAGCAGTTTGAAAACCAAGGCCGACCGCAAGAAGATTTACCACTCGTTGAGTGGGCATGCCAATCTCTGTTGTTTAAATTACAAACCGCGTTAGATACGACGCTACGTAATTTTCCTAAACCCATCATTGGCAGCTTGTTACGCTCAGTTGTGTTTCCTCTTGGTCGCCGCTTGACGCCACCAAGCGATAAACTAGGTCATCAAGTGAGTGTGTTATTGTCTGGCGCAACCGATACACGTGCACGTTTAACTCAAGGTATTTATAGCGCGGCCGAAGAACATAACATGGTCGGGTTAGTTGGCGCTGCATTATTTAAAGTCATCGCAGCCGACGACATTGAAAATAAAATAAACATCTTGGCGCGCCAGGGTGAGATTCAAGGAAAAACCTTTGCCGATAGATTCACCGCCGCGGTCAATTTAGGCTTGATTGCTAGAGCAGAGCAAAATTTAATACAGGAAGCCAATGCCGTGCGTCAACAGGTCAATGCCGTGGATGATTTTGCACTGGACGAACTGCCTAACCACGTTGGTGAGAATAAATAGCGTGATCAATCTAACCATCCTGGGTTCCACTGGCTCGATTGGCTCAAGCACCCTGCAAGTCATTGCCCTGCATCCGCAACGTTTTCGCGTGTTCGCATTAACTGCGCAACGCAACGTCGATGTCATGTTGACACAATGTTTGCAGTATCAACCGCGCTATGCAGTGATGCGTGATGTACAAGCAGCCGAAGAATTAACTCAGCGTTTAAAACCACATGCTCTTGCAACCGAAGTATTAGCAGGCGATGCCGCGTTAGTAGACGTTGCGAGTCACCGTGAAGTGGACTACGTGATGGCGGCGATTGTGGGCGCGGCTGGATTGTTACCCACGTTAGCAGCAGCGCAAGCAGGAAAACGTATTTTATTGGCTAATAAAGAAGCGTTGGTGATGTCGGGTCAATTACTGATGGATGCCGTGCGCACCCACAATGCCACATTGCTGCCAGTCGACAGTGAACACAGCGCTATTTTCCAATGCTTGCCAGCAAACTTTAAACCCGGCATGACAGATTCCGGTGTGCGCAGCATTACGCTGACCGCGTCCGGCGGTGCATTTCGCGATTTGCCAATTGCGCAATTGGATGATGTGACACCCGAGCAGGCGTGCCAGCATCCTAACTGGAACATGGGCGCTAAAATTACGGTAGACTCCGCAACGATGATGAATAAAGGCTTGGAAGTGATCGAAGCCAGTTGGTTATTCGGCTTGCTGGCAAGTGATATTCATACGGTATTGCATCGCCAGAGTGTGATTCATTCCTGGGTGGATTATGTCGATGGCTCAACGCTTGCGCAGTTGGGATTACCCGACATGCGCACACCGATTGCGTATGCATTATCCTGGCCAGAGCGTATGGCATCGGGTGTGCAGGGAGTGGATTTATTCAAGGTTGGCCGTCTGGATTTTGAGCCATTGTCGTTTACGCGTTATCCGGTGATGGAATTAGCCTATGCCGCCTTTCAGGCCGGTGGCACTGCTGCTACTTTATTGAATGCGGCAAACGAAGTGGCGGTGCAGGCATTTCTACAACGACAAATCCGTTTTACCGATATCGCGCGTCTGGTGGCGCATGTATTGAATAAAATTCCCAGTCAGAACGTACAACAGCTGGAAGATGTATTAACAGCAGATCAATTAGCGCGCGAGGAAGCGAGCCGACAGGTAGCGATGTTGGTGTAGATCGTCCATCCTTCCGGTCTGTGCCAGTATCATGATTTCCCGGTTCTAGCTTTTGTACCGTACATAAGAGTGATCTACCGTAATAGAGTAATTAATACTCTAGTCCCATACTTATTTGTCTTTTAGACTACCTAAGAATTTTACGATTGTTGTGCCAAAAAGGCAGGCAATTTTTATTAATAATAATTCTTATAGGGTACATCGTATGCAAGAGCAAGAGACAAAGATAAAAAAGAAAATTACAAATCAACCAGAAAATACGCATGAAGGCGTAGATTACGGGGAGCCCGAGGATTATGCTGAAAACGCTGATGCTAACGTAAATGGTGAGATACCAGAAGATTATGCTCGTGTTATAGACCAACTAAGAAAATATCCGTCCCTGGTCAGAAAAATATTAACTTTTCAACATCAATGTTCTTTATTAGAAGACTGGGCTCGCGTAAATGATGATATAGGGAAAAATGCGCCTCTCATACAAGCTCTCCTGGAACATGACATATTTCGTGAGCTAAAAAGCGTTATAAATCAACAAGTTCCAGATAATAAAAAGAGTACACCACCTGGTGCTGCACAGCTCATTGCCAAACATATGTCTCTGGGGGGAGTCATTACATCCCAATCTGATTTGCAGAGAACTCAAGGAGCATCAAAAGATTCAAAGAACCCTGTGCCCAACGTAAAAAGCGAGGATACAGGCATAGATTATGGGGAGCCCGGGGATTATGCTGAAAAAGATGCGTGTATAATATTGTGAATGATGAATGGCGCAATGCCCCTGGGAGCGCGGCAGCTTGCCCGCATTTAAGCCATTGGCATACATGCGGGCAAGCTGCCCGCGCTCCCAGGGGCTTTCAGCCACAAAATAAGTTTATTAATAATGACCATACAAAGAGAATGTCGATGGTATGACGAGAGAGCGGATATAGTCCTATCAGGATCATTACCTGAAATCTGTTTCCAGCAGTTTTTCAATCAGGGCAGATTTACTACGGACTCCGACTTTTTCCTTGATAGTGGCAAGATAATTCTCAACCGTCCTTGTTGACAAACAAAAAGTGGTTGCAGTTTCTTTTGCTGTTTTGCCTCGGATAATTAACCTTAAGATATCAGCCTCGCGTCGAGTAAAATGGTATGGGTTAAAATTACCCCGATATTGATCAGGTGTATATTCCATGTAACTGCCAATTACGCCAATTTTTTGCTTTTTTTGGTCAAATAGTGGGGCTTTAGAGATTTGGATTATGACGATATCGCCATTAGATTTAAGCTGCGTCTCAAAAAAATTAGTTTTTGCAGAGTTTTCCAGAACTTCCATATCTCCCTGGCGATATAAACCGGCATGGCTATCTCCCCAGGGCATGTCATAATCCGTCTTGCCTATAATTTCTTTTGGTCGTGTTAAGCCAGCAGCGTAAGCAAAATTGGAATTACAACCAGTAAATTGCGATTTCAGATTTTTCACGAAAATGAAATTTGGAATCTGGATAAAAATATTTTCTACGTCAACGTCCACTGGCTCGTCTAAAATTTTTGCACAGTAACATTCATCAAAAACATTATCGTTTATTTTTTTTCATCATGGCCACCTTTTTAAATATTGCTTAGTCGATTTACGATGGGGAAAAACTGTTTTTAAAAAAATGGTATCTTCATCTTTTCTCACAAAAGGGACTAAATATACATAGTTGTTAATATTCACCACATAATACTCACCGCACTTTAAATAACGGCTTTTTGTTAATGAGTGCGGTGAGTATAATCTTTAAAAGTATGTTCAATGATAAATTCCCATTCCAGGTTATAAGTCAAAAAAAGGGGCGCTAAGCGCCCCTTTCCAGCCAACCACAATTTATTGCTGTGGTTTAGCGGTAGTGCCGTCGGTGGTGGTAGTCGCTGTAGCGCCGCCGTTTGCAGTCGGCGTTACGGTTGTGGTGGTGCTTGCTGGCTTGCAGGCAGTTACTGCAGCGCCAAATGCTACTAATAATACCGCAGAAGCAAGGATGATTCGTTTAGTCATGGTAAAACTCCCTTGATAGTTGTTGGTTAAACATATTAGAGACCGGAAAATGCTATCCCTAACCTGCATAAGATGGTAAGGGAGGGGGCGCTCAAAGTCAAGTTGTATTTGATTAGCTCCACCCTGGGAACATTAATGCCAGGCCAGACGTAATCATGCTCATAGCAATGGCGGCGAGCAGTAGACCCATAATACGTGTGGTGATATTAATACCTGTTTCGCCGATCATTCGACCAATGCGCGGTGCGAAAAATAACACGACACCCATCATCAGTGACACCGCCAAAATTCCGCCGCAAACAATAAATTTATAACCGATGCTAGAGTTCTGACTAAAAATAATTACGTTAGTCATCGCGCCGGGGCCAGCGATGATTGGAATTGCCAGCGGTACTACAGCAATGGATTCACGCTTGGAGCGAGGTTCCATTCCTTCTGCGGTTTGTGAGGTAGGCGTTTCTGTTTCTTTCGAATTTAACATCGCCAAACCACGCAACAAGATGATAAGACGACCGGTAATCTCAAATGCCGGTAGGGAAATACCAAATAAATTTAAAATAGGAATGCCAATCCAGGTGATAAGCACCAAGGTAATAAAAATAGTTAATGTGGCAACCAAGGCAATCTGTTGACGTTCTTGCGCGCTACGGTCGGAAGTCATGCTCAAGAACACGCCGACGCTACCGGCAGGGTTCAAAATGGCGATTAACGAGATAAGAAAACTTGAGAGTTGTGCCCAATTCATAGGTAATTACCTTCAATACTATTGTGTCAGTAAGATTGTCAGCAGTTCCCGCTGAAGAGAGTAAGAACCGTTGAAAAACTGCTATCCTGCAGTCTGTGCTAATTCTTTAGCCGCTGCCAATGCAGCCAGACGCGCGATTACGCCATAGGCATAAAAGCGATTTGAATACGCTTGTGCCGGATGGCATGGGTTATTACACGCATCGGCAAATGCCAATGGTTCAAAATTCATGCCGGGGGAATTGAGATTTTCGTCGATGCCTTTTCCTGCATGCACACGATAAAACCCGCCAACGACATGACGGCCTATCATGTACACAACCGGTTCGGCGACCGATAACTTTTCACCCCAGGTTTCAAAGGTGTAGACACCTTCTTGAATAATCACCTTGGACACGTTGCGTCCACCCTTTACCGTTGACATGCTGACACGTTGTTTGCGGTTGAGTTGTTTCACTTCATCCGCACTTTTCACGGTCATTACTGCCATACCATAGGTGCCTGCATCTGCTTTTATCACAACGTAGGGTGGATGTTCAATACCGTACTCGTCATATTTTTCCTGAATAGCCTGTAATAACGCAGTGGTATGTGTGGCTACACATTCTTCACCTTCACCGGTTAAAAAATTAACTTCGCCACAATAACGGAATAATGGCGCAATTAACCATGGGTCGATATCGATATATTGGGAAAATGTTTCGCTGATATTTTTGTAATGATAAAAATGGTTGGATTTAGAACGCGTTTCCCAGCCGATACTTAAGGGTGGGACAATCTTTTGCTCCAAGCCTCGTAGTAATTCAGGAACTCCGCCAGCTAGATCGTTATTCAGCAAGATCATGCACGGTGAAAAGTCATCAATATAGACACGATTACCCTTGCGAGTCAATGGCTCAATACTTAGCGATTTACCAGAAGGTAATGTAATCGTCTTAGTCGTAGTTATTTCATCTAATAACGAACCAATACGCACCATAAAACCCGCCTTGGTTAAAATCTCTTGCAGTCTGGCGAGATGCTCAAAATAGAATACATTACGCGTATGGTTTTCCGGAATGAGCAAAATTTGTGACGCCGTAGGCGCCAGTAATTCCATGGTTGCCTGGGCTGCCTGGATGCACAGTGGTAAACAATCGGCGCTTAAATTATTAAATCCAGCTGGAAATAAATTAGTGTCCACTGGCGCAAGTTTAAACCCCGCGTTGCGTAAATCAACCGATGAGTAAAACAGTGTTGGCGCTCTTATGCCATTGTTCACGAAACCAACCTTCGATACGCACAGCATGATTTAACAACTGCTTTTCCAGTTGATGTAATGGGCATTTGGGCGATGTGGTGAGAGCAGGTATTTGCATGGGGTTGTCTATCATTTGATGACGGCTATAAGAGAATTATTTTGGACAATCTTTGTTGTTCACCGAACCATCCGGCATGGTGGTGTTACAAAAACGCGCCAAACTTAAATCTGCTAACTTGTCATCCGTATAGAAATGTGCGTCCGTTAAATTAGCGCCAGCAAAGTTAACACCTGCCCACAAATTAGCACTTGTTGCATTTTTTACCGCGGGCGCATTCGCTGGTATTGTATCATTTGTTGTAGAAAGCGTAGCATGATTTAAATTAGCCATAGAAAAATTAGCGCCTTGAAAAAATCCATAAAGTTTTGCGTTATTTAAATCAGCACCGCAGAAATTCGCCAGATAAAAATTGCTGCCCCAGCCGTGCATGGCGTCGCGTGTGGATTGTGCGTTATCGAGATGCGCATGAGAAAAATTTGCCTGGCTAAAATTAGATAAATCCAACTGCGCATTGGCCAAATGACTTTCGGGCAAATTAACGTAGACAAAGGAAGCGCCGTAAAACTTACTGTCATCTAATGTTGCGTGCGCCATATTGGCATAACTAAAATCAATACTGCGAAAGGGTGTGACTGCGCCACGCATACAGGCGGTAAAATTTGCCTTGGTTAAATCAGCGTTACTTAAGTTGGCGTGCGCAAGCGATAGTTCAACGGAACAATCTGCAAGTTTAGGACTGGATGCTGGCGTGCTGGATGTTGGTGTAACGGATGAGTAATTGCTTAAATTGACACCGGTTAAATTACAATTTTGACATTGATGCGTTTTCTGAAAAGTAGCTAGATTAGTGGGTATATCATTAGCTGCTGGCGTTGCAGGTTGCCCATTACCTTCTGCAACCGCAGTAGTCACTACGACTAGCAAACAACAAAACGGTAGCAGAAGGCGTAAGTTCATTTAAACCTGGTCTGGCAGGGTCACATTCAATTCCAACACCGAGCGATTCTCATCGCGCTGTAATTCGACGTTGACCTGTTGTTTATCGATGCGTAAATAATCTGCGATCACTTCGATCAGTTTCTGTTGTAGCTCTTGCAAATTAACCACGCCTGATTTGCGCTGTATGCGCTCGTGCGCCACAATAATCTGTAGACGTTCCTTAGCAATTTGCGCGGTATTATTGCGATTTAACCGTTGTTTAATGAATTCAAGTATCGTCATGCTAAAGAAGTCTCCGTTACTGGTTTGCTACCAAAGAGTCGACGTAAAAATCCTTTTTTCTCTATATTTACGAAGCGATGTGGCACCGTTTCGCCAAGGAAACGATCCACCGTGTCAGTATATGCCTGACCAGCATCACTGTTTGGATCCAATATCACTGGCACACCGGAATTTGAGGCGCGTAATACTGCGGGAGATTCGGGAATAACGCCCAACAGTGGCACGCCTAAAATTTCTTGTACGGTTTCTACACTAATCATTTCGCCTTTTTCAACACGCGCTGGTGAATAACGTGTGATGACCAAGTGTTCCTTTGGGGGTGGCAATCCTTCTTCCGCGCGTCGTGTTTTACTAGCGAGCAATCCTAAAATGCGATCAGAATCACGCACCGAACTTACTTCTGGGTTGGTCACGATCAAGGCGCTGTCCGCGTAATACATGGCTAAGTGAGCGCCGCGTTCAATACCAGCGGGGGAGTCGCAGACAATATAATCGAAATCTTTTTGTAATTCTTCCAGCACTTGCTTAACGCCTTCCGCCGTTAATGCGTCTTTATCACGCGTTTGTGAGGCTGGCAGAATAAACAGATTCTCCAGATGCTTATCCTTAATGAGTGCCTGTGATAATTTCGCTTCGCCATTAATGACGTTGACAAAATCATATACCACGCGACGTTCACAGCCCATGATAAGGTCGAGATTGCGTAGACCAACGTCAAAATCAATGATAACCGTTCGATGGCCGCGCTGCGCCAACCCGGTGCCAAATGCCAGCACTGGTCGTGGTCTTGCCTACGCCGCCCTTGCCGGAAGTTACTACGATAATTTTAGCCAAGATGTATTACTCCTTAGTATTCTTTATAGACTTTTTGCATAACCGTCGTCTTTTGCTCTCTTGCTGCGTTGCGCTCACACTTCCGATGCTCATTTAAGCCCTAAGTAAACTGCGCTTCGGGTTGCTCGCGCGCCTTGCCATAGAACAAAATACTCGGTTCTTCAAAAAGTCGAATTTTGAGTGAGTCGATTTTACTCCCTCTAAGGGTGCAAGGAAAGATTTAATTGTAGGGGTAGACCCCTGTGCCTACATGCTTATGTGTACTATCTGGTTGGGCAACCACGGGGGGTTGCCCCTACCAAACATACGGAATGGGTATATACTGTTACTAATAATAATCCCTTAAGGAGAACTATCATGGAAGTAGCAACAGGTTTAAATAAACGTTGGGGTTGGTTTGTAGGGTTCGGTGTTGTTTTAATCGCCCTGGGTATTTTCGCAGTGGGCGCTGCCGTACTGACTACGCTGCTGTCTGTCATGTTTTTAGGCGTAATATTAATCATAAGTGGTGCAGTAATCGTGATTAATGCTCTAAGAACCTGGCAAGATGGTGCAGGTAGCTTCGCATTATCCTTAGTATTAGGCATTTTGTACTTAATAGCAGGGATTTTGTTGATCAAGCATCCGGCATCCGTTGCCATGTCGATCACCTTGTTATTGGCCATTTTTTACATGGTGGTCGGGTTTTTTCGTATCCTGGGCGCTCTATCATTACGAGTTCCCCGCTGGGGATGGGGTTTCTTCAGTGGCGCTATCACCTTAATACTAGGCATTTTAATTCTAGCGCATTGGCCAGCATCAGGACTGTTTGTTATCGGTTTGTTTATCGGTATCGATTTAATTCTGTATGGTTGGTCGTATGTTCTGTTGGGATTGGCGACACGCTCAACCATCTAGCCTAATTCTATACTCACCGCACTTTAAATAACGGCTTTTTGTTAAGGAGTGCGGTGAGTATAATCTTTATAAGATTGCCGGCGCAAGCAAGCTTGCGACACGGCAATTTAAGGGGATAATTGCATTCTCCCCTTAAAAATCCCCATCGCGCTAAGGTTACACTTGGGTTTTCAAAAACCGAAAACCAAAGTGTGATGGGTATATATTCATCGCTAAGGCTATCAACCAAATACCAATAACCTACCAATTTATACTGAATTGGTAGCAAATGGGGTTGGGTACTGCTATACTACCAATAACCTACCAATTTATACCAAATTGGTAGTAACTCCACCTTGGGATAACCCGATGAAAATCCCCCTAAAACCCCCTACCATCGCTAATGACCCTCAATTACTTCCCGCGTTTGCTATTGACGGAAGCTTTCCCACTGTAAAAGGAGAATATGTACACTGGGATAAGTTACGCCATTTACAGCCACCAGCTGATCTGACCTCAGAAACCTGGTGGGGGTTGATAAAACTAGCCCGTAAAGTATTGTATAAACCGTTACCATTTACCGATTACTGGGGGAAACCTCTGGTGTTTGCCACACCCGATATAGTATTGCAAAAACTACATACGATTGATCGCAATGCCGGTAATATCATAAATAATACAGGCACAGTTATTAACTCACAGTTGCAAGACACGTACTTGATACGTTCGCTGATGGAGGAGGCGATTACTTCCAGTCAACTGGAAGGCGCTTCTACCACTCGACAAGTTGCCAAAGAAATGTTGCAAACCAGGCGTAAACCGAGAAATCTGGATGAACGCATGATTTTCAATAATTATCGCGCCATGCAATTTATCCGTGAAATTAAGGCAGAAAAACTCACAACAGGGATAATCTTAGAGCTACATAAAATTCTAACGGAAGATACATTGAAAGATCCCGCTGCTGCAGGTCATTTACGTACTACGGATGATATTTATGTGTGGGATCACAATAAGATTTTACATACACCGCCACGGGCAAAAGAATTAGCAACGCGATTAAATAAATTATGCTTGTTTGCCAATACTGCTATAGATCAGCATAATTTTTTTATCCATCCGATCATCAAGGCTATCGTATTACATTTTATGCTTGCTTACGACCATCCATTTGTCGATGGCAATGGCCGAACCGCACGCGCGTTGTTTTATTGGTCACTGGCGCAACAAGGCTATTGGCTGATGGAATTTATTTCCATATCTAGTATTTTAAGGAAAACTCCCAGTCAATATAGTCGCGCATTTTTATATACAGAAACTGATGAAAATGATGTCACGTATTTTATTCTGCATCAGCTTGATGTGATTATACAGGCAATTACAGCATTGCATACGTATATAGACCAACAAACAGCGGAAATAACCCAACTGGAACAATCGATTTACAATAGTGAACGCTTGCGTAACAAACTAAATTATCGACAGATTGACCTCATCAAGCATGCGCTAAAACATAGCCATACGCACTATCATATTGCAACACATCAGCAGGCGCACAATATCACTTACGATACAGCACGAACTGATTTGTTGAAATTAGAGGCGCTTGGTTTGTTTACAAAACAAAAAATCGGCAAGGCCTTTGTTTTTGTAGCAACACGTGATTTACACAAGCAACTTTTTCTGAATAACTACATATCGACATAATTGGGTCCATCCCCACCCTCTGGCGGCGTCCAATTAATATTTTGCGTAGGGTCCTTAATATCACAGGTTTTACAATGCACGCAATTGGCTGCATTGATCTGTAACTTCGGTTGATTGTCATGTTCGACAATTTCATACACATTGGCGGGGCAATAACGTGTTTCTGGTGACGCATAGCGTTTGAAATTGATGTCGATCGCTACTTGAGGATCCTGCAATTGCAAGTGACACGGCTGATTTTCTGCATGATGCGTGTTGGAAATATACACCGAGGCTAATTTATCGAATGTCAGCACACCGTCGTGTTTGGGATAAACCAGTTGCGTAGATGCAGCAGCCAGTTTTAAACACTCATGATCGGGTTTGCCGTGTGCAAAGGTCCACGGTGCCTTACCTTTTAATAGATAGCTATCAATAGCGCTGTAGGCTAATCCACCCCATAAACCACCATAATGAAATGCCGGACGTATATTACGCGCTGCGTATAATTCCTCGCCTAACCAAGAGTTTTTTACTGCATCATTATAGCCGAATAGCTCTTGTGATAAATCTTGCGCCATTAACAATTCTGCTGCGATAAGGGCGGATTTCATGCTGGTATGGATACCCTTAATGCGCGGCACATTCATAAATCCCGCGCAATCGCCAATTAAGGCTCCGCCCGGAAAACTAAGTTTGGGAATGCACTGCCAACCGCCCTCATTTAATGCCCTTGCGCCGTAACAAAGGCGTTTCCCATCCGTAAAAATATCACGAATAGCTGGATGAGTTTTAAAACGCTGTAATTCTTCGTAGGGATCCAGGTAGGGATTTTGATAATCCAGGCCGACAACAAAACCCACTGCTACTTGGCGGTTATGCAGATGATACAAGAACGAACCGCCATAAGTGGAGACATCCAGGGGCCAACCCACGCTGTGAATGACACGCCCAGGTTGATGTTGTGTTTCAGGCACTTCCCACAATTCTTTTATACCAATAGCATAGGTTTGTGGTTGTGCTTCGCGCGATAAATTAAAGTGTTGCAGCAAGGTTTTAGTTAATGAGCCACGACAGCCTTCGGCAAACAAGGTTTGTTGTGCATAAATATCAATACCTGCTTGATATTGCGCAGTTGACTGGCCGTGTTTATCGATACCTTTGTCGCCCGTGGCGACGCCACACACCTTGCCAGCTGTATTGTATAATATCTGGGCGCCAGCAAACCCACAAAAAATATTCACACCAAGTTGTTCCGCCTGCTGTGCTAACCATTGGCATAATTTACCGACGCTGATCGTGTAGTTACCCTTGTTACGTAGGGGCGGCGGCGTGGGAAGACGCCAGCTCTTCTGTTGCGTTAGCAACAAGAATTGGTCATCATTTACGAGGGTATCCAGGGGTGCATCCAGCTGTTTCCACTCTGGCAACAGTTCATTCAGCGTTATTGGATCCAACACCGCGCCAGCGAGGCTATGCGCCCCAACAGTAGCCGCTTTTTCTATCACGCCGATGGATAACTCGCGTTGTTGCGTTCGGCCAAGTTGCGCCAAACGGATCGCTGCGGATAATCCGGCAGGCCCTGCGCCGACAATGAGGATATCGAAGGTTATGGATTCGCGAGTCATATTTATTTTCCATTTTTTTAAAGTGTAAAGAGTTTAAAAGATTTGACGCAAAGACGCAAAGGCGCAGAGAAAAGATTAAAACATAAAAAATGACACGAAGAGCAAGATAAAAGAAAATAGTTCAAGGAGGCAAGGACGCAGAGAAAACAAAAAAATATACTGTTTTTGTGGAAAATTGATTACTTTCGGACAGGAACCGATTAAACTAGCCCTTCAAAGCTTGATTATAAAATCTTTGCGTCTTTGCGTCTTTGCGTCAAATCTTTTAATATCATACTTTTATAACACGCCATTTCTGGAACCTCTTCATGTCTGACGCATTTATTCCTGGCTCAAAAGCAATTCTCGTGCAGATCGCATTTCAACATACACCCGTTGAGGAGTATTTGGCAGAATTTAAAGAATTGGCGCTATCTGCAGGCGTGACGCCGGTTGAGGTTATTACCGGCACGCGTAAAGCGCCCGATGCGCAATACTTTATGGGCAGCGGCAAGGCGCAAGAAGTATTAGAAGCCGTCAAGGCGTACAATGCTAAGCAAGTATTAGTGAATCATACTTTATCACCAGGACAAAAACGTAATTTAGAAAAATTATTCACTTGCGCTGTTATCGATAGGACTGAGTTAATCCTACATATTTTCGCGCTGCGTGCACGCACGTTTGAAGGCAAACTACAAGTTGAGTTGGCGCAATTACAGTATCGATCAACGCGTTTAATTCGTGGATGGACACATTTAGAGCGCCAAAAAGGTGGTATCGGCTTGCGTGGCGGCCCTGGCGAAACACAGTTAGAAGTCGATCGAACGTTTATTGCGCGATCGCATCAAATTGATTACGCAGCGTTTGGAAAAAGTGCGTAAACAGCGTGATTTAAGCCGACGCGCACGTCAGCGTTCACAAATTCCTACGGTATCGTTAATTGGCTATACTAATGCGGGAAAATCAACGTTATTTAATCGTCTAACCCACGCGGATGTGTATGTGGCGGATAAACTGTTTGCTACGTTGGATCCAACCTTGCGGCGCGTGCATTTACCAGAAATTGGCACGGTTATTTTGGCGGATACGGTAGGTTTTATTCGTGATTTACCACATGATCTAGTTAATGCATTCCATGCAACCTTAGAAGAAACATTGCAGGCGGATTTATTATTGCACGTAGTTGATGCTCACTATCCGCAGCGCCAACATTATATAGACGAAGTGCAGAAGGTAATCGAACAAATTGGCGCTAACGGCGTGCGACAATTACAGGTATATAATAAATTAGACTTATTGCCAGAACAAACACCGCGTATTGATCGTGATGTGCATGGTCAACCGCTGCGTGTTTGGGTATCCGCCACAACGGGCGACGGGTTGGGTTTGTTACGCCAGGCACTAGCTGAGATTCTGTAGGGTTCAAACCCCCTCCCTACCCTCCCCCGCATCCGTAGGGGCGGTTCGTGAACCGCCCGAAAAAGGTTACGGGCGGTTCACGAACCGCCCCTACGAACCAGTTCCTTCCCCCGCTTGCGGGGGAAGGTTAGGATGGGGGTTTACATGATAATCTCAAACGTTGCGTGCTCTTGATACTCAATCACTTGTTCCTGTACTTCATCCACTCGCGCAGCCCTTGGGCCTCGTCGCAATCTGTCCTTTATAATGTTGTAATGCCTGTTCGCCACCGAATGCTTCAACCTCCACCCTACCATCGGCTAAATTACGCGCCCAACCAGTTAGTGCTAATGCAACCGCTTCTCGCTGGGCAAAGCCCCGATAGAACACACCTTGTACACGCCCACTAATTAAAAAACGTTTGCCGTGCGACTTCATGGGTGTTGCTCCATTGCTTTTAATAAACTCTGTTGCGTTTGTGGTCCAAACAACGTTTGGCTTAATTTTCCGCGTGGATCAACAATAAAGGTTACAGGCAAGGAAGAGATGTCATTAACACCCCATTTGGCGATAGGAAATTGCGATAGCATGGGGAAATCCAATTTCAATGACGCAGCGAACTCACCAATTTGCGCATTCGACAAGCCATCAAAACTCACGCCCAACACCACTACTTTATCTGTATGCGTATGGTATAGGGTATTTAATTCTGGTAGTTCCGTTAAACAAGGTTTACACCAGGTCGCCCAATAGTTGATGACCACCCATTTATCATGATAATCAACCATGCGTATCTTATGGCCTTGTGCGTCTATAACATCTACACCACGCTTGCATGCCGTCAAGCCAATGCAAAAGCCAAACAGTAAGATCAATATAATAGACTTCTTTGTTAATGTATGTTGCATACTTATTACGAGGCCGTTTTTAATATATTTTCCATATCTGCCGCAATTTTTTGTGCATCGTGTGGCAGCGTGAATACACCATAAAATTCACCCTGGGGATTGATAATAATAATAGTGCCACTGTGGTCAATGGTGTAATGTGCGGCATCTCCTGCTTGCGCCACCCTGGCATACAGCACGCTCATTTCTTGGGTTAATGTATCTAATTGTTGCTTACTACCGGTCGCGCCCAAAAATGCCGAGTTAAAACTACTTAAATAAGTCTTTATAACTGCAGGTGTGTCTTGCTCAGGATCCACTGAGATAAATACAATTTGTGGTAATGGCAGGTTAGGCTGACTGGCTAATTTTTTGTAAGTTTGATTCAGTGTACTCAATGCGGTCGGACATAGATCAGGACAATGGGTAAAACCAAAAAACAATAAACTATAGTGACCCTTCAGGTTTTCCAGGGTAAATGCTTGACCATTGTCGTCTGTCAATTGGAATGGTGAAATGCTGCGCGGCTGGTTAAACACGGTTGCCGTCAGTAATGTGGGCTGTACTGATTTTGGTTGTAGGTTGTGACGTGTCCATAACCCAAGCAATAACGCTAGTAACGCCACAGCAATAACTGTAAATAACCTACGATAACGTGGTGAGGGAAGTGATGACATGGTAAATATCCGATTAAACTAGTACGTAATGATCCACTAATAACAATACAAACAACAACATCAAGTAGATAATGGAATAACTAAATGTTTTCATGGCGACCTTGGGATTGTTGCTATATTTAAGCCGTATGGCCCAATATAAAAATCCACCGCCTAATAGCAGCGCGCCTATTAAGTAGATGACGCCGCTCATACCTACGGCAAACGGCAACATAGTTACTGCCACTAATAGCCAAGTATACAACAAAATATTTAATTTGGTGAAGGCAATGCCATGCGTAACGGGTAACATCGGAATATGCGCCTTGGCATATTCTTCTACGCGATAAATGGCTAACGCCCAAAAATGCGGTGGCGTCCACACAAAGATAATCAATACTAATAGTAATCCACCATAATCCAAATGACCGGTTACCGCTGTCCATCCTAATAAGGGTGGCATAGCGCCAGCTAACCCGCCGATCACAATGTTTTGTGGTGTGGCGCGCTTTAAAAATACGGTATAAATCAAGGCATAGCCCACTAAACTAAATAGCGTAAGCACCGCTGTTAACAGGTTAACAAACGTTACTAATAACCCTAAACCCAGGGTGGCGAGTAACACGGCAAATATCACAGCGATGTGTGGTGAAATTTTACCGCTCGGCAGGGGGCGACCCTGGGTACGATACATCACCGCATCAATACGCCGATCAACGAGATGATTAATAACTGCACCCGCTGCAGCCGTTAAACCAATGCCCAGGTTGCCAAATATCAGGATCGGCCATGGAGGCATTCCTGGTTTTGCCAGCAACATACCCACGATGGTGGTGATCAACATTAGCGCCACAACCCGAGGTTTGCACAATTCATAATAAGCACGCCAGGGCGCGCGAATAGCGTTGTTAGTCATAATAGCTATAGCCTAAACTAAGTTCGACCGTTAATAAACCTATAAAGTATTTCGGCTTGCTTAAAATGATGGATCAAATTAAGATAGCGCTTGAATTACCCCTGCACACCTTAGGAGCACATTACCATGATGCAAACCACTGAATCCATCTGGTACAACGGCAAGCTCGTGCCATGGGAAGATGCGAAAGTGCATGTGTTATGCCACACCTTACACTATGGTGGCGGTGCATTTGAAGGTATTCGTTTCTACAATACCGCCGACGGGTCTGCTATCTTTCGGTTGCCAGAACACGTGCGACGTTTATTTTACTCGGTAAATGCACTAAAAATGCCCCTGGCTTACACTGAGGGCGATATTACTCAAGCTATCCTCGAGACTGTGCGCGCCAGCAAATTAGAGGAAGGCTATATTCGCCCCTTGGTATTCTATGGGTATGGCAAATTAGGCGTGAATCCTGCTAATGCACCCGTAGACTGCATCATCGCCTGCTGGCCATGGAAATCTTATCTTACTCACGATCGGGTCGATGTAAAAACCAGCCGTTATATTCGTATTCACCCCGATTCTACCATCGTAGATGCAAAATTGTGCGGCCATTATGTCAATAGTATTTTGGCGTCCATAGAAATCAGGGGAACCCATTATCACGAGGCGTTATTGTTGGACAATCGCGGTTTTATTGCGGAAGGTGTAGCAGAAAACTTTTTCATGATACAAAACGGTAAACTTTATACACCGAAATTAGGCACGATTTTAGCAGGGATTACACGCGACACCATTATGCAACTTGCCTCTCATATGGGTATAGACGTCATCCAGACTGACCTTACGATTCAGCAAGTCTATATGGCGGATGAAGCATTTTTTACTGGTACTGCAGCAGAAGTTACTCCCCTTCGTTCCCTGGATGATAACATCATTGGTAAGGACGCTATCGGCCCAATCACTCAGCGAATTAAGGATACTTATAACGACATAGTGCGTGGTAAAGATCCCGCGTTCTTACACTTTTTGACACCGGTTTAAAACACAGATTGCCCAAAAAGGCTGCGGTTTAAGCCTCGCATACTTGATGTGCGGGTGGTTCATGAGTATACGTGGTCCCACGAACATGCGGGCGGTTTTTGACCCGCCCCTACGGCTATATTCCCACCTCCGCCGTAACCGCTTTCTTTTTTAACTTGCGTCTAATTTCTACCACCACCCCTAGAATTTTCGTATGTGGTGAAAATGAAATAATAGGATATTGCGGATTAAATGCTTTTAAAATTTGCTCATCTCCATCCTTAGCAAATTGCCGGATTTTTACAGAATTTTTGATTTTGACCACTACAATATCACCAAAACCGGGCGTTAAGCCTTGATTTACAATCATGATGTCGCCAGTACAAATGCTAAAAGCGATGTCTACCGCTGACATCATGGCGTCACCGATCATCTCGATGCAGAAAATGCCTTCTCGCTCGATTTGGTTTTCTTCCGCAATTTCACTAACGATTTTTTTTGCCATCCATCTTTTTCCTTGACACCACTCAAGTATCCTATCTGACTCGACAAGGGGGATATGCTGAAGCGCTAATGTAGTTTGTGCTACATCATCCTCTACGTGCAACATATCCAACCAGCCCAGTGGTTTGCCGGCGGCGATTTCTAACCTCCTGGCCAATTTGTTGCCAATACTGCCCTTCGTCTTAGTGCTTAAAATTTGACTAATGTACGCTGGACTCGTATTGGCCGCATTGGCTAATGCGGCCGCAGTCTTAGCCTCCTTAAGAAGCTTACGCAGATTTAATACTCGAATGTGTTTATTTTCCATGATTATAACATTAAATAAGTATTCGACTAGTATGTAAATACAAAAAAAGCTAAACTTATTGACAAAAATTTTAGTTATAAACTAAAATTAAAGCGTGGGGTAGCTACTTTTGATTCTGTTTTATACTAATTGTCTTTGGTTCAAAGCCAATGGTTTTACTTTAACAGCCCATTATTAACGCTACATTAACCCGTTAATTTAATATTTTTAAAATTATTTTCGTATTTAAAAAATTATTTTATTTGACTAATCATATGGGATAACAGCTTATATAAAATACTAAATTTTAACCAAATTATGAACGATGTAAGTGTGAAAACAAATAGATATTTACTAGAAATTTAACAACAAAAAACCAAATGATTCGACTACCGATGACAATATGACGATATTGTAACGCCAACTATGGAAAGTAAAAATAATTTTTATACGCAATTAACGTTATTTTAATATTTTTTATACCTAAAAAACATTAATGGAGTGATAGCTATGTTATTGCATTCAGAACAAGACTCTAAGATAGAAGGGTTGTCTAGCCCTAAAGCCCGAGGCAAACGTTTAAAATTCGTGCGCAAACTAGCAGGGCTGTCGCGAAAACAATTGGAAAAAAAATATGGGATCAGTGCTAACACGGTGCAATCCTGGGAGGTCGCAAAAAAGGGCGGCCTGACGGAACGGGGTGCGCACCGTATTCTTGCGGTGATACAAAAAGAAGGAATTAATTGTAGCATTGAGTGGTTATTATATGGAACTGGCGCCCCTCCGCGACCTGTATATTCGCATTACTTCCATTGACATCCTTCGTTCTTCTAAAGAACGAGGATTCCTACGGCGTTCACGCTGCAACAGCGTGAATCGCTCTCGTGGGTTCCTGCTTCATCGAGCGATCAGAACAATAGGCAATAAATCAGGTGTTTCATCATAGATTGGGTGACTTCGATGAAATATACCAACGTGCTGTGCAACCGCCGCTATTCCCGCCTTAAACGTCGCTTTCTTGACAAGTAGGAATGCTGTCTTGAAGTGCATCGAGCGCAGGACGCATATCCCTCACTTATTCCTGCAGAATGGCAATCACATTTCCAGCAGGATCTTTAAACCACGCGATAGCCGCAGGGCCATTTTTAGGATTGCTGTTCCTGCATATGCCTTTCTCATCATGCTCGAAGCCTTCATATTTCTCGAGACCTATACCTTTAGCAGCTAATCTATCGACTGCCTTGTCAATGTCCTCGACAGAGAAGTTAAGGACCGTAAAAGTTGCTGGCTCGTGGTTCTGCTTTGGATAGATGAATACAGTCCCGCCAGAAGTAAGATTTATCCTAAGACCCATTTCTCCTTCTTCAGCAACATCCAGGCCCAAAATACTTCCATAAAATTCTTTTGCTTTCCTCAAATCATTTGTCGAAAAACTACTGAAAGCTTTACTATTATGTAACATGTTATTCTCCTGATTTGATGTGACTATATTCCCATAATAAATACAACAGTTAAGGCGTTAGAA
This sequence comes from uncultured Gammaproteobacteria bacterium, assembly GCA_963777715.1. Classification (GTDB taxonomy): domain Bacteria; phylum Pseudomonadota; class Gammaproteobacteria; order JAURND01; family JAURND01; genus JAURND01. Next base: position 47,133 of record CAVZRN010000019.1, read on the forward strand.
AAAAATCGCTGATATCCGTTGCGAAGTTTATTTGCGCATTAACGGTCGCGCCAGACTTAGACTACTTACTATCATTGCGAGAACGATGCCACATCACCGGCGCAGAGCTGATAAGCGCTTGGCCAGGTATGACATGGGCTGCAACTGACGTATTAACGTTAGTACAAACCAAGTCATAACGATCCGGTTGAGCACATCGCTTAACGCGGCGCAACAAGATCTGATTATTCGCCGTCTGCACAATACAGTCTAATCCAACCGTATCCCTTATGGCATCATTACTACGTACTTTTCCAGCAACACAGTCACCCTGTTTGAAATGAGGCGACATACCATCGTCTACTACCTGCATGTCAATCGTATCTGGGTTTAATGCTCTAAATGCTAATAACTCTTGCTCGATCACTTCCTCTTCATCCACTACCTGATGGGAAGCTGGCTCTTCATGCATCTGTGGCATCCGCATACCAGTCGGCTGTGGAGAAACCCCAACACCAGAGAGCAACCAATCCATGGTACAAAAAACACCTTCCTGTTTTAATACCTCTAAAATACGTATGACACCCTTCTTGGTAAGACCGCCCGCCTTAGCAGCTTCCCAGGATTGAATAGTGCTGGCACTGATGCCATATTTTTCTTCAAATTCCCTGCGTGGTAAACCAGCCATCACACGGACGATTTTCAGACGCTTACCACGAGCTTCCGCAGTTGCATTTTGGTCATTGGTTTTGAGTTCATTTTCTATCATGTTGGCGCCTATTTCTGAAATTATTGGAAGTATTTCATTCACTGAGAAAAAATAATCAGCATGCTTTTTATTTGTAAAAATAGGAAATCAAGATAGTTTAATTTTCCCTATTTTTATTAATTTCGCAATATTTTCAGATATTATCTCACATTCCATGATAAAATGACTAGGGTTATAATGAGTTTTTATATTATCTTTCCCGTTTCTTGCCTTGCTAGCAAACAGAGGAGCTTTGACCCTTAGGAAGAGCGGGCAGAATATGGGCAATCGATTGTCGTGGGATACCAACACAGGCGTCATTGCAAACGAAACGCGGCAATCCAGGTTTTGTCTGGCCGGCTAGCAAGCAAGCTGTCACAATTCAACCATGAAATAGAAACCACATGAATCTCTACAGAATTAATCTGAATCTTTTAAAAGTATTTGCTGTTTTAATGCGAGAGCAACATGTATCTGCCGCAGCCAAATGTTTGCATCTGAGTCAATCAGCTATCAGTAATTCACTACACCAACTGCGCGAATTATTTCAAGATGAGCTATTGGTTCGTGGTCCTAAAAAAATGATACCAACCCAAAAAGCGTTAATTCTAGCGCCTAAAGTTACTCTAGCCCTGAGCCAACTGGAAACCATGTTTTCCTATACAGATGAGTTCGAATATAAAACCTCCACACGCACCTTTGTCCTGGGTATGACAGATTATGCAGAATACGTGTTATTGCCAAAACTTTATGAACAGGTAACGAAATTAGCGCCCAATGTATCGCTAAAAATTCTAGCCTATAATGAGTTTTTCCCAGAAGATTTTGAAAATGAAAAACTAGAACTTGGCATTAGCTTGGAGAGAAAACTGCCCAAGCAACTAATGTCTGAAAGGCTGTTTAGTGATGTTCCCGTATGTGTTGCCCATGCCAATCATTCGATATTTAAAAAACCACTAACTTTAGAAGCTTATTTACAAGCAGATCATCTTGCTGCTTGCGTCTATTCTGAAGAGCCATCTCGGGCTGATCGAGTTTTGAAAAAACTTAATTTGACACGTAAGATAAAACTTACTCTACCGAATGCTCTACCTGTGTTACAAACACTTTCCACCTCTAATTTAATAGGGACAGTTTCTAGAAGTCTTGTGGTGCAATCCGAAAAAAAATATCATCTGAAACATACAGCCCTTCCATTTACAATTCCAGAATATCATATTGCCCAAGTCTGGCACCGACAACAAGCTAATGACAGCGGGTTAATCTGGCTTCGCGCCTTGGTAAAGAATATTTGTAATAAGTATTTTTATACCCATTAAGTTTCTTTGAAGCCTCCCATTATCAATTTAAATGATATTTATTATCTGATAAATCAATTTCACAAATCAAAAAACTAGTGTCATCATACTGCAAAAGCTTACTTCTTAACACGTTTACTCTTACATTTATTTAATAATCTATGGGATATTGGATACTATGCGCCATCTTTACTTAACTAGCACCTTACTACTTATGCTAGGACTATGCACCTATGCAGCACAGGCCGATGCCCAAACCTACCCACTTACCCAAGACGATGTCGTCGGTAGTATTAAAGCCGTCATCGTTAAGCCAGGCGACACACTGGCGCAGTTGGCGCGTGATTATGACATGGGTTACATGGAAATGAAGGAAGCCAACCCAGGTATAGACGCCGACCATTTACAACCAGGTACTGTACTCGTCATTCCCAGTCGCTTCTTGCTACCGAATGCGCCACATAATGGCATAGTGATTAATCTGGCGGAAATGCGCCTGTATTATTATAGCAATGGGCAAGTGACAACCCATCCGATCGGGGTTGGTCGCGAAGGCGAGGAAACGCCAACCACTGTATTACGCGTAATCGAGCATATCCCTAATCCCGTTTGGACGGTGCCAGAATCCATCCGTAAATTACGAGCGGAAGAGGGTGTTTATTTACCGAGATCAGTTCCGCATGGGCCAGAGAACCCGCTGGGAAATTTCGCCATGCGGCTGTCGAATTATACCTACCTTATTCATGGCACTAACGAGCCACTGGGTGGTATTGGTCGTCGCAGTAGTTCCGGTTGCGTACGTATGTATCCTGAAGATATAGAAAATTTGTATCATGCTGTTCCCAATGGCGCTAATGTCCATGTCATCAATGCACCTTACAAGGCTGGCTGGGCACAAGGGAAACTTTATTTAGAGTCGCATATTGCATTGGCTGATGTAGACCAGGGGGTCGATGACACAGGGCAAATTCGCAGTGTGGTTGAATTAGCAACGCGCACGCGCAAGGCGATGGTTGATTGGAACAAGACATTGGCTATTTCTAGTGAAACACAGGGGCTGCCACAAGTGATTGGTCAAGCCGGATAAATAGCTACAAATCATTACTGGTGATTAACACTGATCAGATTGTAGGAAAAAAATAAGGCGACTATGATCTTGACTCCTAAGCTCTTCTTGTTGATCGTGGTAATGATCAAGTTGATATGTGTTTCTGAACAAGCTTAAAAGTATGCAAATAAGCCCGATAGCGTTTAGCCACTGTCTAGTGGCAAACTTAAAAATGAGATGATTTTATGAATATATCTGTCTTTGAACAGCAAGAAGAAGTCAGTTCCGCTGAAATAACAGCGGTATACCGTTGTGCCATACCCGAATTGAGTAGTGACAGGCACAGTATAAATCTGGTGAGCCCGGCGGGAAAAGAAAAAGCGGCGGCTTTTATTGCCAAATATGATTACCCTTTAGTAACCAGAAAAATTAGCTTACGCGCTGGTTATTTCTTATCAGAAGCGGTCCGCTTACTGGCTTAAGAAAAAACAAAGTAATAATTCACCACATGAATTGTAACGGTCCGAAAAAAAACACCTTAGTAAGCGTCAATAAACCCCCGTCCTTTCATCATAAAATATACCGCCTATACTGCCTTGATTCATCCACCAAGTGTGCGAAAGAAAAAATAGAAAATCCTGCGATTGCCGTGCTTTCAAAACAGCGAAGAAGCCTGCACAGTTGATCGAAGCATTACCTGGCGGAGAGGAAAAAGGTGTCTCTGGCGCTGTGGTTAAACGAATGCGTGTGCTGTACCGGATAGAAGAAAAACTCAAAGAACAAAACGCTGACCTTGATCTCATCAAGCGCGTGCGCCAAGAAGAAGCAAAACCCCTGCTGGAAAAACTCAACGTGTATCTGAGTGATCGCGCCATCAAGCCGTTTGTGTGCAGTCGAAAAAATTGGCTGTTCGCGAATAGTATCGGTGGGGCAAATGCCAGCGCACGCCTCTTCAGCCTGATCGAAACTGCCAAAGCGAATGGCCTGAACCCATTCACGTATTTCACGCATATTTTTAAAGACATACTTTAGGCCAAATTCAAAAACCTTTTATTTTAAGCACTTTCCGCCTTTTCATTTTCAACAAAAAGGTTCTTTTTTGATCGCTGTTATTCTATAGCTCTTTGTTCGTTGCTGTTTTGGCTCTATCCCGCAAACTTACATCAATGTATGTATCAGTAATCGCCCCAGAGCTATGGCCAGCATCGTCACGGACGTGCTCGCGTGGTCGATGGTTTACGTCTTCTGAGATGCTTGTGTGGCGCAGCCAGTGAACGGTAGCTACACGCAGCGTAGCGGCTTCCTGAGGCTCACCATTCGCTTGTTGCATAGTGGTTTCCTTTGGAAAGTGGAAAATCACTACGATTTACTTAGCACTATACACAAACGTTTAGATAAAGTTGGTGATATGTGGAAGCCTGTTTTAGGCAAAGGTATTAACCTCAATAACTGTCTTAAAAAACTACAAATATCATTAAAAAAATAGTCTATAAAAAAGGCCACATTATCGCTATCCACCGAAGTGAATAGAATAATGTGGCCTCATGTAAAACAGTTTTATGATTTATTGTTTTACTGTGACTTTCGAATCAACGTTTTTGACTCCTTTCACAGCTTTAGACAACGTAACAGCATTATCAATCTGAGTTTGATTGTCTGCCGTACCGGTTAGGAAAACTTCACCATTTTTGGTCTCCACATGAATGCTAAAAGGAGCAACGGTGCCCTTACCAAACACCTCTTCACGAACAAACGTGCCTTTTACTTTGGCAGTAATGGCAGAATCCGTAAATGGCTGCTTGCTTGACTTAATGACGAGATTAGGGGAATCTACATCTTTAACACCAGGCACAGATTCAGCAATCTCTACCAATACACTTGCCTGATCGTCGGTCGCAACATGACCAGAAAGATCAACCGTCCCATCTTGAGAATTTACCTCCACCTTCACGCCAGAAACTTCTTTATTGGCCGAAAAGCGATGTTTAATTTCGCGAACAATAGACTGGTCACTGAGAGCAGCACCACTAACCGTAGCAGAAGTATTGGAATCACTGGACGAGGTTGTGGCTGTAGTTGCCAAACCTTGAGTTGATGCCAACAAACATGCTGAAATACAAGTTAATTGAACAAAATGTCTTATTTTCATATAAATCCCTTGTGTTTATTTTAAATAACCAAAGAAGATCTTGCGATATTCTTCGAGCAGGCTATAAAAATAGCACGTTTACTTTTTTAAAGCCAACAAACTTTTTATACTTTAGGAGGGATATTAGGATAATTTTCTCTGTAAGCATATCGTGTAGGGTTTAGACCACAATAACCCCCAAAACAGCTTGCAGCGGCTCCTAAGAAAAACAATATAAACATTGCAAAAAAATTAGCACTTAACGCCTTGGCTGCCTTTTCTTTCTCGGCGATGGTAGGCACGGTATTAGGGCTAGTTGTAATAGTCGTTATAACCCCATTGACGCTGGGAACTGTGCTGGTATTGGCTTGTGGCTCTGTCCCCACTCCACCATAAGCAGACATTGCCATCGCTACCTCACTGGAGTTAGTTAATGAATGAAATTGTGATACGACAAAGGGACGAAAATGTCCGGCTAACATTACTGCAATCGCTAACGTTAAACACCAAGTCGTTAAGCCATATAACGCACCTAAATGTCGGTTCGTTGAGGTAAACCGCGCCAAATAGCCAGTTACCCACCCCGCGAAAAACATGCTCGCAAAGATACCAATAGCCATGCCGACAAAACCACCAATGGCAAAAGCGACTGCGCCTTGCTCTGAGGTATGGTAAGCAGCCAAACCAATGCCAATAGCGAATAAATTAAGTAAAAAACTAAGACCTAAGCCTATTAAAGCGCCTGTAAAGACAGCACTCCAGGAAATACATTTAAAATGACCCCAATGATGCTCCGCAGGATAAGCTGACGGAGCCACACGATTAGTTTGATCTAACATAAAAATTCTCCTTAATGTAAATTAAGTTAATATCATTATAAAATGAAAAAGATTGTGTTTCCTTCTCATAGATGAGAAAGCAAAAATATTAGCAACAACAATCCCGTTGGCACTCCTAAAATCCAAGCAAGTAAATAACCCATAAAATTCTCCTTAAAGTAAGGTTAAAAAAACATTCTTATATACAAATAAACCAATTATCGAACTCGACTTGTTCCTTGTAAAAATAGGTCAACATATGAAGTTATGCAACTTTCTATTTATTAAAAGTGTAAAATAACATAATAGCTGCTAAACTCATTACTAAAAAGGCTATCCATATCAAAATAGCAGTAAATATCTGGATGCGGTATTTGCCCATAATTTTTTTACTTCGCGCAATTATAGCAATAAGAAGTAATAATGGCGCCGCGACCACACCATTAATCACCGACGCATAAATTAATGCCCTGAAAGGATCAATTCCTACAAAGTTAACTAGTAAGCCTATCAGTGTCGCCAAAATAATTACACCATAGAATGCTGGCGCCCTTTTTAACTTAAGACTTAAGCCTCCTTGCCAGTTAGATAGTTCACCTATTGCATAGGCTGCAGAGCCCGCAAGCACTGGAACAGCCAGAAAGCCTAAGCCTATAATACCCACTGAAAAAATAATTTTGGCAATAAACCCAGCATGCGGGAAAGTGTGCAACAAAGGCTCCAGAGCTTTTGCTGCATCAGCTGCAGTATTAATCTGAGTTATCCCTTGGGCATGTAATGTAGTAGCACATACGACAATAATCGACCACGTTGTCACCTCCGAAAAACTCATACCAATAAGATTATCCCAGTGAACAAAGCGCACAAATTTATCATTAGTATGAAGTTTTGGCCGTTTTTTAAGAATTTTTTTAGCTCGCGCTTCCTCGACTACTTGTGATACCTGCCAAAAAAATAAATACGGAGTTATAGTTGTTCCAAATACAGCCAAAATAATAAATAAATACTGAAATGTTAGTTGGATGTGTGGAATAAATGTTGCCTTAAATACTGTTAACCAAGGCTGATGGGTTATAAAAACGCTAATTGGGTAGGCTACTAAAAAAAGAGATAACCATTTTAAGATTCTGGAATAGACTTTATAGTCAACGAAGATTTCTAAAATTAATATAATAATGGTAAATAATAGGGTCAACACAATGAAATTCACAGGCACTATCAAGCGCGTAGCAGCAGCCATCGCACCTATATCAGCACCAATATTGATTGTATTCGCAATAAACAACAGGAACACGATTGGATATAAAATTTTCTTACCGAATCTTTTCTTGATAATAGTTGCTAAACCACCTCCGGTAACAGCTCCTATCCGTGCACAGGCTCCCTGCACGGCAATTAAAAAAGGTAACATAAATACCGCAGTCCACAATTGGCCATAGCCAAATTGCGCTCCGGTTTGAGAATAAGTAGCAATTCCCGAAGGATCATCATCTGCAGCCCCAGTAACTATTCCTGGACCAGCACGAGTTATCAATTCTTTTGCGGATATTTTATTTTTATTAGAGTTCTTCATACTAATTATCCTTCTACAATGTTAAGTTTTGAAGAAACTATAAAAATAATAAATGGCGTAGTAAGCGGGAGATTTTAAATCTCCTCCATTATTTAACTATTTGATCGTGACGCTAGACATAGCCTAATAAAGCCAGGATGATTAAAATAATTAAAATGGTTCCCAAAACTCCACTAGGATAATAACCCCAGTTCGTACTGTAGGGCCAGTGAGGTAAGGCGCCAACTAGCAATAGGATAAGAATAATCAATAAAAGTAAATGTATCATAAAATCATCTCCATAATCACTACTGATACCTAAAGTATATACATAAATTTTTTTTTAACCAATTTATAAAAATAGTTTATTTTTTATCACCAACCAACGTGGATTGTCTGAGTATTTTTCTACTAGATTAGCAATTAAAGTTAATAATAAATTTTTTAAGTATATTCTCAATTTGAAAATCCCTCAATGTACTATAATAGTAAACATACAAAACATTAAACCATTCAATTCAATAGGGAAATTATCATGTCAAATAATAACCAAAACCCAAATCAAAAAACTTCTCAACCAAATAAAGACCATCATGGTGGTGGTGGTGGCCGACAGCAAGAAAAAGATTTAGATCGTCAAAAGAAAGACCGCGAACGTTAAACCAATAATGATTTTGATAAAGAAAAAGAAAAAGATAAAAATACAAATAAAAAAGACAATCAGGATAGTTTTAAAAGAAAACAATCTTAACCTAAATTTAACCTTAAGGAGAAAATCATGAATAAAGATCAAATTGCAGGTGATTGGAAACAAATGAAAGGAAAAATTAAACAAAAATGGGCTAAGCTTACTGACGATGACCTTACTCGCATAGAAGGTAAAAGGGATATACTTGAAGGACGTCTTCAAGAAAGATATGGTTATCAAAAAGAGCAAGCAAAAAAAGAAATTGATACTTTTCTTTCCGAAAATGAAGAAGAGTGATAAGCGACTAAACGACACTACCCAGTTATTTTATAAGAAATAGATGGGTAGTATTTCTAAATGATTTAATTACATGAACCAGGAGAACTGCGATGAACAATACTAAAATTCCGTACGATATTGTCAGGAGTAAACAAGTAGTGGATGTGGATGTGAAAAGTCCGATGAATGAAGATTTAGGAAAAATTGAAGAAATCATGTTGGACAAATTCTCAGGTAGAGTTCGATATGCTGTTTTATCTTTTGGTGGTTTTTTAGGAATGGGTGATAAATTTTTCGCTATTCCTTGGGACGCTTTAAAATATAGCCCCGATATCGACGCCTTTATTTTAAATGTTAGCAAAGAAAAATTAAAAAATGCTCCCGGCTTTGACAAAGACCATTGGCCGAATGCCAATGACTTTGGCTGGAGTGAAAGTATTTACAAGTATTACGACGTAAAACCTCCCAATATTGATAGATACTAAAAGATCAAAAATTTATCCATTAATCTAACCTTGGAGGAATGACCATGATAACCAACAATAAAGTATATTTAAAAAATAACAAAAATTCTGAAAAAGATTTTGGCAAAAAACCAGAGGACCAACATATTAACCCGAAAAATGGTAAGAAACCTTTGGACAAACAACAGCACGGTAGAGATCCAATGCGAAAAATACCGGAGGGTAACAAAAATAGACCGCAATAAAAGGAGATATGCCCACCGCACTTTAAATAACAGATTTTTGTTAAGGAGTGCGGTGGGTATAATCTGTATAAGATTGCCTACGCAAGCAAGCTTGCGTGACGGCAACTTAAGTGGGGGCAGATCATGCACGTCAAATCTCGCCTTTAATGGGATTGTACCCAGAGTGCGCAGCGCGTTTCTTTACGTCTAATGTACCCACCAATAAATACCCCACAAGCTCTCTTCAATTGCTTGATACATCCTTCACCACTCTGTTAGTCTATATGGATGTGTGGCATATGGTTATTTGCAGCTAAAACCTGGGTGGGAATGGGGTCCATGAAAAAATATACTGTCTATCAAGTGGATGCTTTTACAAAAAAGCTTTTCGGTGGTAATCCAGCTGGGGTGGTGGCCCAAGCGGATGGTTTAACTGAGCGTGATATGCTCCATATCGCGCGTGAGTTGAATAATTCAGAGACTGCATTTGTATTTTCATCAAATGATCCCAATTATCAAGTCCACGTCCGTTTTTTTACCCCTACTATGGAAGTACCTATCTGTGGTCATGCCACCATCGCGGCGCATTATGTGCGTGCTTGTGAGCAAGGGTTGGGTAATGCCACTGTCATTCAGAAAACAGGGGCAGGGTTATTGCCAGTGGAAATTATTCGCGAGCAGGATGATTATGCAATCATGATGACCCAAGGGGTGGTTAGTTTCCAAGAGCCGCTTCCACAATCAATGCAGCATGAAATCATCACTGCTTTGGGATTAACTGATACCGATCTTGATAAGCGTTGCCCCCTACAGATTGTATCTACGGGGCATGGGAAAATCATGGTTGGTATTAAACACAACGAGACCCTGAATCGCTTACAGCCAGATTTGACGCAATTAAAAAAACTCAGTGGGGAAGTGGGCTGTAATGGTTACTTTGTTTTTACACTTGAAAAAACGGATGATGAAGGGTTTGCTCATGGACGAATGTTTGCCCCTGCGATTGGCATTAATGAGGATCCTGTTACTGGTAATGCCAATGGCCCTTTAGGCGCTTATTTGGTAAAGCATAGGCTCATCGAAGTTATAGGAGATACCGTTGAGTTCATTGGTGTGCAGGGCGAAGCAATAGGGCGGCCAGGAAAAGTACGCGTGATCGTTTCAGTGAACGGTGGGGGCCAGCCAGAGAAGGTAAAAATAGTTGGTCATGCAGTGATTGTTTTTAAAACGACCATTGCCCTCCCATAAGTCGAATAGTTATCCTATAATACTGTGAAGATGCTGGCTGGGGAGTTTCCAATATAGCTGCAACCATTTCAAAAGTCCAGCAAGTAAAGTTACCGGACTTTTATAAGGTTTACAACTCCCGCATTCACATATTAAACGCAACTTATATTTTTTGCGCTATACCCCTGATACTAGGACGAGCAATCGGTGGAACGCCACGCATACTTTGACGGTTAAGTTCTATTATCTTAAACCGTGCCTTAATAATAGCTTCTTCCGTACAACGTGTAACGTGGCATCCATCAGTAATACATTTATTAATACCAGACGTTTTATACTATCTGAATAAAATTCAAGATTAGCACCTGTGCCGCAACCTAATTCCAATACCTCACCAGATATATTTTTTAATAAACTACTACGCCAATCTCGCAAACCCTTATCTTCCGCATCTTTCATGATGCCATCGTAAAATTTTGACCATAACCATTTATACAACCGTTTATTTTTCATAAACATACCTCACTATCATCCAAAGTCGTAGGGAGACTTCCCAAACAATATTACTATAACGGCGGGTCTGGAGGCGTTCCTTTAGATCTGCCATCATCCTGCTCTAATGTTAGCCCCTTATTAAGGCAATCTCGTTGAACCCATCCTGCGGATTTTCCATGAGCATCATATATTACATCGTATATCGGAGGTACTGGAAAAACATCTTCTGCTCTCACCCATCCAATATTATTCCCATTACTGTCATATGCTAGAAATTTATCAGCAATTTTAACCTCACCTTTTGGGCTGCTTCCAGGTTCTAGCTTATTTTCCAGTTTTTTTATTTCTATTGGAGGCGCCAAAAAACTAGATCGATTGCTACCAAGGTTAACTGAGAAAGGGCTAAGTCTTTTGTTGTCATTTTTTAGTTCATGGTTAAGGGAGGTAAAGTTTCTGAACAACCAGAAGACGGTGGTACAAAATCTTGCTGTTCATTCCATACACCTTTTGCTTCAGAACTAGAGCTAGAAGAAGATGAATCATTTGGATACTCAAAAGGCAAAACAGTATCTGTCAACCTTTTAATATCACCGGGGGTTTTTAAGTTTCCTATTTTCAAATTTTCTGTGCGCATCATATTTACTTTAACAGCATACTTCGGGTCTAAATCACAAATTGTCTTCAATGCATTATTTCCACCAAGAAGGTCTGACTGATAAATTTTTGTTATAAACTGCTTAGATTTTTCTGGTTTAGCTCCCTCTCCTAAAAACTCATTAATAACCATTTTTTGGGTGTCTGGATGGAGCCAATTGAGGACAGTCATCCAAGTATCTACTGATATTTTTGGTTTTAAAGCACAACTTTTCAAATCTTCTATGCACATCATATTTACTTTAAAAGCGTACTTCGGGTCTAAATAGCCAACTTTCATCAATGCATTATTTCCACTAAGAAGGTCTGACTGATAAATTTTTGTCATAAACTGCTTAGATTTTCCTGGCGTAACTCTCTCTCCTAAAAACTCATTAATAACCGTTTCCTGAGCGTGCGGGAGGAGCCGATTGAAGGCAGCCATCCAAGTATCTACCGATATTTTTGGTTTTAAAGCACAACTTGACAATAAAATCATGGATACCTCAGGACGACTCTTACCATCCTTAAGCCAAGTTTGATACGTTTCTAACGATAGGCGATGAAGCTTTTTACATGCAAGCTCTCGCAACTTTGGCCATTGGGTAGCAGCCTCCTCTCCAACCTTTTGCCACATCCACAACGGATTTGTCTCCTCAACACATTGGATTACTAGTTTTGCATACTCTTCTTTTTCCATGCAGACATTCTTTACGAACTCGAGAGATAATCTATTAAAGAGTTGAGTAATCTCGTTCCGCCCCCGCCTTCTTGGGTGAGAATCAAACTCACGCAACTTGGCAATGAATTCTCCTTGGTTCATTTCGCGTGAAGTTTTACTCTCTTTCTTTTTCTCTTTCTCTTGCATCCCAATCTCCCAAATTAATTAACTTGATTATTGATGGGGTCTCTTGACATATATGGCGGAATCTGTCATTCGTCTCCCAAATTCTTGCACACCGTTCGGCCCTTATCCAGCTTGAACTCGTGAGCAGCCGTACAACTTTTTGATTGTTCCTATTCGGAGAACCCATTATTTGCAGACAAACAAACCAATGTTGGAATGCCGTGATCAATCTCGAATTTTTGATGACTATTTAATTGCGGCGCTTCTTCCATTACAGCATGCGCATTCGTTCCTCCATAACCAAAAGAATTAATTGCCGCACGTTTAGCGCGCATCACATTAGATAAAGGCATAGCCTTTGTTGGAATTTGAAGGCAGTAACTTTGGAATGGAACGCGCATTTTTTGAAAACAAAGCATTCAAATCTGAACGTGGACCCTAAGAATTTTATTTAAACTATGATAATACTTAAATAATATATTGCAATAGGGGAAAAATCCCCTACTCTTTACCCGAAAAAATATAATTACAATAGTATCTCTGGCCAAATCTGTTGAAAAATTTTTTCAATCAATTCAGCTTTAGATTTCACATTCAATTTTTGTTTAATTTTCTCTAAATAATGCTCTACAGTTTTAGGTGATAACACCATATGCTCGGAAATTAATTTTATTGTTTTACCAGCGACTAATAGCCGAATACATTTTTCTTCCTGATGAGAGAAATAAATGTCACCGATTGCAAAACCAGGCAGCAATAATTCATTTTTGCCCGCACTGGCAATCAATCCTGTATTGATTATTTTTTCAAGCGCAGCCGTTAATTTATCGGCCTCTGGAAATTTCGTGTTATCAGACAATGCAGAAATACCAAAAAGTCCGATTCTTTGATTTTTAGCATTGTATACGGGAAATTTAAAAGAAATTACACCTATCTGCTTTTCGTCTAAAAGGTTGGCAGTTTCATCTAATATAACCATCTGCTTTGCGACATGAGTTACCATATTATTATTATGTTTAAAAGCTTCAACAGTTTCCTTAGCGAATAAATTTATAAATTTAGCACCTCTTAATTCATTATGTGAATAGTACCCTTGGTTACCTGGTATATTGGCGAGACAAGTTGAATGGTTAGCATTAACAAAACGCTCATCAGTTGTCACAAAATATACGAGCATTGGCATAGCAAATAAACTGCCAATACTTGGCAGCGGTATGGGTGCATTTTCTGGCCTTATTAACTTTACACCTTTCTGGTATGGTTGAATTAAAAGTTCGTTATGTGTGTCAAATAGAATCATTCCGTTTCCCCTCATGATCTATCAAGGAACCCGTGATGGGGATAAATGAGCCTCACCATCATCTGGGGAGCTTAGGTTCTGTAAAACAATAAGTTGAACTTTTAGCATCCGATCTGAGGCGCACCTTCGCAAGATTAATCATGCAAATCTACACTTCGTCTGGGCCAAACAAAGTACAACGAGTACCGGGTTGTTTGTCGTTTCCCAAAGAATTTACGATCAATACGCCAGGTAATTGCGCATCAACCCTAATCAAAACACGAGCGCCTGAATCGTGGTTTTCAGTCAGGAGTCGGGCGTCTGCTTTTTCGTCCAACCTTGCCTCTGAACGAGAGCAAATACGTGGTTCTACACGAAGTTGTAGCAATAGCTTATTCTATATAATCATTTTTGACTAATTGCAATTGGCTTTGGCAAATGATGGCAGTCGCATCCAAGTTTCATGATTATTTCATAAGGGTGATTATAATATTAACCACACCTATTATCAACCACGCGCATTCAACAGAGTATTTTCCAGTACATTGAAGGATATTACAATCGTATTCGTCGACATTCGACTATTGGTTCCATAGCCCCAGAAGCATTTGAGAATCAATACAAAAATGTCGTACAGCCGTGTCTACAAAAGTGGGGGCAGATCAATATTGAAATTGACAAAAAACTGGACAAATTATCAATGAGTTACCTGTTTTCCTGTTCTTTCTATATGTTTTTAAAAGAATGTTTTCTAATAAAATAAGAAACAGCTGGATCCAACACATGATAACAACCATTTTTATCTTTATAAATCATATCAATTTTATCCAAATCCATTAAAACCTTTTGAATGCCTGATGGGCTTAAACCTACTCTTTCTGAAAACGCATGTCCTTGCGGTTCACTTGTTGCTTGGTAAGCAAGTGCCGTGATAACCTTCCGACGATTCAAGGTTAAGCGACTCAAATCGTCAACTATCCAAACGCCTTGTTGATTGATATAATTATCCCAAACATTTCTAACCTCAACTAAAGTAGTTACCTCTTTTACTTCGCCATAAACGACGGCAAAGCGCATTAACATAATAAGGATGATTTTCTGTCAGATGCAGAATTTCAGCAATAACATCATTCTCCAGGTGCTTTTTCCATTTATCTTTTGCCATTTTAGTCAGAAAATTCTGGTAGGACAATGTTCCTATCCGATTAACTGTTATTAAATCACAGAGATGATAAAGTGGCCTTGATTTATCACTAAACATTTCATTTAAAAGATGGCGTTTGCTGCCACAAAAAATATAACTTACCCGTGAGCTACGTTCGACTGCATGTCGAATTGCAGCTTCAATTGCATGATTTTCTTTTAATTCTCCTATTTGTTGAAACTCATCAAATACAATGACACAAAACTTTTTAGCTTTTTGAGAAACTTGATCAAGCGCTAACAACAATTCCGAAATAGTCTTTTCTGTGGTTTGTCTAGTGCTAATTTCTACTTTTTGACCAAACACATTAATCGTCAATTTTGGATTAAGTGCTGTTATGGAATCAATTAATTTGTGGCAAGCTGATTTTGTTTTGGGTAATAAATCACCAATTATTTTCGATACACCTTCTGTGATTGTTTTCGTTACCTCGGCTTGAGTTAGTACAAAGAAAAGATCGATGCAAACACCAGGGAAATCATTTTCTTTCAATACCTGGGTAATAAGGCTGCTTTTTCCGTAACGCCTTGGAGCGATTAGAACAATATGCTCATGGCTTTCAATACTACCTTTTATAGCCTCTCTTTCGACTTCTCTATTGCAAAAAGCCTCATCTGTGGCAATGCCTTGTGGGAAATATCGCTTCATTCATGCTCTCCTATCATATTAACTATATCACACCGTTAGTGTCACATAGATGGTATGATAAGTCAACCTTCCGAGATAGATACCACCTACGCATATCTGGCATGAGCTAGCCTTGAAGGCTGGTAGGATTTAACGATAACTACTTGCTAACGCTTGTATTACCCTCCATTTTCTTCTGTTCCGCCAAGAGGTTGCAAAATAAAGCACCCTGCTCCAGGGCATCATCCAAGGCAATGTGAGTATGCGGCAAGTTATCAAATAAATGCTTTGGTAAACTGCGTATACCAGCATGTCTAAAGCTTACATTTTTCATCCCCATGATATAGCTGCGAATATCGATGACTGCATAGCCAAAGGGGTTTCTACCAACAAAACGATACAAATAATAGTCAACAAAGCGAAAATCAAATACTACTGGATGACCAACAAAAATAAGGTTGCCTGGTAATTGCTCCAACCAGCGACAGTAGTGTTTTATAGCTGACTCAGGTGATTGCAATTCTTTTCGACAAGCTATCCACGCTTCTGGTTGCGTCTTCCACCATTTCATCGTGTCTTCGTTAGCAACTGCTTCCGGCAATGTCTCCAAGTTAGCGCTAAAGGTATCCGCCAATGTTTTATCCTCAAAAAATGCAGCCGACCCCAAGCTTAGCATGGAATTAACACCTGGCGCTTGTCCGTCTGTTTCGATGTCGGTACTTACGTAAATATCAGGTAATTTCATTTATTTCCTACCTTCGTTAATCGATTAATCAATGTAGCCTGCAAACACAATATGGAGAATAAAAAATAACTTATTGTTTAAGCCACTGTTTCCTTACCGTGATAACGCTTTTTGAAACGCTGGCCTAAACTATCAAATGCCAAATAAATAACGGGCGTGGTATACAGTGTTAATAATTGACTGACAATTAGTCCGCCAATAATCGCAATACCTAACGGCCGACGTAACTCTGCACCCATGCCGCCACCCAGGGCCAGTGGCACTGCCCCCAGCATCGCAACCAGGGTTGTCATCAAGATCGGTCGAAAACGCAATAGACATGCCTCGTAGATTGCATCTATGGCTGGTTTACCATCTATGCGTTCTAATTCCAGGGCGAAGTCGATCATTAAAATCGCGTTCTTCATTACAATACCAATTAATAAAATAAGACCAATAATAGCGATCACGCTTAATTCATTGCCCGTCAGTAATAGCGCCAATAACGCCCCCATGGCGGCGGAAGGTAACGTGGACAAAATCGTAATCGGGTGGATGTAACTTTCATACAACACTCCCAGCACAATATAGACCACAATAATAGCGGCAATGATTAAAAAGCCTTCGTTTGCCAGTGAGCTTTCAAATGCCTTGGCAGAGCCTTCAAAACTAGTTTGCACCGAGGCGGGTATATTCAATTGTTGCCTGGCTGCATTAACCACGTCTACTGCATCACCCAAGGTGCTATTAGGCGCCAAATTAAATGAAATGGTGGCGACGGGGAATTGCCCTTGACGGGTAATCAATAGCGGCCCAACATCATTAGTTATTTGCGTGAATGTCGATAATGGTACGGCGGCGCCAGTGGATGAATTAAGATAAATATTATTTAGCCCTGTAGTTGCTGTTTGTAGCGCAGGCAATGCTTCCAGCACAACATGGTATTGATTAGTTTGCGTGAAAATAGTGGATACTTGGCGTTGACCAAAGGCATCATACAGTATGTCATCAATCATTTGGGCGGTAATTCCCAAACGCGATGCAGTATCACGGTCAATGGTGATATTGGTTTGTAGACCCGCATTTTGTTGATCACTGGCAACATCGCTTAGCTTGGGTGACTGACGCAGTTTGGCTAGCAATTGTTGCGTTGCTGTTGTTACATCACTGGCGCTGGGAGAGTTGACGCTGTATTGAAATTGCGTGCGGGTGACGCGATCATCGACGGATAAATCTTGCACTGCTTGCATGTACAAGGTAATTCCTGGCACTTGTGCTAATTTTGGTTTTAAGCGATTAATCACTTCGCTGGCGGATGCATCGCGCTCGGCCAGGGGTTTTAATGTGATGAGCATACGTCCGCTGTTTAGCGTGGTGTTAGTGCCATCGATACCAATGAAGGAAGAAAGATTTTCAACCGCTGGAT
Source organism: uncultured Gammaproteobacteria bacterium (assembly GCA_963777715.1). Taxonomy (GTDB): domain Bacteria; phylum Pseudomonadota; class Gammaproteobacteria; order JAURND01; family JAURND01; genus JAURND01. The sequence goes on from CAVZRN010000019.1 coordinate 64,821, forward strand.
CTTCCAGCACTACCTTCGCCAGGGCTTGTTGACGTTCGGCCATGGCTGGAAAGGAAATCGACTGTGATGCTTCGGAAATACCTTGAATCACGCCGGTATCTTCTATTGGAAAAAATCCCTTGGGAATAATGCTGAGCAAGATTAAGGTAATGGCCAATGTAATGGCAGCGACCAACAAGGTTAAACCGCGACGCTGTAATACCCAGCGCAATGTCGCGCCATAATAGCTAATCACGCGTTCTTGCCAATGTGCGGCAGTGCGTTCAAAACGTGAATCCTTGTTCGGGTCATGGGGGCGCAACAAGCGTGAACACAGCATCGGCGTAAGCGTCAGTGACACTACTCCAGAAAGTAAAATGGCCATGGCCAGTGTAATGGCAAATTCGCGGAACAAACGACCAATCACATCACCCATAAATAATAACGGGATTAATACGGCGATTAACGAAATGGTTAACGATAGAATGGTAAAACCAATTTGACCTGCACCTTTTAAAGCTGCTTGTAGTGGCGGATCGCCTTTTTCGATAAAACGCGAAATATTTTCAATCATCACAATGGCGTCATCAACCACAAAGCCGGTGGCAATTGTCAACGCCATTAAAGTTAAATTATTTAAACTAAAGCCCAGGAAATACATAAATGCAAAGGCGCCAATCAAGGACAGTGGCACGGAAAAGCTCGGAATAATAGTGGCGGATAGATTACGCAGGAAGATGAAAATCACCATGATAACCAGCGCAATGGAGAGCAGCAGCTCAAATTGCGCATCTACTACCGAAGCGCGAATGGTCAACGTGCGATCAGTTAATACCGAAATATCTACGTCAGCGGGTATGGTGGCGCGTAGTTGTGGCAATAGTTTCTTGATGCCATCCACCACTTGAATTACATTGGCGCCGGGTTGGCGTTGAATATTGAGAATAACGGCGGGTGTGGTGTTTTTCCACGCGGCCTGCTGCACGTTTTCTGCATCGTCAATCACGTTGGCAACATCGCTTAAACGTACCGGTGCGCCATTATTATAAGCAATAATCAGTGGACGATATTCGGCACTGCTTAATAAACGATCATTGGCATTAATAATGTAGGATTGGCGTGGGCCATCCAAACTACCCTTAGCAGCATTAACATTCGCCGTGTTAATGACATTGCGCACATTATCCAATGACAGTCCATAGGCAGATAATGCAGTCGGATTGGCTTGCACGCGCACCGCAGGCCGCTGACCACCGCTAATGCTGACGAGACCGACGCCAGATAATTGGGAGATTTTCTGCGCCAGCCGCGTATCGGCTAAATCTTCCACTTGTGGCAGCGGCATAGTTTTTGATGTCAGCGCCAGCGTAATAATCGGCACATCAGCAGGATTAACCTTACTGTAAATCGGTGGATTGGGTAGGTCTGCCGGCAGATAACTGGTGGCGGCATTAATTGCGGCTTGTACTTCCTGTTCCGCCACATCCAGCGACATGCTTAAGTCAAACTGTAGGGTAATGCCCACGGCATTACTGGAGCTAATCGAGGTCATCTGGTTTAAGCCGGGCATCTGCCCAAACTGCCTCTCCAGGGGTGCGGTAATGCTTGAGGCGACCACATCAGGGCTTGCGCCCGGATAAAATGCGGATACCTGAATCGTGGGGTAATCGACTTCTGGTAGCGCCGAGACCGGCAATAATTTATATCCCAACAACCCACCCAGCAGAATCGCCAGCATCAGCAGGGAGGTAGCGATCGGGCGTTCAATAAACGGGCTGGATAGGCTCATGTCATTATCATGGAAATAAAATTAGTTGTATGAGTATAAGGTTATTCATGAGGAGAGAAAAGCGCTATTGTATTTAACAATGATGGTAGAGTTCATAGTGTAAGTACTGGTAAAATCTGATAAAACCTTATAGCTTACTACCATCCAAGAGAATACTGACATGAATAAGCTGTCTTCGCTCCTAATGCGTTTTCTAGCCCGATGTTTCAAGCATTCCATCACCCTACTCATTGCAAATGTAGTGTTAACCTCTCAGGCACTGGCTGCTCCTTTTCCTACCAGGGCCGATGTTATTATCGTGGGTGCTGGTATTGCAGGATTATCTGCCGCACAGGAATTGGTGCAGCAGGGCCACTCTATATTGGTACTGGAAGCACGCGACAGAATAGGTGGCAGGCTGTTGACGAACACCCGGTGGGGTACAGCTACCGAGGCAGGTGGCGCCTGGTTGCATTCATCGAAGGGAAATCCTCTCATGAAACTGGTCAAGGAAGAAAATATCCCGGTGATTCCTACGCAATACCGGCTAACTATGCCTTTAGATAAATTTGCCTCCATGAGCATCTACCAGGGCGATGGCAAGTTGTTGCCAGAAAGTGAAAAACAAAAAACCCTGGATATGGTGAGACAATTTACCACGTATCTTGAGGATCACGCCAAAGATTTTAGCGATAAAACTTCCTACGCAGATGTGCTGAGTAAATTTATTGCACAACAAAAACTTTCACCCCAGGATGCGCATTATTTGCAGTATTTTGTGAAAGATATTATCAGTTTTGATAATGGCGCAGAGCCAAATCAACTATCAGTGCATGCAACAGAAATGATTGTTCCAGCAAAAGAAAATGAAGGACCTGATGTGTTGTTCAAACAGGGAGGTTACTTTCAGTTACTGGAGCGGTTAGTTAAGAATGTCCCCGTCTTGCTTAACCAGAAGGTCACAGAAATAGTGTACGATAAACAAGGGGTAGCAGTAAAAACGGCTGAGCATGTCTATCGAGGTCATTATGTGGTGATCACGTTGCCATTAGGCGTTTTAAAAGCAGGTTCCGTTAAATTTTCACCACAATTATCCGCTAAAAAACGTCAGGCAATCAAAAATATAGGGTATGGGATTTACAATAAAACTTATTTACTTTTTCCCACAGCATTTTGGGACACCAAGAGCGAGTGGATAGTATTATTACCAGATAATAAAAAATCGAGCGAGTTTTATGAAATCCTTAATTATTATAAATTTTATCAACAACCGATTTTGTTGACATTCATGGCGGGAAATTTTGCCAAGACGATGGAAAATTTGTCAGATCAGCAAGTCGTTAACCGCATTATGAAAAAATTACGACTCGTCTATGGGGCGTCGATACCCGATCCTGTTTCCTACACCATTACGCACTGGGGACAGGACACCTATTCCTATGGTTCTTACTCTTATCCGCATGTTGGCGGCTCCGAAGAAGATATCAAGATGCTTGCTGCACCGGTGTTAAATCGCGTATTTTTTGCTGGCGAGGCAACATCAAAAGAAAATTACGGCACTGCTCATGGGGCTTATACGTCGGGGATTGATGCGGCTAAAAAGATCATCGACATTGAACAGCGTAGCACGCAGAAACTTAGCTGGAATATAGTCGTCGCGCCTGATTTATAGCCATAATGAACCTACACGCTTAATCGCACTCAGCAATTACATCTTAGCCATTAGTTGTTACAACTATCTTGCCAATTTGTGCATTCGACTCCATGTATCGATGTGCATCTACAATTTGGTCGAGCGCAAAGGTACGAGCAATTTTTGGTTTGAATGTTCCATCTTCCAAGTGCTTATAAATATATTTTTCTGCTTCAGCACGAACGTTTGGTTGTGAAACAATTTCGAATAAGGTATAGCCTCGAAGTGTAAGTCCTTTCGCTAGTGCTGGGAAAAGTGGAAACGGCGTCGTGGATTCATTAGACAAATTTCCATAAACAAAAAGAGTTCCACCTTGAGCCAAACCTTTCGCCAAGATGTTAATACCCTTACCTGCAATAGGATCAAATATAATGCGCGCTCCAACCCCGCCAGTAATTTGATTGATACGATCCGAAAAATCTTCATCGTTAGTAACAATGACATGATCTGCGCCCAGTTCAAGTAAGGTTGCTTTTTTTTCTGCAGTGCGTGTCACAGCAATACTTTTCGCTCCTTGCGCATGTACTATCTGAATTGCAGCAAGGCCGACACTGCTGCTCGCCGCTGTAATCACAACATAATCACCTTGAGATACTTTGCCATAATGCACCAGAGCTCCCCAGGCAGTGGTATATTGCATCCAAATTGAAGTTGCTTCCACAAAAGAAAGTTTTTCCGGATAAACGGCAAGAGCATAAGCAGGTACAATGGCGACTTCACCATAAACGCCATATTTGCCAAGATCAAAACAAGGCATGGTGCTATATTTTTTACCAATCATGCTTTTATCAACATCAGGACCCACCGCCTCAACAACACCTGCAGCTTCGTAACCTATTTTAGAGGGGAGTTTAGGTTGCACTAAATAGGCCCCTTCACGAAACATGACTTCAGCACGGTTCAACCCGATGGCATGAACACGCAAACTTACTTCACCCTTTCCAGGCTCCGGTAAGGGGATTTGCTCTAGCTCTAATACTTCAGGGCCACCGGTGTGATGGAAACGAACAATTTTGACAGATGATGTTGGCATAAAATCCTTCCTTGTTTAAAAAGAGAGTAATTGGTTAATCTGAGGCTTTTACCCCATGGGGTTATGTTATCCTAAAAGCAGTATATAGTGAACTTCGACGTTGTCCTTTGTGAGTCACCCAGATTTCTTGTACTCGATCATTCTCGAATGATACATCCCCTTGTGGAGACATAATTTCGGTTAATAGATTCACCACACATTGTGCATAAATTTCACTTGAAGATACTGGTTCTAATTTTGGGTAACCTGAAACATTGATAATAGAGACATTATTTTCTGCGGTGATTATTTGATCATGCTGACTACCAATAACATTTCCGCCGTTACTCACAGCAAGATCAACCACAACAGCATTGGATGGCAGAAGACTTAAGCTTTCCTTATTTATTAATAGCGGCGCTTTTTTACCCGGTGTCCTTGCCGCTGTAATCACTATAGTTGCCTCATACAAATAGTCCTTAATAAAATTGATCTGGTTTTTTTCAGGCAAAACATAATAAGCTATTCCAACTTTTTCTAAATTGGCTCGATGATTTTCCGTTCTTCCAAACACTTGAACAGGAATATTATTTTTTAATGCTTCAAATGCAGCACTCAGGCCAGCTGCGCCAGTACCAATGACGGTTAATTTTACTGATTGCTCACCCCGATAATGTTTTAAGGCATCTTGCAAGGCAAGCCTACCAGCAATACGACTCATAGCTGCCTGTGCGTTCTTGGAGTCATCAATAGAAATGCTGTTAAACAAATCAAATGACAAGGTTGTGAGCCCTAATTCTTGCCATCTTGTAATATGAGTATCCCCCATAAAAGGAAACAAAAATCCAAGCATTGCGGTATTCGCATGAAAATGTTTATTTTCCACCAACTCTTTTTCTTTATCCCAAAGAACTCGGACAATAAATGTATTAGCGGGATATCCGGATGATGTTAAGGAAAATATTTCAGCCCCAGCGTTGATATAGTCAGCATTATTAAATCCGGCATTTAACCCGGCATTTTCTTCAATCAATATTCGATAACCTTTACTCACTAACGTGGATACTGCTTTTGGAGTTAAGGCCACCCGCTTCTCGTTTGCACGTGTTTCTGAAATCACCAGAATTTGATCAAAATGCATTATCATTTATTTTGCCCTTTAGAGGCTCTTAGTTTGGATTTATCTATCTGTATCTGCTTGCGTTCTGACATCATGGGTAGTTTCTTCAACACTTCCTCGAAGACATGTTCATCGGCTTGTGCTTCAACGATCAGTCGGGCGAACTTGTAAGTAATACTTACAAGTTGCCTCCTCAGATTGCTCTCCTTCAGAGTAAATAGACTTAAGGTGCAAGGTTATGTTTTGTGGCGTAGTTTGAAATAAGTCTGCCATTTGAGCCTGGGTTAACCAGATAGTTTCAGATTCAAAGCGGCATTCAATGCGAGTATGGCCATCCTCAGTCTGGTAGAGGATAAATTCGCCACTTGGAGGCATTGCGTTATGTTGGTCATTCATATTATTAATCCTATCGCCTGCTTTAATAATAATTGACATGGGCTCTTTAGCTATTAATCCTCGCTGATCCGGTGGTATTGTATTGCAGAAAATAATTATCAAGTTCTGGTCTTAATTCAATACCGACTTTTTCAAAAATATCCAACAATTGAGGGTACGTGCCTACCCCACCTAGGAAATCCCAAAATTTATCAGCAACTTTTAGTTCGTTTGGCAAATCCAACATTCCTCTCATAGTCCAGCGTTCATAGGGTTCAGGCTCATAGGGGTTATACGGGATCGCAATCAATGTTTGTATTTTAGCATCTGGGTCTATCGCCAGCACGGCTGCCACCCACTCTAAAAGGGTTCGCTTAAATTCTTTGAATGCTCCTACATTAGGTTTGGCAGTCTTAAGGTCGATTAAAAAAATAGTTCCATCCAAGGCAATGATTTTTAAATCAACCTTAGTAAGTTTAACTTGGCGCATTTCACCACGTTGGCAAACAGCTTTTATTGCTGCTATTTCAGCCAATTTATCAGGACTTGAGGTTGCCATTGTTAAACTATCAAGGATGTTTTGAATAACCTTTTGCGCATCAGCACTGATGTGTATGCCTGCAATTTGTTGCGACTCAGCCAATTTGAAAGTAGTTGCTGCTAACGTTTTCGCAATAGGCTCAAATATACTGGTGCCGAAATTTGTGTTTAAAGAGTGGATAAATGAAAACAGCGCCATTTTATCCTGTCCAAGTAACCTTGTGTGGAATGGCATTTTTCCTGGTTCTGGCCTATAGTTTTGGAATTTTTTACGCAGACTATCTTTTAAAGTAGTTTCTACTTTAGAAACCTGTTCAGCAGATAAAGCCATTATTTTGTTGTCCGTTATTTTGCTTTTAAATGAAAAATGATTTCTGAATAAGCGCCCTTATCTTTTTCAGTACGATTTAATACTGGCCGCTTATATTGCTTCACAATCTGCATTCCTGCATTTTCAGCGATTAAGGGATACAGATTGTATTTATCGTTAGCTACCAGAAAGACATCGTAATCATCTGCTAAAAATCGCTTACAATTGTTCAGTACGTCGCTAATCCCTTGGCTGTATTGTAATCTAGCTTCCCTCCCTTGTCCTTTAAAGAAAGGACCTATTTCTAAATTATCATGACGGGGAAAGCCAAATAAATCGTAAGCATATGCATGTTGTTCGTGATAATCGATCAGCCCTACATAGGGAGGTGATGAAAAAATACCCTTAATTTTTTGTTTGTTTAATAGTTTTGCAAAATCAGAATTGTGCTGTTTCATTTCTTTATAGATGTCAATAGTTCGACTATCTCCGGTTAAGCACGTTTGAAATGTCGGCGTTCTTAATTTTTCAAAATGGGCAATTCTTTTTATTGTATCGTTCGCATATGTTTTCCACCATTTTAGAATAGAAAACAGTGGTTTGCATATTTTTCCATGTTTCGCACAGTAGTAAGTTGTAGTAATAGGTTGTTTGAGCGTTGCCAGGTCGGCATGTGTTGTTGCTCGACAACTGCGTATGGTTCTGCTGAGGATTGTGCTAATGATTTTTTTGGTATTTGGGTCTTTTATTTTATTTATTTCATTAAAAACGCATTGAACTTCCTCCCTGATATGTGCTGAATACCATTTATCCAAAAATGTACTTGCATTATTAGATAGTTTTTTTAGCCCATAATCTCGTGAAAGTTTGTTGTAGATAGGCATAAATTCCTTTTCTTTTTCTATACCATATTGTAATTCATTAATTTTTCCTTGTTTTACTTTGTATTTATATTCGGGAACCGGAAAGTACTGGCTGTTGAATTGAAATAATTTTTGTAAAAGTTTTTCTTCAAATTCTATAATGTGGTGGTCGGCAATAAATCCTTGAAGAATAGTAGTTATTCTATTTGCTTCAGACTGCACATCAAGTAAATTATATTTTTCTACCTTGCAATTTCCAATCAGTGCGTTGAATGTAGAGACGTCAATGCCAATTGCATTCATGCCAAGCTCACATGCCTGCACCATGGTTGTGCCGCTGCCAGAAAATGGATCAAGAATAATATCGCCTTTTTTAAAGTAAGTATTTGTCTTAAAATGATCTGTATGATCGTCAAGAAAATATTCAACCAACTGTGGAATAAATTTGCCTTTGTAAGGATGAAGGCGATGCACGTGTTTAGTTGTTTCTGCTTCTGTATATTGCTCGAATGATAATGCCCAATTTAAATCTGAACCCAGTTGATCTTTCCAGGAGAATTTTCTATTTTCATTATATGATTTGTAGTAATTTATTAGTTCTTGTTTAAGAACCGCTGTTGTTCCATTATTGCCTATTTTTTTTATTCTCCCATACTGAATGAGATACGAAATATTCGCCGGAGTAACTTTCTTACCAAGATGGATACTAGCCCATTCGCTGGCTGCCTTTATTGAAAATAATTCAGTTGTCATGCCTGTTTGCCTGTGTATGAATAATTGTTGATTTAGTTAACACGAAACTGTCCATTGAAACACGCTAGTCAATGGTTCAAGGTGCAGTCGTTATATGTTTGAATATTGTACAATATTCAAACAGAAAAACAAGCTTTAATTTTTTAGCTACCAGCCAAATTCGGTTTTGCCGCTATTTTGACCAAATCTAGTCATGAGTATAAGACTAACGGTAAGTAAGGGAAAGGGTTTCGGGTAGACAAGGATACACTTGAAAACCAACCATTTTTCGGCTATTTTATTGCTATACTATAAAAATAGCCGAAAATGTACCTACAACGCACCCCACAAAATTTTCTTACACAAGCGACCACCTAGTTTCCTGTCATATTAGCTTAATTTAGTAACCCTATGGCAGAAAACGACAATCTAAACAAAGAAATTATCCGCTGGGGTTCCAACTACCTTTCATCTCATGGGTATACACTAAAAAGCAATCTACCAGAAAATGTGCAAGACACACCTTGGTCTTATGTCATCCGCTTTGCAACATCTGATGGTTACATTTATTTGAAGCACACACCAAGTCTGCTTGCATTAGAGGCTAGCATTATCCAAATTTTGCATGATCAATTTCGTGCTTCGGTTCCAGAAGTTATCGCACATAATGCGGAATTAAATTGTTTCTTAATGAGGGACGCAGGCAGGCCATTGCGAGAAATTCTAAAAAAACAATTCGATGCAGCGTTGCTTTGCAAGGCTATTGACCAATTTACAGCCGTTCAGTTAGCCGTTGCAGATCACGTCAATATGTTTATTGATATTGGCGTTCCCGATTGGCGCTTAGATAAATTACCAGATTTGTACAAGCAATTGCTTTCACAAAAAGATATATTGATAGCGGACGGACTGTCAGAAATAGAAATTAATGAATTAGAGACGCTGCTACCAAAAGTTTCTAATCTATGTAAAAAATTATCTGACTACGCAATCAAACCAACTATCGTACAGCCTGACTTTAACGATAATAACACACTCATAGACGATATATCACAAGCCATCACAATCATTGATTTAGGTGAGATAGTGATTTCTCATCCGTTTTTTTCATTGATAAACTGTTTGCACCAGCTAAGAAAACACCATGGACTTACAGTTGAAGATGATACGTATTTGCAGATTAGGGATGCCGGTCTTAAAAACTATATGAGTGTTTATTCTAAAAAGCAGTTATTAGATGCTTTGGGGGTAGCACAGATATTATGGATTGTTTACGGCACATTGTGCCAATATCAATTGATGCTTGCATGTGGTAAAGACAAACTTATGGCATTTCAGCATGGTAAACTCAGTGATGCATTGAAAGAATTCATGGCTGTATGCATTACGATTGACTAGGGATTGTCAGATACTAATCAGCAGTGTTTACCGCTGATGGCTGCGCCACACTAACCTTCGCGCCATCTGTCAGTTTATCTGCGCCCTCAATCACCACTTGCTGGGCTGGGGTTATGCCCGATTTGACCACCGTGTTATCACCAGACGCAATTCCAGTGACTATTGATTTCAGACTCACAGTTTGGTTGGCATTATACACATAGGCATAATCGCCATTAACGCCGTGTTGTACTGCGGCAGTTGGTATAATAGTGGCCTTGAGTAAGGTATTTATCAGCAGGTCAATATTCACAAATTGATTGGGAAATAATTGGTAATCGTTGTTGGCAAATTGTGCTCTCAGCTTGACCGTACCAGTAGTAGGGTCAATTTGATTGTCGATGGTGAGCAGTTCGCCAGTCGCTAATAATTTATGTTGATTACGATCATAGGCTTTTACCGTCAGCGTCTTGTGTGCATCCAACTGCTGCATAACCGCAGGGACATTATCTTCTGGAATAGAAAATATTACAGTGATGGGTTTGATAGTATTAATGACGACTAAGCCATTGGTATTTGAGGTTTGTACAAAATTGCCTGGGTCCACTAAGCGCAGGCCGACACGACCATCAATCGGTGAGGCGATTTGACAATAGGCTAAATTAACTTTGGCATTTTGCACCTGACCCTGGTCGGTCTGCACCGTACCTTGCAATTGTTTTATCAGGGCGGCCTGGGTGTCATAGGTTTGCTTGGGAACACCACCTTCCGGATACAGTTTTGCATAACGTTTCAAGTCAATGTACGCGTTAGCCAATAATGCCTGATCGTGCGCCAATTGGCCTTCCGCTTCGGTAAGCTGTGCCTGATAAGGGCGTGGATCTATTTCTGCCAATAAATCACCCGCCTTTACCATTTGGCCTTCCTGGAATAACACGCGGGTTAATACACCATTGACCTGGGTGCGTATGGTGACGCTATACGTGGGCGTAACGGTGCCCAATGCCGAAATATATACAGGCACATCTTGGCTGCTTGCGTTGCCTAACACAACCGGTAGCCGATTCCCGGTATCGTTGTGTTGGTTATGTAGGGCAGCATAGCGATACCATAGGGCAATAATGCCGAGTACCAATAGCACCAACACGGCTAGCTTAAGCTTACGATGATGCGTGGGCTTTTGCGGATTAATTGTGGTTTCAGGGAGATCGTTCATTGGGTTGATTGTGCCTTTTTTATCCACCGTGGTGAAAAGGAAGAGATATTTTAACACAATTCGGCCTAAGCAGCCTAAAAAAGCAGCGCGGGTGGATAAGACTTAGACAAGGATTGTATCGGTGGCAGTTATTGGATCGTTGATGACCAATATATCTATTTGACATATATGTCTGAACGATATATACTATCTATAAGAAATGCATATTTATGAGAGAGGAACAGATTGCGTATTATTTCAAAAAAGAAGATTCGTGATTATATTAAGAATAATGCCCAGGCGGAGTTACCGTTGACAGAATGGTACTTTGCAATGCAAGCATCTAAGGCAAAAAATTTAAATGAACTGAGAAAAAAATTTAACAGTGTTGACTCAGTTTATGGTTATACGATTTTTAATATTGGTGGCAATAGTTATCGTTTAATTGCAGCAATTCACTACAATACGCAATGCTGCTATATTAGAACAATATGGACTCACGCTGAGTATAGTAAACTCTATAATCAAGCTAAGTTAAAGCGAGGTGAATTATGACCATGGTAGCCCTGGCCGTTGATTATGTCGATCAAAAAACGGACCACACATTTCATTTACCTATTTCTCTGTTTAAAAAACCAACTAACGCCAAGGAGTATTATAAGCTTGAACAAGTTCTTGATAAGTTGATTGATGAGGTCAGAGATGACGAAAAACACCCGCTGGCAGTTGCTATGCAAATTATCGGCGAAAATTTAGAGCAATATGATAACGAAAATTATCCTGCAATTGGTCATAATATAAAAGAGATCGATATGGTGAAATATTTAATGAAATCACATCATCTGCATCAAACAAATTTGGCTGATGTTTTCGGTGGACAAGCTAATGTATCAAAATACCTCAATGGTGAGCGCCCTTTATCTAAAAAGCAAATAGCTGGATTAAAGAAAAGGTTTGGGATTAGCGCAGATTTTTTTATAAGGTAGGATGGCAGGAATGAAGCAAACCATCCGCAACGGTATGGTCTTAGCAGCCGTCATTCTGATGGATCTGTTGGCAGGGATGGAATTCGATCTATTTGTGCCAAGCTTCCCTGAGCTGCAAGGTCAGTTTAATTTATCGCCATTCCTGGTGGAAGCATTACTGTCGGTCAATTTTGTTGGGTATTGTTTGAGCCTGTTCTTTGTCGGTGGCCTGGCTGATCGCTATGGTCGTAAGCCAATCATAATCCTTGGTCTGGTAACTTTTATTATTGGCAGTAGCCTGTGTTTATGGGCATCCTCCTATCAATTTCTACTAATTGGTCGTTTTCTCCAGGGTGTGGGAGTTGCAGCCCCCGCGATTCTCAGCTTTTTAATTATCGCCGACGCCTATCCCCTTAAGAAGCAACAATATTTTATGGCAATGCTAAATGGGGTAATGAACAGCGCTGTGGCTATCGCTCCAGTTATTGGCAGCTATATAACACTTTATTTTCATTGGCAGGGTAATTTTATAACGTTGTTACTGTTAGCGCTGACGACATTAGTAATGACCTTATTGTTTATTCCTGCGTATCAATTACCACAGCAGAAAGAAACGCTATCATTGGGCGGATATATGCCATTATTTAAATCAAAACCGCTGATGCTGTTGATGGGGAATATTATCTTTATGTTTGTACCCTATTGGATTTTTGTTGGCATGTCGCCATTACTATATATGAAGGATTTAGGCGTAAGTCTTTCACACTTTGGTTATTATCAAGGCGTATTAGCGCTAGTGTTTGCAATTGGCAGTATATTGTTTGGGCTGATTATGCACCGGTATAAACACAAGCGAATGTTAACTATCGCAATTAAAATTTCCATAGTCAGCCTAATTAGTATTGCCCTGGCTACTTTGCTAAATAATGCTAGTCCATTACTGATTACTCTCGCCTTCCTGCCATTTATCATCAGCCAAATTATTCCGTCTAACCTGCTGGTTCCCCTGTGCCTGAATTTTATACCACAGGCAAAGGGAAAAATATCAGCAGTTCTGCAAGGCTCTCGACTTATTTTTGCAGCACTCAGTCTTCAGATTGCTGGTTATTTTTATCAAGGTTCGTTTCGGAACATCGGCATTATTATCGCTATCTTTATTTTCATGGTGATTATTACTCAGTTGTTTGTTATTAAAAATCGCGAGCTTAGCAAGATCGTTCAGGAGTAATAGTCGAGCACCTTTTATGAGAACATCTGCCAAATCTCGCCATTCTTGACATATATAACAAAGTTACTTGAATTTATGCAAGTTTATCTATATTATCTAAATACCATATAACTTAGATAAACTAGCATAAGATACTTATATATGAATCCTCTTGACAACCCTTTTTCCCCTGGTGCAGGCACCTCGCCGCCTGAATTGGCGGGCAGAAGCAATATTTTACAACAAGCTTTATTAACGTTAGCGCGTGTTAGGCGGGGCCGATCAGAAAAGAGTATGTTAATCATTGGTTTGCGTGGTACCGGTAAAACAGTATTACTCTACGAAATTGATAATCTGGCCGAACAAGAACACTACCAGACCATTATGGTAGAAGCCCATGAGAAAAAAAACCTACCCGACATATTGCTCCCCGAACTCAGGCGTATACTTTTTTCTTTAGATAAGGGAGAGAAGATAAGTAGTAAGGTAAAAAAAGCATTTCGTATATTAAGAAGTTTTGTCAGTAGCGTAAAATTGAATTTTAAAGTGAGTGACATTGATTTTGGTATAGGAATTGAAGCAGAAAGAGGCGTTGCTGACAGTGGAAATTTAGAGGCAGATTTGGCGCAAGTGTTTGTCGCCTTGGGTGAGGCTGCTCAAGATCGTAACACGGCTATAGCCATTATCATTGACGAGCTGCAATACTTAAAAGAAGAAGAGTTAAGTTCCCTAATTATGGCCATGCACAAAATATCGCAGAAATCATTGCCGATCGTTTTAATTGGCGCAGGCTTGCCCCAACTCGTTGCCAAGGCAGGTCAGGCTAAATCATATGCCGAACGTTTATTCGACTATCCTGAATTAGGACCATTAAAGAAAGAAGACGCAATACTGGCATTACAGCAACCGGTACAGAGGGAAAACATTAGTTTCACGCAGGCGGCTTTAAATGAAATTATCCGTGTTACGGAAGGCTATCCTTATTTTCTACAAGAATGGGGTCATCAAGCCTGGAACATGGCAGAAAAATCACCTATCGATATTGATGTGGTGAAAAAAGCAACAGTCGCTGCTATTGCTCAACTCGATAAAAGTTTTTTTCGTGTACGTTTTGATAGACTCACCCCGCGTGAAAAAGATTACTTGCGTGCGCTCGCCGAACTTGGCGCTAAATCACAGCGATCGGGTGATGTGGCAGATAAGTTAGGAATTGATGTACAAAGTGCAGCTCCTTTGAGAAATAACCTGATTAAAAAAGGAATGATTTATAGCCCCAATCATGGAGATACCGCTTTTACCGTACCGTTGTTTGGGGAATTTATGAAACGAACCATGCCGGATTTTAAATAACCTGAGTTCGATATACCCATTGCACCTCAAGGTGCGAACAAGGGTGAATGCAAAATTTGAAAGTTATCGGTAATTCTATTTCGTAACACACACTTCTTTCTGCCAATATTTTTAAAAAATCCTAACGTTGCTTCAGTAAATTCAGAAAATTTACCGTAATATTGATTATATCTGACAGATTCGTGCATCAGTTTCCAAACACGTTCGATGGGATTTAAGTTTGGCGAATAAGGTGGGAGATAGTGCAGCTTTATCCCCAATTTTTTGGCAAATTCTTTCACTTCAGCATTTTGGTGATAGCGTGCATTATCCCAGATAACATGTACCCGAAACTTTCCCGGATTCCCTCCACGCAACTTCCATAAGAAATCACAGATCGTGCTTGCATTAACTGTATCAACTTGTTGATACGTAAAGCGATGTCCATTAAGGCAAATACCGCCAATGAAATTTAAACGTTTTTGACAACCTGTTGTGGCAATTTCTTTGCGTACACCCTTTAAAATCCAGCCATAGGTTAACTGGGTTTGATGCTGAGGATGAACGCTATCAGCAAAGTAAATCGGCTCTTTTTTGCCCGCTTTTTTCTTTAACTGATTATAATAGGTGATGAAATTTTTCTGACGTACTTTATCCGCTTTCGCGGGGACAGCATGGGGTTTCTTGTAACAAAAATTATAAGCATGTAACCATTTTGTCATACCACTAATGCTGAATTTTTTACCATAGCTTTGAAAAACATAGTGGCAAATATCTTTTACATAAAGATACGTCACTTCCTCAAGATGCTCTATTAACTTATTTACTTCACCCTCTGTGAGCTTACCATCGCTACCGCCGTTCGTCGGCGATAATTTCTTATTTTTTAAATAATTCTCAATATGGCGTCGGATTGTTTCATCATCAAGCAATAAAATTCGTGCAATTTCAGAATAATTATAGCCATCATCATAGGCTAAAACTGCTTTTAGGCGGTCGCAGATTCGTTTGTCGCGTTCCTTGCGATGGTGGAGTATTAATTGTTCTCTTTCTTTTGCTGTAAGTATCTTTTTCATGTCAGCTTTTTACTACAGTTTTTAATTTATTGCACTAACTTTCGCATTTTCAAAGGCGAGTGGTATATATTAAATAAAATACATATGAACCCAGGTTATCCCAGAAATTTGCTTCACGAACGAGTAAATTATCTGGGATCCAGATTAATAAAAGCACAGTTTCTATATAAAAAATAGGATGTTTTTTATATCAAACCGATGTTAAATAGACCATTTAAATACTATGCTAACAAGAATTTATACCGCCATTTTATTAAGCACGCTGTTTATAAGCTCGTCACAAGCATGTACGGTTTGGGGGGTGATTACACCAGAAAAGGTATTGATCGCCAAGAATCGCGATTTTTATCCTGGCAATCAAAAATTTATCGCGGTAGCTAATAAAGGTAAATATAAATTTTTTGGTTTGTATGGAGATAATCAATACGATAACAATTACACCATCAAGATGGGGATCAATGAAACCGGCTTGACGGTGTTTATGACCTTTGCCAGCTCTATTCCACTAAAACAGCGTGCAGCAAGAATTCCGTATTACAAGGTAATGGAAAATATTCTCGGCAACTATAATAATGTTGATGCAGTACAAAAAGATAGCAAACGTTTGTTTCAGGATAGCACCCCGATCAACTACGTATTTGTTGATAGAAGCAGCGCCATGATATGTGAAATTGGCTTAAAAAATGATTACAAATGTGAAGTCTATGCAAGGGACGCTAATAAAAAAGCGATAACATTTGCGCAAACCAATCATTATATATTGCAGGGTATGGAGCAATATAATCTGGTTCCAGTAGCAGATCAGCAAACCTCGTATTATCGACTAAACAAAATAAATGCTTTAATGAAAAACAACTTCTCCAACTTGACGTTAGACCAGTTTATTAAATTTAGTTTTAACACACAAGCAGCAAATGATAACCCATTAGCTAAGTTTGATGCTGGGTATGAAAATACCTACCAGGATAACGGTATTTTTAGAACCTTTAACAGTCATCCGGATAGAAAAAATAAAACACACCCCAACAGCGATCAGGGCGTTTCAACCATGATGGTAGAAATATCCAATAATAAATATATGCCAATAAGATTGTACTTAAGAAAAGTAGACTCGATAACAGATTCACAGGATAAGCCATTTACTCAACAGATAAAATACACGGATGTGACCACTACGCTAGATAGAGCGATATATAAGCCTGATTCTATTAACTATGTGAAAAAAACCTGTAAAAGAGATGTAAACTCTGTGTCATGCAGATGATTTTTTAATTTCGGCGTGTCCAAAATAAATAGTTATCATCGCGCCCAGGATGGTAATGACACAACCAACAATGGTTAGTATAGTTGGAATATTATTCCACAATAACCAATCAAAACAGCCACCAAACACCACCGTTAAAAACAGCAATGGCGACATTAAACGAACCGGCGCAATCACATACGCCAGCGTTGAAAATATCTGATAACCTGCACCGAATATGCCAATGCAAATTAATAACAACCAAACGTGCAAACTTGCCGGCGCTTGCCACTGTATTACTGCGATAACACCGCTAACAAGGGTGCTGACTGAAAAATAATAAAATAACATTTGTTGCGTGCTGCTTACCTTGCTGATAAGCCGCAGTTGCACGATAGCCAATGCGGCAAGCCCTCCGGCAAACAATGCTATTAACGCGGGTAAGGAAAATATTTCCTTGCCGGGATTAAGAATCAAGGCAATGCCAACAAATCCTAGAATAATCCCGAGGGATGCTTTTTTCGGTATTTTTGCTCCCACCAATAACCATACAATGATTGGCACAAACAAGGGCGTTGTATTACTCAGCAACAGCGCATCTACGAGGGGAATAAATTTAATCGCATAAAATACACAGAATAGCGCCACCAACGCACATAGAATGCGAATCATGTAACGAACAGGAGTAGTTATTTTCAGCGTAAATTGTGATGAACGAAAAATGCACGGCAATAATAACATCAAGCTGACGCCAAAGCGGAAAAATATCAACATGGAAGTGGGCAGTTGCTGCCCCACTTGTTTTACAAAAACACTCATCAGCGCAAAGGCAAAGGCTGCTATCACTCCATAAAAAACGCCCAACTTAATATTCTGTGTACGTACTGGGATTGTATTCACGTTATGCTAATACCTCCGCATTGAGTTGTTTAGTTGTAATAACCGTAGCGACGCGTTGCAATTCTTTTAGGGTAGATTCGTGTGTTTCCAATGACCCTGCGCCACAGGCATCGGCAATAATAATAACCTTATAGTCACGATCATGCGCTTCGCGTGCGGTGGTTTGCACCGCCATGTCAGTCGACACTCCAGTGATAATGAGTGTCTCTATGTGATTTGCCTTTAAGAAGGCTTCTAATGCGGTGGCATAAAATGCACTAACCCGATGCTTGGTAATGACAAGGTCGGTAGGCTGACGCACCAATTTTTCATGAAACTCAGTCCCCCAGGTATTGAGCTGTAAGGCTTGAAACTCCCTGGCTCGACCAAATAGTGGTGAATTTTCTGGGCACTCCGGGTATCCGGCGCTGAAACCTACCCTGACCAATACGACAGGAATATCATATTCTCTGGCGAAGTGAATAACCTGATTGGCATGTTCTATGGTGTTATATTTATCCACAAACTCAGCCGTTGCAGTAAATTTGCCATTAAGATGGGCGATATCGTTGATAAAATCCATAACAATCAGTGCAGCTTTTTTCATAGATTCTCTCGGAAATGGTTAATAATACTTCATTATAGGTTGAATATTTCGCTTAAAAAAGCAATAATATCTTACCTTATGTAAATAAATCTAACCTATTATGATTGCACAATTGCCGCCATTAAATGCACTACGCGCCTTTGCAGCAGTGGCGCGACATGTCAGTGTCACCAAGGCCGCAGATGAATTGCACGTGACGCATGCAGCCATTAGTCAGCAAATTAAAGTGTTAGAAAATTATCTAGCGGTGTCATTAGTGCAGCGCACGGGTAGAAATATTCAATTGACTGAACTTGGCAACGCTTATGCAGCTGCGTTAAACGTAGCATTTGCTAATATCTATCAGGCCACTGAAAAGTTATTTAAAAAAGATGACGCGATATTAACCGTCTGCATCCCACCCACCCTGACACTACGCTGGTTCATCCCGCGCTTATCGGCGTTTCAACAGGCTCATCCCGAGATTGAGGTGAGAATATCGACACTGGAAAACCAAATAGATTTTATGCGCGAGTCGATTGATGTTGCAGTTTATTACGGCAAGGAAACGGATTGGCCGGAATTGCATAAAGATTTTTTATTTTATGATTATATATTTCCAGTATGCAATCCACGCTTGTTGGCAGAAAATAAACAGATACTTTCTCTACAAACCATACACAAGTATAAGCTTATCTATGTTAAGGCCGAATTACGTAACACCGATTGGTCTTTATGGTGCAGAACCATGAAGATTACTGAGCCGGAAAAATCAGCCCGGCTGTATTTTGAAACATCCATGCAGGCGTTACAGGCAGCGCAGGCAGGCATTGGTATTGCCATGGCGCACGAACCCTTCGTATTAGATGAATTGAAATTCAAACAGCTTGTAGCGCCATTCCCGAAAAAAATAAAAACCACTAAAAATTACTATCTAGTCTATCCCGACCATTCCTTACAGAAAGATAAAGTAATCATATTTCGCAATTGGTTATTAAACGCAGTTAAGGCCAGTGGGTAGCTGTATAAATTAGCTACTTGTAGCTAAAATGCTGTTATAATTGTTTTTTCTAGAGACTAATGGATAATATATACCCATCGATAGACACAATGACAAAAACACTACAACTCACTAAACCCGACGATGCGCATATCCATTTGCGTGATGGCGTCTACCTAACCACTACGGTACCGGCGGCGGCTAAGCAATTTTCACGCGCCATCGTGATGCCAAATCTAAAGCCGCCAGTGATTACACTAGAGCAGGTGTTAGCTTATCGCGACCGGATTGTTGCTGCATTGCCAGCGGCTAGTACATTTACGCCATTGATGACACTATATCTGACTGACGCCATGACGCCAGCGTTTATTTCTGAGGCGGCGCAATCTAAGGTCGTCACTGCTCTTAAACTCTACCCTGCCGGTGTCACCACCAACTCAGCTGCTGGCGTTACCGATATCCAAACACTATATCCGGTATTTGCCGCCATGCAATCGGCGGATTTACCCTTGCTAATTCACGGTGAAACTAATGATCCGAGTGTGGATATTTTTGATCGTGAAAAATATTTTTTAGCTACGCTGGCAAAATTAGTGCAAGAATTTCCATATTTGCGTATTGTGTTAGAACACATCACTACGCAAGATGCAGTGGAGTTTATTCAATCTGCGCCAGCGAATGTAGCGGCGACTATTACTGCGCATCATTTATTATTTAATCGTAATCAACTATTGTCGGGTGGCATCAAGCCGCATTATTATTGTCTGCCGATTTTAAAACGCCACCAGCATCAGTTAGCGCTGATAAAGGCAGCAACCAGTGGTAATCCAAAATTTTTCCTTGGCACCGACAGCGCGCCACATGCGATTCATGCTAAGGAAACAGCATGTGGTTGTGCAGGTATTTATTCCGCGCACGCAGCCATTGAATTATACGCACAGGCTTTTGCGCTAGCCGGTGCACTGGACAAACTGGAGGCGTTTGCCAGTCACTATGCCGCTGATTTTTATCGCCTGCCACGTAATGTGGAGAAAATTACGCTGGTGAAGAATCCCTGGCGCGTGCCTTCGACACTTGCGTTTGGTGATGAAATATTGGTGCCACTTTGGGCTGGAGAGATATTGGATTGGCGAGCAAGCTGATAGCTCGTTAGTGCTGCTAACGCAGGAATGAAGGTGGATTGAAAAGCAAACCGTATATTTCAGGGACGAAATATACGAGCCTACAGGGATGTATTCACGGCGCGTTTGCGTTCAACCCACCTTTGTTCCTGCGTAGATTATTAATGCTATGTAGGAGTAATTTGTGCAAATCTATCTGGTTGGTGGTGCGGTGCGCGATCAGTTGCTGGGTTATCCAATAGGAGAACGCGACTGGGTGGTAGTGGGCGCAACGCCGCAACAATTAATTGATCTGGGTTATAAACCCGTCGGCAAGGATTTCCCAGTATTTCTACATCCCAAAACCCATGAAGAATATGCCCTGGCGCGCACCGAGCGTAAGATAGCGCTGGGATACAAGGGATTTCAAGTCTATGCTGCGCCGGATGTCACCCTGGAACAAGATTTACAACGGCGTGATCTAACCATCAATGCCATGGCGCAAGCAACGGATGGAACCATCATCGATCCGTATCACGGTCGGGTAGATTTGAACGACCGTATATTGCGGCATGTATCGAGCGCGTTTATCGAAGACCCCGTACGCATTTTGCGCGTGGCGCGTTTTGCGGCGCGTTTCGGCGAATTTACCATCCACCCAAATACGCAACTGCTAATGCAAGAAATGGTGCGGCGCGGCGAAGTCAATGCGTTAGTGGCAGAACGTGTTTGGCAAGAATGGCAACGCGCATTATCAGAACCCTACCCACAACGATTTTTTACGGTATTAAGTGAGTGTGGCGCGCTGGCAGTGTTATTACCAGAGTGGCAAGATAATGCGATGGAGCTAGCTGCATTGACGCGCGCGGTGACGCAAAATTCACCCGCGTCGGTGCGTTTTGCCGTGTCGTTACATACTATGCCTGCAGCAACCATTCGCAATATAGCTGAGCGTTATCGCATACCACGTGAGTATGCGGATTTAGCCGTGTTGGTTTCTAAGTATTATTCAGAGTATCAAAATCTGGCATCATTAACAGCCGCGCAATTGCTGCAATTACTTGAACATCTGGATGCATTTCGTCGTTCTGAACGTATTGAGCTATTTCTCTCAGCTGCTGCGGCCATTGCCGATGATTCAAGCCAGGCGGATTATTTACGACGCGCCTATGCGGCAGCGAAAAATGTGTCATTGTCGCCAGAGGTCATCGCATCCACTACCGATGGCCAGGCAATCAAACAACTCATGCTGCAGCAACGCCTGGCGGCGATTCAGGCTGTACGAGCAGAAGAAGCTTGTCGGAAAAATGATTCTAAATAAATCATTAATTTATCAAAATTAGTTTATTATACCCATATCGCGAATAACGGGTTTTATGGCACGATAGATAAAGTGCCTTTTTGTTGAGGAACAGGCGAAGAGCCCAAAATTTACTCTGAAGTTGTAGCGTTCAGGGTTTCTTCAGAGTAAAATGCAGAGTTATGGATATTATTGAACTTTTAAAAAAAACTGAAGGTAAAATCCTTGAGTTCAAACGAGACTTGTCTTCACCAGAAGGTATCTTACGTGTTTTAGTTGCTTTCGCCAATACGGCTGGTGGTACGCTGGTTATTGGTGTTGAAGATGGTAATCACACAGTTAGAGGGATAGACGAGCCTTTAGCTATGGAGGAACGTCTTGCCAGTATAATCACTGATAGTATACAACCTAAGGTTATACCGAATATTGAAATCATTCCCTGGCGTAAAACGTATCTTATCGCGATTGAAATCTATCCCAGCCCTTACCGTCCTCATTACTTGAAAACATTAGGGTTAGAGAAAGGTACTTATGTACGGGTAGGTTCTACTAACCGTTTGGCTGATTCAAGCTTGATTGCAGAATTACAACGCCTCTCTCGCGGTGAATCATTTGATATGCAGCCAATGTTGGATTTGAGCTCTGAAGCAATTGACTTCAGAGTAGCTTCAGAGTTGTTTGCAAAATATCGTAAGCTTAAAAAAGCCGATTTGGAAACCTTGCATTTGGTTGCTCGTTACCAGGGGCATGTTGTGCCAACGGTAGGTGGTATGCTTTTATTTGGAAAAGAGCGGGAGAAATATTTCCCTGAGGCTTGGATTCAGGCAGGTCGTTTTTCTGGTAAAACTAAAACAAATATTATTGATACGATGGAACTCCATGATTCTCCTGTTGTTGCTATTTATAAGGCTATGAAATTTGTAAAAAAACACTCACTCCAGTCGTTTGAGATCAAAGAAGCAGCCAGGGATGAAAAATGGAATATTCCCCAGGTAGCCGTGCGAGAAGCTATTATTAATGCTGTTGTTCATGCAGATTATTCGCAGCATGGCTCACCTATTCGAGTTGCAATTTACGATGATAGGTTAGAAATTGAAAATCCAGGATTAATTCCCTTCAATTTAACCTTAAGTGATTTATATCAAGGCGTTTCTAAGCTACGTAATCCTGTAATCGGTCGAGTTTTTCATGAGCTACGGCTTATTGAGCGATGGGGAAGCGGTATTCGTCGTATGATTGAATCTTGTGAAGGTGCTGGTTTACAAAAACCACTATTAGAAGAAATTGGTACACATTTTCGAGTTACCATATTTACAGAGCAAAAATTCGAGTTAAAGTTGAGCGATATTGATTACAAAATACTTCATTCATTAGAAGTCAAGGGCGGCCTTTCAACGCAGGAAGTAGCTAAACAAATTATGCTTTCGACAAGATCAACCCGCCTACGACTATTATCTTTAATTGATCGTGGCTTAGTAAGAGAAATAGGTTCTAGTCCACAAGACCCAAGAAAAAAATATTTTTTATGCGACAACTTTGTTGGCAAACACCGAAAATGGTGACCTCCCACTTTGGAAACACCCATCGCCTTATTACTTGAAAATTAAAAATCTAATTTTCAAGTGGAATGACTATACCCATCGCAGCAAGTGTCTACATAGCGTATACTTTTTAGCAGGGAGGATGTCAATATCGAAAGAATGCAGCCTTCGGCGTAAAAATAGTTTATTTCTCTATAATTTATGCCGCTGATCGTTGGCGCTAAATCCCAACAACGGCATTGATAATTGCTTGGTCAATGCCATTACCTTGAATAATTCACCCATTTCCGATGGCAGCAATAATTTTTTTATCGCCTGGCCAGCAGTATAGGCATCGATAACTGATTGTTCCATGTGTGTGGCTAGATCTGTCAGGCCACAATTCAAGAGAAAATTTGCTTGGGTGGTATAACCAGATACCGTAAAACCCGCTGCAACCGCTGCTTCAGCAACCGCAGTAAAATCCACATGTGCCGTAATATCTTGCAATCCTGGCCAGAAATAAGGATCAGAATGTGCGCGATGTTGATAATGGCACATCAAGGTTCCCATCGAGCGATCAGGATGATAATACTCGCGACATGGAAAACCATAATCAATCAGCAACACTAACCCGCTGATCATGCTGTCACCCAGGCTGGCTAACCAGCCCGGCAGTAACAAATTTATTTCGGATGTATAATCCTGTGTTGTTGTTTCAATGGCGAGATGATTAAATGCCGCAGTTAGTTCTGCGCCTGGCGGCGCTAGTACTTCATTAAGCTGCTGGTTGTCGCAGGTAACGTAGCATTCAAACAGTTGATTGTCATGGTAACAAAAACGTCGTATCGGCATGGCATCGATCACTTCATTAGCAATGATTACGCCGTGTAAATTAGTTGGCAAATGATCACACCACGTGATGCGATCGAGATACTGAGGAATCAGTGCTGCTAATTTTTGTTGTTGTCGATCACGTAATTCCGCGCTTAATTCCAAGATATAATAATGCGCTGGCAAGGCATTATTGGTCGCCAATGTGGCCAACAGATCCACCGCTAATTGTCCAGAACCTGCGCCGATCTCTAAAATATCGCTGTTGCCAAGTTGGGTCGCCACCGATTGAATTTGCTGCGCCAAACATTGTGCAAATAATGGTGAGATTTCTGGTGCAGTAATAAAATCACCACCGACGCCAAATTTTTGCATACCTGCGCTGTAATATCCCAGGCCAGGTTCATATAATGCCATTTGCATGTAATCAGCAAATGAAATGCGACCCTGCAATGCAATGCGTTGGCAGATGTGTGTGATTAGTTGTTGGGAGTGTTGTTGTAATTCTTGCGAGGGTAATGGTAAATGTGAATTCATGTGGTCAAGATGCCGGCTTGCTTAGCGATTTTAAATAAACCACGCGCAGTAACAACATTGGCATCCTTGATAATAGCCTCGCGATGATAGTGCTGTAATCCCTGCGCATAATGTTGTGCAATGCGCGAGTTGGCGATAATAGTAACGGGTTGGTTACGTGCGCAAATCGGTAGTATAGCGCGCACTTCTTGTCCAATTAATAATCCGGATAAAAAGCTGTGAATACCTTGCTGGGTTAACTTTTCCGCCAGCATCTGTGTGCGCACTTGGAATAGTTGTGATAACACATGCTCCCTGCGTTCTGACCATACCAATCCTTGCTTAAATGCAACTGGATCATGTAGCGCGCGGCGCACTGGTCTGCCGAGAATACTATGTTTCATGAGCAGGGTGAATAATTCTCCGGTCATAAAGGTAGAAAAATTTAACAGTTTACCTTTTTCAACCGCTGCCCACTTGCTATGGGTGCCGGGCAAACAAAATAAACCAGGCCCCACAGAACGTGTATCCAACGCCCCCAGGATCTGTGTTTCTTCACCACGCATAACATCGATCCTGCCATCTGGATAATCAATACGTGCTCCGGGGACGATCCATAGATATTTATGATGCGATACTAACTGCAAGCCGTTGGCTAAATTTTTTAATGGGGAGGGGCACACTAAGTAAGGCACTTCTTGCCAGCCTTGCCGCGAACCTACCATGCCGCACATCAACACGGGTATTTTGGGTGAATGGTTCAGGTAATCGCCAATTTCTTTTTTTAATGCCGCGCTGAAATCACCACCTACCACCCTGAGCAAGCCTTGCTTGGCGAAACGGGTTTCTAAAATAGTGCCATGTTGATCTAATAGGAAGGCGCGAAAATTACTGGTGCCCCAATCGATAGCGATTAAACTCGGCTTTACGCCACTAGACGACTTCACGTTTATTTAGCTCCCAATATCCTCTCTAACCACGCCGCAATATCACGCACTTCAGCATTACAAACGGCATGTGGCATAGGGTACTCATGCCAGGCTACCTGATAACCACGCTCTTTTAGCTGTTCCATGGTTGCGCTGCCCCAGGCCATTGGCACCGTCAAGTCTTCTTCGCCGTGCGCCATAAATATGGGTATTTGTTTCGGTTGTGTGGGTTTAAGATATTGTTGTAGCGGCATAAACGCAGATAGCGCCATGATGCCACCCAGGCGTTTAGGATAAGTGAGACCGGTATATAACGCTAATGAGCCACCCTGAGAAAAACCAGCAAGCACGATGTTTTCAAACGGAATGCCTTGTGCATGTTCGTGTTGAATCAGCTTGTGTAATTCTTTGTCAGAAAGGGATAAATCTTCTGTATCTATATCAGCCTCGGCATTTAGGTCGTATATATTGAACCAGGCGCGCATCGGTAAGCCGCCATTTAAAGACACGGGGCGGATGGGTGCGTGTGGAAATATAAAGCGTACCGCCAATTCATCTGGCAGCTGTAATTCTGGCACAATATCGACGAAGTCATGGCCATCTGCGCCCAGGCCATGTAACCAAATGACCGTGCTTTTGGCGGGGAGTCGGGGTGAAAGATTGATGTGTTCTAAAAGAGACATAAGTAATAAAAAAGTAAACGTTTAGCCGTAGTCTAACATTGCTGTGTGTTGAAGGCTATTTATTGTAACTTCGGTAACCGTTCCTCCAGACCTACCCAAACCTACCTATAGGTAGCTTTAGTGCTGGATTTCTGCTTCATCGAGGCTGGTTTCACGTTACCGAATGGCATAACGTCAGCGCCGAATCGAAGCAGACTGACACGGTGGAACTCACCGCCCAATTTCTTAAATTGATGGCTGCATTCACGTCTCGATCATGATGCGTTGCACAGGTTGGACATACCCATTCGCGTGTCGATAATGGTAAGCTCTCTAACTGAAAGCCGCACGTCGAACATAACTTGCTGCTGGGAAACCAACGATCTGCTACACGAATCATGCTGCCACGCAGCGTTGCTTTATAATCTAACTGTCGCCTGAACTCAAAAAAACCCATATCGGCTACTGCACGCGATAAACATCGATTTTTCATCATGCCCTTCACGTTCAAATCTTCAATGCCAATGAGATTAAATTGACACGTCAGTTCTGTCGTCAACTGATGTAAAGCATCACGACGTATGTTGCTGATTTTTGCGTGTAGTCTGGCAAGTTTTGTTTTGGCTTTTTGACGATTATTGGAGCCTTTTACCTTTCTCGACAAACCACGGGATTGACGTTTCAAGCGATTTAATAAGGCTTTATGTGCCTTAGGGCCTGTAATAATTTTTCCCGTTGACAGCGTTGCTAGCCGAGACACCCCTAAATCAACACCCACCACGCCTTGGTTTTCGGCCTTGGGTACGTGTAATTCGGATGTGTCCACGGTAATGCTGACAAACCAGCGGTCGGCGACACGGGAGACCACCGCCGACATGATGTTGCCATTAAAACGCAACGTTTCACGCATACGCACCCAGCCAATATGCGGGATGCGTATGCGTGAAGCATCGATACTAAATTGATCGTTGGTGAGTGTAAACCGATCTCGAACGCCTTTTTTTCGGAAAGTAGGATACTTTGCACGTCCAGCAAAGAAATTTTTAAACGCATTCCCCAATTGAATAATTGCCATCTGTGGCGCGTTCTTGGTCACGTCTAACATCCACGGAAACTGGGTTTTTTTAATGCTATTCAACTGACGTCTTAACGACTGCTGAGACGGTTTAGGTAAGCTTGAATCCAGCTTGTGCGCATCGTATTGTGTTTGCCATTCCACCAATGCCCAGTTATACGCAAAACGCGCAGTGCCCGCCGCACGTGCGAAGTAAGTAGCCTGTACGTTATTGGAAGCAAGTGCAATTTTGTGCGCGATCAACATAATGACTTATTTTCCACCGCATTTCGTATATCGTCTAGTAGTTTTTTATTTTTGCGTGAACGACTGCCATATAAGGGTGCAGAAAAAACCGTGATCTCCAACACTACCTTGTCATCCACTCCCCAACGTCGCGGGATGGTGACTGGTACGCCTGTCTTTCCTGTATTTATACCTATCCATAATGGATAGGTTTGAGTAGATTTGATTAGGTTTCAAGAAAACTGTTCAAACCCCATCCAGTGGTTGATTTCTGCTGCATATTAACCAACCTTGTAATGGCACAAAGCCCCTGGGAGCGCATGCAGGGGCAACCCTTGTGGTTGCCCGAATAGATGGCCCAAGGATTACGGGCAGGCACAAGGCCAGCCCCTACATTTAGGTAGAAGCGGTTATTCTGAATAATTTGCGCCAAAGTATTGACAAAAGGTAGACATAGTCTATCATTAGTATATGGAAAAGCCTATTTACGACTACAATGATGCCAAGAACTCAAAACTTCTGCAAGAGCGCGGTATAGGCTTTGAAGACATAATCACCATCTTAGATACAAAGGGATATTTAGCTGTAATTGATCATCCCAATCCCACTAAGTATCCAAATCAGCAAATCTACATGATTGATGTTAATAATTATGTTTACTTGGTACCGTTTGAAAAACATAACAATAAATGCGTGCTTAAAACTATTTATCCCAGCCGCAAAATGACTCGACTATATCGTGAGAAGGAGGCAAGAAATCATGAACACAAATAAGAAAGATGTACTTGATATAAAACTCGACCCAGAAGAACAGGAAATAGAAGATGCGCTGCCTAATGTATGGGAAAAATTAACTTTTTCAGCTAACCAAGCTGAAGAGCTGTCCTTTGCAAAGGAAGCAGCAGCCAATTATTTGCGAAAAGACACCAAGATTAATATAAGATTGACTCGACATGATGTGGAGGGATTAAGGCGAATTGCTGTTAGAGAGGGACTGCCTTATCAAACGTTAATTTCTAGCATCCTGCATAAATACGTAACACATTGCCTTTAGAGTATCTCAGGCGCCAGGTGTGTATTTGACCTCCGCCTGATTAATGCGCCACATTACCCAATCCAACCAACGCGTAGGCAATATTCGCTTGAGTGCAGCCAAAAAATACGCCGGGCGGGTTATGTAATAACGTGGTTTGGGGTGTGGGCTTTCCAAGGCGTGCAGCAGTTTTTCAACCACGGCATCTGGCGATAAAGTGAATTCAGATTCGGATTTTAATTGTTCGATATTAGTCAACATATGCGCATACGCCTGTTGATGAACGCTGTGTGTCGTGTCGATAGAATGTTCGTAGACGTTACGTGCCGAGGCGCGAAAATTGCTTTCGATGGGTCCGGCGTTTAACAAACATACGTAAATGCCAGTGTCGTGCAATTCCAGGCGCAAGGCGTCGCTTAACGCCTCTACTGCATATTTGGAAGCACAATAGCTGCCGCGATACGCCATCGTCACTAATCCCAACACAGAACTCATATTGATAATGCGTCCACACCCCTGACGACGCATGACGGGGATTATATGATTCGTTAATTCTTGTAAGCCAAATACGTTAGTTTCAAATTGTTGCCGCAAAACGTCACGACTAATATCTTCCATTGCGCCAGGTTGACCAAAGCCGGCGTTGTTAAAAAGTGCATCCAGATGACCGTCCGTTCGTTGCAAAATTTCCTGCACGGTCGCAGCGATGGCGGCAGAGTCGTTAATATCCATCAATAATGCTGTGATGCCTTGTTGTTGTATTTTATCCTGATCAGTGGTCGTGCGCACGGTGGCGAATACTTGATAGCCGCGCGCGTGCAGGGTTTGTGCAGCACATAAGCCAATACCAGAAGAACAGCCGGTAATAAGGATGGTTTTTTTATCATTCTTGTTATTCATAAAATAAGATCTAAGAGGACTAGAACTCAAACTCTTGTCCACGACTGACAAAGCCGCGAAACCCGCGTGCTTTTGCATCGGGTAATGGTCCAGGATTGTAATGATAAAGCCACATTTTTGCCTTAATTGCCGGATCGAGTTCTACTAATTGTTCAAAATGAGAATGAACACCGCTATGCTGTTCGCCGGTTTCACAATCATGAAAAATAATATCTGCCTCCCGGTAAAATTTATCCAGTTCGATGGGCGTAAATTGTGTATCGCTGGTGATAAAAATTTTGGTATGGTTGATGTTAAAAAACAAGCCGTAGCTAGGCATTAATTCTTCGTCATTAAAGGTGTGGATAGTGCGTATGGTATCAAAGGTAATGCCATTCCACACAAATGAACCATTGGCGGCAATTTTATGCACATTGAAAAAACTGGTTAAATCCGCCCTTGTTCCCTGCAATGTCCGCATGCCACCAGAGAGAGTGCGATTCCAAATGGCATCGACAATCAGTTCGTTGGCAAACAAATTGGGGTGGTCACAATTTGCATTAAATTTGCGTGACAGACCCAACCATTCTAATCCACCTGAATGATCGGCATGTAAGTGGCTGACATAAACATTATCAATGTCGATAAAAGAATAACCTAACTCATTTAACGCGTGTCTGGCATCTGATCCGCAATCGATCAACAGTTTTTTCGCATTGTTGCTGTCAACCAGAAGCATGTTGGAATTGTAATTGTGTTCGGCTACAGTAAAGGCAGAGCCGGCACCAATAAATATGAGTTTCATAATGTTCCTTGCTTTTTTGAATAATTTTTGTCACCAGCGTTAGCTAAAACTTTGCTGTTTTTGCCAGTATTAGTAGCGCGTTGAAGCGTTAATTTTTTCTTACACTCACGATAATAATAGTTTGCCGCGGCATCATCCTTATTATACTCAATTATTCCGCTGAATATATCCAAAGCCCTGGCGAATTCATTTTGCTGATAAAGCATAATAGCCTTTTCAAACTTCATTATGGTTTGATGTTTACCATCACGCACCGCGGGTGCGTCCCCATCAAACGCCTCATAAATCATGATAGGCTTGGATTTGCCACGAATCATCACGTTGCCTAGCTTGCGCAGCGCATAACGTGTGGGATCTCTCAAGCGCGCATAGGTTTCCTGGGTGATGAGTAATGGGGCGCCATAGGTTTTAGTCAGCGTTTCTACTCGCGACGCCAGGTTAACGGCATCGGAAATAACAGTCCCATCCATACGATGCGCCCCACCGACGGTGCCTAACATTAATAGTCCGCTGTTTAAACCAATGCCAATACGAATAGTATTTTTGCCAGTTTGTAAACGCATTTCATTGTAACTATTCAAAGCGGCAAACATATCAATAGCTGCCTGCAGGGCTGCATCTGCATTCGTGGGGAATAACGCCATTATGCCATCACCCAGATATTTATCAACGAAGCCTTCGTGGGTGGCAATGACTGGCTCCATATAATTTAAGAATTCATTGATAAAGGCAAAATTTTCTTGGGGCGTCATACTTTCTGACAATGAGGTAAAGTCGCGTATGTCCGAAAATAAAATAGTCATATCCTTTTGGGTTTGGTCGCCTACTTTAACATCAACGACACTATTTTTTTCTAACAAGGCCAAGAATTCTTTTGGCACAAAGCGTGCATAGGCGATATTTAACGCAGATAGGTTGGTATACAATTTAGCGTTGTCCATGGAAATAACCAATTGACCGGATAATAAGTTCAATAAATCCAAACGCTCTTGAGTGAATGCATGGGTGGTGAGATTATTTTCCAGGTATAAAATACCACTCAACATGCCCTGATTTAATAGCGGCATACATAGTAATGATTTAGGCTTATTGGTAGCGATGTAGGAATCATTAGTAAATTGTCCTTCTTTTGCCGGGTTATTTAATACGAGAGGTTCCTTGCTACGTAGAATATAACTAATAATTGAGCTTGGCAATACGCCGTCTATGGCAATGGACTGCAGCACGTTTGGCTTGCTGTCCACAGTGACTTCAGCCTCGATAAACCATTGACCTTCTTTTTCTAGCAGCAAGTAACCTTTTTGCGCGCCAGCATTTTCAACCACAATATGCATCATTTTGCGTAACAGGTCATCTAACACAATTTCTTTGGAGATTGCTTGCGACGATTTCATTATGGTAGCTAAATCCAGCCTGTCTTTGGCAGTGCTTGACGTGGTGGTCTGGGTTGAAAAAGCGGTGGTTTGGGTAACGCTGACACCCTGGATTTCGTGGAATAAGAAATCCTGGTATTTTTTCTCCAATTGCTTAGTCTTGGCAGCCGCGCCCCATAAGCTATAACCATAATAAGCATCATTTAAATAAGCTCGCGCCACCTTATCCTTGCCTAAATAAAGATAAAACTTTGCCGCCAATTCATTGGCAATGGCTTCTTCCTGTAAATAGTTGTTTTCACGCGCACTGTTAATGGCGCGGTCATAGTATTTTTCAGCCTCGCGTAGTTTATTTAACACGCGTGCATGTTCTGCAGCTACTAAATAGTACTTATGTGAGAAGTTGATAGGGCTGTGTTTTGCCCATCTTTTTAAATGTTTAATATAGTCACCAACTCGGCTTAGGATCTCCCTTTGTTCTTTAATAGAAACTTCACTATAACAAGCCAGGCACAATAAGCTGGCATAGAAATAAAATATAACTCGCCAAAATGTCCCCAGCACCTGATCAGTCGCCAGGGTTGCGCGTGGCAAATAGCGATAGGCGCGCATGGGTTTATCTAATAGATAGTTATAAATAATTTTGTGTAGATAAAAACTATAGAACCAGCCGTTGTCTTTCTTCTCAGTCGAGATGGCAATCATGGCCTTCTCATTTAATGCTGCACCCTGATCAGCCATGGCCTGGGAACTATAGCGCGATAGTTGTAACGCTAAGCGCCACCAGTTGAGCACGTATTGATAGGCAGTTTTTTGTCCGATATTTAACGAGGCATGGGCATATTTTTTTGCTTCATCAGCCACCCTGGGTAATTCGGCGCCACTAAAAAGTAATTTAGCAATGTAGTTCATGGCGCTTAAGCCGGCATATTCCAAATCACCCATCTCTAAGCCTTTTTGGAATGTACTGATATAGGCAGATAAATCCTGGCGCAGATGATCATGCCAAAATGCCACGCCGGCATAAAAGGTAAAATACACTTGAGTTTTTTGTCGGTCTGCCTGCATGTCATCAACAAGGCGTAATGCCAATCGACCGTATTGATAGCCGCGTTCGACGTCATTTAACGCTGTGCAAAGAATGACGGCATACGCAGTAAAACCCAAGGGTGATTGTGGGCTGACGCCATGTTTTACCGTGAGCGCAACTAACTCCAGCGTCATTAGTACAAATAAATTTTGGTTGACTAAGTAAGTGGGTGCAATGACTGCCGCTAAAATCCGCGCTGCTGCCTGCCAGGATGGGTCTGACATACGGGGTAGTTTATATATATCTTCCGTACTCTTGCCATGCAATAAAAATTTAGTGCGTAATAACGCTAACAGCAATTTTCCCTTGCTCTGATGTTTAGGAAAGGAAACCCCAAATAAGGCTAATACTTCGATGCCTAAGTCAATTGCTTCCCTGAGTTTATTTTGGCTGGAAAAATAGGCCAATTTTACTTCGTAGGTTTTGACCTTATCCAGGGCGGTTTTTCCTTGACGAAATACCACATCAGCCAATTCGGACATTAGGTCAAATGATGTTGCCAGGTAGGCAGCCTCGACAACTTCGGTATAGAGCGCCAGTGTCAGATCATAGTGCTGTTGCCAACTGTCTGCTTCCAACAACGAAATACCGATTTGTAAATAATTAAGCGCAGGTTGATAGGCGGCAGATAGTTTAGCTTTCTTGCCAGCCAGCAGGTTGAGTTTAGCAATGGCTAACTTTTCTTCTGGGTCGGTTACTAAGGTTAGGCCAGCGTTTAGATGGTTAACCATATCTAAAGACTGTTCGGCTAAATTTTCCTCCGCAGCATTTTTTAATAATAATCGACCAACGCTAAGATGAATGATGCTGCGATCTTTTGCAGCAATCAATGAATAAGCTGCCTGTTGTACGCGGTCATGTAAGAACTGGTAAGTGGCGCTTTGTGCTGGTGCTGCCGCTACATATTTGTAGGCATCATTGGTTGGCACTACTAAACCTTCCTGCAATGCCTGCCACAGACAATCCGCTACGTGCTTAATCGGTTTTTCTGCAATAATAGCTAATGTTTGTATGTCAAAGCGATTACCTAAACACGCTGCCAGCTTTAATATATTCTGGGTTTCAGCGGTTAATTCACAAACCTTGTTGGCCATGAATTCAACCACGTTATCGGTAAAACCTTTTTGTTGAATACCGGCGATGTCCCACTGCCACTGTCCACGGTTTAAATCAAACTCAATTAAATGACTATGGTAGAGTTGTTGTAAAAACTGGGTAAGAAAGAATGGGTTACCGTTGGTTTTATTGAAACAAATATCCGCCAATGGTTGTATCGCATTGGTGTCACGATGCAGTGTGTCGGCCAATAAGGCGCTCACATGCGCTGGCTGCAGTGGTTGCAGGCTGATTTCTGTAGTACGCGTGCGTGTTCTTACCACTTCCAATAATTGTTGCAATGGATGCGTGGCATCCACTTCGTTATCGCGGTAAGCGCCAATAATAAGTAAATGGCGGTTGTCTAAATTGGTTAACAATATTTCTAATAGTTTCAGTGATGGGTTATCCGCCCATTGCAGGTCATCTAAAAAAATAACCAGTGGATGTTCGGCAGTGGCTAATACTTGAATAAAGTTTTTGAAGGCTAAATTAAAGCGGTTTTGTGATTCAGCAGCGCCCAGTTCAGCCAGCGGTGGCTGGGGACCGATAATTGTTTTAAGGGTAGGGATAACATCAACAATGACCTGTGCATTAGTGCCTAAGGCGTTTAAAATTTTCTCTTGCCACGCATGAATTACGCTGTCGTCTTGCGTTTGAATTTGTTGCACCCACTGATGCAAGGCTTGTATTATGGAAGCATAAGGTATATTACGCTTGAATTGATCAAATTTTCCCGTAATAAAGTAGCCGCGTTTTTCTGCGACGGGTTTGCGAATTTCATAAATTAAACGCGACTTACCGATGCCAGCATAACCAGTGACCAGGGCTAGCTCAGATTTTTCCTGGTTAACGCGCGAGAAGGCATCCAACAATAATTGCCGCTCGGTTTCACGTCCATATAATTTTTCGGCAATGCTGAAACGTGATGAAACGTCGTGTATACCCAGGGGGAATGGGATGATATTTTTTCTGGCGTGGCATTGTTCTAAACAATAATTTAAATCTGCTTTTAGCCCGAATATGCTTTGATAACGCTCTTCGGCGGTTTTTGCCATCAGCTTTAAAATAATTTCTGCGATGGCTTCAGGAATATCTGGCTCTACTTCGTGGGGGTCACGGGGTTGTTTAGCGATGTGGGCATGTACTAATTCCAAGGCATCCTGCGATTCAAATGGTAATTTACCCGTCGCCATTTGATACAACACCACACCTAACGAGTAATAATCGGTGCGGTAGTCAACACCACGATTCATGCGCCCGGTTTGTTCGGGTGATATATAGGGCAACATGCCTTCCATGACTTGCAGGTTTTGTAATTCAGCTTCTTCGCGCGGTAAGGTGCTGGAGATGCCAAAGTCAATAATTTTAACGGTTTTTGTAGTTTGATCCCAAAGAATGTTAGCGGGATTAATGTCTTTATGCACGATTTGATGGCTGTGAACCCTTCCCAACGTTTCTGCAATGGCGAGCGCCAGTTGTAAAAATTCCTCCAGGGTTAGGCGGCGTCGCGCTAACAATTGTTTCAGAGAATGCGTGCCGAAATCTTCCATGATGATGACGAGGCCATTACGATATGGCTCAATACCATAAGCAGCCACAGTACCATCTTCCTGTAACCCACGCAGTAGTTCATATTCACTTCTAAAACGCGCCAGCAGTTCGGCAGAAGGATATTCATCCTTCAATATTTTTAAGATAACCGGTTTTTTATCGGCGTCGCGGACACCGCGATACACCAGGGAATGTAGGCCTTCATAGATTTGTTGCGTAAGAGAAAATCCTGAAATAACAATCATTCAGCATCCTTTGCAATCAGCAGTGGCAACATACTCTTCACGCCCAGGTTTTGAAGTTTTTGCATCGCATTTTAGGTCAATCTTTGCACGTTCTTCGTTCGAAAAAGCTCGAAATATATCTAATATTACTGCACTTTTTCTCGCTCAGGACATGCAAATCTTAACCCAAACTGCGCGCAAAATTCTTCAAAACCTGGGCGTGAGGAGTATAATTCTATATTATTATAGCCTATAGATGGTTTACAGGCTCGTTTAAATCATGTTATATAGTACTCGCGTTATTTTAGGTGCGGTGAGTATACTAAGGTATTTTCAGAAATCATTGTTATTGTGTGGCTTGCGCTGCACCGTAGCAAGCTATTGTTGCGTCAATCATCCAAAACATGCAGTTAAAGAATATAATTTATCTAAATTCATGGAGAAGAATACTATGCATGCCCTTTTCAATAAGAAATCACCTTCCTTACTAGTTACCGCCCTGAGCAGTATCGGATTGGCGCTGTTACCGAATATAGCCTCGGCCAGCAACTTTCAGGACTTTTCAGGTATTAACTATAGTAACCCGGCGGACTTAGTGTATCTGGTTAAAGATATGCAGTTTATTTTGGGCGGTAGCCTGGCTTCCCCGATCATTACCTTTAACGGTACGGTCACGGTGCCTAATCCAGTACCTATTTTGGGTCCCGGCATTACCACTACCGGCAGTAGTAGTAACGAGGGTAATTTTTATGTGCCCTACGGGCGCTTCGCCAAGCGCCTGAATGATCAGTGGGTATTCGGTGTGGATGTAACCGAACCATTCCGTGAAGACATTGAATACAGCGCCACTTCAAACGAACGTTATTCCGGTACCGTAACAGAAATTACGTCGCTCGATGTCGCTCCCAGTGTGGCCTATCAGTTTGGCGGCGCCCTGTCTAAACTCTCTATCGGGTTTGGTGTGGATGCATTATATACATCCGCGAATATCAATGGGGTATATCCGTCGTTACCGGCCATTACGACGGGTGGGTTGGTGCCCTTTGGCGCTGGCCCTGATGTGAACGCTACTAACTATGCGACCGACTGGGCGTATGGTTGGCATGCTGGTTTAAACTACCACTTATTCCGCGGAACGTTTATAGGGCTGAGTTATTTTTCGACCGTTACACCTAAGCTGACTGGTACGAGTACATTCTCAGGCTATCCGGCTAATCTTAACTTATCGTCCACGTCAACGTTACCGGCTACCAGCAACTTTACCCTCACCCAGTTTCTCAACGAACGTCTGTTAGTGCAGGCCAGGGTGTTTTACACGCAGTGGGACAGTATTCAACAAATTGTGTTGTTAAATACCGCAGGTCCAGCACCAAATACAGCCATTTTACCGACTGGGTATCACAACACCTGGCGTTTTGAATTGCGTTCGCACTATGATATGACGCCGAAAATTGCCATCCAGGGCTTACTCGGCTATGATCAAACACCAACGGTTAATGCGTATCGATCCACGCGTTTACCGGACGCAGATCGCTATCTCGTTGCCATTGGCGGTGAGTATAAAATCACCAAGGCAGTTGGCCTGATGTTTAATTATGCGCATGCGTTTGCTGTTGGCACACCGACGATTAACAACGTCGATCCCATCACAGGAATTACCACTTCAGGAACAACAGAAATATCTGATGGTAACTTGTACGAATTGCGTTTAACGGTGAATACTTAATTGAGAATACTTAATTGAACCCCCATCCTAACCTTCCCCCGCAAGCGGGGGAGGGAACTGGATCGTAGGGGCGGTTCGTGAACCGCCCGAAAAGGTTTGCGGGCGGCTCACGAGCCGCCCCTACGAATGCAGGGGAGGGGGTTTATATTGCGTCACCATCCTATAAGTGCAACAAGGCAGGTGAGGAATGGTAATGAACCTCGAATATGCCAATAAAACTCATATTGGCACTCGCCCGGAAAATCAAGATTACTTAGGAAGCAGCCACATTGATCCCTGGTATTGCTTTGTAGTGACCGATGGTTGTGGCGCATACCCAGGCAGTGGCCTGGCAGCCAAATATTTTTGCGAAATAATATTGGACTCCCTCCCCGCATTAGTTGATTCACTCAGTCACTCCCCCAAGCCAACCATAAAGACGCTGTTTGATACAGCGAACGAACGTATGAACCGCTTAACTGCGATGGCGGGTTATCCTGAAGCGCAAACCACTTGTGCTGCCGCCTGGTTAAGTGAGCAACATACTGTTTTGGCGCATATTGGCGATTCACGCATTTATCGTATTAGCAATGAGCAATGTTGGCATACCAAGGATCATTCATGGGTGCAGGCATTGATTGATAACGGTGATATTGCGCCAGAGGAAGCATTAAACCATCCTGATCGACACATACTGTCCCAAACCATAGGCAACAACCAACCACTGAAGCCAGCCATCACCGTCATGCCGCCGTTGCAAGTGGGTGAGACGCTTATTCTTTGCACCGATGGTTTTTGGATCAATTGTCAACAATCACAGTTTTTTAAATTGGCGGAATCCAGTAATATACAAAAGTTGTTAAATCAATACGTCCTGGCATTAGTAAAAACCCATCGCAAGGATGCGCTATCATTAGACAATGTTACCGTGCAAGTAGTACGTCGTGAAGAAAATATTTCCAGTTCCAGCCCCAGTTCTAGCCTGAGTAAAATAAAGGCTACATTAACCAGGATTCTAAAATAATGTTTGCTCCTATCGCTGTCATTGGTCGCGCCGGTTTATTTCCCGGGGCATTAACGCCAGAACAACTGTGGCGTAACACGCTCGATCAGCACAATAGTTTAGCGAAAGTGACATGGCAACAATGGGGGATGGATCCCAATAGTTTATTAGCCACCACAGCGCGCAATGTAATAACGACAACTACCAGCGGTTATGTGAGTGGGTTTGAGACGATATTTAATCCACAAGGATTTCACGTTGCAGAAAACCAGGTAACTACTCAAGATTTATTGTGTCAGTGGTTAGTGCACACCGGTCGTGAAGCATTGGCCGATGCTGGCTATGCGTTGAATAAATTGCCGCAACAACGCGTTGGCGGCATTGTCGGTAATCTCTCTTACCCCACATTGGCATTAAGCCGTTATGCCAAGGCGGTGTGGTTGGCTAATCAAGTAGATCCTGCCTTGCAACATTGGCAATACTCACCAATACTGTGGAATCCGCAACATCGTTTTATGTCTGGATATCCATTGCACTTTATGGCGCAGGCATTGGGATTGACGGGTGAGTGTTATGCGTTGGATGCAGCGTGCGCATCGTCACTGTATGCGATTAAATTAGCCTGCGATCAATTACACGATGGTCGTGCTGATATGATGGTCGCTGGTGGCGTCAACGCAACCGATAGTTTATTTTTACATTTAGGATTCACCGCCTTACAAGCACTGAGCAAGACCGGGCAAAGCCGCCCATTTCATCGTGAAGCCGATGGCTTAGTGCCAGCGCAGGGTATCGGCCTGGTGGTATTAAAACGCTTAGATGATGCGATTGCAGCGAAGGATAAAATTTATGGCGTTATTCGTGCGGTAGGCTTATCCAATGATGGCAATTCGCGTAGCTTTTTAATTCCGGCGGAGGAAGGCCAAAAACGCGCCATGCAACAGGCGTATCAGTTATCCGGCATTCATCCCGATGAAGTATCTTGGATCGAGTGTCATGCGACAGGCACCTCAATTGGCGATAGCACAGAAATCAACAGCATGCGACAGATTTTTTCCAGTAAGCAACCCATCGCCATTAGCGCATTAAAATCCACGATTGGTCACTCCATCACAGCATCCGGCGCAGCAGCATTAATTAATGTGTTATCTGCATTTGCCGCAGAGCAAAAACCACCCACTCGTTATGCACTGGAAAATCCGATTGCTGAATTAACCGATGCACCATTTCGGTTGTTGGCAGCTACAGAACCCTGGCAAGA
Organism: uncultured Gammaproteobacteria bacterium; assembly: GCA_963777715.1. Classification (GTDB taxonomy): domain Bacteria; phylum Pseudomonadota; class Gammaproteobacteria; order JAURND01; family JAURND01; genus JAURND01. The sequence goes on from CAVZRN010000019.1 coordinate 104,253, forward strand.
AAAACGTAAAATTGCTGCGATTAATGCCTTTGGTTTCGGTGGTAACAATGCACATTTATTGGTGGAACAATACCAACCTGGGCAGCGCAAAACTAACCGACGTAAATCCACACCAACTGCACCACCGCCAATGGAAGATATCGCCATTGTGGGCATGGGTATTATGGCTGCTGGCGCAATAGGCCGGGAGGATTTTACCCAGGCCTGGTTACAGGGGCGCTCGTTATTGCGTGAATATTCTAACGGACATTATGGTGGCTACATTGACAGTGTAGAATTAGCCATCGCCGATACGCGTTTTCCACCCGCGGATTTACAGCATACCCTGGGTCAGCAACTAACCATTTTAAAAACTGCGCAACAAGCGTTGGCGGATGTGCATTTGATTGATCGCACGCGCACGGCGATTTATATTGGTATGCAATGTGACGCTGAAATTGCACGTTATGGCTTGTTAACACGATTAGCGACGGTAGTTCCTGACGCAGATGCTGCCTGGTTGACTGCTGCTGGCACAGCAATTCATGAAGCACTGACATCGGCAGATACACTCGGCGCCATGCCGAATATTGTCACCAATCGTTTGAATGTACAGTTTGATATGATTGCACCGAGTTTTAGTGTGTCCGCAGAGGAATTATCTGGTATCGTAGCATTAGAGTTGGGTATGCGTGATTTGCATACGCGCGCCGTAGATGCAGTGATGGTGGGCGCAGTGGATATGTGTTGTGAAATAGTGCAGCGTGCGGCAGCCTGTAATGTGCTGCCAGCAGGGCAACAGATTCCTGGCGATGCGGCAGTCACCCTGGTATTAAAACGCTTGAGTGATGCGATTGCACAACAGGAACACATTTATGCCATCATTCCTGCAAAGAATCAGCCGACAGCCATGGAGTTTAATTTAAACAACAGTACGATTACACACCAATTTGGTCATGCACATGCAGCGTCGGGCTTATTGCATGTGGCGGCAGCAGCGATTGCCTGTCATGAGCAGAAATTGCCAGGTGAAACAGCGCCAACGCCCTGGATAGTTGATAATTCTCCACGCGCAATCAATGTAGCTATCGATGCGTATGGCGATCAACGCAAAAATGTGTTAGTTAAAGAATATAATTAAAAAGAAAAAATATTATTATAGACATCGAATATGACAACCGAAGAACAAACCTATTGGCAACAGCGCATTGAAAACATCCGCGAGCCATTACATATTTTACAGCAGGCACAAACCGGTCAGCGTGACGTTGTGGCGGAAAGTGCTTATGCGCAATGGCAAACACAGGTTGACGCCACACAATGGAATCACGTGGCATTGTTGCCAGCCGTCCATCCCGAATGGTTAGGTTCACAAACCTTTCTTAGCACGCACCAAGTACGTTTCCCCTACATTGTCGGCGAAATGGCCAATGGCATCGCGACCGCGCAAATGGTCATTGCTGCTGTTAATGCCGGGATGATGGGATTTTTTGGCGCGGCAGGTTTATTACCCAATGTAATTGAAGAAAATCTACATACCATCAAAACCCAACTGCATGACTCACCCAAGGCATGGGGTTCCAATTTAATTCATTCGCCCAATGAACCACATCTTGAAGCCGCTGCAGTTGATTTGTACTTACGTTACCAGGTTGAGCGTGTGTCTGCATCGGCATACATGTCGCTAAATCCAAATATTGTGTATTACGCGTGTAAGGGATTATCCACCGATTCCCTGGGAAATATCATACGTCGCAATCATATCATCGCCAAAATTTCGCGACCGGAAGTTGCCGAATTATTTTTAGCGCCAGCGCCACCGGCAATGCTGCAAGCATTAGTGGAAGCAGGGAAATTAACCACGCAAGAGGCACAACTTGCTGCGCATATTCCCCTGGCGGAAGACATTACTGTCGAGGCAGATTCGGGTGGTCATACCGACAATCGTCCCCTGGGCGCTCTATTCCCCACGATATTACTGCTAGCGGAACGTATGCGACGCAAACACGGTTATGCAACTACCGTGCGTGTTGGCGCCGCCGGTGGTTTGGGAACACCAACCTCGATTGCTTCTGCATTTAGCCTAGGCGCCGCCTATGTATTAACTGGCTCGATTAATCAAGCTGCGGTTGAATCTGGTCTGTCGTTGGAAGGTAAGGAAATGTTGGCCAAGGCAGACATTGCCGATGTGATGATGGCGCCAGCGGCAGATATGTTTGAATTAGGGGTGAAATTACAAGTATTAAAACGTGGCACCTTGTTCGGATCGCGCGCGTTAAAATTATACGAACTCTATGCTAAGTACGACAGCTTGGAGGCAATACCTGCGACAGAAAGAGACAAACTGGAACAACAAATATTGCAAAATAACTTAGCGGCAATCTGGGAAACGACGGCGCGTTTTTTCGAACAACGTGATCCGCAACAGCTAGTACGTGCAGAGCAAGATCCAAAGCACCGCATGGCGCTGGTTTTTCGTAGCTACTTGGGATTATCCAGTCGCTGGGCAATAACCGGCGAAACTAAGCGCAAGGCAGATTATCAAATCTGGTGCGGTCCGGCGATGGGCGCATTTAATGCATGGGTCTCAGGCTCTTGTTTAGAACCATTAAATGCGCGCACGGTAGCGCAGATTGGGCATAACTTATTAGAAGGCGCAGCGACCTTACTGCGCGCGCAACACTTACGCAGCCTGGGTTTTTCCTTACCCACCAGCGTATTTATTTATCAACCCCGGGTGCTAGCGTGAAAAACAAGCGACGGCATTTACTGACATGGGCAACTAGTTGGATACAACTCCTGCGTTGTGGCTATGTCGCGTTGTGGCGCAGTTGTGCAGTGATGTGGGCATATAATCGTGGGCGCCTGACGCGTGGCCTGGTTAATCACCATCTGCGTCGTGGCGCCTTAAGTATGTTAGCGTTAATACGTGCGAAGTATCGTGTAACATTTGCTCCTGAATTTAAGCTACATCCGAAGGTAGCTTATATATTCATGAGCAACCATCTTAGTTTATTTGATTTCCCATTAATTATGGCGACACTGCCCGGCACAATTCGTCCGATCGCTAAGAAATTTTTATTTGATATCCCTATATTTGGTAAGGCGATTGCTGCCGCTGAACTATTACTGGTGGATGAACAGCGTCCGGAAGTGATGCACGATTTGTTTGCCAGCGCGCGCGAAAAATTAATCGGCGGTGTCATGCTATGGATTTGCCCCGAAGGCGCACGCTCCCCAGAAGCTATATTATTGCCGTTTAAACCGGGTGGGTTTCGCTTAGCACGTGAAACCGGCGCCTACATTATTCCAGTAGGCATTACGGGTACTGAGCGAGTATTACCTGCATTCACCTGGGATTTACATCTGGGTCAATCGCTCACGATGTCAGTGGGTAACCCGATTGATACCAGCCCCTATGCAACTATCGAAGGACAAAAGCAGTTGATGCACGTGGTGAGGGAAGAAATTAAGAAGCTGTGTGAGAAATAATAAAAAATATTTGACGCAGAGACGCAAGGACGCAGAGAAAAACATAAAAGATAAAACATAGAAAAAATTATTTTTTTATTTTTAGTATTTTCTTTGTTCTTTTAATATTTTATTTTTTAAATCTTTTCTCTGCGTCTCTGCGTCAAGTTTTTAAATCTTTTAAATCTTTTAAATATTACTATGAAAGCAAAAATCGAATACCCAGCGCATGTTAAACCGATTGTGTTGCCACTGCTGCATCCTCAGCAGCAACGTGAACCAATAGTGGCAGGAACGGTTGTAGCAGAAACGGTTGCAGCAGAAACCGTTACTACAACTACTACAACAACAGCAGCAGTTGCTACTAATACTGCGGTTCAGGTTAATGCAGCTCAAGTTACCTCCGATCACGTGCCCTGGCTCACGGAATTGAGCCAAATGCACCAAGCATTTCTTGCGCAACAACTGGAACTGCATAAGCGCAATGTTGCGCTACAACAGCGTCTTTGGGCAACCGCTTTTGCTGCACCAACACCACTAACGTCATCTCCTGTGACGCCGACTCCATTGGCATCCCCCCTGTAACGCCAACGCCATCTGTGCCTGCTGCGGTATCTACCAAACCGCTTGCCCCGACGGGACCTACATTTTCGCGCAGCGATCTCGAAGTATTAGCCGGCGGCATTATCTCCAGTCGTTTTGGCGATTGGTTTAAACCGTTAGATCAATACCAGCGCTTAATTCGTATGCCAGAACCACCCTTGTTGTTGGCTGATCGCATCACTGGCATTAGTTGTGAACCAGGAAAGTTTACCCCCGGTGGCACTATTTGGACTGAGACTGATGTATTACCCGATAGCTGGTACTTGCATGAAGGACACATGCCCGCAGGTATCATGATCGAATCCGGCCAGGCTGATTTGTTGCTGGCTTCGTGGATGGGTTTTGACTTTGCCAATCGTAGCCAGCGCATTTATCGTTTATTAGGCTGCGAATTAAGTTACCACGGCGCATTACCCAAGCCAGGCGATACGCTATGTTATGATATTCATATTGATGCCATTGCAAAACAAGGGGAGGTGCAATTATTTTTCTTTCATTATGACTGTCGTATCAATGGTGAGTTACGTTTGCGCGTGCGACATGGACAAGCTGGATTTTTTACCGATAACGAATTAGCTGAATCTGGCGGTGTGTTGTGGCAACCTGAAACCGCCAGTGCGGATTTAACTACGCCGTTCGCTAAACCCGCCGTACTCTCAACGCATACACAATTTAATCAGCAACAACTACATGCATTTGCCGCTGGCGATATCGTGGGTTGTTTCGGCGCCGGTTTTGAACGCGCGCTAACGCATACGAGTACACCACGCATCAGCGGTGGTCGCATGTTATTTCTTGATGCAATTACTGATTTTAATGTAGCGGGCGGCCCATGGCAACGCGGCTATATGCGTGCGGTACAAACAGTACATGCCGATGATTGGTTTTTTGATGGCCATTTTAAAAATGATCCGTGCATGCCAGGCACCTTGATGTTAGAAGCCGGCTTGCAAGTGATGGCCTGTTATTTGACGGCATTGGGTTACACGCTCGATCGAGATGGTTGGCGTTTCGAACCAGTGACTGATGAAGCCTATACATTGCGTTGTCGTGGCCAAGTGCGACCGAAATCAAAACAAGTGGTGTATGAAATATTTGTCTGGGGAATTATCGCAGAGCCGCTACCGACACTGTATTGCGATTTACTGGGTACTTGTGATGGATTAAAAGCGTTTCATACCAAGATTGGACTGCGCTTAATTCCCGACTGGCCATTAACACGCAGACGTGAATATGCATTATTACAACAACGCAGTGATAACCAGCTTGCGCCAATCATTGACGGCTTTGCATTTGATTACACATCCTTACTGGCCTGTGCCTGGGGACAACCCTCCACTGCATTTGGTCCTATGTATCAACGCTTTGATAGCCATCGTAAAGTACCACGCCTGCCAGGGCCGCCGTATCATTTTATAACTCGCATCTGCTCGATCAATGCAAAACCAGGCGGTATGCAACCACAGGGAGAGGTCATTGTAGAATACGATATTCCCAGGGACGCGTGGTATTTCACCGAAAATGGTCATGCGTTGATGCCATTTTGTGTATTGATGGAATCAGCATTACAACCTTGCGGATGGTTAGCGTCCTTCAGCGGCTGTACCCTGCAAGGCGAAACTGACTTTTTATTTCGTAACTTAGATGGTACTGGCGTATTATCACATGCGCTCACGCCGCTGGATGGCGTCTTGCGCACCCACGTGCGTTTAAAAAGTATTTCACCATCGGCAGGTATGATTATCGTATCCTTCCACGTGGACAGTTACCTGCAACAACAACTCGTGTACACCATGGATACCGTGTTTGGTTTCTTCCCAGAATCAGCATTTGCACAGCAGGCAGGCTTACCGATACCGGCACATGAAAAAACCACATTAAGTGCAGAGAGTAATCTGTTAATCGACTTAACCGCAGCGCCTGCCGCTTATTTTTCCGCAAGCGCCCGCCTGCCAGGCCCGCAATTATTAATGATCGATCGCATCACCGGTTATTGGCCAACTCAAGGAAAATACGGCAAGGGACAATTGCGCGCGGAAAAAACCGTGAATCCGGCCGATTGGTTCTTCAAGGCGCATTTTTTCCGCGATCCAGTGCAACCAGGATCGTTGGGCGTCGAAGCGATGTTGCAGACAGTGCAATTTTATATGCTGCATGAAAAGCTCCATCAAGCGTTGACTAACCCATACTTTCAACCCTTATATTTAGAAAAACCGATCACCTGGAAATACCGCGGACAGGTAGTACCAGAAAATAAATGCATTACTATCTTGATAGATATTGCAGAAGTACATCGGGAGGAGCATAGTGTTTCTGTCATTGCCGATGCATCGTTATGGGTAGATGGCATACGCATCTATGAGGCCACCCAGGTGGGTATGCAGTTGGTCGAGGGGGGAAGAAGCACACTCTAACACAATACTGCTAACTTAACGAGAACAGTATGTTGGCGCGTAGTTTCTGGGAGCGCGGGCAGCTTGCCCGCATGTTTGCCAATGGCTTGAATTGCGGGCAAGCTGCCCGCGCTCCCAGGGGCTTTGTGCCATGTTTTTACTAAGGCAGAGAAAAGCAACATAATTAAGTTAGTAGTATTGCACTCTAACAGAGTAAGGAATATCCTACTTCTTTCCCAAAATACCTCCACTTGGGTTACCAGTTTGATCGGGATTGGATGACTTTGGAGTAATAGTCGCACCTCCTCCACTATTAGGTTTAACAAAGCTACCAGATCGATTCACACCTATCTGTGCTGTAGCTATATTCTGTGATGGATGTCGCTTTTCATCCAACGCTAAAACCCGCACTTCCTTGTTTTCAAGCTTAGGAGGAACGAATACAGGCTTCTGCGGTTGAATGGGCTTTGCTGGTTCCTTAGGTTCTATTAAGTCAAATCGCACACCCTCGTAGGGCTTCTCGGGTAGCTGGGAAATCCCATTGCGTAAAGAACCTATTTGCTTGCTAAGAGCCGATAAATTTTCCACAAACGGATTGCTGATAAAATTTTTCATTCGGTTGTTTCCTTGCTTTAATTTAGGATTTTTACTACAGTTACTAACACCTAGATAGAGAGAGGAGATTTTTTCATGTAATTGTTTGCGATTACTCTCATATGTTTGAGGATTACTTCTTTCTACAACTTGATTACATAGCAGCTCAATCTCTCCGAGCTCCCGCTTAATCTTCTCTACAACCATATTTCGCAATTTATTTACTGGGTAACTAGTTTGATAGCTATTCAGTAATGCGTCCAATGATAATTCATTTATATTCTCTGGCACTTGCCCATCTTCTGGCGATAGTTTTTTGTCAGCTACAAAATCATCTATGGATTTTATTGTTTGCGCAATTGGTTCAAATCCAGACCTTCCATTTTTTACTTTTTCAACTATTCCCTCATGTGCTTTGTTATATTTTGTTGCATTTTTTATATATCTACCCCTCTCTCTCTCATAGTCACCCCGGCTATTCTCATATTTTTCTTCAGCCAGTTTAGAGTCCTTGGCATATGTTATTTGTGCTTTTTCATAGACAGCTTCTGCTTCTTGCCACGCGCTATAATGAGTCTGCAGTTCCCCTCTTTTTTTCTGATAAGCTGCCTGGATGTCGGGAGATAATGTCTTATTTTTCTCCTCTTTAACATGAGTATCTACATCGATGTTCAAATATTTTCGCAGCTTACTACGTGCTTCGTTAACGACTTTATCCGCACCATTTTCATTTATCGCTGCCTGATAGAGGTGCTCTAACATATTCAGCTCGGCGGGGTAAGCAGCAGCTGATTTCCCTTTTTCTGTTTTTTCTGCTGCAAAATGCTCTGCTAAAATAGTATGGTCAATTGGCTTTAAAAGCTCTTGATTTTTTACAGACAGTAACTTTTTAACACCGTATTTTTTTGAGCTATCTGTCAAATATTGAAGACGACCAAAATTTCTTAATATTACATCCCTTGACGCTTGCGGCATAGGTTCGTCGTCGTATGGGACATTCTCCAATACCACTTTATTTACCAATTGGAAGCGCTCCTCATCAGATAATTTTGGATTTTGATCTATATGATCTAAATAGGCATTTAACGTAACACCATCTTTTGCCATGAACTCAGCACGAATAATGTCCCTCCTGCCATAGCTTTTAGCCAAATTTATGCGTTCAACCGGATCTTTCTGCTCTAAAATCTCTTGCTCTTGGTGCTCTAATTTCTGTTGTTTTTCTAGAGCTAATGCTTTTTCCTGTGCTTGCTTTAATTTCTGCGCTGCTGTCGCTTTTTCTTCCCGCTCTCTTGCTTCTTTATCCATTTTTTGCCGCTCTTCATCCGACATAAAAGCACGGCTGATAAAGTTTTCAGTGGATTCTAAATAAGATCCAGAACTAGAGGAAGCTTGTCCACTCGTTTGCGTTTCACTATTACCCTCCACCTTTTTTAGTTGCCGCGATGCTGCATTGTATAACTGATTCATCCTGCTCTCTTCTTCGATATCCGTTCCCCTGAAAGAGGCGCCCCCCTCTCTTAGGTTGTTTTGTTCCATTATTTTTTTTAGTTTTTCTGGATCTGTTATTAGTTCTATGTCTTTCTTCGAGCTCATCGTTCTCTCCAGTAGCTAGTTATAAAAAATTTTACGCACCATGCGAACCCTTAAAACAACCTATAACGTTACAAATTAGCAACCGCTCCTTACAGACTCACTAATAAAATAGTTGCCCCTCTCTTCCTTGATCCTGCAAGTTACGGTGGGAATAGTAACCCTTGCTCTTAGGATTAATGGTTCTCAATAGCACCCTTCTCGGGTGGAGTGACGCCAACCACCTTATGGTTGAGCTCCCTCCTGATAAACAGTATAGTTAACAATTATTAAGTGAATATTAAGAATGTAATAATAAATTTATATTATTTTGATAATGGATAGTTTGGATAGCCGGTAAATGGGAACGGAGCATTATCCCTTTTTCTTTACGCTCTGTCGGTGCGTCTTGTTTTCTTTCTGTTGACATGGTTTATCGTCCTGCATCTTTTTCTTTTTGCTCTTTTGCTGTTTTATCCATTTTTGCTATCTCTTCAGGAGACTCAAGGGCACGCTTGAAGGTTGCTGCAAATTCTGCAAAGGATTCTGTAGGGGGGCTGCCATTCCCCTCCAGCTCTGCTAGTCGCCTCTGTGCTGTCCATCTTTTGCTGTCCCTCTCCGCTGACCCTGTCCAATAACTTCTACTGTAGGCAGATACTCCATCATCCGTGTTATCTTGTATTATTTTTAGTAGTTCATCTTTATTTGTTATTTTTTCTATGTCTTTTTCCGAGCTCATTTTTCTCTCCGATAGCTTAGCTACAAAAAATTTGACGCACCGTTAAAAACCTTAAAACAACCTATAACGCTACAAATTAGCAACCGCCCCTTGCACAGGCTTAACTAAAAAAACAGTTGCCCATCTCTTCCTTGATCCTATAAGTTACAGTGGGCATGGCAGCCCTTACTCTTAGGATTAATGGTTTTCAATAACACCCTTCTTGGATGGAGTTACCCCAACCACCTTATGGTTGAGCTCTCACCTGGTAAACAGTATAGTTGATGGTTATTAAGTGAATATTAATATAATAATACAAAATTTAGATATTTTAATGCTGGATAGCTTGGGTAGCCCGTAAATGGGAAGGAGCATTACCTCCACTGGTGGCTAAGGTATGCACACATCTTCGCAGGGGCAGGCCTTGTGCCTACCCGTAAGGGTTTTTGGGCAACCACAAGGGTTGCCCCTACATGCGCCTCCCAGGGGCTTTCAACCACAAAATGGGTTTACCGAATAGTTACTATCAAAAAGCTTAAGTTCCTGGATTCCGGACATTAAGTGCTGCTAAGCTCGCACCTCGCTAAACAGCACTAAATTCCGGAATCAATGGCACTACCTTAAGTAATCGCACAAAGCATTCGTAGGGGCGGTTCGTGAACCGCCCGCACAAAACAAATAAAGTGCATACATGCTATTATTCACTGATAGATTGAGTGAAACACAACCCATCACAACCTAATTAATGCTGAGAGCGGGCGGTTCACGAACCGCCCCTACGAAATCGCACCCAGCCAACCCGGGAGCAGGGAAAAGCGCTTAAGGTAGTGCCATTGAATTCCGGAATGACAATAAATAAGTTATGCGCCAAAATACCGAAATCTCAAACGCGATGAGTATATACAAGTTAACAAGCAATGGCGTATTGTTTTTAGATGGGAAAACGGTGATGCATTAGATGTTGATGTTGTTGATTACCATTAGAGGAAACCTATGATACCTAAAAAAGAGAACCTACTCATCCCGGAAAAATGTTATTGAAAGAATTCCTAGAGCCAATGGGAATATCGCAGAAAGAATTTGCTGAACATCTTGACTGGACATATGCCCGCCTTAATGAAATTGTTAACGGCAAAAGAGGAGTCAGTGCAGATTCAGCACTGGCTTTTGCAGATGCATTTAAGATGGAGTCAGAATTCTGGTTAAACTTACAAAGAGACTGGGATTTATGGTTTGCACTAAAAAACCATAAGCATATCCGACCGTTTTCTCGAGCAGCTTAAAACCATGGTAGTGGTTTATTGCTCCCCCGCCACTTTCCAATAACCATAGGCCGGGGTTTCGTAAGGATGCGCCTGTTTTAATGCCAGGATTACATCGGCAATTAAATCATCCTTCACCACAACTTCTACTTTATATTCTGCCACTTTCTCGACTATGCCTGGCTGGCCGAGGAATGCCTGACTATTTTCCAGTGGCATAAACTGTCCTTCGCCGATGACTTGCCAACAGCATTTGGCGTAATTTCCTATATTGCCTGCACCCTTGGCAAATATGGCTTCTTTAACTACTTCCAGGTGACTTTCAGGTACATAAAAATAAAGTTTATACATTTTATTGCTCCCTTGGCAATTATGATATTCGCCTAACGTATACACCCATCACACCTCAAGCTGCGATATTATAAGCTCGCATATTGAAGTACGATGGGTATGGATGTCAATTTATTATATGAAATTATGAGGTTAAATATGCTATATTTTATTCTGTAAAAACGGATGATGACTATGATGATCGAAAAAAAAATTAACGTTGCTATTATCGGTTTTGGTTTGGCGGGGGAAATTTTTCATGCGCCGTTTATTACCAAGTCGCTAAATTTTGATTTGGTGGCAATTGTTTCTTCACAGCGTGAAAAAATTCTTGCCCAATTTACCAATGTGCGCGTGTTTGATTCTACCCAGGATATGTTACGTAATGCAGAGGTGGAATTAGTGGTGATTGCATCACCTAATCATACCCATTACGAACTTGCAAAACTGTGCCTACAGTATAATAAACACGTGGTGATTGATAAACCTTGGGTACTGAATACAGCACATGCGCAGGAATTAATTGCGCTGGCAAGACAAAAAAATCGCGTGCTTTGTGCTTATCAAAATCGGCGTTGGGATGGGCCCGTATTAACACTGCGAGAATTACTGCAGCAGGGAGTATTTGGTGAAATCCATCAGTGTGAATTTCATTTTGATCGTTACCGGCCAACTGTACAAAAAACCAGATGGAAGGAAGCAGATATTTCGGGCAGTGTATTATATGACTTAGGCCCACATTTATTCGATCATGCACTAACCTTGTTTGGCTGGCCTGATTCTCTTCAGGCGGATTTGGCTATGCAGCGTCGGGCAACAGAGATTATCGACTATTTTCATATAGTATTAGGCTATGGGGCGATGCGAGTCATACTGCATAGTGGTTCAGTTATATTAGGCGAGACACCCCACATCCAAGTGTATGGGGAAAAAGCGAGTTATATTTGCTATAGTATGGACGAGCAAGAAAATAACCTGCGTCGGCAAAAGAATTATCCCTTATCTAATCCAATAGTGATCGACAAATCGACACCTGATCCCGATAGATTATGTGTCATTGAGGAGGGGAATATAAGACAGACGCCATTAATACCTATGGTGGATAATTACCAACAATATTATGATCAACTGTATACAGCACTGATCACACATACTCCGCCGCCGGTTTCTTACGATGATATGTTGAATAACGTTCGACTAATCGACCTGGCATTTGAAAGTTATCATAGCGGCAGAAAGCTCGACTTAACTGATGTTAAGTAAAAATAGTTCCCATATCGATGCCACGTTTTAATCCTTGGTTTTATCCATCGTTCCGTAAAACTCCGTTATTCATGATTTTTCCCGTGACGGCGAGAGAAGGAAAAAGTGCGCTAAGGCTTTGATTTTACGGTGCTGTTCCTGGGGGTGTGGGAGCAAATAAATAATCCTGGATTTAATTCCCTCGAATTCGAGGGAATTAAAAATGAAGCTGGTCGTAACAGCTTCTATCTGTCGGTAAAGAAATGGATCGACGCCACCTCAGCGATTGGCCTACACGCCAAGGCGGGACGATATGGGTGTTTGTCAACAAAATTGTCGCATAAAAAATTAAGCGACCATTGCAATTATTCCAATTTTCTCCTTCCTTCATTTCTTTAATTTTTTTCTTAGGGTTAAGGGTTGCAATTTTATTTATTAACCAATTGCGTGTTTTTCCAGACCATCGTTCTGGGTGTTGCAGCTTGGCCATTTGATAGACAGCATGTCTTTTTATTCTGATGGCGTTATCCTCTCCACTATGGCGTTGATGGGGGGTAACGAACTTCAATGCACTGTGCAAGTGCTCGTTGTTATACCAACTGACCAACTGCTCTCCCCATAGTCGTGCATCAAGGATGGTGGCAAATTTGTGAAGCCAGTGAAAAGAGTGGTGATACTTTGCTGTTCTAAACAAGGCTTCTGAATAGGGGTTATCATCACTCACCGATGGTCGGCTAAAGGACGGTGTAACACCCGGTTCTTGCAGCATGGCCAGCATGGTTACGCCCTTCATGGGTGCGCCATTATCCGAATGTAATACCAATTGGTCAGCCTCCACCTTTTCATCCAGGCACGCTTGTTTCATGAGCATCGACGCATGTTCTGAATCTTCTTTCTCATGGATACTCCACCCAACAATTTTTCGGCTATAAATATCCATCATAAAATATAAATAAAAAAACATCCCTAGTTTGTTCGCGACTATCCGCACGGCAGATGCCCGTTTGTCATACTGTCCTTTCTCTTTTTCCCAACGCTCCAAGGTGCGCACAGTTAATCCCAATAGTTCACAAGACTTATGTCTGCGCGCCCCAGCAATAGACGCTTCGTTGATAAGCACTATTGCCTGGCAACGCTCAGAAGCACCAATTAATCTTCCTCGAGTTCCCCCCAAATTTGGGTTGCCTTTTTTTTTAATATCAGCAACGCTACTGTCTCAGCAAGCACTTTATCTTTACGTACAACAACTTGTTTTAGTGCTTTATTTTCTGCCCGCAATTTTTTCAGTTCAGCAGTTAATTGCTGGTTTTTTGGGTCAGTGGAGCTTGTCATGAAGTCGGCTTCCCATTGGGTTAATTGGTGGGGATATAAGCCGTGTTTACGGCAGTATGCCCCTACCATAGCACTTGTTGCCCCGAGGTCGCCTGGAGATGTTTAAACCGCTCTACTGCCGTTATTGAGGCACCTATGACTGATAACTTGTTAAGACTATTTTTCTCCACAGACTTACACTGCTTAACCACCGGCTTAAGGTAGAAAGACCTATGTTATTATCGATGGCTATCTCTGACATTGTTTGACCCGTACTTACTTAATACTTTTGTTATAATCGCTTGCTTGGCTTCTTTGATAATGTTTCATTTGTTCGTTCCTCTTGCCCCCAGGTTTTATAAGTAGAGGCGACAACTATCCTGACACAGGGGGCGCCCATCCCATAAAAATATTCCTTTATTATTTGAAAAATGGGATTATACATTAAAACTTATGGGTAAGGATGTGCCACTACCTCGGACACGGTTTTATGCGACTTTACTGAGTTGATTTTCAAATCCAAATGGCGTTTGATAATCAATACTAGAATGTCGCCGCTTGCGATTATAGTACACTTCCAGATAATGAAAAATACTTTGTTTAGCCTCCTCTTTAGTTTGATACGTCGTTGAATAGATTAACTCTGTTTTTAGCGTATGAAAAAAACTTTCTGCTACTGCATTATCCCAGCAATTTCCCTTACGGCTCATGCTGGATTGGATGTAATGCTGAGCCAATAATGCCTGATACGCCGCAGAACAATATTGGCTCCCTCGATCCGAATGAAAGATGAAACGTAGGAGGGAAAGCCTCGCCGCCACAGCGCCATCAGCAATGCTGAACAAACAAGTTCCTGAGTCATGTGATCTTGCAATGACCATCCAATTACCGCGCGTGAATAAACATCTATCACGACGGCTAAATACATCCATCCCTGCGTCGTCCACACGTAAGTGATGTCACCGACCCATTTTTGATTAGGAGCGCTAGCAGTAAAATCACGCGCCAATAGGTTTAACTTAATCGGTAAATCATGGCGAGAGTCAGTGGTCACTTTGTAGCGTTTTTTAGCCTTTGCCTTAAGCCCAGGTGCTGCAGACGCCTGGCTACTCGATGACGCCCACAGCGATCTCCTTGTGCGTTTAGCTCGCGATGAATGCGTGGCATGCCATAACGCCCATGGTGATTTTGGTAGACTTGTTCAATTTTTTTATCCAGCACTTGATTCGCCTGTTGTTTTTGATTCAGTGTTCGTTGGTTAAAGTCGTAGTACCCGCTAGCACTGACATTCAGAAGCTTGCACAGCAATCTCACATCGAACTCAGCCTGATACTGCTGGATGAGGGCGTACTTTACTCGGACTCCCGCGCAAAGTACGCCGCCGCTTTTTTTAGGATATCTTTCTCCTGTTTTAAGCGGGCATTTTCTTTTGCCAAGCGTCTGTTTTCTTCTAGCAGGGTAGCTATATCTTGTTGGGTAACCGCTTGCCCACCGGAGGCTTTCCCAGTGGAGCGAACTTGCTTTAATTTGCTTACCCAATAGTATAGGGTGGGCTCTGGCACACCAAGCTCCTGGGCCGTGGCGCTAATGGAAGGGGAATTAAGGGCTAATTTAACAGCTTCTTTTTTAAACTCAGCCGTATACTTGCGTAACTTCTTTGACATGATGGACACCTCTTGTTAGGTTATAGTTTAACAAATTCGTGTCCGAGGTAGTGGGGTAAGATCACTATTGTTCTGGATTATGCAGAGGATTGTGCAGATGAGGTAAAGGAAAAAACCACTACGGGTTGTCATATTATGTAAACACACGTTCAGTTTTTTATATCCAGATTGTCACACTGGCGGCAAACCAAATTGGTTACTGCTTGAACTACTGGAAGTTAAGTCGGCGCTGCTGCTACTAGAACTGCTACTGCTGGGTATAGTAGGCGATACAGGCACACGCGATTTACTCTCCGACACCCCAAAAAGACCTGGTTGCCCTGGTGCGTGGAGGTTTGCTTTAAAATCTTTTAAAAAGGTACGAATTTCTTCTGTGTTTGCCAGATCAAAGACAGATTGACCTTGGTTATTTTTTTCCGTAATTTTAGCTCCCCCCTCGCACAGCAGCCATTGCACCATCTCTAGATGACCATTGTAAACCGCGCCCAGCAACGCCGTAGCGCCAAGTTCATTCTGCTCGGTGATTTTAGCCCCGCCTTCGCGCAGCAGCCATTGCACTGTCTCTAACTGACCCGTGGAAGCCGCTGCCAGCAACGCCGTAGTGCCATTTTTATTTTGTTCGGTGATTTTAGCCCCGCTTTCGCGCAGCAGCCATTGCACCGTCTCTAAATGACCATTGGAAGCCTCCCGCAGCAACGCCGTAATGCCATATTGATCCTGCTCGCTGATGTTAGCCCCCCCCTCTTCACTCAGCAGCCATTTCATCGTCTCTAAATGACCATTGTAAGCTGCCATCAGCAATGCCGTAGCGCCAAATTCATTCTGCTCGGTGATTTTAGCCCCACCTTCACGCAGCAGCCATTGCACCGTCCCTAACTGACCGTGGTAAGCCGCTAACAGCAACGCCGTATTACCTTTTTTATCTTGCTCGGTGATTTTAGCGCCGCCCTCGCGCAGCAGCCATTGCACCGTTTCTAACTGACCATTGAAAGCCGCCCGCAGCAACGCCGTATCACCATTTTTATTTTGTTCGGTGATTTTAGCCCCACCTTCGCGCAGCAGCCATTGCACCGTCGTTAACTGACCATTGAAAGCCGCCCGCAGCAACGCCGTATCACCATTTTTATTTTGTTCGGTGATTTTAGCCCCACCTTCGCGCAGCAGCCATTGCACCGTTTCTAACTGATCATTTTTAGCCGCCACCAGCAACACCGTATTGCCATTTTTATCTTGCTCGGTGATTTTAGCCCCACCTTCGCGCAGCAACCATTGCACCGTCTCTAACTGACCATTGTCAGCCGCCAACAGCAATGCTGTATTGCCCTCTCGATTTACCTCTTCGACAGGGATTCCCCCTTCTCTCAACAACCATTCGGCAGTTTCTAAGTCTCTTTCTCTAATCCATTTCAGCAAAATGGCGTCTGTTTTAATAAACCTCGGCAATAGGTCAGTACGACCATTGGCGGCAACATAATGTAAGACACTATTTTGTTGCGCATCTTTCACGTTGCCTTGCCCTTTCTTTACTTCAGCAACTACCGCTTTTTCATCACCTAAACTAGCCGCTTCATGAATGGGCGATAAACTCACCCCACTCGTCGCCAGTCGCTTAAGCGCGTCATGTTTTTCTGTCGGTGACCACCGACAGACTAGAGCTACTTGTTGCGCCAATGTGTAACCTTGAATAGTGATATGAGCATCTGCTTTGGCATCCATTAACCGATTAAAGACCTGAGCATTTGGCGCTCGGGTTGCGGCAAACAAGGGTGTCCAACCTGACTGTTTAATGCCAGCGTCCACATCTACTTCAGTTGCCAATAACTGATCTACTGTTTTCACATCTCCACGTGCTGCGGCACGCAGAAGTTTTTGGTGTGGTTTGCTCACGATAGGTTGATGATTCAGTTTTGCTTCCTGCAATATTATTTTCTGCGATCGATCTGCCAATTCTTGCTCTTTTCTTTGCCTAATGAGTCTTTTCTCAACAAAATCCTGAATGGCTTTTTTCAAACTAATATTAGGCATTAAAGTACGATGGACAAGCTTTGTTCCTGTTAGTGGGCTTGTATGCTTGCCTGATTTGAACCAGGCTTCGATGGCCGCTCTTTCATAGCTATGACCATCGGCAGCAATCACTGGATCCTGCATGATTTCTCGCGTGATAGAGCACTCAAAACCATTTAGAATTGATGCATCCGATTCTTCCTCAATATTTATACCTGTATCAGGTAAGGGGCGTTTTATTTCTTTCTTCTGTTCTTTTTGCTCTACACTCATCGAACGTCTCCTTGATTAAACAGGTATAGGAAAAAACCATTATTGATGCATGGGGTCAACAGGAAAGGGGTCAAGTATTCACATGACACTTATTCCAATCTGCCAAATTAATTTTATTGCTGATTAAATCAATATCATTCTTGAGGCTTTGATCAATCCTAATTTGTTTTTCCAGCCGAATTTCCGCATTGGTTACCGCCGCATGGGTATCTTAGACAAGGTATTGGGCAGATTGTAGATTTTTGTCAAGACCATTAAAATACAACAAGTGTCATGTGAATACTTGACCCCTTCCTTTAACTTCTTTACAAAAATACAAAAAATATCAAATTTCGTGTCGATCCCTCAGCATTGTGGGGGATGGTGATGAGTGGCTGCTGCTGGCGCACTTAAAAAAATTAGCGTTTACTATCTTTGTGCAACAAACGCAGGCACAGCGCCTCTTCGACTCTACTAATCTTTTTCCACCTCAAACTTAGCACTACTCCATGCACGAAATCCACCATCCATCGACAATACATTTTTGTAACCCATCTTCTGTAGATTTTCTGCTGCTAACGCAGACCGAAAACCACCACCACAATACAAGACGATAGTAGAATCCAAATCAGACACCTGGCCTTCAATATCGCGCTCAATCACACCCTTGCTTAAATGGATGGCGTTGGGTAAATGCCCGTTTGCCCATTCATTCTGCTCACGAACATCCACAAGCACAAAGGGTTCCTGGCTAGCCAGCATTTTTTGCACAGTATGTACATCGGTTTCCTTGATATGTTGTTTTGCCGCCGTAGCAAGCGTAGTAAATTTTTCACTGAGTTTCATATAATCTCCTTAATTTATCGTTTATTCGAGAAGAGGGAAAAATCCAATATCAGTTAGTACTGTTTGGCCACATATAGAGAAATTATAAGTTGGCCAGACAAAAAAGGCAATCACTTTCATTTGACACTCCGATTTCGCCAGGGAAAACACCGAGATTCAAAGTGTAACGGGTATACTCTTAAATAACCCTGGGTTTAATTCCCTCGAATTCGAGGGAATTAAAAATGAAGCTGGTCGTAACAGCTTCTACCTGTCAGTAAAGAAATGGATCGACGCCACTTATAGACGCTGCGACAGTTTTACTCCTGAAGAATTGGGGTGTTTATATGATTCCCGGTGGCCGGTAGAAATTAATTTGAAAGCAATATAAAGATACAATGCGTATGGATGTATTAAGGAGCAAATCTCCACTTATTTCTTTATCTGACCAGTAATTAAATACAATGGCCAGGTTACAAGAAATTTCTTATATATATCTCCCCATTGAAATTTTAATTTTTCAAAAAATGGATCAAGGGAGTTTTCACCAAACCTTGCTTGATGGTTTCGTACACTAGGCCAAGTTTTTAAATGACCCAATAACATTGAATAATCCCAATTTTCTTTCATAAAAAACTTCGGCGCTTGTATTTTATCGAATGGAAAGGGAATGGTTTTATAGCAATCATGTACATATTTTATCTGCATCATCTGTGATGACTCCATTAATAAAGCATATAATTCGAACAAAACATTATCAATTTCATCTGAAATGGTGGGAATATTATAACACCAAGCTGCTATAATTGCTTGTGATCTGGCTATACGAAAGACTTCCTTGTAAAATTTTGCATGATCAAACCAATGCATGGCCTGAGCGCTAATGATCAAATCAATTGAATTATCAAGAAGATCTATTTTTTCTGCAGCTGATTGAATATAATCAATATTGCGTTGTGGTATCGCTAACGCGAGCTGCTCTTCAGAAGTATCAAAAGCAATAACGCGCTGGAAGTATTTGGCTAAACTAATAGCAGCTTGACCATTGCCAGTGCCACAATCCAATGCAATCTCTCTTTTTTTACAAATTTCCCAGAGAAATACGAAGATTTCTTCTGGATATTTCGGTCTTAGTTGAGAATATTCTGCTGCATACTTGGAAAAGTTCATTTTAATTTATACCTGCGTGTACTAATCATTCAATCCCTTCTTTAGTTCACGATTAGATACTGATTATTAAATTTCTTATAACTAAAAGGGATTTGAGTTTGGCGTAGGCCGTTAATAAAATTTGTGAGGAGCAGCAAATGCCCACACTGACTTTACTACGGACTTCTGCGGTTGACATAGGTCGCGCAGAAGTCGCGCAAGGGTGTTTTTAAAATTATTTGGAAAATGACAAAAGTTCGTGTAAGTGCTTGAGTTTACTGGATTTTCTGGTGGGCCCCCTGGAGTCGAACCGAGCACCAACGGATTATGAGTCCGCTGCTCTAACCAGACATGAGCTAGAGGCCCGTTGAAAAATTGTGTGGGTGCTTTCGCGATGGTTGCAATAACTTATTCACCTTCCACTTCAGTAAAACTGATTAATCGCTCAGCACGGCTGGGATGACGAAGTTTACGTAATGCTTTGGCTTCGATCTGACGAATACGCTCGCGTGTCACATCAAATTGTTTGCCCACTTCTTCCAGGGTGTGGTCGGTATTCATCTCGATACCAAAACGCATACGTAGAACTTTTGCTTCACGCGGGGTTAGGCTATTTAACACATCGTTAGACTGCTTTCTGTAGCCCAGCAATGGTCGCCGCATCGACGGGCGATGCTTGCATAGCATCTTCGATAAAATCGCCGAGGTGAGAATCTTCATCATCACCCACTGGCGTTTCCATCGAGATCGGTTCCTTGGCAATTTTCATTACCTTGCGGATTTTATCTTCACTCATATCCATGAGTTTACTCAATTCTTCCGGCATTGGTTCTTGACCGGTTTCTTGCAGGATTTGGCGCGAGATACGATTTAATTTATTGATCGTCTCGATCATGTGCACTGGAATACGGATGGTGCGTGCCTGGTCGGCAATAGACCGTGTGATTGCCTGGCGAATCCACCAGGTTGCATAGGTAGAAAATTTATAGCCACGACGATATTCGAATTTATCCACTGCCTTCATCAAGCCAATGTTACCTTCTTGAATCAAGTCTAAAAATTGCAATCCGCGGTTGGTGTATTTTTTTGCGATGGAAATCACTAATCTTAAATTTGCTTCAATCATTTCTTTTTTAGCGCGTCGCGTCTTGGCTTCGCCAATCGACATGCGTCGATTAATTTCCTTGATTTCCGCGATGGTTAATCCGGTTTCTTTTTCCAGAGTAAGCAATTTATTTTGTGCACGATCGATATCGGCATGTACATTTTTCAGAGCTTGCGCCTGTTGTGAATGCTCCTTAATGTACTCATCTAACCAGTCAGGGTTGGTTTCGTTATTAGGGAAGGATGCGATGAATGCCTTGCGTGGCGTCTTGGCTTTATTGACGCATAAGTCCAGCACAAATCGTTCTTGTTCGCGCACTTGTTCCAGCATCTCGCGTACCTTACGAATTTGCCGATTAAATTGTTTCGGCGATAATTTGAAGGTAGCAAAATATTCTTGTAGTTCTTTAAGATTTTTTTCAGTGGTACGATTTTTTTTGCCGTATTTTTCTTTTGATTTTAGATATTTGGCTTGCAGAATCGTTAATTCTTCGAAGCGTTTTTTCGCCAAATTGGGATCTGGGCCAGTATCTAAAATAGCGGCAGCTGCATCGCTGCTTTCTTCATCATCGCTTTCAGCAACAGCGGCTATTTCTTCTTCTAACGCTGGCAGGGGTAATTCAACTTCCTTTACATCTTCATCGATACCCAAAAATCCGCTAATCACATCACTGAGACGTTTTTCATCATTCACTACTTTTTTAAATTCGTTAATGACGGAATCAATAATGCGCGGATAATGCGCCAATGAAGACATCACGTGACGGATACCTTCTTCAATACGCTTCGCGATGGCGATTTCGCCCTTGCGTGTGAGTAATTCGACGGTGCCCATTTCGCGCATGTACATACGTACTGGGTCAGTGGTGCGGCCAAATTCTGAATCAACAGAGACTAAGGCCGCAGCAACTTCTTCAACAAATGTTTCTTCGTCGGTTGCGGTTTTTTGTTCGGTGGTTTCGGTGAGTAATAAGGTTTCGGTATCTGGCGTCTGTTCATACACCATGATTCCCATGTCATTGAAAATACCGATAATATCTTCAATGCGTTCTGGATCGATGAATTCCGGCGGCAGCCCATCATTTAAATCCGCAGTCGTCAAATAACCGCGACTTTTACCCAGGGTAATTAGGGCTTTTATTTCAAATTTATCGGTTTCAATACTGCTGCTCATAAGACGCCTTTTGTTTAGCTTTGGGGCAATTATTTAAGTTAATATTGGCAACGATTTAACTATTGCGCGTTCGATGTCGATCTTGCGCATGATCCTATTAGTCATTCACCCATTCATTGGGTGAATACGCATACAACATCCCTATTACTTAAATACCTACCCAATCATTAGGTAGTTTCATTCGTCCCTAAACTAAACATAGACTTCATTCTGCATGAGGTCTATTTCATCCCTAATATGACGCACCAAATTTGCTGCCTATTATACGCGTTTCCCTCACCTTTAGCTATCCACCAGCGTAATAAATACGCCAATCTTCAGCTAATGGCGTTCTTTTAGTAATTGTAGCAGATGGGTCTTTTCTTGCCCGCTTAATTCCCCTATATTGCTTTTAGCGATTAATGCCTGGATTCTTTCTTCTCGATCCTGATGGATCGTTTTATAGAGTGCCCCCTGTAGCTCCGCGTCTAATCCATGCGGGGGGGTAATCAGCTTCCAGGCCGCAAGTTTAGCTAATTGCTCAATGTGCTTGGATGCGCGCCAATGCTCAAGCAATCCCCCCGTGGATAGCTGTGGATTGGCCTTAAGCTGCTGCAACAGCAACAGCAACGTGGTGCTACCAGCAAGCTGCAATGTATTTAATTGCTGCGGTACGATAATTTGCTGAATAATTTGTGGATATTGCAGAATAATCGCAATAGCTAACTGTATCGGCGGTAACAAGGCTTGATTTGTGGTCAATAGCAAATCTGGCGCTGATTCCGATTTCGCAGGTTGTCGTATTGCCAGGTGCGGTTGTAGCGCCTCAAGACGCATACCTACCAGATTTGCTAATCGTTGCACCATGAGTTCGTGGAATACCCCTGTAGGAATCTTGTGCAGCGGCTCCTTCATGAGTTGCACCAATTTTGCCTTGCCGTCTGGGGTATCCAGGGTTACCTGCGTCTTAAATCGCTCGAATAAAAAATCCGACAGCGGGATTGCTTGCGCCATGTAGCGTTCAAATCCAGCCTTCCCCTCACGACGAATGACGTTATCCGGGTCTAAATTCTGCGGCAGGAACATAAAGCGAATCTGTATGCTATCGTCCATGACCGGCAACGTGTTTTCCAACGCTCGCCACGCCGCTTCTCGACCCGCGTTATCCCCATCAAAACAAAATAACACCTGCTTGGTATAACGAAATAGTCGCTGCAAATGCTTACTGGTAGTTGACGTTCCCATGGTGGCCACTGCCGTGGTAATGCCATGTTGATGCAATGCAATAACATCCATGTAGCCTTCCACCACCACGCATGGGTCAAGCGATGCCTTGCTTTGGCGTGCTTCATACAATCCGAACAGTTCACTACCCTTATAAAATAGGGGCGTTTCCGGGGAGTTCAAGTATTTGGGCGTATCGTCGCCCAAGGTGCGTCCGCCAAATGCGATGACTCGCCCCCGCTGATCGCGTATCGGGATCATTAGTCGTTCGCGAAACCGATCATATACCTTGCCTTGATCATTCTTAATCAGCATACCCACCTGCATCAACTGGGCATTGGTGGCATTGGAATTGCCAAATTCACGTAGCACATGGTCCCATCCTGCCGGAGCAAGGCCGATGCCAAAACGTTTCACCGTGGCTTCATCCAAACCGCGCGCGCGTAGATAGGCTTGCGCTTTTTCGTTGTGCTGGAGCTGCGTCTGGTAATAATGCGCGATCTTATCCAATAGCGCATACAATGGTTGTTGGCTGCTGGCCGGCGCCTGCGTTGTGACCTCCGTGGGCATCGGGATACCAAGGTGGTGCGCTAATTCTTCTACTGCCTCAACAAACTCAAGCCGATCATAGGCCATCAAGAAACCAATGGCATTGTCATGTGCGCCACAACCGAAACAATGATAAAATTGCTTGGTTTGGCTAACGGTAAAGGAGGGGGTTTTTTCCTGGTGAAACGGGCAACAAGCGCTATAATTGCTGCCATTTTTTTTGAGCTTGATGCGTCGCTCGATGACCTCGACAATATCGGCGCGAGCTAACAATTCTTGAACAAAATCCTGGGGGATACGTTGCGACATGGGGGCTTTGTGGCATTCGTAGGGGCGGCTCGCGAGCCGCCCGTAGCCTTTGAGGGCGGTTCACGAACAACGGGCGGTTCACGAACCGCCCCTACTTAGGTTAATCGTTGTTTGATTTTATTACTGACCACACCCATATCAGCACGGCCTTGTAACTGTGGCTTAAGCTTGGCCATCACTGCGCCCATGTCCTTAATCGACGTGGCATTAGTAGCTGTAATCGTTTCTATGATCAAGGCGTCAATTTCGTGTTCGTTCAATTGTGGGGGCAGGTATTGTTGTAAAACATCCATTTCAAAGTTTTCTTGATCGACTAAGTCCATACGTCCTGCCGCTTGAAATTGACTAACGGAATCTTGGCGCTGCTTCATCATTTTATCAATGACTGCCAGAATTTGTGTATCATCCAGGGTAATGCGCTCATCCACCTCGCGCTGCTTGATGGCTGCCATCAATAGGCGAATAACGCCAAGACGGCGCGCATCGTGCGCCTTCATCGCTGTCTTCATATCCTCGAAGATTTGTTGCTTCAGGGGGAGGGTGGTCATATCGTTAATATCCTGTAGGGGCGATTCGT
This sequence comes from uncultured Gammaproteobacteria bacterium, assembly GCA_963777715.1. Lineage (GTDB taxonomy): Bacteria > Pseudomonadota > Gammaproteobacteria > JAURND01 > JAURND01 > JAURND01. Next base: position 128,538 of record CAVZRN010000019.1, read on the forward strand.
GAACCGCCCGTCTGATACCCACTTACTCACTGGTAGTGGTCGTACGACGAGGGGTGTCGCCTAATAACGCATTGAGATTGAGGCGCGGCGGTGGCGCACGTCTTTGTTTTCCGTAGGGTAATAGCATTTTCTTGCGCTCTTCGCCTGGGTTGCGTGCATTTTCTTGCTCACGCAATAGCTTCTTTTCCCAGCGTTTAATAGCGGAAATACGCTTGCGCTTACGCTCGGTGGTGGGTTTTTCGTAAAACTCCATTTTTCTTAATTTGGCGATGATCCCAGCTTTTTCACATGCCCGTTTAAACCGGCGCAATGCGACATCAAAGGATTCGCCTTCCTTTATTTCGATATTCGGCATTCGTTGTTCTACCTTTTGTTTAATTTAGTGGTTAATATACTCTTCCCGCCCAGCTATAAAAATCGGGTCCAATATTAAAGCATAGATTTTTATCCAGGGAAAGCTTTTGCAACCCATCGGTCGCCACTGGATTACATTTTATAGCTAAGGCTTAGATATGGCCCATTAAACCCAACGCCACTCGTGGTGCGTGTCACTGTATTGCCATTGGTCACGTTGACATATAGCCGATCAATCGCATCAATATACTGAGTTACCTGGTAACCTGCTTCAATGGTAAAACGTTGCGCATCATTGCGAATTGGCCAAGAATAATCAACGCCCAGTTTGGCGTCAAACGCAGGCGCTACGCGGGTCTGATTATCGGTAGTCACCGATACGACTGCATTGGTAATATCCAACCCCGACGCATTGACGCCTGAAGTGGTTTCCACGCGACCCACTAACAAGGCAGCCGCAATATGACCTACTACACCAAAACAATTGCCCACATGGTATGCCGTATCGATACCTAATCGCGGACCAATACCAGTAAATTTAGAATTAAAGGTATCCGTTTCCAGGTTAAACACCGTACCACTGGTGCTAATATCACTGTAGAAATCCGTGATATTTTGTTTGATGTATGCGTAGCGTAACCCAGCAAATAACCGTGTTTGTAGGCGCGTGCCAACACTCATATACTGGCCTACATCTAAATCTACCGCATCGTAGTTAACACTAACGTTGCTAGTAGCTGTTCCCGTTTCATCTACCCAGGCTGGCATCACATTCCCGCCCCTGGTGATGACGGTTGGGTGTGGCTGTCCGGTACTACCCGCACCAACAAAACTTGCCGCATCGTCACTGCTGTGATCAAAATGCGTCCAATTTAGTTGCACATCATTACCAGAGTTGGGGAATACATAGCCCAAGCCGATACGGAAGCCAATATCGTAGTCGGGGTCCACTGTTTTCACATCTGCGGTGGTAGGATTGGCGCCTGGTGGCGATAGCAATGTTCCATAGTCCAAATCCGAATTGGTTGGCTGTAGGTACAACCCTTCCAGTGTGAATGCCAAACCACTTTTTAAATTAGGCACCACCACTTGAAATGGAGCCGCACCCGTTGGCACTGCCGCGAAAGTGCTTAAGGAAACTGTAAGCCCTGCGATGAGAGCTGCGGATAATTTTTTCATGAGTCATTCCTTTTTGTTTAATTAGTGGTTAATAGGCCCTTTCAAAACCGTCGTTTTTGCTACAAAAATCGGATTCGACATTCAAGCATAGATTTTTATCCAGAGAAAGCTTTTATTCGCATTTTGTCGCGCCAATATACTCTTCACGTCCATCCTCTCTACCTATCCAAACCTGCCCTTGGACAGGTCGGGAGGATGGTGTTTAGTTTAAAAGTAGGCGGCTACTGCTAATAGGGTGACAACTGGGGCAGGGCATATGGCGGCTTAAAGTTATGCTAAAATCGATCATCGATAAAATCCCTACCCCTTCTGAACAAGGAGTTTCTCATGATAAAGATCAATAACGCCTTTGTAGAGAATAATGAATTAATGCAACTTATAGCAGAATGTAAGCCAATTGCTGAGGAGAGACAAAAACCCTGGCAGGATAAGTATGAGAATTTATTGAAAACATGGTTACAAGACAGATCATCTATTTATGATTTTAATAATTTAGATGTATTGATGGACAGCGTCTTTTCAAAGGCGGATGCAGGACAAGAAATTAAAGGCGTTCCTGTATCAGAAGAAAAGATGGCTGCTGCTCAGAGGTTGCGAAGGGTGCATCGGTTGGGAAAAATATTTGAACCCAGCAGTAACCAAATTGCAGCGGTAGTCCCAGGCATCCATCAATTACCGCCCGATCAGTTATTACCATTAGATCATTATTGGAGCACGCCCAGTCGTGAACAACGCCAGCGTTGGCAACAAACAACGAGCGGTCGTTATGTGCAGTTAAAGCCAAAAGGCGAACTCAATGAAACCAGGGTATTGGCGTTCGGTAATCCATACGATCCTTCGATGTTGTATTGGCAGGGCAGTAATCGTTTAGGTGACCCTTTGAATCCGTTGGGTCGGCAATTGGGGCATCGTTATCAGGCATCGCTGCCAATTTATGGAATAAATGATAGCAAACGAAAGACTTACGGTGGAAAAAAAAGAACAACGGGAGAGTATAAAGTAAAGGGCATGTCAGACGGTCATGCTATCCAGGCTCAGAATAATCAACGAAACTTAGACCCTGCCAGCGGCAGGTTGGGTGCAGATAGTTATATTGAAAATATGTATTGGGAAAATGAATCGTATGGTCAGAAAATTCGACAAAAATATTTTGAGACATATGCTTTGAAAAATACCAGTTGGCTAATGCAGGTAAATGAATATAGTCACGTAAATGTGGGTTTTGGAACAGTAGAAACACATGGTAGGAGGAAAACACTGTTTCAACCGCCTGAGCATGTAGAGACTGCACACACAGTGCATATAAAAGCGGTTAACGTATGTAGTGCAGAGTGTGGATTTTATTATGTGGAATCATCCCACCCCCCATTTTTTCCTAATCTTATAGCTTCTCCAGTTTTAGATAGTTACTTGCCTTTGTTGATTCGTCCTAAAAATAGAAAAACGGTATGGGTTTACGGATTGAAGGCAGATGGTGGAAAGCAATTGCCTAAGCTCTCGCAAGAAGCAGCAAATGTATTGTCTCATGGAAATTTTATTACTGACCAGATATATGGACCATTCCAGATTCCGCCTGTGGTATATGGTGATATCGTAGCTAAGCAAGCACATGCGCAAATTGGTTATTGGCGTTTTGATAATCGACGCGAGGCGGATTATAGTGATTTAGAGGAACGTATACAAAAGGGAAGGTATAAAGATAGGGATATAAAGTCGCTAGATCAGCGTAGTACTTCACTGGGCATAATACCTAATTCGGATCATAAAAATAAAGTATCTCCGCCCCATGCGGATGCCAATAGACTCACTGATGCCAGGTTATTCCCTACTGCCCAGATAGTGAGAATAGATACGTTGGCAACAAACCCAGAAGAGCAATTTCGTGAAACCAAACAATCTGTTGCAGGTTACCGCTCGCCACCTGGTACACCCCATTACCTTTCACCACGGGAGGAGGAAATACGTGATTTCAAGGAGGGTGAAGTGATCGGTTTTGAGGGGCAAGAATTAACAAATGCCAACGAACGCTCTTCTTTTATTACCCGTATAGACTATCCACCCGGTATTTGTCGTATTAATATATTAACGATTCAACATAATAAGCTCTGGCGTAAGAGGCAGGAACATAAGGAAGAGAAAGATGGCAAGAGTGTTACGCCAACATTTGTCATAGCAAGATCGGCACAGCAAGAAAGCCCCCCTTCACCTACTCATGTTACGGGTGTTATTGATTCAATAGGAGTGTCGGATGCTATTCCCCAACCTTTATTGAACCAACACGCTGAAAAAGATATAGACATTGAACTTTTAAAAGAGGGTTTAATTGATCATTTAAATCGTCTGTTGAGTTATTCGAGCGATTTTTCTTTGCGTCAATCTTTTAGGAACAGATGTTACAATTGGCAGGCATAGACACTTACCAAGGTGTGCGTTTGTGGCTTTCTGAACAGTTAAAACTCGTGCCGCCGTATATGATCGAAGATATTGAAAACCTAGATAACTCGTTGGCTCTGGAACGCTTCAAAATGCAACGTGCAGCCAAAACATTGCAAGAGAGTAGATGTCCAGTAAGAGGTGTCGAATTAACCCCAGCGTCGGAAGTTGAAAGGACATCCTTGCATCGCAGTGCTTCGATTATCGGTCAATCACGCGGCCCTGGGTTACTACAAACTCTTTCCATACCTGTTCAGGTTGATAATAAACCAAGGGCGCCACTTGCTCCATTGTCTTTAGCTGGGCCAGGAGGTGCTCAGACAGGAGGAGGTGTTCAAACGTTGGGAGCTTTACTGAATGAAGCCTATATATCGGTAAATAGAGCTTGTCCGAGCAATGTGACTGAACGCGCTGACCTGCGGCATGGATTTTTACAACAACTGGCGGAATACAAACAAGTCGACCCAACTAAGCTACCGACAAGTGAGCAACAACGGAAGTTGCAAGGCATCATTCAAACCTCGCAGGATATTCAGGCACAGACTAACACGGTGCGCTATAACAGCTAGCACTCACCACTTAGTTGTTACAAACAAGGTCCTTTCAGTTATAATTAAACTAACGCCACCTTAGAAGAAAACAATCCCTTGGCGAACTCTGGGAATATGCTGGTGACGTTGATTCTGGCTTTTTCAACATTAGTGACCTTGATTCCTCACCTGGTGGGGCATTCCTGATCCTCTAAAAGTGTGATGTTAGCTTATTACAAACCATCTTTCTCAAGGGGACCCGTATCCATATGTTCCTTATCCTCTGTGCTTTTATCATCATCAATAGTTTTGCTAATTGGAGTAAGTTCTTGAGGAGTTTTAGTAAAGAGATCAAAACGGTTGTTTGCCAATATCTTTAAGTGCGCAATAGCAGGAGCGTAACCTTTTTTTGCAGCCCCCCAGAACCACTGCATAGCGTCAGGCATATTGTTATTCTTTTCATGGGAAAGGCCTACCTTAAATTGAGCGCCCCCATGACCTTTTTTTGCAAGGATTTCAAATAAATCTGCTGCTTTTTGGGGATCTTTAGGTATTCCATGCCCATCATCACCGTCCAAATAACCGTTCGCCAAGTCATACAAGGCGTCTTGTGCGGGAGCCAAATCCAATGCTTCCGGTTGGGCATACCAATTAATAGCTTGTGGGATATTTTTTTCAACGACGCCGGGGATGCCTTCTTCATAATATTTTCCTAGTGCATATTGAGCAGCAACATTTCCTTTCTTTGCTGCTTTTTGATACCATTCAAACGAAGTTTTCATATTCTCAACCGTTTCCTGATTCTTAACTCTTCCCTTATTGTAATAAAATAATCCCAGCGCCGTTTCTGCCATCGCTAAACCTTGCTTAGCAGCCTTTTCGTACCAGGCAAATGCCATGTCTATATTTTGAGGCAAGTCCTTTCCCTCAAGGTAACATTTGGCTAAAAATAATTGCGCTTCAGCGACCCCTCCTTTAGCCGCTGCATAGTACAAGTCGATCGCTTTTTTTCTATTGGCGGGTAAAAACTCATCCAACCCCTCATAGTAGTAGCCGGCTAATACATGTTGTGCCTCAGGATTGCCTTGCTGTGCTGCCTGTTCGAACCAATAGAGTGCCCGAGTTAAGTTACGTGGAATACCAATTCCCTGCTCATAACCAACCCCTACGTTATATTGGGCTAACGCATGGCCTTGTGATGCTGCTTTTTGATACCACTTAAAGGCAATTTGTGGATCCTTATCTACGCCTGTTCCCTGAATATAGCATTCTGCTAATGTAACTTGCGCATAAGCCAGGCCATTTTCTGCCGCTATTTTATAATATGTGACAGCTTTTTGAATATCGTAGGGCACATCTATTCCATTTTGGTAGAGGGCGCCAAGGAAATAATTTGCACGCATAAAGCCGTGTGCAGCAGCTTCTTCTAAATATCGCAGGGCTAAGTCTGCATTTTTTTCGCCAGGGTTTTCAGATAAATAATAGAGGCCAAGCCAACATTGAGCGGTGGCGTTACCCTCAATAGCTAATTCATGTATTTGTTCCAACGAACGACCGTGATGGAATGAGGCAAAAGAAATCATAAATTCCCAATCTTTTTTATAGCTTTCAGGAAACTCAAGTGTTAGTTCATTTAAGGGGGGGGAAGTTTCAGACGCTTTCAGGGGTTGTGAGAGGCTGATTTTATCATCTTGCTTTATGCCTGATAGGGACTCGAGCGCACGCTTGTATTCTTGCTCTAATGATGTTCTGAGAGGAGGGTCAGGGGAAATGTTTGTTGGTGCAGGAGTGGCTTTCGTCTGTTGGCTATAGGCTTCGCACTTGAATAACACCTTAGCGCTAAACTTTTTAGGTGCGTTGTGTAATTGCTCGGTTGTCGGAGTCAGTAAATCTTCTATGCTCTTTCTACGGAAAGCTTTTTTTTCCTTTTTCTCGTTTTTCTCCTTGCTATATTTACGTTGTTGCTTATTTTTGCTTTTATTCCGTGGCGTATTTTTATCAGGCAATTGTGTGGGAATTAATTTTTCCCGTATCAAATCTACTATCCATTGAGTCTTCTCGCCGCCCATGTGAGCCACGATGATGGGTGATAAACGGTATTTTTCCTGCAGGAGGTCATCTCGTCCAATAGTGTTCACCAGGCGGGTAATCACATCCCTTAATTCCGATATCGTATTCTCAGCCGTTGCTTCTGTTTGAATGGCAACCATGAGGGCAACTATTACCGTATAAGGATCTGGTTGTCGGGTACAGGGGTTGTGTGGCGGAATGCCGGATTTTAAGAGGTTTTTTACTGTGTTTAAATCGCCTTGTCTGGCAGCCTCTGTAAGCTGATAAGCGGGATGCAGTGTAGATTTTTCTATCCGTTGGGTAGAGATACTCTTCTTCCTCTCAGGCATAGATGACTGCCCAAGATCAGTGGGCAACAAAGATATTTCTTGTTTTGAATCGAGTGGAGTTTCTAAGGCAAGTGTAGGTTTGGTGGTAACAGTCGGCTCCTCGGGTAGGGTGTCTGAGGTTTTTTCTGGTGAGGGTAGTTTCAAGTGCTGTACGATAAACTGGTAGAACTGCATACTGTCAGCAGGAACCGGTGATTTCTCCTTAGCATCGCCCTTACTCTGTTTAAATTCCTTCACTTTAGCAAGTATGACCTGTATTTCGGCAGCTGAATCAAATTTTTTCAATGGTCCTAGTTCGATAATGTGTACGTAGTCTGCCACGTCCAGAAAGTACATCATCATCTTGCGAAGGCCATCCTTTTTTTCCTTTATCCGCGTACCGTGATGAAACCAGAAACCATTGAATTCAATGATAATCCGCATGCCATCTACTGTTTCCGCATAGCTATCACTATACGTATTAATTTTAGGTTCTTCCGTGCGGACGTTAGTAAATCCTTTTTTTGATAATTGCTCTGCAAACTCGAGTTGGAATTGGTTTGGTATTGGTTTTTGCGTGTCAATGATTTTCTCCAACTTTGGCCACTTGGGTTTTTCCACCTGATTTTCGTCCACCTCATATCGAGGCATACGCGCCATACACAAGAAGAACATCAGTTGATTAGCTATCGTGTTACGTGGATTTTCTAGATATTTATCCGCTAATTTTTCAAAACGCTGTAGTGCAAGAGTAGCTACCTGTTTGCTTCTTTTCGTTGATATGCTCATCAACATGGTGGCATACAGACTGCTTGCGATATCCTTAAGCAATTGACGATGTGTGGGATGCGCCTTGGCTATGCGTAATAAATGCTGGTGTAAACTATCCAGCAAGAAGGGTAATCTTGACCCTTCAATGTCTGCATACAAATAAAGGCGATTTCGCATCATAGAGCCGACTGCGAGCAGCGCTTGCCGGATTATTTTTGCCGATTCAATGGATGTTCCATTGGGATGGAGTTGGTTATTAACCGCCGCCAGCGCATCAATGAAGTGTTCAAGATATAGTTTAATAGGAGACTTGATGCGGTTAAAAATTTGGCTGAGCATATCTAATAGAGAAGCCAGCTGTCCAATGGGTAGCTGGATCTTCGTGAAATGCGCCAAGATGTCTTCTAATGCATTGATATCGAGTGAATCAGGCTCGGTTACAGATAACCTTTCCAATAACTGGTTTAGCTTAAAAATGGCGCACAGCATGAAGTAAGCGTATGGGCCGAAATCCTTTCGTTCGCTTAAAGCCTCTAACAGCGGGTTAAGATGAGCCATCGGTAGCGGATACTTTAAATAGTAATGTTCAGCCAGTGCCCCAAAGCCGTATAGCAAGCCGATCAAGCCTGATGTAGAGCAGGAGGCAGCATGATCTGGCAATAACTGAGTAATAGATTCAACAATAACCGGTTGATTGGTTAAGTATCCTCCATCCGCCAGTCGGCCGATTATTCCTAAAAGTTGGCCCAGGTCATCCAGCGTGGGTGAATCGCCGCTTTCAGTTTTTAAATACTTGGACAAGGTTAATAGTTGGGGGGTGTTTAAACAGATTGTCAATACGAAGTTTTGGTTGGTATTTTTGACAATATTTAACAGTACAGTAAGTAGTTCTATTAGCGGAATGGTGACTAGTTGTGCCTGCTTGTTGCCAGCACTTATCTGACTGAAAATCTTGCGAGTGACCTCCCCCAAGGCAATCAGCATCCTATCTGTCGCAATAAATATCTCGGCGATGGGGGGAGATTGCCGTGGATCTGTTGCAACCAAGGTATCGATAAATCGTTTGGTGATAGAATCAACAAATGCGGGTAACTTCTCTAATTCAATGATGCTACTAAAATGATTGTCTAGCGAGCACAAGGTGTTTGCTAGTGCTGTTAAAGTGTCTTCTGGGGAAGACCATTTTGCCAGCCAGTTATTATGCTTAGAGAAAGTGACACCCTTGTCTTGTAAAAAAGAATTTGTTTCATCTTCAGAAGGAGTCAAAGTGTATTTTTTTGAGATGTGTTTTTTATCTTTAACCAGATGTTTTTTTTCTCTATCTGGCTTAGGGGTTAAACGTTTTGTGATTACTGCTGTTGATGTTGGTAAAGGTTTAAGTTCAGTTTTTTGATCTGCGCTCATAAGGATCTTGATGTAAGTGATATAAGGGTCCTGGGCGAATGATGAAAATCTCCTGATTAAAACAAATGTAGATATCAGTACGACTGAGTTAATTATACTGCCTCATTGTATGGAAAGCTTTTATGACGCAGTTACTTCCAGCGTTGGCAAGTGACCATGATCTTCGTGACTATTTGCTAACGTCAAAAAGAAAATCACCGCCGTTTAACACGTTTGCGCCGTCTGTTTTATGCATGAGGTCAGGAATGTAGTTTGCAGCATACTGCATGATGCTCAGTGTTTCGACGGGAGCGATGGCAACGCTGGAGATCCACACCATCCATCCCGTCATGAAACTGACGAGGGGGCCATGGCTGTATTGGGTGTATTGCACCATACCGCCCGCGATGGGAAATGCGCTGCCAAGCTCGGCAAAGGTGAGGGCGATGATGAGCATCAATATACCCCTGACAATCCAGGAAAGCACGGCAGCAGGCCCTGCGATTTGTGCGGTAAATAGCGGCCAAAATAACCAGCCAGAACCATTAACGCTGCCGATGCCAGCAAACAATATACCGAAAGTACTAATGGAGCGTTGAAATTGCATAATAAGCCCTAAATAAGATGCAATAAACGGTTGAGGAAGGTGGCTGGGGGCTAATAAATCTAAAGGTTATATTTATGAAGCGCCCAACCAGGTAAAAACTATAAAAA
>CAVZRN010000020.1:0-109137 GCA_963777715.1 uncultured Gammaproteobacteria bacterium
TCACCGCGCACAACGGCATTTGCATCGGCGCCGACTGGCACCAGGGAGAGTTCAAATGGCTCCCAATCGATGGCGCGTAAAACGCGTACTGTATCGTTGGTGTTACTAATATTTTGATAACGATGTACGCGATAACCGACAGAGATATTGCGCAAGATACCTTCTTTAACATCACGAAAAATCGGCGTTACTTCATCACGCGATGAAAAGCGCACGCGTGCGTATCCGACGTTATTTTCCAGCCAAGCTTTTTCTACTACGCCGATGACATCACCAACACTATATTGTTGATGGCTGTTTAATAGTGGCGCGCCTTGGTTTAAGCGTTCCAGCTTGACCGCGTCTTGTGCCAGGCTTAATTCTTCCCAGTAGTCTTCGTCAAATAACTGGCTGCGATGCACGCGTGCACCGGTTGACCAGATGACATCAACGGTGCGATTTTCTTCGTCTACGGTATCCGGTGCAAAATAGGCACGGGAATAGAGTGCAGGTAGTTTTTCTTTAGCTGTTTTCATCGGTGATTGGTTGTGTTGGTTTTTCTGGTTGTGATGTTTTTTGGATAAACTGCGCACCACCGCTTTGCGAGGTGCGGCGTGGATCGGAATCCAATACCAGTCCGAGTTCATCCAAGATTTGTGCGTCTTGCGCCAGTTGCGTAAAATGCTCTTGCGGATCAAAACCAAACATGCGGATGGCTTCGGACAACGTCATAAATCCGGCGCGCACTTGCTCGCGGATGGCAGCGACTTCCTTGCTGGGGTCAATCATTTCACGGCGCGGCGCAGTCCACGAAGCTGGTACAGCCTCTGGTATTTTGCCAGCAATGATGGCCGCTTCATTGAACCACTGCCACACCCGATCACACACGCGCGGAATCAGTAACTGCCATTGCCACTGTTCAATGTTGCGCTGAAATTCCAACCAACCCAGACGGCTGCTGGAGAAATTAACCTGACTATAATCACCGGTTAATACTTCATATGGAATGCCAAACCCTACCGCCACTGCACGTAAATTGGCATTCACGTAATCGGCGTAACCTTGTACCTGCGGGGGACTAGAGAAAGTAATGTCCTTGCCAGGTGGCAGGATTTCTAAAATACCAGGTTCAAATTTATCGCTGATGATGTTGTTTTCCGTCGACGCATCGACACTTTCGGTATCGCGCACAAAGCCCGCAAAGCACGCCGCTATTTTATGGCGCACTAATTCGGCCTGGTCGTAATCGTCTAAATCCTTGGTCTTGATAATGATCGGCGCACCCCACGGCACGCCACGAATTTGCCCTGGGCGATCAACACGGTAGACATGGATAATATCGTCGGCATTCACACGCTGCGATTGGGGGTTAAAATACCCACCCGTCACACCACCGCCTGGGTGTTCGTTGAATAACCAATACGCCACCCGCTGGCCTTGCGCGTTAAACTCAACGCCCTGCATAATAAAGTGACCATTGCTCAAGGGGAACGTTAATGTATCGCGGCTGGTATCTAAAAAATCTGGCTCTAACACCTGCAGTTGCAGAGGCAATGGCAAACCATCATTACCCTGGCGGCGGCATTTGCGAATGAGGCATTCACCCGACTCCACCAACGTGCGTACCACCAAGGTCTGTAGTCCATAAAAATTGTGATGACCGTCCGCGTCACATGCCAGGGTTTCACCCCACATTGCCCACTCAATCGCTAATTTACGCACCAGTGTTTTGCGTAGACTGCGTGCCTGTGGCACGATACCAGCGCCCACCAGGTTAGAAGCCAGTGAGCGCACCGCACGCTCGGCATAGGCATTATTACGCACTAAGTCACGCGAGCGTTCGCGAATGATGCTGATGGCTTGAGCGATTTCGGTGTTGGCGGATGTGGCAGGGCTATACCATCCTTCGGTGCGGCGACTCTTACTTGCGGCGTCGTATTTGCGTTGTTTGAGCAAGCGCTCATGGACATAACGTGCGCGTGTGCGGTTTAACGCTTTTTCTGGATAAAAATAGTTGATCCATTTATCCAGTAAATTTAATTTAGTCATACTGTGGCGTTAAAGAGCTTTATTGAATGTAGCGTATACACGCGCGTTTTTTGCATTAGCCACTCCCAAAGCACGCCGCATGACGTCACGCAGTAGTAGCATGTCATTGATAGATTGGTAGCGTACTTCCTTATCTTGGAATTTCACCTGCATGGCACCTTGCGCAATGGCTTCTTCCAAGGCGATAAGCTGTTCGTTTGTAAAAGCCATATTTCTAATATTTTTGTAAGTTTGATGGATTATTTCAGTAGGTAATCATCAAGTGGGATAAGGCATTGTTGCCTAGAGGAGTGATGTATCAATATTAGAATGGTTAGAACAAAAACTAACCAATACTTCTTATTACGTGCTATTTATAATATCCGTTACTATTTAGATATTATTTTTGAACCCTTGACTCGACGTTTGATTCCTGGGTACAAGCTTGTATCGTCATATACTTCCTGGCCAGTTTTATTTTTCATAAACTCATTTCTAAATTCAAGTATTTTCTCAATCATTATACAAAACTTATCCTTATTTATATCAATCAAGTCCCCCTCTTTGAACCAGGTTAAAATCTTAGTTTTTTCGCAGTGTTCCTTGGTTGCATAACCACGATTATGGATTATGTCATGTCGAATATGACGAATGTCGCCAAAAATATCCGCCTTAATAGCATCTTTAACTTTTAGCGTTTTCTCAAGTTTCTGTCTAATAAAGCCCTCCCAATATTCATATATCATTATAAGACAAAATTGTTTTGTTAAAATTTCGTTCATTCCACCGTCTTTTAATCGGTCTTTTAAATTTTTGAGAGAACATACGTGATAGATAAATACATTTGGATCGTCCGGATCTCCGTCTGCATGTATAATAAATTGCTTGTCTATTTCAGGAATGGATAGTTGAGGGTTATGTGTGGCAATATATTGTCTTTGTTCAGTTTCTTTTAGATACGCTCTGAAACCTGCTATGGAATCAAGGTAATAACCCATTATATTAGATATAGTCATGGTAAAATAATTAAATATTAACTTTAATGTCTCGAAAGATTCTGCTGAATTCATACCTTGCTCATAAAATAAATAACAAACGTTAATAAAATGGTTAAAGTAAGTATAATAGAAAAACTAGCTTAAAGATTATTATCATTCGCTAACTTTGGTCACTACACTAAAGTAATGAAAGTATATCCATTATACTTAAATATCAAGCATTAGAGTAAGGAAATTTTAATTTGGTCGATTGGTACGTTTGAGGCTAATTATTGTCCCTACTTTTGGCTTCGTCACCACAATACTTTTCTTGCTTTTTTAATCCGCTAAATTTTTATAGTAAGCTTTTCACCAAAACGACGACTTACGGCGTTCAACAGGTGGTACACCCTTTTTATGGGTCACTGTTGTCACCGTGGGTTTAATTTGAAACTGATCTTCTAATAACCGCCAGTCTTTTTCATCCCAACGCGATAATCCTGCTGCGTAATACGCCGCCATCGCATACACAAAACAATCCAGCGCCTCATTGCGTTCGTAGATTTTCTCCCACCCATACTTTCGATAACCCTTAACCAGGCGCGATAATAATTGTTCTGCAGTTAATTGCTTAAAGTATTCTTCACTCAGTTGCGGGAAATGCACATAGGCTGCGGGATAACCGGATGTTTTTAATTCTTCCTCGGTCGGCGGATTTAATTTTAAGCGACTGTATAAATCGGTTTTTAATACGCTCACCCCCACTGGCCAAACTTTCACACCACGCGCCAGGCGTTTACCATTGCGATGAATATCCACACTTTTTGGCTGACCGATGGGTGCTTGTAAAGAATTCTGTCCCTTAATGGCAATGACTTGACGTATCGATTGATTGCGCACCCAGGCGTAAACGTTAGTGGTTAAATAACCAGTATCAATAGCAAGTAAACGAATGGTTAATTGACCACCATTTTCATGCGACCATGATTTGCGCAGTAGATTTTCTAATTCGCGCCACACCTCTGGCTGTGCGGGATCTCCGGCTAAAACAATGTGATCGATTAGCCACGCGGTCTGACGATTCCATCCTACTACGCTGCATTCGAGTCGATCTTTTTGTACGTCCACACCTGCAGTTAATACCACCACTTGGGCTGGTACGTGACCGATAGTATAGGATTCGCGCCGCTCATACAGTCTACGCCAATCCGGCGCTTCGCCTTGCTCTTGCCAGGTTTCACCCAGCACGGTATTCACAAATACGCGCAGCGCAATCGGATTGCCCTTGGCGTTTTCCCACATGGCAACTGCTTGCCGCCAACTAAACCAACCCAGTGGGCTGTATAGCGCGGATAGATGATAACCACGCGTCGTAGCATCTGGATTACTCGCCACCCATTTACCCTGGGCTAACAATTGCGTTTTATAACGCTCTTCAATTTTTTCGTTACAATGTTCACAGCAATAATAAACCGATGCCGGATTATTTTTCTCCCAACGTAGCTGCGGCCATTTCAACGCTTGATAATAACTGCACGCCGGACACGGTACGTGGTAATAACGCTGATCGCTGGCTAAGAATGCTTTTTCAATGCGGCTCCTTCCCGCTATGGTGGGGGTGGATACCATTAAAATTTTTTTACGTGCAAACGTGCGTGTGCGTCCAATGGCTAACTCCACTGGATCGCCCTCGCCATCTGCATCGCCAGGGTAACCATCGATTTCATCTAAAAATAAATAGCGCACCGGCATCGAGCGCAAACCTACGGCGGAATTCGCACCAGTTAATATGAGTAATCCACCTGGGAATTCTTTACTCAACATAGTGTTGCCGCTATCACGACTACGCGGTTCCTTCACCTTATCGCGCAACCGTGGCGATTCTTCAATCAAGGGTGCAATACGTTGTCGACTGACACGCTTAGCCATTTCAACCGTCGGTTGCACAGCCAACATCGGCCCGGGCGCATTGTCGATTATGTAGCCAATCCAGTTGTTACCACATTCGGTGCCACCCACTTGCGCGCCCTTCATCATCACCACGGTTTCAAGTGAAGACGATGCACTGAGTGCATCCATGATATCGCGTAAATACGGTGTGCGTGCCGTGCGCCAAATACCTGGCTCTGCCGAAGCGCGTTGTGATAAACGTCGATGTGTATCCGCCCATTGGCTGACGGTTAATAATGGGTCTGGCGCTAATCCTGCTAAAAATGCGTTGGTATAGTCATCGCGTTTGAGATCGCTGGATTGGCGCATAACTTAGTTTTTGTCATTCCGGAATTTAGTGCGACTTAATGAGCGTGCGAATTTAGTCGCACTTAATATCCGGAATCCAGTGACGATGGCATTTATTTTCCGAAGCTAACAGCATTGTATGATGATCCTGGATTCCGGATATTAAGTGCTGCTAACGCTCGCACGCTCGCTAAGCATCACTAAATTCCGGAATGACAGACTAGGCAGTCATTCTTCGTTAGCACCAACCAATAGCTGCAACGCTTGCGTGAATTCTTGTTTTAACAATTGATGAATAGTATGTGCATCGGTTTCCGCCGCCAATTGCGCACTGATACGTTCGGGAATATTAAGCAACGCATCGCGCACGGTGCGTGCGAGTTTAAAAGCATCTATTTTTACTTGGTCTACTGAAATCAACTGACCATTGCGTTCTTCGTAATCGAGCTTGGCTAAGCGCGCTTGATACGCTTCTCGGATGGCGCGCGATTCATTAAATGATGGCACGCCATTGCGTGACGTTTTTTTGATTGCGGATAATGGTTCCGTGTTGGGTGGCGTCGCGTTGAGTTTGCCGCCATAGGCATTCCTCGCCTTGATGGTGTCAGTATTATTTGCCCACTCCTGCAATGCTTTTTCTAAATCAACTTGATAGCGGCCATTGGCGCGTTGGCGTACCGATTGCCGCAAGCGGCCTTTGTTAATGGCCGTTGTAACGGCGGCGTAACTGACGCCTAATTTCTTGGCCAGGTGCGCGGGGGATACCCAGTGCGGCATAGTTTCATAGCTATTTCATAATGGAAAAAAACGTTTAGAAAGGACTTGCTTTGTCCAAACACAGAGCTATCATGTCACTGATTTTTGACCCTTTGCCAAACGGCTTGGGGTGAGCAGAGGCTTCAATCGCTGAGCCAGCATAGCGAATCAGCGATTACTATAAGCGTACCGTTAAGGTGCTATCAACACCCTAACGGCACTGGCCATAACAAACTACACAGGAGTTCATCATGGTTGATAAGATACTATCAGACCACTTTGTTCCACACAATCACTCGCATGCTTTGGCAGTCGAGCAATTCTTCAGCGCTCATGACAGGCTGGTTATCCATGTAAAGAAAATGATAGCCATGACGACATTTGCCTTGACCTGTGAGCCTGAGCATTACAGTCGTTTCGATGCAGAAAATATTTATAACTATTTTTGGATGCTCGACGAGCATGCAGAAAGCGCTGATGCTGCCATAAAGGAGATGGATCGATTGCAAAAGTTCGTCATCCATTGCGATTGCGATCCAGCACAACCATCGACCTAACGGATTATTGGGCTTAAAAAACCGCGCTTGAAGCACTAAAATTTTTGTATGGCAAGCGCAGACGATCCGGCACGACTTTATATTTTATGTGTCATCAGTCGCCCTTGTGTGCTGACGCATTAGGCGCGCTGGTTGCGATTTTGTGCTATCTCATCAAACGTTGCATTGCTTTCCACCAAGGTAGCGGATTGCCCTGTCCACGCTTGCCAGCGTTTGACGATAACGTCGACGTAACGCGGATCAAGCTCTAACGTCACGCAGGTGCGGTGGTGTTTGTCGCATGCAATGAGCGTAGAGCCAGATCCACCAAATAAATCCAACACAACGTCGTGGGTGCGGCTGCTGTTAGCTAATGCCCGCTCGATCAGTGCGATTGGTTTCATGGTTGGGTGTAGCCGATTGGCGGCGGGTTTGTCGACCTGCCACAACGTGGTTTGACGTTTATCGCCATACCACTTATCGACCTGTTGTTGCAGGTGGCAATAAAAAATCGGTTCGTGTTGAAATTTATACCGCCCCTGTCCCCAGGCGAAATGGTGCTTCGCCCAAATAATTTGACTGCGCACGACAAAACCATTTGACTCTAACGCAGTTTGAAATTCGCGTTGATAACTAAAGCCATGACACACGTATAGCGAACCGTGCGGTTTAAGTGCTGCCTTGCACGTTGCAAAGGTGGCATGTAAAAACTGCTTGAATACTTCGACGGGTTGCGCATCGTTTTGAATGGTTAACTTATCCTGCGTGTAACCCTGATAATTGACGTTGTAGGGCGGGTCGGTAAAAATCAAATCAACTTGTTTATCCACCAATAGTCGCTTGAGTGTGTTGGTATCGGTAGCATCACCGCATAATACCCGATGCTTGCCTAACAACCACAGATCTCCCAATTGACTCACCGGCTTAGCGGGTAAACGCGGGGTCTGTTCTTCATCGACCATGCCCACCTTGGCGAGATCTTCCCTAGCGTCTTGTTCATGACGCTCTAGTTCAAAGTCATCCCAATCAATACCAGTTAATGTGATATCGAAATCATCGAGCTCCAGGTCGTGTAGTTCTTGCTCCAGCAAACCAAAGTCCCACGCGCCATTTTCAGTCAGCTTGTTATCAGCAATGCGATAAGCGCGTTGTTGCGCCGGAGTTAAATGCGGCAATTGAATCACCGGCACTTGCTCGAGCTGCAACCGTCGCGCCGCTTCTAAGCGACCGTGACCGGCGATCACGCATTTTTTGTTGTCGATTAGAATCGGATTGGTAAACCCAAACTCTGCAATACTGGCGGCGATTTGTTCTACCTGCGCTTCGCTATGGATGCGCGGGTTTTTATCGTAAGGTTGCAAGGTGTGAATGGGGCAAAGGGTGATTTCTTTTGCCATCGGTCTTGGTAGGGTAGTCATGAAAATTATTCCTCTGCGTGTTAAAAAATCCTCGATCCTACAGGTGTTTACGTGATTATTTTAGCAACACAAACTTTTAGCCACACGGAATTGAGTCTGATGCTAGATGTGTTTCGCGCGTCTGCGCACCCGCAGGCGTCACCGCCTGGGAAGTACCTTTGATGGGGGGGCTACCGCTGTTTGCGAAAGAAATAGTCGAGGTTATGCGCAAAGCTTTGAATAAACTTCTCTTGCGCAAAGCTTGCCAGGTTTGGCATAAAGCCTGTGTTGTTAAATACATCGCTGACACGTGTGGAATAAAGCTCTTGAATCGGTAGGCGTTTGTTTCCCTTGCGGATAAACACACCCTGGTGACCAGAGCGCATGCGCGCAATAAAGGCATGTTTGAGCACCGTACGATTGTTCTTTATTTGTACCACCACGCCTTGCCTGGGTTGTTTGGCACCATAGCTTATCAACGGCACGGGTTTTCCACTCACGCGTAGGCTTGCTTGCATCTGCGTCAGCGCACCCTTGGCGCTGTTGGCGCGTATCACTACCAGGCGGTTGTTAATGTCCTTGGTCTTGAGTTTTATTTCATTGCGTACCGACCGGCTAGCTTGTGTCTTTACTTGCGCGATGGTGCGGTTTAATGCGCTGCCGACTGCACGTTGCAACGCTGGCATGTTGGCACGACTGAGCCATACCGATAGCTCGCGCACATCGTAAGTGACTTGAATTTCAATGGGCATTGTATCAGCGATTAATTAATAATTGATTCTTGGCCTGGGAGCCATGCGAACTGCCAAAATAATAGGTAATGCACGAAATCCACGCCGTTCCTAATGCGCCTAACATGACATCGACTACCTGGCCGGCTTCTTTTTCAATGGGAAAAAACATCATCGCTGATAGGATGCCGAAAAATCCAAGTGTCAATAAAGTGGCCAGTAGTGCGGGAACGTTATCCCTGGTTTGGACTTCACGTTCACGTGCATTGGCGCGATCCCGAATGACTAATTTTTTCTCGTCCAAGGTAAACTCAGCCAACTTAGTCTGTAGGTCAGATTCCATTTGCCTTAACGCCACCAATTGCGCTGGCGTTGGATTTAATAATGCTTTTTCAATATCCGGCTGCGAGGCTTTTTCATTACCGAGCAATACTTTACCCAGCAATTGAGCGATGCTCACCCCCAATGAGCCACCCAGCAATGATCCCAATAGCGGAGCAGTCTGCCCAAGAATAGATTTCCAGTTACTCATAATACTTGCTCCTGATAGTTCATCACAAACTCCTCGACCTTACCCTTCCCCAATGGCGTGTTGTAGTACTTTTTCCAATACGCTGCCAAGCCATTAATATCGTTGGCCGATGGCAGTGGCTTTGAAATACGGTAATAAAGAATACGCGCAATGGCAGTACTATAGGCGAGGTTATGAATCAACGCCTGGTCTTTATGCGATTCATCAAGCGAATTTAACGGCGATAATAACTGCTCTACCTTCTCTCTCAAACGTGCGTGGTATTTCAAAAAGCTCTGCCAAATATCCCGATGGGTGGCTGGCTCGATTTGATAAATACCCAATGCGGGTCCGCGTACCTGGGTTAAATAACGCCCCATATGCGACTCTTGCGCGGCGGTGCCTAACAGTAAATTTTCCGCCGCCTCTGACCACAAACCAATTTCTTGCAGGGTAGGACGGATGACGTGCAGTTGTAATTCATGCGCTAAAATACCACTCATAATGCCAGCTCCTTGATTGTTATCGCAGCACCGATGGTTACAAAGGCCAGTAACGCAGCCACTATCACTGGTGCATAGCGAATCAGTTTTTCCACTAAGCCAGAGCGTGCCTTATTGGCTGCAATCGTCGATAATCGATGCGCTTCCAACGTTTCAACACGCTCTTGTGCTTTATTCATCACCCCGTGCAAATCACGCAGACTTTGCTTGAGTGATTGAATTTCCAAATTATGTTCAACTTGGGAGCGTACCAAATCGCCCAAGTCTTTTTGACCTTCCGCCAAAACGCGAACGCTGGCAGCCAATTCCACCAAGCTCTTGGTTAACGCTTGAATGTCTTGTGTATTTTTGTCAACAGCAGGTTTTAATTGATAATCCGACATGGGTATGATTCCTAAAGATAATAGACTTCTTTCAAAACCGTCGTCTTTTGTCTTTCTGCGGCGTTCCACTCACGCTTCCGATGCTCATTTAAACCCAAGTAAACTGCGCTTCGGGTCGTTCGCGCGCCTTGCAGAAAAACAAAATACTTGGTTTTGAAAAAAGTCTAATGAAAGCCAATCACAGGCAATAAAAAAGCCCGATCCATCGCGAGATGGTCGGGCTGTAGGCATAAAAAAACCCGCAGGTAGCGGGTTTTGTATAGACATAATTTAACTCAGTAACATAACTCTATCAAAAGTCTCTTGAGGGTGTCAAGCAACAAATTGCATCAAGTCAATTTTTACAAAAGATCAATGAGGTAGGTGAGCAATATTGAGTTACCTAGTTAAAGCAATATCAATTGTGCAATAGAACTTTACATGACAATACAAGCTAATTTTTCTGGTTCACCATTTTTTTCCTTGCCATTGTCCTTTTTTTTCGACTCTTCAGTTGTTGTTACCTCCTGTGATTGTGATATGGCAGATGGATATGGAGTGGACGGAGCAGTGGTTCCTTGGAAAAAAGCACTAGAGGATTCGGAATGGCTTTGTGTGACAGACTTCTGATCGTCAGGAGATGCGGTAATTCGCTGTTTTCTTGTTAAATGGTGGTTTATTGTTTCGGTTGCTGTTACTTCCAACACGTCTGTACATTCTCTTATACTAGGATAACGGTCTACCTGTTGAGAGGCAAAAGTAGCAATCTTAGCACCTATAGGAGGAACTGTTAATTTACTAAAGGGACTATCACTAGATTGCATTCCTTGAGCGACAAGGTAAGCTTTTTCCTTAGTGCGGCTCTTAGCTTCTTCGCTTTTTTCTGAGTATGCCTGCTCATTAAGCTTCAAAAAATTTTCTACACTTGACCGGTTGACCCTTTGCCTTATTGCTGCGTGAGTTGCGCGAGTAGAGATTGATGAGTCCATTGGCTTATCGAACGAATCTTTTTTGTGATGAGCTAACCAATTTTCATACGTGTCATCTGCCATAAAGAGTCGATATATTCGAACCCTGGCCTCAAGGGATTCACGAGGCAGCGTTATAGTGAGTCGACATCCATCCTGCATCTCTCCTGCTTGTCCAAAATGTCTTATTATAGATTCTTCTATCTTTTCTTTAGCACTCTCCAGCTCAACCTCTTCTAGTTTTAATAAAGTAAACACCGGATTACGAGAAAAATCTGTTTCGTCTCGATCTATAATTGCAATATATTTCATAATTCACCCGATATAGTTCGATAGTTCGCAAGAAAATTAACCTTTATAAAACAAAAATACCACAAATTTGCCTAATAGGCTAGGGCAAAAAATGCAGCCTAGCAGCTGTATGTCCTCTCACACATTGGTTAATAGATGCACAAACGCAATCCATCGCTGCCGAAAATAATCTTTCTGAAACAGCATTTATTCTGCCAGAGGCAGATAACTATCAAATCCGCTGATTTACTCCTAACACAGAAGTTGCTTTATGTGGGCATGCCACACTAGCAAGCGCTTGTGTTGGTTTCGAATGTTTAAATCACCCAAAGATACGATTATTTTCCATAGCTAAAACAGACTTTATTTCGCCAACCGTCCCGCCACCCAATATCGCGCCATATCCAGTTGCACCTTGAAATGCGCATAGGACAAACCGATTTGCTTGGCCTTACGCATTGCGGTTCCCACCCCCAAATAATTTTGTCGCAGCACCTTGGCAAGCCGCTCATTTTGCGTCGCTAGCTCTGCTACTAATTTTTCAATCTGTTCGGCTTGTTCGTTTGTGGGTAACGGTTTAATGCCTTGCACCCGAATCACCACCCCCTGGTATTCTCGAAGCAATGCCAATGTGGATTTGCCAGGATAACCCAACCCTGCGTGGCACCCCCGACTGTACCAGTCTGCCCATTCGTTTAAGCGATATTCGACGTAATCGAGCATGTTGTGCGTTTTTTCAGCGCTCATGATTTTTCTCCTGGATGATGACGTGGTGCTACCCTGGCGATTCTGCTTGCCCAGGTGCTGGTGTGTGTTTGTCTGGATGCTGGTTGCGTTGCTTGATACGGCAATGTTTCTGTGGAGGGCGACCCATGTGTCGACCAGCGATGTTCACTGCAATACCACATGCCCTGGCGCGTAGAGGGTGAGGTAGTCCCCAGGCGTGTACAGCGTTGTCCCTGGTCGGTGTGCTGGCAGCGGTAGTCAGCAATTGCAGTTGTGCCGTTGGCGTCTGCTGTTTTTTTAATCGGCGGCTTCCAACCACAGGCACAGGTTTTGAGTTGTGATTTGAGTGACAACCTGCATTCAGGGCAGAGGTATTCAGGTTTCATGGCTGTCTCCTGCTTCGTATTCCACCACCAGCTCGCCAACGTACTGCTCAAACTTAGTGGCGTTGAACAACGTGGCGGGACGCAGGTACTCGACCATCTTGGCATCGTCCTTCCACTCGCGATGTTTGCGAATAATCACTTGTCGGCATTGCAATGGCGTTGCACCTGATTTCAGTCGTGCAGTGATGAGTTTGAGATTGGTATCTACGGGTCGGTACTGCCGATTGGCGCGTTGGTTGAGAAATTGCAATATCTCAGCAGCTTGCTGTTTCAATGCAGGGTTGGTTGTTTTTGTAGCAATGGGTCTTGCAGTGGGTGGTGAATGGTTCACTGCAAATGTTTCTTGCAAACCATCAACGTCGAGTAACGTGTTACTCGACATAGATAATCTTTTATCCTGTTCTTGTTCCTGTTCCTGCTCTTGGCTTCGAAGGGGCTTGCAAGGGGCTTCAGAAAAATCCATATTTTTATGGTAATTTTTTAAGTGAAAATCGTTGGCGTATTTTTCAAAAAATGCCTTTAAAAACGGCAATTTCGGCAGATTTGCACATGCATTCTGAATACCTTTCACGCGTTTATCCTTGGGGTCAAGCATTGACCCAATTTGATAAAACGCCATGTTGTGTACCCAGACATATTCCGAGTCAGGGTCGTAACTGCAAAAATCCAATTCACATAGGCTTTGAAGCCCCTTGCAAGTCCCTTCCAAGGGTGTACCTGTATCTTGCGAAATATAAGCGATGGGTAAGTAATAAATACCTAGCATCGAAGCATGTGGATTGGTCATTAAATACAACGCAATTACCTTGGCATCGGCATCCAGGCGGCGTATTTTTTTACCTGTTTCTCCCGTCCAGAAACGTGATGATATTTTGGAATAATGTCGCATAGTGGTTTATTCTCCTTTTGGGTTGATAGTGAATTAATGTTTTTACGGCTAGCTACCTCATTTATGCCTGCGTAATTATTCAGGCGTTTAAATCCTCGCATTCGCGACTGATTTTCTTATGCTTAGATATTTCTTCCCGCTGACCTGCCTACTGCTCTAATTTCATTGATAGCTGCCACCTGTTGCTCAGGGTTTAACTGCGCTATTTCAGCAGCCAAGGTCATCGGTAAAAGACGCTGATTCATTGCTCGCACCAAGGCAGGGATTCCTTGATTGACCACCTGCTTGGCGCGGCGATAATTATTTTTGCTACCTAATCCTAATTTTTCGGCGAAGAAACTATCGGTTCGACCTGTTAATTCGTCCCCCAGGGGACTAATTAACTTGTATTTAGGTCTACCACGCCGCTGACCTATACCCCGTTCTAACGCCATCATCACCGCTACTCGTTCACTGATAGGAAGATCCAGGATCAACGGATTTATTTTGTGCTCCGCACGTAGCGCCTCTTCGATATCCAGCACACATACCTTAATGGTTTCATTTTTCGTGAACCGATGAGCACGCAGTCGACACGCACAGGTAATTAGCTGGTTATGGCTATCCACCACCACCGGCCTCCCCAACTCCTCTGGTGTCATGCGAGCAGCGATATCAGTCGCATCGCCAAACACCGGACAGCGTTGCTCCCCTTCGATGACCAGGGAGGGCGGTATGTCCGCGAGTAGGGATGTGTTGGTTGTTATCAGGCGTTCGATGGCCTGGTTAGCTGCTTTTTGCAGCGGCGCAAGTTCACGCAAGCTCACATAGCCTTGGGTGGCGTCTATGATCTTGACGACTTGAGCGTAGGGAATATTGGGGTCGTGGCACAGCCAACGGCTGATCGCTTGCTGAGTGACGCAAATCGCACGTGCCAGCTTTTGCTGTGTACCGAAGTAACGAATGGCTTTGAACAAACCAGCGTGATGCATGAATGCGACCCAGAAAAATTTTCCCTTTCTGGGACGCAATCCTAAAGACAAACTTCACAACAATTATTGTTAGTTTTTTCGATAAAGTCACTACCGTAGTTGGGTATTTTTTTCGTTTAGTAACGCACTAAAGGTGAACTCTATGTTGGTATTAGCACGCAGTACTGGACAACGCATTCAAATTGGTGAGGGGATCGTCATCACAATTGTGCGGTTTCATCCGCATAAAAATGAAGTTTCTTTAGGAATTGAAGCGCCCCTGGACTTACCGGGTTACCCCGCAGAGCTCACCGATGAACAGCGCGTGATTTGGCAGCAAGCTGCCAATGATGCGTAATTTTTTAAACTATTTTTAGGAGAAAACACAATGAGTTTAACTATTAAAGAGAACCGCAGTGACTTTATCGTAGCGCCCGAGGGGTTACACATTGCCCGATGCTATGCCCTGATCGATTTGGGTCAGCAGGAAAATAAACACTACGCCAATTATTCACCCAAGGTATTAATTGGTTGGGAATTGAGTGATGTGCGTATGAAGGACGGTCGACCGTTTGTACATTTCCAACGCTACACCAGTAGCCTCAATGAAAAATCTAAACTGCGCTCGCTGTTGGAATCCTGGCGTGGCAAGGGGTTTACGCCGGAAGAGTTAAAGGGCTTCAATTTAAAGAGTATTTTAGGCGCACCATGTTATCTGACACTCAGACACACCATCCATGCGCAGACACAAAAAAAGTGGGCGAATGTGATCGGCATCTGTCGCCTACCATCCGCCGTGCAAGTACCTGCCATGAGCAATCCGTTGTTGTATTTCGATTTAGACCACTACACCGAAAGCGCCTACCTGGCGTTACCGGAGAACATCCGCACTAAAATCAACCTGGGCGATGCTCCCGATAAATTACCCACGGCGACCGTACATACTACCCCTGAAACCGCATCACCACCCGATACGGCCTCCTCGTTGGAAGCCTTGCAGGAGGCAGAGGATGCTAGGGAGGCGGGGGCTTGGAATGAAAACGTGCCTTTTTAAGGAGAGCTGCAATGAACGACACGAGAAAGGGCAAATGGCCTATAAAACCTGGCATAAATGCCCTTTTCAACTTGCAATCATCCCCAAGAGAGAGCTATGACTGACACCCTGGAAAGCCACCCGTTGCGATGGGTAAAGCTAAAAAAATATTGCCAATTATCAGGCGATACCGTGCATGCGGTACACGCCAGGCGGCGTAAAGGCCAGTGGCTCGATGGCGCACAATGTCGTCTCGGGCCGGATGGAAATTTATGGGTTAATTTGGTTGAGGTTCAGGCATGGGTAGAAAACAACAGCCTGCTACAAAATATCCGGCGGGGATAGAAGTTCGCGATTGGGGCGATGGCAGCGCTACATTACGTATGCATTTTCAGTATCGAGGTATGCGGTGTCGCGAGACGTTAAATTTGGTGGGTACACCTGCTAACATTAAATACGCAGCCAACTTGCGCGGCGAGATTCGTAATGCGATTGCGCTGGGTACGTTTAACTATGCCACGTATTTTCCTAACTCTCCTAATGCCTTAAAGTTTGGTTATAAACCTCCTTCCGATATTACCGTGGGTGCTATGTTGGAAGATTACTTGCAACAAGCAGAACGTACCTTGGAGTACAGTACATTTAAGGGTTATCGCGATAAAGTAAGGCGCTATTTATTACCGACATTCCAACATATTCCGATCCGTGAACTCACGGCAGCTGCCATTCGAGAATGGGTAAAAAAATTAAAACTCACCACCAAGACGGTGCGCAATATTTTAGTGCCGCTGCGTTCGGTGATTGAAACGGCGCTGGTAGATGAGATCATCGATAGAAATCCATTAGATAAAATTATCCTGAATAAACTACTGGATAAAAAAACGAGTAAAAGCGACTACGTGGTCGACCCGTTTGATCGTAAAGAAATTGAAGCTATTTTAAATATGGCAGAAGGTCAAATTAAACACTTATTTCAGTTTGCTTTTTTTACCGGACTGCGTAGTTCTGAATTAATGGCATTAGAGTGGGGTGATATTGATTGGGTACATGGCCAGGTACGGGTATCGCGCGCCGAGGTGGATGGTCGAGTAAAATCTACTAAGACAGCAGCAGGTGAGCGCGATGTATTATTATTACCGCCAGCATTAGAAGCGTTGAAGGCACAGAAGCATTATACTTTTATGGAAGGTAAACGCGTTTTTCATTATCCGCATACTAACCAGTCTTGGGACAGCCCATTTCAAATCCGCCACCAAGCCTGGTTGCCGGTATTAAGAAGGGCAGGGGTACGCTACCGTAATCCCTATCAAACCCGTCATACCTATGCTTCCATGATGTTATCCAACGGTGAAAACATTATGTGGGTGGCGCGGCAAATGGGGCATGTCAATACCGAAATGGTCATGAAGACGTATGGCAAATGGATTCCCGATCATTCTATTGTTGCTGGGTATCGACCAGTAGGGGATTGGGGGCAATACATCCATACGGATACGCCTCGTTTGCAAGTCGCACTCTAAAACTCCTATTTTTGTTTCTAGCTAACCATCAGCTACCATCTTGTCCCTGTCCATTACCCATAAGTCTGTAACTACTCGTTAAACCTGTCTTTTGGCTGGAAGCCCCTGGGAGCGCGGGCAGCTTGCCCGCATGTGTGCCAATGGCTTAAATGCGGGCAAGCTGCCCGCGCTCCCAGGGGCTTTGCACCACTCATTACCCTGCTGTTCAACCCAATGCCAACGCTACTTGAGAGACTTGTGGGTAATGGACAGCGTCTTACCCCCTCCTCATACCACGATAAATTAGCCCTAGGGGTTCCCGTTTGGGTAGCTCTGTTCTTGGCTTGGCTTCTCGATTTTGTTTTTCTTAGGGTAGGATGGTGTTAGGGCTTTGGTACAAAATGTCCCTTTTTAGTCCCTGTAAGGGCTAAAAAAAGAGGGTTTTCGGAAAAACCCTCGAAAAATAAAGCACTTACACGCGAAAAAATGGCGTCCCCAAGGGGATTCGAACCCCTGTTACCGCCGTGAAAGGGCGATGTCCTAGGCCTCTAGACGATGGGGACATGAGATTTATGTTGAGGCTATTCTGATGACCGATACAAAAACTACTGGTGGAGCTAGGCGGGATCGAACCGCCGACCTCTTGCATGCCATGCAAGCGCTCTCCCAGCTGAGCTATAGCCCCGAATGGCGCAGGAGGGGGGATTTTAGGGAAGGGGGTGGGTTGTGTCAAGGGAAAGGTATTATTCAGGAGGAACTATCGCGTTTTTAACAAGAAATTTTTATTAATTTACTTGTATCAATTAATATACTCTTAATATGATTCGGCTATACTAACGTAAAGAGTGCAGTACCGAGAAGCTACGGTGGTTGTGGGTTGCTGTTATTAATACAGCCCTGTAACTTAAAAAAATAATTTATATGTTAAGGTGAATATTATGCAAGAGACTCCAGAAGAAAAGCGACGTCGATTAGGTCAAGAATTGGAAGATTTAAGACAAGGGGGGGGGGCTCAAGGAGTAGCTCCACTACCAGGTCAGCAAAATCTACGAGCAGAAGATCAGGTGGAGGGGGCGCCGAACCAACCAGTGGGCGAACAGGCAGCAGTCCAGCAACCAGGGCAACCACCCCAACGACAAAATCTCCAAGGCGACCAAGGTCGGGTAGTGGTGCAAAATCCGGTAGTCCCACCAAATGCAAAGGCGTCAGGTGGGTATAAATTATCTCCACAGGCGCGCCGTAATTTACTCATTCTTGGTTTCGTTATTCTCGCAATCGCCTTAATTTTCTTAGCAGCTACCGGATTTGGTGCTCCTGTAGCCGCCGCTATATTGGGCGTTATGGGCATTTCAGCGGCTACTGGTGCAGGTATCCCCGTGATTGGCGCCATGGTCGCAGCTGCGTTGCCTTATTTAGCTTACGCCGCTACGGCATTGGCTGTATGGTTGTCTCCCTTGATACTTGCTGGGCTTTGGAACACGGGTCGCAACATAATTGTTGGAATTGCAAGAGGGGTTCAAAAGCTTTACGGGGCGATAACAAGCGGATTGCGCAGGTTTGGCGCGGGAGTTATAGATTATGTGAACAGTTTTCGGCCGTCTAAGGATGTGAATGTGGAGGTGAGGGAGAAACACAACGCCCAGGCTCGCTCCAAGAGAAAAAAATTGGGTGGATTATTGCTGTTTGCGGGTGTAGTCCCTGCATTTCCCACCTACCATTTGGGTAGGTGCTGGTCTGGCAGTGGCTGGACTTGGAATGATGGAAACGGGTTATCATCAAGGTATCAAGGATTGGTGGAACGGAAATGAGGATGCAAATGAGGTAGAGCCAGTGAACATGAACAATCCCGCTCCTAATCCTAGTCCTAATCAGCAGAATCGCAGATACAGAATCTGTTAGAGCAATTGGGAGGGCCAACCAGGAGCAAACCAGCGACAGAATATAAATCAAGGAGTGGAAGATGCAATATGCGGTCACCTAGAGGATGTTAGATTATGCATAATATTGTCGTTGAAGTAGCAGGAGAAGCAACGTTCGCAGCAGAGGGGGCAGTGCGGCAAGGGCGGCACGTAGGGATGACCCTGTCATAATAGCCGCGGCAGCTGCCACTGCTGCAGTTAAGTCAGTTAAGGCACGTTTGGCGGGGGAAGAACTCCCCGTACAGGACATGGAGGGTATTATACGTGGGGTATGGAGGGACGTGGGTCAGCAATACAATCCTGGACGTGTTGGTGCTGGACAATTACCACCTGAATTTGCTAAGCCTATGCGTGTACCTGGTGGTGCTCCTGGTGTGAATCAACGAGCACGCATGGGGGAACGGCGCATTGGCAGCACAACAACGAGCACCAAGAAGGAGAACAACCCAACCCAGCCTATAAAAAGCCCCAAAAGAATAAAGCCTAAACGGTAACTGCGTAGAAAGGGCGCTTCAAGCGCCTTTTTTATCCATCGTGTCGTAAAACCCGTTATTCATGAAAGGGAGGAAGTCAAGTGCAATAAACTGTTGCATCATTCACGTTAATTGAGCAGCGGTCATTGCCATGATAAAGTATGCGCTCCCTCATGTCACAAGGAACCAATATGTATAAATTAGTTACCCTAACTGCCCTTGGTGTGGTGCTGATCGCTGGGTTAAGCGCCTGTAAACCTGGGGTTTATTATCCGTTTGGCGGTGGTCCGAGTCAGCAATATTATGTGCCGGCCAAGGGGATGCCTCAGCCTGCGCCAGAACGCAAGCCAGGGTCGGAGAAGACCCCCTGGATGACGCCGGGGTAGGCCTTGTTTCCTTCTCCCTCATTA
The DNA here is from genome assembly GCA_963777715.1 of uncultured Gammaproteobacteria bacterium. Lineage (GTDB taxonomy): Bacteria > Pseudomonadota > Gammaproteobacteria > JAURND01 > JAURND01 > JAURND01. The sequence continues at coordinate 19,563 of CAVZRN010000020.1, forward strand.
AGCCGTGGCATGGTTTCCTTCTCCCTCATTAAGCCGTGGCATGGTTTCCTTCTCCCCTTGTGGGAGAAGGTGGCCGCACCCCTATTTAGGCTTGAACAGTATAGAGGCAATCAAGTATCTTGCCTAAAGGAGTTTGTATGAAGCTGTGCGGACGGATGAGGGGTAAGCCATGGTTCTCTGCCAAACTCATCTACCCCTCATCCGTCCGCACAGCGTTATTAAAATTTATCAGTTGGCATGGTACATTGCGTATACCAAATTTGAAGCCAGTTCTAAGGTGCGGCCACCTTCTCCCACAAGGGGAGAAGGAACAGCGCGCCATGGTTAAATTAGGCAGAGAAGAATGACTCACCCCTCATCCGTCCGCACAGTGTTATTAAAATTTATCAGTTGGCATGGTACATTGCGTATACCAAATTTGAAGCCAGTTCTAAGGTGCGGCCACCTTCTCCCACAAGGGGAGAAGGAACAGCGCGCCATGGTTAAATTAGGCAGAGAAGAATGACTCACCCCTCATCCGTCCGCACAGTGTTATTAAAATTTATCAGTTGGCATGGTACATTGCGTATGCCAAATTTGAAGCCAGTTCTAAGGTGCGGCCACCTTCTCCCACAAGGGGAGAAGGAAACAATGCCACGGCTTAATGAGGGAGAAGGAAACAATGCCACGGCTTAATATGCTACAAGATTTCCAAAAAGAACTAAGAAAAAATCAGACTGAGGTTGAATTACGTTTATGGCAATACTTAAGAGATCGACGGTTTGCTAATTTCAAATTCCGCCGACAGCATATTCTTCAGGGCTATATTGTCGACTTCGTATGTTTACAAAAAAAACTTATCGTGGAATTGGACGGTAGTCAACATATGGAACAAGTTGTATATGATGACGTGCGAACAAAAAAACTAATGCAAGATGGTTTCCAAGTGTTACGCTTTTGGAATAATGATGTATTACAAAACACCGAGCCAGTGCTTGATACTATCTACCATGCATTATTAAGCAGGTAACCCAATCATTTCCACCGCGCGTTTAATCCGCTCTAGCGCAGCTTGCAACATCTCCATGCTGGTTGCATACGAAATGCGCACATAACCTGGAGCGCCAAAGCCAGAACCCGGCACCACGGAAACCTTGGCGACGCGCAATAGGTAATCTGTCAATTCCACGTCGTTACGTATGTCGTTGCTGCCGATTAATTTTTCCACATTCACAAACGCATAAAACGCGCCGTCGGCGGGTGCGCATTGCAGCCCGGGAATGGCATTAATCCCCGCCACCACAAAATCATGACGTCGTTTAAATTCCGTGGCCATGGTATGGACAAAGGATTGATCGCCATTGAGCGCTGCCTGTGTGGCTATTTGTGCAATGGAATTGGCGTTCGATGTGGTTTGCGATTGCACTTTTTTCATGGCATTAATCAAGGCGGCATTGCCGGCGGCATAGCCGATGCGCCAGCCGGTCATGGCGTATACCTTGGATGCGCCGTTGACCACTACGGTGCGGTCATATAACTCCGGGCAGGCATTGACGATGTTACAGAAGGGTTCGGCGCTCCATAAAATATGCTCATAAATATCGTCGCTGGCGATGATGATGTTGGGGTGTTGCGCCAACACATCGCCGAGTGCGCGTAGTTCCTGGCGAGTGTATGCCATGCCAGTGGGGTTGGAGGGGCTGTTGAAAATAAGCAGTCGCGTCTTGGGTGTGATAGCGGCGGCCAATTGCGCGGGTGAAATTTTAAAGCGCTGTTGTACCGTGGTGGGAATAATCACCGGCGTGCCGTCGTTGAGCAACACCATGTCCGGATAAGATACCCAATATGGCGCAGGGATGATGGCTTCATCACCCGGGTTAAGTAGGGCGGCGAATAAATTAAATAACGAATGCTTCGCGCCGCAGCTGACTAGAATTTGCGAGGGTTGATACTGTAACTGATTTTCGCGCGCGAACTTATCGATGATGGCGCGCTTTAATCCGCTGGTGCCATCAACGGCAGTGTACTTGGTAAAACCATCGTGCAGCGCCTGGATCGCGGCGTCCTTAATGAACTCCGGGGTATCAAAATCCGGCTCACCGACGCCAAGGTCGATGATGTCTTCGCCTTGCGCCTTGAGTTCAATGGTGCGGGCGGCCACGGCCAGGGTAATGGAGGGTTTAATGCGTTCGACTTTTTGTGAGAGTTGTATGGGCATGGTTTCACCGAGTTATTAGTAAGGCTAGATAAATGGGTTCCCGGGTGGCATGTTTTCCTGGGAGCGCGGGCAGCTTGCCCGCATGTTTGCTAATGGCTTGAAATGCGGGCAAGCTGCCCGCGCTCCCAGGGGCTTTGTAGCCAGAATAGTGCCATACTGTAACAGAGGTTGTCATCTGTTTAAGTGGTTTCTTGTCGGGTATTGGCTTATAATGGTACATGAATAGGTACTTATTTTGGAGAGACACCATGCAAGTTGTTACATTTAGTGAATTACGCAGTCATCTTAAAGAGATCATGGATATGACTATTGATCGGCATGAACCGGTCTTTGTCAGACGCTCGGGTGGTAAAAGCATTGTTGTATTGTCAGCAGAGGATTATGCATCCTTAGATGAAACACACTACTTATTAAGCGATGAAGCAAACGCAGAGCATCTGCGCAAGTCGTTACGTAATTTTCGATCAGGCAAAATCATTAAAAAATCGTTAATAGATAAATGAAAGTTTCTTTCACACCAGATGCCTGGGATGATTATTTATATTGGCAGCAATATGATCGGCAAACGCTGCACAAAATAAATGAATTAATCAAAGAGGTGTTACGTACGCCCTTTACTGGAAAGGGGAAACCAGAACCGTTACGTCACGAACTTCGCGGATTGTGGTCACGTCGTATCAACCTGGAGCATCGACTCATATATAGCGTGGTGGATGAAGAGATAGCCATCATTTCCATTCGATATCATTATAGTGGTAGTAAGGGATAACCATGGCAGCACTCTCTTCCAATCTCAAAACCGACAGCAACTTATTTAAAGAAAACACCGAGGCGATGGCGGCGCAAGTGGCGCATTGGCGTGAACAATCCGCGCAGATTGCCCAGGGCGGTAATGCGCAGGCGTTGGCGCGGCATCGTCAGCACAATAAATTATTGCCGCGTGAGCGTATCTTGCAATTATTGGATCCGAATACGCCCTTCTTAGAGTTGTCACAGTTTGCTGGCTATGAATTGTACGATGAAGCCGTGCCTGCGGGCGGCATTATCACTGGCATCGGCCAAGTCGCGGGCCAAGAATGTATGCTGGTGGTCAATGACGCCACGGTCAAGGGCGGCACGTATTTTCCCATCACGGTAAAAAAACATTTGCGCGCGCAAGAGATCGCGGAAACCAATCACTTGCCCTGTATTTATCTGGTGGATTCTGGTGGCGCTTTTTTGCCGAAACAAGCCGAGGTATTTCCCGACAAGGATCATTTTGGGCGCATATTTTTTAATCAGGCTAACATGTCGGCTAAGGGTATCCCACAAATTGCGGTGGTGATGGGTTCGTGTACCGCCGGTGGCGCATATGTGCCGGCGATGGCGGATGTCGCCATCATGGTGAAGAATCAAGCGACTATTTTTCTCGGCGGCCCACCCCTGGTGAAGGCCGCTACGGGTGAAATTGTCACCGCCGAAGAACTGGGCGGCGCGGATGTGCATTGTCGCATTTCAGGTGTGGCGGATTATTACGCGCAAAATGATTTTCATGCGCTTGAGTTAGCCCGCCAGGCGGTGGCTAGTTTAAATCGTCGTAAGCAATTGCCGTTAACCACGCGTGCGGTGCAACAGCCATTGTACCCGGCGCAAGAATTGTATGGCGTGATTAATCGCGATGCGCGTCGTATGTATGATGTGCGCGAAGTCATTGCGCGTCTGGTGGATGGTTCGGAATTTGATGAATTTAAGGCACTGTATGGTACGACGCTGGTGTGTGGGTTTGCGCATATTTTCGGTTATCCGGTTGGTATTATTGCCAACAACGGTATTTTATTTTCCGAAAGCGCGCTGAAGGGTACGCACTTTGTGCAATTGTGTTCGCAGCGCAAAATCCCGCTGGTATTTTTGCAAAACATCAATGGGTTTATGGTGGGTAAGAAATACGAACACGGGGGTATTGCGCGCGATGGCGCAAAATTAGTGTCTGCTGTCGCCTGTACACAAGTACCGAAATTTACCGTGATTATTGGTGGTAGTTTTGGCGCTGGTAATTATGCCATGTGCGGTCGCGCCTACAGCCCACGCTTTTTATGGACCTGGCCAAATGCGCGCATTTCGGTGATGGGCGGGGAACAAGCTGCTAATGTGTTGGTGCAAGTGAATCAAGAAAAACGCGCACGTCAACATGGACCGAAAGATCAAGAAGCGGAAGATCCAGCGGCGGATGAAGCGTTTAAGCAAAAAATTCGCAGCTTATACGATGCGCAAGGTCATCCCTATTACGCCAGCGCACGTTTGTGGGATGATGGCATTATCGACCCGGTCGACACGCGCAGCGTGTTGGGTTTGTCGATTTCCGCGGCGCTAAATGCGCCGATTCATGATACGAACTGGGGCGTGTTTAGGATGTGAGAAAAAAGATTAAAAGATTAAAAAATTTGACGCAGAGACGCAAAGACGCAGAGGAAAACATAAAAGATAAAAATAAAACATAAAAAAATTATTTTTTTTTTTATTTTTTTATTTTTTGATCTTTTGGCCTTTTCTTTGTTTTTTTAATATTTTATTTTTTGTTTTTAATCTTTTCTCTGCGTCTTTGCGTCTCTGCGTCAAATTTTTAAAGATTAAAAAATTTGACGCAGAGACGCAAAGACGCAGAGGAAAACATAAAAGATAAAACATAAAAAAATTATATTTTTATTTTTTGATCTTTTGGCCTTTTCTTTGTTTTTTTAATATTTTATTTTTTGTTTTTAATCTTTTCTCTGCGTCTTTGCGTCTCTGCGTCAAATCTTTTGTTTTTTATATTTTAAAACCATTTTTCCATTCCCTGAGTACCGCGAACACCTCCTCCGGCGTACTAAGGCGATTGCCACACTGGCGCTCCGCCGCCAGGCGTACACCCTCGTGCTCGCAACGCAAGAATGGATTAGTGGCTTTTTCCAGCGCCAGGGTGCTGGGAACTGTCGGTAATCCTTTCGCTATCAATGCTTGTGTTTCTTCGACGCGTTGCTGTAGGCGGGTATTATTGGGTTCAACCGCTAAGGCAAAGGGTAAATTTGCTGCGGTGTATTCGTGACCACAGTAGACTTGTGTGTCCAGCGGCAGTGCAGCCAGGCGTTGTAGTGAATCGTACATTTGCGCCATAGTGCCTTCAAACACACGGCCACAAGCAACGGTAAATAACGTGTCGCCACAAAATACCGCGCCACAAGATCCCACATCGGCGCCGTAATAGGCGAGGTGTCCGCGTGTATGCCCCGGAATGGATAATACCGCAAGCTGCAATGCCATTTCGGGAAATTCCAGGGTCTCCCCACCCTGTAGCGGGTAAGTCACGGTAGGGATCTGTTCAGTGGCTGCGCCATACACCTGTATGGGATAATCGATCAGTAACTCAGTCACTCCATCGGTATGGTCGTAATGATGATGAGTGAGTAAGATGCCAATGGGAGTAAGTTTATGGGCGCGCAGGGCGGTGATAACAGGCGCCGCGGCGCCAGGGTCAACAATCAGGCATTGCGCTGTAGAAGGATGTATAATCAGCCAGATATAGTTATCCTTGAGCGCAGGAACAGGCATGATATTCAGCATGGGATAGTTTCCTCTTTAAATCATTGACGCAGTCAATACATTAATCACCTCTCCCCTTGTGGGAGAGGTCGACACACGTCGTGTGGCGGGTGAGGGGTAAGCTATTCTTCACTGCCTGATTTAATCATGGCAGATTTCCTTCTCCCCTTGTGGGAGAAGGTGGCCGCACCCTGATGTTGGCTGTAAATTTGACTTAGGCAATGTACTATCCTATCTGATAAATTATGATAAATCGCGTGCGGACGGATGAGGGGTAAGTCATTCTTCACTGCCTGCCTCATCACCCCCTCATCCGTCCGCACAGTGTTATTAAAATTTATCAATTGGTATAGTATATTGCTTATGCCAAACTTGAAGCCGGTTCTAAGGTGCGGCCACCTTCTCCCACAAGGGGAGAAGGAAACAATGCCCCAAAGAGAAGCAAATGAAGCCACATGTACCTTTAGAAATTCTATTACGTCAGCTAGATTTATGGTACCACACCTCATTAGGTTCTGCTGTATTTGCGGCGGAGCATGACGCACTCAGTCAGCATCTGCCGCACTATTTCGGTCAGCATCTACTACAGATCGGTGGACCTAGCGAGCGTTGGTTATTCGATCAAAGCCCTATTTATCATCGTGTGCGATTAAGTCCCGAACACATGCCGGTATTTCGTGGACCCAGCGTACAGGGCGCATTTGATGAATTACCCTTCCTGCCAGACAGTTTTGCTGTGATATTATTACCTCACGTGTTGGAATTTGTCACTAAGCCAGATGCGGTATTGCAACAAATTTACCCACTATTGACGCCAGAAGGGCGCGTCATCGTAGTGGGGTTTAACCCTTGCAGCCTCTGGGGGATCGCCAAATGGTTTAAACATCATAAGACGCTGCCCTGGCGCGGTCAATTTATAAGCAAACTTTGGTTATGTAATGTATTAAAAAAACAGGGGTTAGCGGTTGAAAAAGTAAGCACCGTATTTTTTCGTCCGCCGGTAACGCGCAAGCAATGGCTACAGCGATTATTGCCGCTGGAAGCAATGGGTCGGTTGCTTTGGTCAGATTGTGGCGCTGTGTATATAATCATCGCTAAAAAAATCGTTGCATCGTTAACGCCGGTCGATGAGCGGCTGAAGCAGAAGGCTATTGGGTTAGGTGAATTAGCGCCGCCGGTAGTTCCGGCTAAACATAATGTATATCCATAATGACTAAAAATAGTGATCAAGTTGTAGAAATTTTTACCGATGGCGCGTGCCGTGGGAATCCAGGTCCTGGTGGCTGGGGTGCGTTATTACAATATGCCGGTCGTGAAAAAAAAATGTTGGGCGCTGAAGCACACACTACCAATAACCGCATGGAACTCATCGCAGTGATTTCAGCGCTGGCGTCGTTAAAACGTTCGTGTCAGGTAGCAGTGACGACGGATTCACAGTATGTAAGGCAGGGAATTACGCAGTGGTTGCAAAAATGGCAGCAAAATGGCTGGCTCACTAGCGCAAGGCAGCCAGTAAAAAATAGCGATTTGTGGCGACAACTGGCGCAAGAAGCCGCGCGGCATCACATCACCTGGCATTGGGTGCGTGGCCATAGTGGGGCATCCAGAGAATACTATCGCCGATGAATTAGCGAATCAGGCGATTGATGAGCTGCTGGCGCGCGGGAAACAATAAACAACACGTAAGACTTCAGGTATACTCAAAACTATATTCTTTTTAAACTATCAGAGAGTTATTTCATGCCACGTAGAACTAAAATTGTTGCGACGTTAGGTCCGGCTACGGATGCGCCAGACATGTTGGAGAAAATCATTCAAGCTGGCGCCGATGTGGTGCGAATTAATTTTTCGCACGGTGCGGATATGGTGCATACACGGGTAAAGGCGGTGCGTGAATGTGCAGCGCGCTTAGGCAAAATCGTGGGGATTATGGGGGATTTACAGGGTCCCAAAATTCGTATTGCGCGGTTTCAAAATGGCAAGATCCTATTAACCAGGGGTGCGCAGTTTATCTTGGATGCGCAATTGCCAACCATGGCGGGCAATGATGTTTGCGTTGGCATTGACTACAAGGAATTACCCAACGACGTGAGCGCTGGAGACACCTTGTTGCTGGATGATGGTCGTATTGTGTTAATAGTCAAAAAAGTCGAAGAGTCGAAAGTCATTTGTGAGGTAAGCGTGGGTGGCGAATTGTCCAACAATAAGGGCATCAATCGCCTGGGCGGCGGGTTGACTGCGGATGCATTGACCGACAAGGATAAGGCGGATTTATTAGTGGCGGTGGAGGTTGGAGTAGATTATATCGCCGTATCGTTTCCACGCGATGCGAAGGATATTCAAATTGCGCGCGAGCTATTAGCGCAAGCGGGTAGTAGCGCGGGTATCGTTGCAAAAATTGAGCGTGCCGAAGCAGTGCAAAATATTGATGAGATCATTCTCGCATCCGATGGTGTGATGGTGGCGCGTGGTGATTTGGCGGTAGAAATTGGCGAGGCGCAAGTGCCGGGTACGCAAAAACACATTATCCGTCGCGCGCGCGCGCTGGATAGGCCAGTGATTACTGCGACACAGATGATGGAAAGCATGATTACCAATTCGATTCCTACACGTGCTGAAGTATCTGACGTCGCCAATGCGGTGCTGGATCAAACTGATGCGGTGATGTTGTCGGCAGAAACCGCGGTAGGAGCGCATCCGGATTTAGTAGTACAAGCCATGGCGCGTATTTGTGTGGCGACTGAAAAAGAGCGCAGCACCCGGATTTCGCATCATCGCGTTGAAATGGAATTTACTCGCATCGATGAAGCCATCGCCATGGCGGCGATGTATACCGCTAATCATCTGAAAATTAAGGCAATTGTCGCCTTAACGGAGTCGGGTTCTACACCGTTGATGATGTCGCGTATTCGTACTGATATTCCAATTTATGGCCTAAGTCGGCATGCGCTTACCTTGGGAAAGATGACCTTATACCGCGACGTATATCCGATTTATTTTAATGTCGCCAAGGATCATTCGAAAGTGGTTAATGCCGAAGCGGTAAAGACACTAAAGCAGTCAGGATTTGTGAGTGATGGTGACTTAATTCTATTGACCAAGGGTGATTTAACCGGTGTGCATGGGAGTACTAATGCGCTCAAAATCATTCGCGTTAATCATATTGAAGGAGGGATGTAATGAATTGGACCTTACTGTTATTCATTGTCGGCGCTGTCTTACTCGGTTGGATGCTGTATCGACAAGTACGTGGCAATCCACAAATGTTCTCGCGCGAGAATATCGGCAAGAGTATCTATACCCTGGGAATTTTAGCGTTATTCTTAATTGTATTTATTGGGTTGCTGGTGATGATGTTGCGCACGGGGTAAAGATTAAAATACAAAAGACTTGACGCAGAGACGCAGAGACGCAGAGAAAAGATTAAAAGATTAAAAAATGGCTTTGTCGCCCCTGGGAGCGCGGGCAGCTTGCCCGCATTTAAGCCATTGGCACACATGCGGGCAAGCTGCCCGCGCTCCCAGGGGCTTTGCGCCATTACATTAAATCTTTTTATGTTTTATCTTTTATGTCTTCCTTTGCGTCTTTGCGTTAAATCTTTTTTAAGTTTTTAATCTTTAGGTTTTTAATAACAGGTTCTTATGCCAACTACTGCATCACCGACATTAGCTCTTGATAACCAATCACTCCAGTGTCGCGGCGAATGGACGCTAACGCATAATCTAGCCCCCATTATTGCACAGATACCTAAACTCAAAATCTCCTCAGCAAAGATCAAAATTGACGCAAGCCAACTCAATAAATTGGATAGCGCCGGCGCCTGGGTGTTGTACCAGCTAGTACACCAATTAGAACAGCAGGGTAAGACGGTGCAGTTAGTTGGTTTGCAACCAGGGCAGCAGCGTTTGCTAACCCTGGTGCAGGATGAATCGGCCAACATCACCTACCCACTACCAGCATTGCCTAGACATAACTGGATTGAACGTATTGGCAAGACCACGGTAGTAGAATATCTGCAATTAACAGATTTAATAACCTTTACGGGTGAAGTGTGGGTGATATTCCTACGCTTACTGCGACGCATTGGGACTATGCAGTGGAAGAGTTTTTTAAATGTTATTGATGAAACGGGCTATCAGGCATTAGGTATTGTCGGTTTGTTATGCGCGTTAATTGGCGTGGTGGTGGCGTATCAATTGGGGCAGCAATTAAAAATTTACGGCGCTAATATATATATTGTCAGCTTGTTGGGGGTGGGTGTACTGCAAGAGTTCGCACCGTTGATTACCGCGATTATTGTGGCGGGTCGAACCGGTTCGGCATTTGCCGCGCAAATTGGCGCTATGCAGGTGAACCAGGAAATCGATGCCTTGCGCACCATGGGGTTATCACCGGTTGAACGGTTGGTGATACCCAAGGTATTAGGTTTATTGGTAGCCATGCCGTTGTTAACCATTTGGGCGGATATCTTTGGTGTGTTTGGTGGTATGGTGGTAGCCAAGCACATGTTGGATATTAATTATTATAATTTTTTAATTCAATTTCCTAATGTGGTGCAGTTAAGCACATTTTTTAATGGCTTAATTAAGACGCCGGTATTTGCAACGATTATTGCCGGTGTGGGGTGTTTTGAGGGTTTTAAAGTCGAGGCAACAGCAGATAGCGTGGGTCGGCAAACCACCAAGAGCGTGGTGTTGGCGATTTTTTTTATTATCGTCGCCGATGCGATTTTTTCCATCATCTTGCCGTGGCAGAATGTATGACTACAATTATCGACATCAAGAATTTAGAAACCAAGCTAGGTGGTCAGGCTATACACAAAAACCTGAATCTGACCGTAAACCAGCGCGAAATCCTCGGCATTGTCGGTGGCAGTGGCAGCGGTAAGACCACGTTATTGCGCGCCATATTGATGTTATTGCGCCCAACCGCGGGGAGTATCAAGGTGTTTGGCACGGAGATTACACAATGTACTGAACAGCAAGCATCAGCAGTACGCCATCGTTGGGGGATGTTATTTCAGCAAAATGCGTTATTTAGTTCCCTAAACGTGCTGGAAAACGTACAATTCCCATTAGTCAACTTTACCCAATTGCCCGTTACAGTGCAGGAACAGATTGCATTGTTAAAGATTGCGTTAGTCGGATTGCCTGATACAGCTGCGATTAAATATCCGGCCGAATTAAGTGGCGGTATGCAAAAGCGTGCTGGTTTAGCGCGCGCTATTGCCCTGGATCCAGAACTATTATTTTTAGATGAACCGACCGCGGGATTAGATCCGCAAAGCGCGGAAGCATTAGATGAATTGGTGTTGCATTTGCGCGACAATTTAGACTTAACGGTAGTGATTGTTACGCATGACCTGGACACATTGTGGCGTATTAGTGATCGTGTCGCATTCCTGGGTGAAGGCAACGTGTTGAGTGCTGCGCCATTGGCTAAATTAATGGAAGATTCGCACCCGTCAATTCAGGCTTATTTTAAAGCCTATCGAGGACTAAGAGAGAAAACCGATGGAACCACGCGCTAACTATTTTACCGTAGGATTGTTTGTCATCGGACTTTTGGCAGCATTTGTGCTGGCGATTCTGTGGTTTTCGGCGAGTCAGCAGAAAGAATACCAAATCTATTTGGTGTATATGCAAGAATCTGTGTCAGGCTTAAGCGTGCAGGCGCCGGTTAAATTCAATGGTGTGGATGTGGGTTATGTGAGCGAGATCCGCTTAAATCCGGAAAATTCGCAGCAAGTGGTGTTAAAGCTAAACATTGAAGAAGGCACGCCAGTTAATCAGAGCACGCGAGCAACCTTGATGACCCAGGGCATCACCGGCGTGATGTACGTGGGTTTAAAACCAGGCGCTTCCATAGCGCCGTCGCTAAAAATCATGCCAGGCAATAAATATCCCGTGATTGAATCAGAGCCTTCGTTATTAGTGACGTTGAGCGATGCGTTAAAAGACGCCAGCGTGAATTTCAAAAAGATCAGTAATAGTGTTGAACGATTGTTAAACCATGAAAATCAGGAAGCGGTGCAGAATACCTTGGCGAATCTGGATAAAATTACTGGCGCATTAGCGGGTAGTTCAAAAGAATTGCAGCAGAGTGTTAAAAATTTCGATGCTACATTACATACCAGTCAAACCGCGATGCAGAATTTTTCGCAACAGCTCATGCCGAGTATTGTGCAGTCGATGAGCCGGTTTAATCAGATATTAAATAATCTCGCGCCAGTGACCAGTAGTTTAAAAAATAATCCGAGCATACTGATTCGCGGCAAGGCGCCAGCAACGCTAGGACCAGGAGAACAACCATGAAGTTGAAAGGATTGTCTGTATTAATATTGATTGCTTGCTGTGTGGGATTACCCGCCTGTTCATTGTTGGGGCCGATAAAAACGCCGGAAATCCACACCTATGCTCTCACCTGGGAGCGCGGGCAGCTTGCCCGCAATGTAGGGGCAGGCCTTGTGCCTGCCCGTAAGATTTTTCGGGCAACCACAAGGGTTGCCCCTACAACGCTCCTAGGGAGGGTAGGGATAGAGAGGGAGGTGTATTGCTAGTTTCAGCGCCTTCTGCGGCATCCGGTTATCAATCATCCGATATGCTATACAGTCTGCATCCTTATCAGATAAGCAGTTTTGCTACTAACCGTTGGGTAGCGCCGCCAGCAGACATGTTAGCGCCGCTAATACAGCAACGCTTGCAGGCCAGTGGTTGTTTCCGCGCCGTAGTAACTCCACCCTCTTCAGGCACGGCGGATATAGTCCTGGATACACAATTGCTGCAATTACAGCAAGAATTCCTAACCCAGGGCAGCCGCGTACGCATGGCGGTTGCGGTGACGTTGTCAGACACGGCATCGCAGCAAGTCATTGCGGCGCGACGATTCGCCACCATCGTGCCAGTGCTGGCTGATGATCCCTATGCTGGCGTTGTAGCAGCCAACCGCGCCACGCAGATTCTATTAAATGATATAAAGAGTTTTGTGTGTAAATATTAAGTCGCCAACGCCATCGAACGCTCTTAACCTATGCGCCACCTCAATGGTGTGCGAAGGTTGGCGTACAACTCCCCTTTGTCATCCCCGCCGCTCCTGGCTGACCAGAAGCTACTAACAGGATAGCGGGGAACCAATAACCAACTCAACAACAGGCTGGGTTTTTAGTATCGAAAAGCTTGATTTTTGGTTTCCCGCTGTCTTGTCTGATACTTCTAATAGGCTATGAGCGGCGGGAATGACAACCGGAAAATTATGCGCCAAAACCGTAATCGCACGCGCCGCCGCGCGCGTTGCCTCATCATTTCTACTTAATATTTCCATAATAATCACCTGCTATACTTTTGTATAGCAAGCCTGGTGAGGCACGAGTGTATGTGAAATATAGTGTAGAAAATGAGGTTAATGATGAGTAGCAACAATCGCCAACATGAAAATTCTGACTTTGGTCGTTCCCCCCGTAGTTTTTGGGAGATGGACTTCCGGGAATTCAGCAACCGTTTCTTTACACGGAGGAATCTGCCTAAAGTTGCATTCGGGCTATTTCTGATAACAGGCCTGGTGATGAGTATATTACTATTAGCGGGGCTGGCAGTTCTTAGCGGTCCTATTGGTTGGCTGGTGTTAACAGCAGTACTGGGTGTCGCCTTGTTGTTTACCGCTGGGTTTTCTTATTTTGGTGGCCCTAGCCCTATTCGGACCAGGCTCATTAAATCTCTTGCAGTGAGTTTAGGTGTGGCGGCGCTAGTAAGCATGGCGGCAGGTGTCCTGCTGTTCCTGGGAGTAATCAGCGGCCCTATCGGTTGGGCAGTGTTGGGCGGCATAGCAGGGCTGAGTTTCTTGTTTATAGCAGCGAATGCTCATTTTGGCACTTCATAAGAACAAAAATTAAAAGCTCCTCATAACGGTGGCGGCCCGATGTTTAAGAAGAAAATTTCACAAAGACCAGATTCGTCTCAACCTAAACCTAAACACCAACCCCAACCCCAACCTTCACAAGAACAAACACCACTGTTGCCAGGACAAGTGCCAGTACAAGTAGAAAAATCAAAACCAGAACCAACCAGTCAAACAAAAGAATCGTTGTAAAGACTCGATCAAGGCGGCCATGAAGGTTAGCCATTGTTTCCTGGCAGTGTATGTAGGGGCAGGCCTTGTGCCTGCCCGTAAGGGTTTTCGGGTAGCCACAAGGGCTACCCCTACAAACAAAAAAATCTTACGGGCATGCACATGGCCTGCCCCTACAATTGGACTTCTAAATCAGCTATACTTAATAGTATGAGCACTCTTGAAAAAACCCCTTTCTCTACGGCAATTGCCGAGCTTAATACCTTTCGCGATATGGTGCGTTGGGGCGCGAGCCAATTTAATGCCGCTGGATTATGTTTCGGCCATGGCATTGATAACGCCTGGGATGAAGCGTTATGCCTCGTGCGTTATGCATTGCACCTATCGCCAGCGGAAGATAAACACGTGGCGGATGCGCGGCTGTTGTCGAGCGAGCGTCAACACATTGCCGAGCTGTTTCGCCGTCGGATTGAGGAGCGTAAACCCGCGGCTTATTTGACCCAGCAGGCATGGTTTGCTGGCCTACCTTTTTATGTCGATGAGCGCGTGATTATTCCACGTTCGCCCGTGGCGGAATTAATCGAGCAGGGATTTTCGCCGTGGTTGGATGACAAGCAAGCGCCCAATATATTGGATTTATGCACCGGCAGCGGATGTATCGCCATTGCCTGCGCCTTGATGTTTCCGGAGGCCAGCGTCGATGCCGTAGACATTTCCGCCGATGCCCTGGCAGTAGCCAAAAAGAATAGCCTGACGTACCAGGGAGAACACAGCGTGACCTGGGTGCAATCGGATTTATTCGAGCAACTGCCCGCAAAAAAATATGATGTGATTATTTGCAACCCGCCCTATGTCGATGCGCGAGATATGCGCGAATTGCCAACGGAATTTACCCATGAGCCGAGGTTGGCGTTAGTGGGCGGCGTTGATGGTTTGGATGTGGTTGCGCGAGTATTAGCGCAAGCAGCAGATTATTTGACGCCGGAAGGTATTTTAATCGTCGAAGTGGGTAATAGCATGGCGGCAATGGATGCGCGTTTTCCTGGTCGTGCGTTTACCTGGTTGGAGTTTGAGCGTGGCGGCCATGGGGTGTTCCTGGTAAAGAAAAAAGATTTGACGCAGAGACGCAAAGACGCAGAGAAAAACATAAAACACAAAAAAAATTAAAAAATTATTTTTCTTTGTTTTTTTAAGTTAAGTCTTTTTATTTGATCATTTTTTCTTTTCTTTAATCTTTTCTCTGCGTCTTTGCGTCTTTGCGTCTCTGCGTCAAGTTTTTTAATTATTATAGGCATTTATATGAGCAAAAAATACGACATCGCAGTATTAGGCGCAACCGGTATGGTCGGCGAGGCTATGTTAGCAGTATTAAAACAACGCGATTTCCCCGTGGGTAAGTTGTATGCGTTAGCAAGTGAGCGTTCGGCTGGGGATACGGTGGAATTTGGCCGCAGAAAATTGGTCGTGGAGGATGTAGAGGATTTTGATTTTGCCAAGGCGCAAATTGCATTATTTGCAGCCGGCGCTAAGGTATCCGCCAAGTATGCGCCACGCGCAGCCGATGCTGGTTGTGTCGTCATCGACAACACGTCACAGTTTCGTTATGACGCCGATGTGCCCCTGGTTGTGCCTGAAGTCAATGCAGCGTCCATTGCCGATTACTCCTATCGTAATATTATCGCTAATCCCAATTGTTCCACCATTCAAATGGTGGTGGCGCTTAAACCGATTTACGATGCGGTGGGTATCACACGCATCAATGTGGCGACATACCAATCCGTATCCGGTTCTGGTAAGGCCGGCATCAGTGAATTAGAGACGCAAGTGGCGCAATTGCTCAATGGACAACAGGTAACGCCAACGCTCTATCCAGCGCAAATTGCATTTAACGTGGTGCCGCAGATCGATGTGTTCCAGAGTAATGGTTATACCTATGAAGAAATGAAAATGATTTGGGAGACGCGTAAAATTTTGCAGGATGAAAATATCCAGGTCAATCCGACCGCCGTGCGCGTGCCGGTGTTTTACGGGCATTCCGAAGCAGTGCATATTGAAACCAATGCAAAAATTACCGCCGCGGAGGCACGAAAATTGTTGCGTGAAGCGCCAGGCTTGATATTGATGGACGATGATGAATATCCAACCGCGGTTGAAGAAGGCACCAGTGAAGACGCTGTGTATGTTGGCCGCGTGCGTGAAGATGTGTCGCATCCGTTGGGTTTAAATTTGTGGGTGGTGGCGGATAATGTGCGTAAGGGGGCGGCGCTCAATGCAGTGCAGATTGCGGAGATATTGGTGGATCGTTACTTGTGAGGCGACACTACGATACAAAAATGCGTTTAATTCAGGCTGCCCTGTGAGTAAGGGTCTTTGAAGCTCCATGGTACATCCATGTACCATCCCGCTATCATCCTGATACCTAGTCGCTTCAAAGACCCTTACTCACAGTCCATCCTTTAGTTCTGTGCCAATGTTTCAGAAATGAGGTGATACTATGCCATTCGATGAAAAAAAGCTGATTAGGATTAAAAAAATAACACCGGCCGATGATGACCTGGACGATGAGGATATTGATAGCGGCAAGGATAAAAACGCCGCTACCAATCGCGCGTCGTCACCGTTTCGTTCCGGATCGATAGCGTTTGATGAAAGTAGATTAATTAGAACTAAAAAAACTACTCCCATTGATGATGAGCCGGACGATGACATCATCGATAGTGGCAGGAATAAAGATGCTGCTACCAATCGCGCGCCGTTTCGCACGGGTTCTATGTCGTTTGATGACAAAAAGCTGATTAAAGTTAAACCGATAACATTACCCGTTAGCGATGAACAGGATGACGATGAGGGAGGTGGTGAGAGTGGGGGCGGCGTTGACACTGATCGTACGCCATTTCGCAGGAGTAATTATAAAGTACAGGGGGAGTTGGTTAAGGGTGAGAGAGGTTTCGGCGAAGTATCTCCCGAAGGCAGGATCACCGAACCGCCGCCCGAAGAAAACCTGGAATCCAACTACACCGAAGAAGATGAATTTGCTGTTGCGGTAGGTAATGAAATTCAGGCGCATC
Organism: uncultured Gammaproteobacteria bacterium; assembly: GCA_963777715.1. Taxonomy (GTDB): domain Bacteria; phylum Pseudomonadota; class Gammaproteobacteria; order JAURND01; family JAURND01; genus JAURND01. The sequence goes on from CAVZRN010000020.1 coordinate 36,447, forward strand.
CCCTGTTGGATTGTCAGGCGTTTGACGGTCGCGACCCGAAACGCGACAACGTCAAACCCACCGGCGAAGATATATTGGATTATGCGCGTAATAACCCAGAGGCGCGTTTGACTCTGCAACCTTCGTTACGCCTGGCGTTGGAAAACGCCGAACGTTATCGTTACACGCGCTCAAGCACGCCGACCCTTAAACCAGCAGGGATGTAATTGTAAAAGAAAAAAGATTTGACGCAGAGACGCAGAGGAAAACATAAAAAATTTAATTCAATGGCACAAAGCCCCTGGGAGCGCGGGCAGCTTGCCCGCATTTATCCACTGGCAAACATGCGGGCAAGCTGCCCGCGCTCCCAGGGGCGACAAAGCCATTTTTTAATCTTTTGATGTCTTTTATGTCTTTTTTCTTTTTTTAATCTTTTCTCTGCGTCTTTGCGTCTCTGCGTCAAGTCTTTTATGTTTTTTTATTTTTCAAACAGGTGACAGCCATGATTACGCTAACCGATGAAATCCTCAAGCAAGATAAAGACGGCGTGCTAAAACTGCTACAGGCGGGTGAGCCGGTCAATGAAATCGATATTCATGGATTTCCCCCATTAACCGAGGCAGCGATTGTCAATGATTATGACATTGCCAAATTGCTGATTGAGTATGGCGCTGACGTTAAAATGAAGGATTTAGTGGGGGGCACTGCCTTACAGTGGGCGGTAGAAAACAACAATATACCCCTATGTCAGCTATTGCTGGATCATGGCGCTGATCCGAATGCCTATTCCAAGAGTGGGCAGCCAATCTTGGTGCAGCCGTTATTACGGCGACGACAAAACCTCAAAGAGTTGCTCTATCGCGCTGGCGCTGATTTGAAATTTGCCCAAGATTACATCAACGCCAAGCTTATCGGTCATCGGTTTGAATTGGTGGGTAGGGTTGACATGGTCAATCACAAGGATGTGTTCGTCGAAATGGACTTTGAGGGGTTTATTCTGGAGTTTACCTTAAGCGTTATCTTTGATTCCCTGACACAGTTCAAAAATAATTTTGCCGCACGTAGCCTGCGTCCCTACTTCGATGCGATACAGGCCATCGTAGAGGCATTTGCTGTGGCGTGTGAGTTGAATCGTTATCAGCAATATTTAGCAAATAAGAACATCGACAAATACACTCCTCGCCTGGAAATGCTGGTTAAGAATCCGTTATTGTTGCTTCCGGTGGGCTATGAAGGTCATGCCATCACCTTTGTTAAGTACGGTAATTTGTTGGCAAAATGCGACCGCGGCGCGAATAGTCTGCGCCATCCGAGTGTGGAGATTTTTCACATTGGCAGACCATCTGCGTTTAACATCGATTTTCTGAAAACCTTGCTCTATAAGCGTCAAAATCTGCGCTTTGTCACCGATGGCGTCGTGCGTATGTTGGGGTTGACCCCAGTAAATGCTATTCATCTGCCGTCACAATTAACCGGTAATTGTTCCTGGGCCAATGTGGAGGCATCTATTCCAACCATGTTGTTCATGTTGTGGCTGCAACAACACCCTAAACAGCCCGAAACGGCAGTTAATCGTGCGCGTAAACTAGCGTTGAGTATCTACAAGCAGTGGTTAGAGTGGGACAAGGATTGGGCATTACACCAGTGTGTCGAGGGTTTTTACGATGCAACGCCAACACGCAAGGCGGCCAAGGCGGCGGTGTTAGCGGCGGTGTTGGCACAGACGTGTCGCTACACTAATCCAGGGGATATTAACCGGGCGAATAAGATTTTAGAAGTGCTGACAACTTCCAATTATACCTATGTTTTACAGAGTTATTTGCGTGTATTCCAGGGAACGGCAGTGGGCAAAAATATACAGGAATTACATGATCTTTATGGTCGTCGCTAGTGCGAAATGGCACGTTATAAGTGCCGCGTGATAGCACGTAAAATGCAACTATGCAAAAAAAAATTTGAAAAATTTATAAATAGAAGCTATATTTATCACGACCTTTCCATTAACCATCAGCATTAGGAGATTTGATTTTATGGCAAAAGGAAAAAAGCAATCAACATTAGGAATGAAAAGACGTAAAACTTCCATTAGAAAAACTGCTCGTAAGCCAGCTAAAACTGCGCGTGCGAAAATGCTTTCTAGTGGTGAACTGCAAGCAGTAAAGAAGAAACTTGCTAAGAAGCTCAAAATCAGAGTTTCTGAGTTTAGAAAGAAATTAGCGGCTAAGGCAGGCGTAAGTGCTGCGGCTGGCGCTAAGAAGAAAGTTGCCAAGAAGAGCACGGCTAAGAAAAAAGCTCCTGCGAAGAAGACCGTAAAACGTGGCGCTAAGAAGGCTACTGTGAAAAAGACGGTACGCAAGGCTAAGAAGCCCGCTAAGAAGGTAGCAAAGAAGAAAGTAGCCCGTAAGACTAAGAAACCGGCTGCTAAAAAAGCTGTTAAAAAGGTCGCAAAGAAGAAAACTGGCAAACGCGGCAGACCTCCCAAGAAGTCTGTAGCATAGTCGGAACTTTTTCTTGAAAACGCCACCTCTGGGCAACTGGAAGTGGCGTTTTTTTTGGAATAATGCTAAAACCGGACTTCTTTCAAAACCTAGTATTTCGTTTTTCTGCAAGGCGCGCGAACGACCCGAAGCGCAGTTTACTTGGGTTTAAATGAGCATCGGAAGCGTGAGCGGAACGCCGCAGAAAGACGAAAGACGACGGTTTTAAAGAAGTCTACAGAGGAAAAATTACATGCGGATAATATTACTAGGCAGCCCCGGCGCTGGGAAGGGCACCCAGGCACAGCGTATTGCTACCCACTACCACATCCCGCAAATCTCCACCGGCGATATGTTGCGTGCTGCGATTCAGGCTAAGACACCCCTGGGAGTGATGGCAAAACAAGTGATGGATCAGGGGCGCCTGGTATCCGATGACATTATGATTAACCTAATTCAACAGCGCATTGCGAATGCAGATTGTCAAAATGGGTTTTTATTGGATGGGTTTCCACGCACGATTCCGCAAGCGGAAGCGCTCACGCAGGCAGGTATTGGGATTGATCACGTAGTAGAGATTTTTGTGCCCGATGACGTTATCATCAGGCGCATGAGTGGCCGTCGCGTACATCCGGCATCAGGACGCATCTATCATGTAGAAAATCATCCGCCCCAGGTAGCAGATGTTGATGATGTCACCGGAGAATCACTGGTGCTGCGTGAAGATGACAAGCCTGAGACGGTGCGTAAACGCCTGGCAGTCTATCACCAGCAAACTGAGCCACTGATTGCGTATTATCAGAATGCAGCATCGCATGGCGCTGACAAGGCGCCTATATTTACCCGGGTGCTCGGCACTGTATCAGTGGATGAGGTGTTGCAACAAATTATGCAGGCGCTTACCGTATGACGACCACCGACACCACCGAACGCCAACCCTTGCGTGAGTTCACCGAGAAGGCTTACCTCGACTATTCCATGTACGTCATTTTAGATCGTGCATTACCCCACATTGGCGATGGATTAAAACCCGTGCAACGACGCATTGTGTATGCCATGTCCGAACTGGGGTTGAAGAATACCGCTAAATACAAGAAATCCGCGCGCACTGTCGGTGACGTGTTGGGTAAGTACCACCCCCACGGCGATGCAGCGTGCTACGAGGCTATGGTGCTAATGGCGCAGGAATTCTCTTATCGTTATCCCTTAGTGGATGGTCAGGGCAACTGGGGCTCGCCAGACGATCCTAAATCCTTTGCCGCCATGCGTTACACCGAATCGCGCATGACGGCTTATGCACAATCCTTGCTGGAGGAATTAGAGCAGGGCACCGTGGATTGGTTACCCAATTTTGATGGCACCCTGCAAGAACCGGCATTATTACCTGCGCGCCTACCCAATTTGTTGCTCAATGGCGTCACTGGCATTGCCGTGGGTATGGCGACAGACGTGCCACCGCACAATTTGCAAGAGGTGGTCAATGCGTGTGTGCATCTGTTGGATAATCCCCAGACTGATGTGGCTGAATTATGTCGTCATATTCAGGGGCCGGATTTCCCAACTAACGCGGAAATTATCACACCCCCTGATGATATCAGGGCCATGTATCAATCAGGCAATGGCAGCTTACGGATGCGCGCGGTCTATATCCGCGAAAATAGCGATATTATTATCACCGCCTTGCCCTATCAAACCTCAGGTTCTACTGTATTAGAACAAATTGCTGCCCAGATGCAGCTCAAACAATTACCGATGGTGGAAGATTTACGCGACGAATCCGATCATGAAAATCCCACGCGCCTGGTCATTACGCCACGCTCAAATCGTGTGGACGTGGATGAATTAATGGCGCACTTATTCGCCACCACCGATTTAGAGCGCTCGTATCGCGTGAATCTGAACGTCATCGGTTTAGATGGCAAGCCGCGGGTGAAAGACCTGGCGACCCTGTTACGCGAGTGGCTAGTGTTTCGTCAGAGCACAGTCCAACGTCGATTGCAATATCGATTGGATTACGTGCTGGCGCGCCTGCATATCCTCGATGGCTTACTCATCGCCTATTTGAACATCGATGCCGTCATTGCCATCATCCGCCAGGAAGATCAGCCTAAGCCAGTGTTGATGCAACGTTTTTCCTTGAGTGACAAACAGGCGGATGCAATTTTAGATTTAAAACTACGTCATTTGGCGAAGTTAGAAGAAATACAAATCAAGGGTGAACAGAAGGAATTAGCAGAGGAAGCCAATCAGTTACAGAGCACGTTAAATTCCGATAAGCGCCTGAAGACATTGATTCGCAACGAACTACTCAGTGACGCTAAAAAATATGGCGATGCGCGCCGCTCTAAAATCGTGGTGCGTGCGCAGGCGCAGGCGTTATCCCTCGATGATCGTTTACCGTCAGAACCCGTCACCGTGGTGTTATCACAAAAGGGTTGGGTGCGCGCCGCCAAGGGTCACGATGTGGAAGGCGAAAAACTCAGTTATCGTGCAGGTGACGCGTTCTTGGCGCAAGCCCAGGGTAAGAGCCAGCAGGCGGTGGTGTTGCTGGATTCCACCGGCCGCAGTTATTCCTTGCCCGCGCATTCGTTACCCTCTGCACGTGGGCAGGGTGAACCGCTGACCAGCCGATTAAAACCCGAAGCACATGCCGAATTTATGGCATTGCTGTTGGGTGATGCGCAGCAACAGTATATACTTGCTTCGGATGCGGGCTATGGATTTGTGGTGCAACTGATTGATCTGTATGCAAAAAATCGCGCCGGTAAGGTGGTGCTGAAATTACCGACTAATGCACGTGTTATAGCGCCACAAACAATATCAGCAGAAGTGAAATGGGTGGCAGTGGTGACCAATGCCGGATATCTATTACTATTTCCATTAAAAGATTTACCGCAACTACCACGCGGCAAGGGCAACAAAATGATTGGCATACCAAGCGCCAGGGCACAAAAACGCGAGGAATATGTGGTAGGCGTTGCATTGTTAAGCGATAACAGTAAATTAACTTTGTGTGCAGGAAGACGTACACTCACGTTGTCTGCGGCTGATCTGACGCATTATCGTGCCGAACGTGGTCGCCGTGGTCGCCGTGTGGCGGGTTTGCAACACATAGATAGAGTAAAAATGGTATAATATTGTATACTATACTTATCGTTATTGAAGATGCGAAAGTTGGCACACAATTCTCCCGTTGTCATTCCCGCCGCTCAAGCATGTGGTTCGGCGTTTTCTAAAAAGTAAATGCCGTACATGCTAGGTCCCGGATATTAAGTGCTGTTAAGCTCGTACCTCGCTAAACAGCACTAAATTCCGGGATGACGGCTTAATTATTGGGAACCCAAAAACCAAGCTTCTCAACACTAAAAATCCAGTCTGTTGTTGAGTGGGGTTTTGGTTCCCCGCTATCCTGTTGGGAGCCTCTTGTAAACTACGAGCGGCGGGGATGACAGCCGTGGTTGGTAGCCAATATCGCATCTTGAGGTGCAATGGGTATAGAAAGTAAACGGTGATACTTTATGAAAGCATCTGATTTTGATAGGAAATTTGATGCTGGTCATGACATAACTAAGTTGCTTGATCTTACTGAGGCTAAACGCCCAGGATTAGAAATTAATGGCAAGGAGTTGCTTATGAGCTACATTCAACAAAATTTAACCAGGGATGAAACAATTATTGCTCAAGCCAGGTTGCATTGGGTGATATTCGCGCGGCCGTTTTTTTGGCTTGTCGTAACCTTATTGTGGCTCATCGTGGGAGCACGCTATGAGGTTTTGCAATTTCGTCTGCTGCCGATAGTGCCGCCCGTGTATAAGGTGCTGGCAGGCATCACATTATTCGCTACGGTTATTTCTGCACTCCTTACCTACATTGCCTATTTCACCACGGAATTTTCCATTACCAATAAACGCATGGTGATGAAGACGGGTTTAATGCACCGCGTTACGCGTGAAGTGTTGTTAAATCGCATTGAAAGCATCAGCATTGACCAAAGTTTAATGGGTCGATTATTCAATTACGGCGCGTTGTTGGTGACAGGCGTGGGTGGTAGTTGGGACCCGTTAGCGCCCTTACCCGATCCCCTGCATTTACGCAATACAGTACAGGAACAGATTGAAGAGATCGTTGAGTCTCCTGCCAGTAAGGGTGTTGTTGCGTAAATTAGCCGTGGCATTGTTTCCTTCTCCCCTTATTAAGTCGTGGCATTGTTTCCTTCTCCCCTTGTGGGAGAAGGTGGCCGCACCTTGATATTGGCTGTAAATTTGATTTTAGCAATGTACTGTACTAGCTGATAAATTTTGTTAAATCTGTGCGGACGGATGAGGGGTAGATGAGGTTGGCAGAGAAGAGCGACCTACCCCTCATCCGTCCGCACAGTTTCAATCAAATTTCTTTAGCTAAGATACTTTATCGTTCTTGCACTGTTTTAAGCCATAAATATAGGTGCGGCCACCTTCTCCCACAAGGGGAGAAGGAAAAACGGTAAGTTGCTAAAAAAGGGATTTTCCAGCCCAACCCACTTTCGTTAATATTCTATTAATAAATCTCCGCTATACTTTCAACATCCTATATAGAGTGGCTATATAGCATTTGATGCAGCGGTGAAAATATGGCTGATTATTTATCTGAATTGGGGCAAGTACATGAAAACCTCGATAGTATTGTTATCGCGCGCAATGCTAAACGGAATGGTTTTAAACTAACTCTTCTAAAGCATGATGAGAAAGTGTATCAATCTAAGTTATTGCCTAGAAGTGGACACCTAGGTGAGTTATTCACGCCAATAACGAATGAAGACGATGGAATTAAGCGAGTAAGGGAGCTACGCCATCAGCAATTAGCCACGCGTAGAAGAGTAGTAGATATAGAAGACCAACGAGGGGTGCCAAACATAGAGGGTGTGCCGCCGCGTGCAATGCATGTTTATACCGACGTGGTGTTCGATAAAACCGATATGATGCGCGATGGCCTGGATTGGTCAGAAGCATTTTTTCAAGTGTTAAAACATAGCCCTACTTTTCAGGATTTAGACAAGGCAGAGAAAGGTAAGCTTCTGGAGCTGTATAATAACGCCTGGCTTACCTATGAACGTCAACTTGCTGCGATAGAGGGGGATGGAGAATTTGTTATTAGCGGTTCTAAGGAGCAGATGGGGAAAAAAGTACCGCAGAAACAAGAAGCCGCACTAATGGCTGCGGCTAAATTGAGTTCTGAGTTTAGACAGCGGCTACGAGAATTAGTTATTTTAGCGGATACAGCCGAAGGGAGTGAACAGTTAAGTAAATCTAATGAAGAAATAGATAAGTGGTTACATAAGAAATGGCGACCGGTAAATAGCAAATGGGTTGCCTATGTTTTAGCTTTTTTGGCCTTACCTGTTTTCCTGCTGGGCATCCCTTTTAAGCTTTTCCAGAAGACATTTTATTCACCCTCACAAAGATTACATAAAGGCGCAAAAGACACGTTATCCTGGCTGCATGACGATGTCCTCCGTCTGGAGCAAGCTGACGCAGTGATCGTGACGGCAAAGCAAGGTGAGAGAGATAAGCTGGATGAAAAAGGGGAGGTGGTCAAGGAGGCAATAACCTCAATGAGCGTGGCGGAATCGTTAACGGTCGATGAGGAAGAGGAAGAAAGTAAAAGTTCCGCACCTGCTGATATGGATGAGGAAGAGCTGACAGAATTTGACCAGCAATACAAGAATGTACTGCAAAAAAAATCTCCAACTGCTTATAATTTTTATAAACAACATAAGGCTGCACTTAAGCGTGCTGGCGGCTTGCCGATGAAGCGTCCGCCCATTTATGGGCCTACCACCTTTGTGCGGCAACAACGTGTGGTCATGGATGATAAGGGCGACGTAATTGCCAAACTGCCATTGGGTACGCGTACCGGCATATTATTTCCCCATAGCGGGGGTGGCCAACTGTGGTACCTACCGTTTGGCCTGTTAGCCGCCAAGACTAACAAGAAACTGGCGCAGGGTTTTAAGATTGCAAGGGGTAATGCACGTGCAATTACCTCCCCTGCTATATTACAAGATAGTGTCAGTCGCCATATGCAGGCGCTTGGCAGGGTCTATATTGCAGGTGATATAATCACCATCCCATTACATCGTCTAACCCTGATCGATAATAAAAGTCCAAGCAGCCATGCGTGGCTAAGCGCCGAAAAAGAAGCCTGGACACAGCGCGAGCAAGAGGTTAATGCGTATCGCTATTTCCAAGCCAGGGTTGAGGGTGGCAAATTATTTCGTATTAGCAAGAAAGATCGAAATAAAATTCAGGAATTTAACCCGGCAACAGGTAAATGGAAGTCAGCTACGGTTGATGCGGAGTTATCAGAGCTTGCGAGCAATCCTAATAAGCTGCCAAAATATTATAACGAAGTACGTTTTCAATTTACCCGCGCCAATAACTGTCAAACTATTTTTGATAAAGTATCGTTTGAACATTGGACTGATTGGCAAGGTGGTAATCAGTTAGTTGACTCGGTGGCTGAGTTACTGGAGAAAGCAAGAAACGGCAAGGGTATTTGGGATAAGGGTAATAACACGGAAGCCTCCTTAGATGTGCGTCCAGGCAAAGATATTAACACGGTGCTTGAGTTTTTAAAGCAGCCTAATTTCAGCCTTAGTGGGGCGTCATTAAGTTTAAACGGTGAACAACAAGCGGCATTCGATCGTGTGATTGCTATATTGAGTATAAAACCCTCCCTTCCTCCTATTCCCCTGCTTACTGATGAGGCAACGGAACAACAGCGTGAAAAACATAAATCCATCCGCGAATTACATCAACGCTATGAACCAATAATACAGGCGCGTCAGCGTTTGTCCCTGCAACTACAAGCCGCAGTCAATCTTAAAATCGTCAATCACAAGTCGCTATTGGGATTGATGCGCCTGGGAATTAACAATTTTTTCAGTGAAGTGGCCAGGGAAGTTAGTCGGGGTGCGGGTGCTATTTTAAGCGCAGCCATAGGTACTGAGTATAAGGGTAAGAATAAGGTATGGAAATTTCTAAAGAATACCCTTTGGAAGGGTCTCATGCTGATATTTCCAGGGATCCCCCTCGGAGTAATAACTTTAGGTTTCTTTGCGCTCCAGGCTGCGGTGCAGCTAACCACCTGGACGCTTGCCACCGTATCCAAGGCGGTATTTTATCCTGTGCTTTTGGCGCTAAATCTGGTCGCGTTGCCATTTGGATTAGTGGGTAGGGCCATATGGAAGGCATGGGGAAAGTGGCGGGGAGATGACGTGTCAAATTTCAACATCCTCTACGTACCCCCCAGGCTTAAACAATTTGCCCAGAGCGTATGGCGTGCGTTTGCTACCGATATTCCCAACTCTACCGCCTCGAAGAGCGCATACGAATCCATCATCGCTGAGTCATTTGAATCGTGCAAGAGTTCATTGGATCGTAATGGCGCGAAAGTTGAGCTGGTAACAGCGCTATACGACCAATTTGTGGCTACCGGCCGTATGCCATCATATAACGATTCCCCACAACAAAAACGTCGCGATATGCGTCAATATTGCGATCCATTTTTGCAACATGCTGTGGCGGGGGCAAAGACCGGCAGTCCGTTTACTGCTCCGCAGTATACGTCGATGCAAGATCCCGGTGGCGCGGTTGTTATGGTGCAAAAACATAATAATCCAAGTGTGGCTGCCGCCACTAAGATTGGTCATGCTAATCGTAAGGGGGGTAGTTACAAGCCTGCCAGTTGGGGCAATAGCTTTAAAGAAATAAATGGGCGTTGGTTGGCAGTAGGATTTATAATCGGTGTGATTGCATTTGCGGTACTTGCGTTGATTGTGATATTTGTTCCGGGCGCACAGGTATTCGGTGTTGCATTAATCGCTGGCGCATTGATTAAGGGGGGCGCACTTGCCTTCCTGGGTGCGGCAATGACTACAGCAGCCACCTATGTAGCCAGCGCCGTGATGGCGCTTGTCAGTGCGATGATGGGTATTGTGGTTACGATGCTAATGCGTGGCATTGCAGGACATGTGAAAAATTCATGGCATGCAAAAAAACTATTGGGGATGCAAAAAAAGGCACTTAAAGAAGTGCCGGAGCAGCCAGTAGGTGAAGTAATTTATGGTGCTGAGGTAGCAGACGAAGAGCCGCAGGCGTTTTTTTATCACTTAGAAGGGGATGAGTCCAATGAACTGGAAGCATCACCACACTTGCAAGTAGAGAACGAAGTACAGGAAGAAAAACAAGCACCTGTTATAGAGCTTCCCAAAGGTGATGCTGTGAATATGGGAGTAGGCTCCAGGCCTATGCAAGGAGTGCAGAAACCAGATCTAACGCAGTTAGGATTGGTACGCCCAAGTGGTTCACAAAAGGAAAATTTCGAGGAGGAAGAAAAGTTAATAGAAGATGAGTTCAAACGAGAACCAAAAACAAAAGTATCGGAAGAAAAAGAAAAACCAGTGCTCCCTCGAATCCCTTCGCCATTAAGCGCAATTTTGCTGGGATCAGAACCAGACATAGACCTGGTATATCCAGTAGTAAACGATCCGGTAGGTTGGAGTTCCGGAAATGAAGCAGCGCTAACACAAACCCAGAAAAAAAATCTGACTCGCCCACGTGCGCAAAGTGCACCAGCTACCTTTGAGTTAAATGATGCATTAGAAGCAGAGATAATGGAAAATCTTGTGGATGCAGACGGAGTAAAGGTTTTTGATTCGGATGCAGTGCCCCAGCAAATCCAGGAAGAAAAACCAGGGCGTGATATAGTGATTACAGCATTACCGCAGGATCAGCAGGGTAATAAAGAACCTGCACACCTAAGCTGAGTGGGGCTGATGGCGGCGGTGATAATCCAGAGCAATTTCAGATAACGATTACTGAGATGTCACCGGAAGATAATAATCTTCCCAGAAGTCCCTCAGAAGATGAACGCTCGCGTACGCAAAGTTCACCAGGAATCCCCATTACGTGTCCTCCTCCTTCCTTAGCCAGGCGTCTATCCCAGTCGATGAATGGTATTACTAACCTCAATCCCCCTCCTGAGAAGGATCCAAAGATAAAGAGTGACGATGATCTTTCACCAGATCAGCAAGAGGATGCTGCTAAGCGTGCGATAGGCCACCACACAATAGTAAAAAGTAGTTCTTCAAGTAGCAATAATAACAGTTAGGATTAATGCATTAATAGTTACATAATGGTGGGAAGTGCTAGATTAGTTGGAGTTGAGCGTAGGGTGGACAAAGGAGCGCAGCGACGTGTTCACCATTATTAAGCATTATATAGTCATCGCGTTTGAGATTGTGGGGTTTGGTGCAAGAATTCTCTCTCGTTGTCATTGCCTGATTTTTTTGTGTTTGCATTAAATTCTTATGAATTGGTGAACACGTCGCTGCGCTCCTTTGTCCACCCTACGTTTCTAATGTTTATGTAAGTAGAAATATAACTTTATCACCAGCGAAGATACATCTATGTCTCAGGAAGCACTAACTACCAAACGGGATTCCTGCCATCAACAATTGATAGATGCGATATGCACTAACAATCTGCAACAGGTGTTTGCAGTAGTGAGAGAATTGCATAAGCTTAGTGCGATAGATCGTGTTCACGTGTTGAGTCTGGAGTTAACGACGGCTGGTGGTTTATATGAGTGTGTACTAGATCCCTTACACCCGGTCTCAGAAAAGGTAAGTGTTACTATTAAACATTCTACCAGACAGCAAGAAGAGACTTGTCAGATAACTGCAGAAACCACTGGTAAGATTGGGCTATATATTTTAAATGAATTGCTAAACTTTGCGCCGATAACGGTGAAAAAAATATTAGAATCATCCATAGGGGGGGTAATCGAGACCTTCCGCTACGATAGACTCCCTATGGAAATTGGGATAATGGAAAATCCCCTGATGGTGGTGATGAAAAGCATATTGTCATCGGAGAAGCCCAATCGAATTCAAGTTAACGTATATCTTGCCCAGTTGTTTTTAGCCGAGAAATTTTCCGCGCTGGGGTTTGCCCGCGGTATTGCGGATGAGTTATTGCGGTCATCATCCAACTCGCTACCGTTGTTTCAGTATTTGCAAGGTTTGCAGGTTATTCCCGCAACGCAACCCTACGCCAAGGTAAAAAGTGTGATGAGTAATTTGATTGCCGTGGTGAATAAGGGTAAGAAGCAGGATGAGCCGCCATTGAGCTATGCTGCTTATCAGGCGCAAATACTGGAGAAATCTAACCTACCTGTTCCTGTGGCAGGTATTATCATCAGCTATTTATTTACTCCCAAGCGGACTGCGGATGGAAAGCCGTATGCGCCAGATTTAAAGGGGTTAACAGGTCATCACCCTGCCCATACGGATGATACGGATATTACAAATACTGGACTGCAGAAGAGATAGCATCTTAGAATAGACTGCTTGCGTGGTATAACAAATCACCCCCTATCAACTATCCTCACATGGAACTTATGGACATTCATAGTCGTGCTCGTGAACAAAAAAAAATACATGAACTAAAAACACCGGAAGCAAAAATAAACCCCCACCAGGATATTATCGATTTAGCCTCCGACCAGGCGGAGGTGCGGGGGAGGTATGCAGCGGCTCTGCTAGAAACCTGTAGTGACTTATCTAATCTATTTGCTCGCATGTGTCATTTGGTCGATGAAGATGATTGGCGCAACGGATTAACAACAAAGATTCAAGGCGCAATAAAGGCAATAGAAGCTGCCAGACAACAACAGTTAAACACGCGTCGCATGGCTGTTCCGATGAAGGACCCACACGCGGATAGTGATGGGCCCGATACCCGACGGCATATTTACATTGACGCCTGTGTTGATGAAACCGATGCGTTTCGTAGCGGTTTAGACTGGGCGCAGGCATTTTTCACTACATTACAAGACAGTGAGCGTTTTAATAGTCCCTTAAAGGGACTATCGCCTGTAAACCAGCAAAAAGTTCTTCAAGGATATTATGAGGCTTGGCAGACATTCCAGGAAAAAATTACTACGCTGGAAAGGCAACGCCCGATTCAAGTTAGCGCGCATAAGTATCAAAAGCAATCGCCGCCAACAGACCAGGCAATATCCGTGCTGAAGAAGGCAGTAACTGCGTCTTCCCATTTTCATCAACGATTACAAGATCTGGTTATATTGGCGGATACAGCCGAGGGAAACAAACAATTAGCAAGTAAGTATGGTTGCAAGGCATGGCTGCAAGGAAAATCTAATGCTAAAAAATCAGTAGCGCCGCGTGATGTTAAGTCGGAAAGAATGCCCAAGCCTGGGTCAGCGAAGAAAAAATCTAAGTCGGTGGCGGAACTGCGCCGATATGCAGGCAAGAACTTATTTTGGCTGCGTGGTCTTATCGTAAGCCGGGAACAGGCGAATGTGAAAATAGTTGCCGCCAGGCTAGGTGAGAATAAAAGAGAATAAACAAACTGTATTATCCAAGACGACAGCGAGGTCGCTGCCAGTTGATTATTGCGAGGTGGGAGATACCCGCACTGGGAAGGGCATAGATACGTATTACAGCGAAGCATTAAAAGAATACCCCACCGCATTGGCGTTCTATGATGGACACAAGGAGGAGCTTAAACGTGCGGGTAACTTGCCGATGGACCGTCCGGTAATCCCAGGGCCAGTGACCTATGTGGAACAGGAGCATGAGGTATTTGACGAAAAAACCGGCAACTCCGTTACGAAGTTTCCATTGGGCACACGTACTGGGGCGTTCTTCCCCTATGGCGCCGGGCACCATAAACATAGAATGGGAGAAATACTCTATGCGATGTTTGGCTTATTAGCGGCTAAGAATGTTCCTATATTAAAAAAAGGTTTTGACGTTGCGCATATTAATGCAACCGTGGCGACGTCGGGCGGACCATTAGCCAGTGCTGTCGAGCGTCATATGCAGGCATTGGGTGCGATCTATCTGCCCAGTAATGAAGACAGAAACGATCCGGGAGATGTGCTAGAAATTCCACTGCACCGCTTAACCTTGGTTGATATGGCGCCCGCCCTGATCGTCCCTTCCAGTCATTTGTGGTTGGGCGCTGAAGAAGAGGCGTGGCGAAAACGCAGTGAGGCGCTCAATGCATACAGGTATTACAGAATAGCGTCTACTGGCGAATTTTTTCGTGTTCACAAAGAGAGTGGGAAATCGGCAGTATATGATCCCACGATTGATCCAGACACTAAATTGGCGATAGGGTGGGCGTCGGAGCTATTTGATAGTACTCAGCCGCACAATGAGGTGCGCTTTACCCTTACCCGTGATAATAAATGCTTAAATCGTGCGCGTATATTCTCATTTGAGCGTTGGACCGATTGGCAAGCGAGTAATGAGTTGGTATCGGTTTTTACCAATCGGCTGAAATCAGCCAGTGGGAGGGGGGGTATCTGGGATCGTAGTAGTAATGCAAGAGGTTTTAAGGATGTGAAGGAAGCGCAGGCTATTGGGATTCTACAAGAGTTCCTTGAGAGAGGTAATGTTAGCCTGTTCGAATCTACGACGGGCTTATCTGGCACTGAGCAAGCTGCGCTCGATTACTTGATAAAGGTATTAAACAAGCCGCACATTGATCCCCAAATACAACAAGCGCGTCTACATTTGTCGCTGCAACTACAAGCGGCAGTCAATCTTAAAATACTCAATCATAAATCACTGCCGGGTTGGTTGCGCCTAGTGATTAATAACGTCTTTAGAGAATGCGCCATGCGTCTTAGTCGATTGTTAGGCGAGGCGGTGAGTAAGGTTTTGGATATCAAGTCGACTTGGTGGCGGGGGTTGGCGTTATTTTTTACCTGGCCGCTGATTTTGGTCGCGGGCGCAGTCACAATGGCTGCATTTTTGCTCCAGGCCGCGGTGCAATTGACCACCTGGCTTGCTTCGTGGGCGTTAATCATTCCATTATTCGTTGTGCGTGCCCTGGTAATAGCGCCAGCGTCCTGGGTGGGTAAACTCGTGTTTGCCTGGGTGTGTCAACCCCAGTCCAATACCCTGCCAGCACTTTATCGCGTGGCGTCGCCGACACCGCCAATCTATATACGCTTTGCACAAGATTTCTGGTGGGTGGGTCGGCTCATGCGCAGTGGATGGCGATGGATTAGAAGACAAAAAGAGGTTGATGATATTAGTATTCAAAGCCCGGCAGAGGCGGCAGCTGTGTACCAGGCTATGCTGGCGGAGACAATTGTAGCCTGCAAGAGTTCATTGGATCGGAATGGCGCTGAAGTTGAATTACATATAGCAGAATGTGAGCAGTTTGCGGCAACTCAAACCATAACTCCCTACAATGCCTGGCCAACGCAGAAGCAAGCTAAGTTGAAAAAATACTGCTGGCCATTTTTTCAATACGCGGTGGCGGCTGAAAAGACCACCAGTGTGGCTACTGCTCCGCAACAGACTTCGATTACAGGACCAGGACGAACTGTGGCTAACGTGGCAATGCTACATATTCCATGGACAAAAAGCATCTTTGAAGTAATGAAACGTCTGCGTAAGGGGGATAAGAAGCCGCCGGAGTTTAAGGATGAGGTTAAGCAGGAGGCGCCAAGGGCTAAGAGCAATCCAAATCCCGAAACACTTGCCACGAAATCGGAGCAAAAGAAGGAAGTTAAGCGGAGGGAGATGCCAGGGACGAGCAATCAAGGTCTCCCAACACTTGCCACAAAACCGGAGCAAAAGAAGGTTAAGTGGAAGTGGAGGAGACCAAGGGCTACGAGCAATCCAAATCTCAGAAAACCCAGGAAACCGAAGCGAGACGGGGGCAGTACATTTGGTAAGGTGTTGCAGAGGACTTTTAGCGCTACAAATTTAGGAAAAGGAAGAGAGGAAAAGCGACCTCTTATTAAGCCAAAAGAATTTGCAAGTGATGATGATAGTGATTTGCCCGAGAGCTTAGAAGGAAGGGACAAATGGATTCTTGCAGGAGCAAGGAAAGGCTATGTTCGGTTAGAGGGAGATCCAAAGGAAGAAAAATCAGTGCATCACCATCCAGCTCCAACAGGTCAAACTGAGTTCTTTCGGTTATTGACGACGCCTGAACCGCCAAAAGATGAATCCACGCAACCGTTATTGGGTCAAGAGCAACATGGTAATCAAGCTTATGGTTTAGGGGAGGATGGTGATAAAAGGAAATTAGAAATTAGTCAAAGTTTCGAACTGCCGTAATAGATTTCCCGCTACGTGATGGCATTATAGTCATCGCATTTGAGATTGCGGGGTTTTGGTTCACTCCGAAGCCGCAAGCGGGGGAAGGAACTGGTTCGTAGGGGCGGTTCGTGAACTGCCCGAAAAGGGTTACGGGCGGCTCGCGAGCCGCCCCTACGAATGCGGGGGGGTGTGTTAGGGAAGGGGCAATATATCTCTTGCGCCGCGTTCCAGCAATACCTCCGCCAGGGCTATGCCCAACTCCTGCGGCTTATCCGCTCTGCCGGTTAACTCTGCTGCTATCATCAAGGTTGTATGCGGATGCGCCACAAATCCGCGTATATGCAACTGCGCAGCGCCTACCCAGGTCGCATACGCAGCAATGGGTAATTGGCAGCCGCCGCCCAGCCGTTGATTAAACGCGCGCTCGGCGGTGATACACACCTGGGAAGGGGGGTGATTTAGCGGCGTCAGCCATGCCTGTACGGCAGCGTTATTCTCGTGACATTCAATACCAATCGCGCCTTGCCCCACCGCCGGTATCCAGGCTTCGGGTTCTAAATAACAACTGATTCGCGCGTCTTCGCCGAGTCGGTGTAGGCCGCTGGCAGCCAAAATAATGGCATCGTATTCACCAGCATCGAGTTTCTTTAGTCGCGTGCCAACATTGCCACGCAGGTTCTCAACGCGCAGATCAGGGCGTATTTGGCGCAATAGACAGGCGCGACGACTGCTGGAAGTGCCAACGATAGCGCCTGCGGGTAATTCATCGATACCCCGTAGGGGCGGTTCGTGAACCGCCCGCTCGTGAACCGCCCGCTTGCGAACTGCTCCTACCAACACATCGCGAGGATCATCACGCTTACACACTGCCGCCAGGCGCAGCTGATCGGTAGGTTCTGTCGGCATATCCTTGATCGAATGCACAGCAATATCGGCGCGGCCTTGTAAGATCGCCAGTTGTAGTTCCTTCACGAATAAACCCTTGCCACCGATGGTAGCCAGGGAAGAAGTCAGGTGTTTGTCGCCTTCTGTCACCAGGCCGATAATCTCAACCTGAAGCTGTGGATGGAGGCGCGTCAGCGCGGTTTTAACGGCATTGGCTTGCCATAGGGCGAGGGGACTCTTGCGGGTGGAAATGCGGAGGGTAGACTGCATGAGGGTTAATTTCCTTCCGATTGCACCGCCTTACCCTTATAGAAATCCAAATCTTTATAAACATCCTTGGGAGGGGTGTGAATTTCGATGAAGAATGGGCAGTTTTGAATATCGGTAGAAATACATTCGCGGTAACCGCCCTTGTCTTCTGACCATAGACCGCCTACCTTGGGTACTGGCACCAGCGTGCCACGTTGTATGGCGACTGGGAATTCCGCGCGTCCGGCCCTGGCGTATAAACAGATTATTTCTCCCACGCTAACCCCCACCCATTGTGCGCCGACGAAGGTGGTTAATTCGGTGATAAAGGAAGGGGCATTGCTCTTCCAACCGCCATCGGCTCCCCAGGTTTGATCATCGGGGTTCTTGGTCAACTTTGTGACTAACGGGCAATAATCTCGCTCCAGGGTGGTATTGGGCGCTAAGTATTGGTCAGCGCTCTTTTCCGCAGTGCCGGTATCCGGTAGAAATTCATCCGCCAGCGCCAGCGATGTGACCATGCCGCAACAGGCGGCTAAAATAATGTGTTTAATAAAATGTATCATAGTATTTTATGAGTACGAGCATATTAGAATATACAATTCCCGCTTATATAAGTATAGAACAAAGGGTACAATACTCACTTTGTGGCAGACAAAGACTAGCATAAAATCAGGAACTAAGCATGGCAAATCCATCAACCCTTGACTCGCTGAATGAGGCGCAATATGCGGCGGTTACGGCGTCGGCTGAGCACCTGCTGATATTGGCGGGTGCGGGTAGCGGCAAAACCCGGGTATTGGTGCGTCGTATTGCCTGGCTGGTCGAGAATGCAGATATCTCACCCGATGAGATATTGGCGGTTACCTTTACCAATAAGGCAGCGGCAGAAATGCGCAGCCGCATCGAGAGCATCTTGCACCTGCCCATGCAGCGTCTATGGGTGGGCACCTTCCATGGTATGACGCATCGCCTCCTGCGTCGCCATTGGCAGGAGGCCCGGTTGCCAGAGACATTTCAAGTATTGGACAGTGACGACCAGCAACGTCTGATACGTCGTGTGATTAAGGGATTGAACCTGGATGAAGATCGTTGGCCTGCGCGTCAGGCACAGTGGTTTATCAACCAGAAAAAAGAAGAGGGGTTGCGTGCCAGGCAGATTGCTGCCAATGGTGACATGTTTACCGAAGTGTACCGCAAGGTATATGCCGGTTATGAAGAGATTTGCCAAAACAGCGGGTTAGTGGATTTTGCCGAATTGCTGCTACGTTCTTACGAGTTATGGGATCAACATCCTGAGGTGTTGGCGTATTACCAGGGGCGTTTCAAACACATCTTAGTGGATGAATTTCAAGACACCAATTGGATCCAGTACCAATGGTTGAAAAAAATCGCCGGTCAGTCGAATAAACTGATGGTGGTGGGTGATGATGATCAGTCCATCTACAGTTGGCGTGGCGCAAAAGTTGAGAATATCCAGCGCTTTACGCAAGATTTCCCCAGTACGCAAACGATCCGCTTAGAGCAGAATTATCGCTCCACCAGCACCATTTTACAGGCAGCCAACGCAGTAATCGCGTGTAATCAACAACGCCTGGGTAAGCAGCTATGGACACAGGGAGAAGAAGGCGATCCGATAGCGTTGTATGCCGGCTTTAATGATCGCGATGAAGCGCGCTTTATTCTCGGTCAAATCCAGGCCTGGGTTGACCAGGGCGGCAGCCGTTCGCAGGCGGCCATTTTATATCGTTCCAACGCACAATCGCGTGTGTTGGAAGAAGAGCTGTTTCAAGCCAATGTGCCCTACCGCGTGTATGGCGGTCTTAAATTTTTCGAACGCGCAGAAATTAAGGATGCCCTGGGTTACATGCGTCTGGTGGCGAATCGTGATGATGACGGTGCATTTGAACGTGTGGTCAATACGCCAGCGCGTGGTATTGGTGAAAGCACGCTCAATGCGTTACGCACGTGCGCCAGGGATTTAAGCTTGTCATTATTTCGGTCCGCACAGCATTTGTTGCAACATCAGGGCCTACCAACGCGCGCCCTGACTGCGCTGGCAAATTTTATCGATTTGATCGAAGGGATACAGCAAGGCGTTGATGTGCCATTGCATGAACTCACCGAACGTATTGTGAATCAGAGTGGCTTGCTGACATTTTATCGTCAAGACGTTTCCGAAAAAGGTTTGGCGCGGGTAGAAAATTTAGAAGAATTAATCAATGCCACCAGTCAATTTGTGCCGGATCCCGAGGCAGCGTCGCTACTGCCCCTGGCGGCATTTTTATCGCATGTGGCCTTGGAGTCCGGTGAACATCAGGCCGATCAACAACTCGATGCTGTGCATCTAATGACGTTGCATTCCGCCAAGGGATTGGAATTTCCCTTGGTATTTTTAACCGGCATGGAAGAAGGTTTATTCCCACACGTCATGTCGAGTCAGCAACCCGCACAATTAGAAGAAGAGCGGCGTTTGTGTTATGTTGGCATGACGCGCGCCATGCACAAACTGTATTTGACCTATGCCGAGACGCGTTATTTGCGTGGTCATGAAATGCGCCAGCGTCCGTCGCGGTTTATTCGCGAGATACCATCCGATTACATACAAGAAGTGCGACTTAAGGCGAAAATTTCACGACCAGTTACGTTTACGGGTGCGCCATATAATGCGGTCAAATCGACTGGCAAGGAAGATTTCCCACTCGGTAGTCGTGTAAGCCATGCTAATTTTGGTGAGGGCGTGGTGTTAGCTCGCGAAGGTAGTGGGGCACATGCGCGTATCCAAGTGCGTTTTCAGCAAGGCACGAAGTGGTTAGTGATGAGCTATGCTAATTTAGTGATGGTTTGAGAAAAACATAAAACATAAAAAATTTGACGCAGAGACGCAAAGACGCAAAGAAAAGATTAAAAAAAATAAAAGCAAAAAGAAAATATTAAAAGATCAAACGACGGCTCTGTCGCCCCTGGGAGCGCGGGCAGCTTGCCCGCATGTTTGCCAATGGCGTAAATGCGGGCAAGCTGCCCGCGCTCCCAGGGGCTTTGTGCCATTGAATTCAATCTTTTATGTTTTTCTCTGCGTCTTTGCGTCAAATCTTTTTTTTAAAAGGAGCTTTTTATGGATTCACAGCAAGTAATATCAACGCCGCCTAAGACTATTGCGCCTAAAAAACCAGGCAGTGGTAAGGCCATTGCTCTGTTAAGTCTGTTGGTTGCCATCGTTGCAATTGCGGGTATTGTTTATGTTTGGCAACAAACGCAAATCAACGAGCAACAGAATATTAAACAGATTGTATCGTTGCAGCAGGATGTATCTAAGGCTATGCATCTGTCGATGCAACAACAAGAAGCATTGCGTACAACACAACAAGATGTACAAACCATCGGCAACCAAAACCGTCGTGATGCAGCCGGTTGGACGTTAATGGAAGCGGAATATCTCGTCAGGTTGGCAACATTTAATTTGATCTTTGAACGTAACGTGACCTTGGCGCAACAACTATTGGCGGAAGCCGATCAGCGCTTGCAGGCACTCAATGACCCTGCATTATGGCCAGTGCGGCAGATATTGGCCGAAGATATGGCGCACTTACATGCCATACCAGTGGTAGATTTGCCAGGAATAGTGGCGCGTCTGGGCGCCTTAACGCAGCAAGCAGAACAACTACCGCAATTATCGGTTGCGACGCCGACGCAAATGCCGACGTCAATACAGGCCACAGCTACTACAGAGTCGCAATTGACAATGGCGACAATCTTACAGAAAATTCGACTATTTGTAACAGCCGTGGGTAGGGCGTTATCCACTATGGTTACCATCACACATGCAGGTGATAAATTTACCCCAACCTTACTGACGGTGGAACAACACGCCTATCTCATCACCAATATCCAATCGCAACTAACGTTAGCGCAATGGGCGGTGGTGCATCGGCAACAAGATACATATCAGCAAGCGTTAACGCAAGTGACGGATTGGTTGACGCGTTATTATTCACCAGAAAACCCACTGGTGCATGGTATGTTGCAACAGATTGATGAAATCAAAACCATCATAGTTAATCCGGCGATGCCAGATATTTCGCATAGTCTCGACGCCATTCAGCGCGCGAAGGGGTAATTTGATGAAAAAATTAATCATTGCATTCATTGTTTTATTGGCAGCCGTAGCGTTAGGCGTCTTCGCCCAACACACACCCAGCAACCTGTTTATCACCCTTGGTTCTACGTATATTCAAACCACATTATGGTTTGCAGTAGCCGCCATTATCGTAGGCGTATTTTTATTGTATCAAGTGTGGCGTATACTGCGTGGCGCCTATCATATTCCCGGCCGCGTGCGTCATTTCAGCCAGCGGCGGCGCGACACGAAGAATCAACAATTAACCCAGCGCGCATTGTGTGCATTATTTGAAGGGTATTGGGATAACTGTGAAAAATACTTGCTTAAGAGTATTAGCGCCGAAGATCATATGTTTTTTCATTATCTGGGTGCTGCCGAAGCTGCTTATCGGCAGAAAAAATATGTCGCAGGCGATACGTATTTAAAAAAGGCGCAGCGTATTGCGCAACCGTCTGAGGTGATGGCGTTGGAAATAACGCGAGCACGCTGGCAATTAACCATGCAAGAATATCAGCAAGCCTTAACCACCTTGCAGCTATTGCAAAAGGTTTCTCCTAAACATAGGTTTGTGGTAAATGGGTTGAAAGATGTTTATCTGGCAATGGAAAATTGGCAAGCGCTATGCGACTTGCTTCCCAATGTACGCCGTTACGGTAATTTATCCGATGCCACATTGGATGCGTTAGAACAACACGTTTATATTTCTTTATTGCATCAGGCGGGATCAGCAGGTTCTGCTGCGGAGAATCAGCCAACTGTGGCTGTGCGCTTAGACCAGGCGTGGAATGCTGTTCCCAACAGATGGCATGAATCCCCTGCGATAGTGGCAGTCTATGTAAAATATTTAATCCGCCAGGCGCAGCATAAAAAAGCTGAAGTCGTATTAAAGAAAGCATTAAAAGATCATCACGATCCAGTGTTGTTAGAACAATATGCTCAATTGATCAGCGATGATCCTGCCCGGCAATTATCGCGCGCCGAAGAGTGGTTAAAGCAAGACGAGCAAAATACCGATTTGTTACTTTGTTTAGGTAAGTTATGTTTTGAATTACGTCTATGGGGTAAGGCAAAAAATTATTTAGAAGCCGGTTTAAAAATTCAGCCACGAGTGAATATTTACCCACTGCTTGGCCAGGTGTTAGAACAGTTGGGTGAAAAAGCAGCTGCGTTGGAGTGTTATAAGGCAGGGTTACAGTTTGTAATTGAGCACAGAACATCGGAGAATATAGTCATTCCGATTGTAGGGGCAGGCCTTGTGCCTGCCCGTTAGGGCTTTACAGGTTATCAGGTAGCCACATCGGGCAACCACAAGGGTTGCCCCTACAGCCGGAATCCAGGAACTTAAGCTTCTTATGAAACATTCCCTACAGCAAAAACTAATTTCCTTAGCCGAACGCTTTGACGAATTGCAATACTTGCTCAGTGCGCCAGATGTTATCAACGACCAGCAGCGATTTCGTGCGCTATCGGTAGAGTACGCCAGTTTAGAATCGGTGGTGCAGTGCTTTCGCACCTATCAACAGGTTGAACAGGCGATTGTTGACGCAGAAAAACTGTTGGCAGAGGAAACAGGAGAAATGCGTGATCTGGCGGAAACAGAATTGCTCGATCAGCGTAAACGTCGTGACGAATTAGAAGAGCAGCTAAAAATTTTATTATTGCCCAAGGACGCCAACGATCAGCGCAACGTGTTTTTAGAAATTCGCGCTGCTGCGGGCGGCGATGAGTCAGCGATTTTTTCCGGCGATTTATTGCGCATGTACACGCGCTATGTGGAAGGTTTGGGTTGGCACATTGAAATTCTGTCGGAAAGTTTGGGTGAACATGGTGGTTATAAAGAAGTGATTACACGCATCACTGGCCAGAATGTGTATGCGCAACTGAAATTTGAGTCCGGTGCGCATCGCGTGCAACGCGTGCCACTGACCGAATCGCAAGGTCGCGTGCATACCTCAACCTGCACCGTGGCAATATTACCGGAAGCCGAAGAAGTCGATGCCATTCAAATTAATCCAGCCGATTTACGCATTGATACCTATCGTGCCTCCGGTGCGGGTGGACAACACGTCAACCGAACCGAATCAGCCATCCGCATTACCCACATTCCCACTGGCACCGTGGTGGAATGTCAGGACGAACGCTCACAACACAAAAATCGCGCACGCGCCATGAGTGTGTTGCAAGCAAGATTATTAGCAGCGGAACAAGAAAAACAACAACGCCACCAAAGCGAAACTCGACGCAACTTGGTTGGCACTGGTGATCGCTCTGAACGCATCCGCACCTACAATTATTCCCAAGGTCGCGTCACCGACCATCGCATTAATCTCACACTCTATAATTTAACCGATGTCATGGAAGGACCAGGCTTAGCAAAAGTAATTGAACCGCTAATCCGCGAACATCAGGCGGATTTACTGGCCGAGGCGGGGGAGTAATAATTCCCCTCAGATTCTTTTTTGTTGCAGTTTTTGGCTTTTAATGAGAATTTCTGCAGGAATATACTCTTAGTGATGGTGTACCCAATCTTCTATTTTTAAATTAGTTATGCGGGAAAACTCTTTTTTATTATTGGTCACTAAAACTAAATTTAATGCTTGTGCGTGTGCTGCTATCATCATATCTAATGGTCCAATAATCATTCCTTTTTTCTCAAGGTCATTTCTAATATAACCATAACATGTGGCAGCTTCCTCATTAAACGTCACAATTTCAAATGGTGAGGCGAATTCTTGTAAGGCAATCTTATTTTTTTGTTGATGTTGACTTTTTTGCACCCCATATTCAAGTTCAGCTAGTGTTATTGAAGATATGCTAATGTCACCTACTTTGAGCGACATTAGCTTTTTCAAAACACTTGGTGGGTGTTGTTTAATAATGTAAATGCAAGTATTTGTATCTAGCATGTATTTCATGAAAAAATGTCTTCTCTTTTTTGTTGTTCTGGTTGTTGTCTGGTATCCATAAAATCATCGGAAAACTTACCAAGGCTATCGAGTAGGGCGCGCCAAGGATTTTTGACTGGAAGTAGTACCGTCATTTCGCCGACTTTTTTAATGTAAACTTCGTTGCCTTCAAATCTGAATTCTTTAGGTAACCGAACCGCCTGACTTTGACCATTTTGAAATAATTTAGCTATTTTCATAACATTCCCCTATAGTATATACTTTTAAGTATATACTAAAAAAGATTGCACGCCAATTGTTTTGAGCGATTGTTTTAGATATACGCTTGTGGCACTTTTCTGTGCTGTTTTCTCATCTCCCCATTATAGCGTGATTTAAAAGAACGCAATACCGTAGTACCCAACCTCAGGGCTGTCCCACCCCACTACGGTATTGCAAAAATAATTTACTTATGTTTATTTAGTAGGTTAATTACTCAAAGAGATCACCATATGCAAACTGATATTGCCCAGCAGTTAACGGAAACACTAAACAAAACGTTTAAATTCAACCAGTTTCGCCCTGGGCAATTGGAAGGATTGATCCAATTAATGCAACAAGGTCGCTTGCTGTGTATTCAGCCCACCGGCTATGGCAAATCGCTGCTTTATCAGTTGCCAGCGGTGTTACTTGATGGCATTACCCTGGTTATTTCTCCGCTGTTAGCGTTGATGCGCGATCAATTGACGCAATTGCAAAACCGTTTTGGCATTACTGCGGTCAGTATCAATACCGATCAAGACGATAGTGAAAATCATGCGGCGCGTCAGGCAGTGTTAGCTGGCAACGCGCGTATTTTATTTATCGCGCCGGAGCAATTGGACCATATTGATCGTTTGGCTTTTTTATTGGGGTTGCCGATTAGTTTATTAGTAGTGGATGAAGCGCATTGCATTTCTACCTGGGGGCATGATTTTCGCCCCAGCTATCGGCAAATTATCCAGGTAGTACATGCGTTGGTGCATAAAAATCCACAGCTTAAATTATTAGCATTAACCGCTACCGCCAATGCGAAAACTGAAGCGGATATTAGACAGCAGTTGGCAGTAGACGAGCGTACAGTGGTGGTGCAGCGTGAAAGTATGGACCGACCGAACATTCGTTTACGCGTGATTCCCGTAGCTGGCATGAGCGCCAAATTAGTGGTGTTGACGCAATTATTAACCACGTTGGAGGGAACGGGTTTGATTTATTGTGCGACGCGTGAAAATACTGAGTTGGCAGCGGAATATTTATCGGCGCAAGGTATAAAAACCACTGCCTATCATGCTGGATTTGATACCGAGCATAAACGACGTATTCAGCAGGAATTCTTATTAGATAAATACAAGGTTATTACAGCCACTAATGCGCTCGGTATGGGCATCGATAAATCCAATCTACGTTTTATTATTCATTTTGATTTTCCTGGCTCGATTACGGCATATTACCAAGAGGTAGGTCGCTGTGGTCGTGATGGTTTAGCAGCCGATGGCATTGTGCTATATGACGCCGCTGACAGTAAAATTCAACGCCATTTCATCGAATCAGCGCAGCCCAGTGTCGCTGATTTTGATCAAGTGCTAAGTAGCGTGAAGGATTCCAGTGTATTACTTGGCCTAACTGCGTTAAAAACCTTAACCGGGTTACATCCCACGCGCTTAACGGTGATAGTTGCAGAATTAATTGAGCAGAAGTTTTTAAAAAAGGTCAGCCATAATGGTCTACAGGTGTATCAATTTACTAACCAATCTGGTGTGCCTGATTTGAGTCGTTATAGTGCGCAATTCCGGGTTAGAACCGCTGAGCTTGCAGCAATGCAACACTATGCCGAGCAAGCACAGCAATGTTTAATGATGCTATTGCGCACGGCGTTGGGTGATGCACATGCCGCACCGTGTGGGCAGTGCAGTGTATGCGATGCGTCAATCATCATACCACCGGTGGACAAAAATCTATTATTGATTGCATCGGCGTGGCTGGATAAACGCGCCGTGCCAATCATGCTATCTAAGCGCATTAAAAATACCATGCCAGGTGTTGCAGTATTAGATGGCAAATTGCGTTCGCAGGAATTTATTGGCTTTATGCGCAATCGTAGTATTTCCACCACGCTGGAATCAGCAATCTCCGGTGAGTTATTAAAATTAATACAGGCTGTTTTACAGTCGTTAATGCAACAATATCAATTCAGTTGCATTGTTGCAGCGCCATCACGCACGTGGAGTGCAAGAGATGCAATAGTGGCAGAATTGGCGAATCATTTACGCATCCCTGCCTTACCGGATTTGTTGTATTGGAATGAAACGCCGCAGGCGCGGCAAGGTGAGTTATTAAACAACGATCAACGTCGTGACAATGTGGCGCAGCGTATGCAGGTGAAATTAACGGGAAAGACGCCGGTAGGGCCTATTTTATTGCTGGATGATTACATGGGTTCAGGAGCAACCCTAAACGAAGCAGCCCGGGCGTTAAATCAGCATTTGCGGATTAAGCGCGCCATTGTTCCATTTACCATCGCCGCGGTGAAGTGGCATCTAGGCAGGCGGGGGATGGTGTGATGTGTCTATACCCATCGCAAGGTACGATGGGTATAGACTATCTCTTCTCTCTTTGCTACCCTTAAAATCCCTAAAAATCCCAGCCGCCAGTATTCCGACATGCGCCGTGTTTTCCTGTTTATTTCCCTGTTTTTAATCGCCAGCGCGGCTTGGGCGACGGATACAGCGTCTTGCCCCCCTCCGCCCCAGGGTGAGCCTGCGGTTGTATTGCCAACCAGCTGTGTGGCGACACCCACGTCATACTGGGGCGCCCTCCTGGGTTGGACGCCGGTTGCCAGCTGGGAAAACCCATGTGGTGGTTATTACTTCGAACCTGAGTTTATTAGCGCCTATCCCAATCCGGCCCCAATCGATCAGATGGAAATGACCGTGGTAAGCACTGGCCCTTCCTCGTACAGTGTCAATAGTGCCTCCACATTAGAGGGTAATGTGCGGCTAACGCAACCAGGTCGGCAGGTGACGGCAGACAAGGCGATATTGACGCCCAATCCGACGACCGGTAAGGTTGACCAAGTAGATTTGCAAGGCGATGTGCACTATCAAGAAGCGGGTAAATTAATTGTGGGAAAAACGTCACATATTAATTTAACCGATAAGAGTGTGACGGTGAACGATGGCGCCTACCATATTGCACGTCCTGCAACATCAGGTCCGGTGGATGCCTGGGGTACGCTTGAGCGTGCAGAGCGTGACGCGTTGGGAGTGATCAAGTTACATCGTGCAACCTATACTACCTGTGCGCCGACGGATAATTCTTGGTATGTAAAGGCCAAGGATATTCAATTAAATAAGGAAACTGGGCGTGGCACGGCAAAAAATGCCTGGCTGTATGCGGGGAAGTTTCCATTTTTTTATACGCCGTATTTAAATTTTCCGATTGATAAACGTCGTTACTCCGGATTTCTCTATCCCAGTTTTGGCTATGATAGTCAGTCTGGCGTGGTGCTCAGTGTGCCCTATTATTTTAACCTGGCGCCGAATTATGATGATACATTGACTGCTACAGGCATGAAGCGTCGTGGCTTATTGATGAATAATTTATTTCGTTATTTAACCGATAATAGTTCTGGGGCATTACAGTTTAGTGTATTGCCAACTGATCAACAATTTAAGAATTTTAAACGCGACACACCGCAGCAATTTCCACCGAGTTATGTTAATACACCGTTTCTGAATCAATTGGAGAATGACAGTAATAATCGTGGCTCCCTTTCCTTTCACGACGACACACAATTTAATCCAAACTGGTCGAGTGTGTTCGACGTTAATTACGTCAGTGATGCCTATTATTTACAGGACATAGGTAATGATGTATCGACCATCAATACCGATCAACTATTAAATCAGGCGCAGGTTACTTATCAGGGCGAAAATTGGCAATTTTCTGGCTTGGTGCAGGAATATCGTACGTTAGAATTAATTAATCAAACTTACATATTGG
Source organism: uncultured Gammaproteobacteria bacterium (assembly GCA_963777715.1). Taxonomy (GTDB): domain Bacteria; phylum Pseudomonadota; class Gammaproteobacteria; order JAURND01; family JAURND01; genus JAURND01. The sequence goes on from CAVZRN010000020.1 coordinate 65,214, forward strand.
ATCAATATCGACGTCTGCCACAATTGGATATTGCTGCGTCTTATCCTGATTCAGCCTATGGGTTGGATTATGAGATGAATGCAGAGACGGTCTATTTTGATCACGCCAATGATTTTTTCAGCGATCTACCTTACCCCACCGGCAGTCGATTACATTTTAATCCGCAGGTGAGCTTGCCATTACGCAGCAATGCCGCGTTCTTGATACCTGCTGTTGCGTTAGATATGACGGATTATGTTGTGGCAAATAATGGTGTAATGAACATGAATGTTTCGCCAGCGGCTATTGTGCCCGATAGTACGCCGAATTTAAATACCTTGCGCACTTTACCTATTTTCAATGTGGATACCGGTTTATATTTTGAGCGGGCGGTGCGCGTGTGGGGTCATGGCTATAACCAAACATTGGAACCACGCGCCTATTATTTATTTGTGCCAATTGTTAATCAAAATGATATTCCAGTATTCGACACCACCTTGCCGGCATTTGATTATAGTGAATTATTTCGTAATAATCGGTTTATTGGTTATGATCGAGTGGGTGATGCTAATCAACTTTCACTGGGTTTAACCAGTCGTTTTTTAGATAGTTACACTGGGGAAGATAAACTAGACGCCAGTATCGGTGGTATCATATATTTTCATAAGCACGAGGTTTGTCTCTATCCTAACTGCAGCGACGATCCTGCTATCAGTAATTCTTCCTCGCCGGTTGCTGCGCAGTTGGAGTATCACTTGACTCAAGCATTAAGTATTGTTAGTAATGCTGCATGGGATCCCAACCAATCGTATATTAGTAATGGTTCATTGCACGCGGTGTACACGCCTGCAAGGGGTAAGGTGTTGGGTGTGGGGTATGACTTTGTGCGCGATGGCGATGTGTTAAATGCAGCGAATACGGGTAGCTCACAAAATGATTTGCGTCGCGTGGATTTGGCGATTAGTTGGCCATTAATGACGCATTGGAATGCGGTGGGGAATTGGAATTATAATATCAGTCATCACCACCCCCAGACGTATTTTTATGGGTTAGAATACGACACCTGTTGTTGGGCAGTACGCTTTGTGGCCAGTGATACCTTGCAAGCGGAGGACGCAATGGGTAATACCACGTTCCGTTCGGCCTATTATGTACAGTTTTTGTTAAAAGGGTTGGGTGCGTTCGGTAATGCGAAGGATCATGACTTGTTAACGAATAGTATTCCAGGATATTATGATCGCTTCAGGGGGTAGAAACGGGCATATTTGGCCAATTTTGGCGGGAAAAATTCTCTCAAAATGCTCACATATCAACCCCACATATGCTGCGCTTTTTCGAGAATTTTTCGCACCAAACTTGACTCAAATCTGACCGTTTCTACCAATCAGTGTGTGAATGGTATAAATAATTATGAAAAATATAAAATACAGAGGTTATTTACTATGAAAAGCATTGCAAAATTCTCACAACTTATATTACTGGCGGTATGCGGCCTAATCGCACCGTTGTTTGCATGGGCGGATGGTGCTGTACCGCTGGATAAGGTAGTGGTTATTGTAAATAACAGTGTTATTACCCAAAGCCAGTTGCAAAACAATATAGAGATGGTGAAGCAGCAACTACAAGCTGCTGGTAAACCCGTACCGAGCGATGCAGCGCTGCGTCAAAAAGCGCTCGATCAAGCCATTGGGCAAACCTTACAATTACAAGTTGCAAAACGGGTAAAAATTACTGCGTCTGATGCTGATGTCACTAAGGCGATTGGTCAAATTGCCCAGCAGAATAAGCTGACAGTCGATCAACTAAAGGAGGCATTGACGAAGGAAGGAATCAGCTATACACAGTTCCGCTCCCAAATCCACGATCAGATGATATTGCATCAAGTGCAACAGCAAGCGCTAGCAGGCAAGGTGCATGTGAGTGATGCAGATGTCAAGGCGTATCTCAAACGCGCCCCAGCGCCAAATAATCCTAATGTGCAATACCATCTGGAAGATTTATTGGTATTAGTCGGTGAATCGGCTACGGCATCAGAACAAGATGCTGCAACGAAGCAAGCGAATGATTTATTGCAGAAGGCGCGTGGTGGCTCCAGCTTAAGTCAATTGGCGCAGGATGCGGGACCAAAAGTAGCTCAATATACAGATTTACAATGGCGTACGGTGAATCAATTGCCAGCGATATTTGCCAATGAATTACCCAAATTAAAGGCGGGTGATGTTTCTGCCTTGATCAAGGCGCCGAATGGGTTGCATATTATTCGTTTAGTGGAGGCGCAAGGTCAGGCAAAACCGCTGACGATGGAACAAGCGCGACAAATGGTGTTGCAACAAAAAGTACAAGAGCAGGCGGATATTTGGGTGCAGGAATTGCGCAAGACCGCGTATATTAAAATAATGTAAAAAGCGACTTTGTCGCTTGGAAAACCACCCGCTATGTACTATAAATAAAGGAGAATAGATGTAGGGGATTGAGGTATTTTGCAACAATGTCGACTAAAACTAGATAAAAATACCTTAATATATATTAATCATCGGGTTAAATTCTAAAGGATGGCGTGATGTCTAATGTGGCTTCTGCTGTTAGTGCATTGAATCGAGGTGGTTTAATTGCATATCCTACTGAGGGAGTGTATGGGTTGGGATGCGATCCACTTAATGAGTTGACGGTGTTAGAACTGTTGGTATTGAAAAAACGCACGGTAAATAAAGGATTGATTTTAATAGCCTCTGATGTGGAACAACTGCTTCCCTATATTGTGCCAGTTCCACCCGAATGTATGCAGCGGGTATTGGCCACTTGGCCTGGACCAGTAACGTGGATATTCCCGGCATCGGAAGCAGTGCCCGCATGGATTCGTGGCGATTATTCTACCGTGGCGGTGCGTGTTACAGCCCATCCGATTGCTAAAGGTTTGTGTGAGAAATTTGGTCGTCCCGTAGTGTCTACCAGCGCTAATTTAACTGGAGACGCGCCGGCGTTGAGTGTTACTGATGTAAAGAAACATTTTCCATTAGGGCTTGATGTGATCGTGCCAGGAGACGTTATGCAGCGTGGTAAGGTTTCGGAGATACGAGATGTGATGACGGGGAAAGTTGTTCGGGTGTGAGGGAAACGGCCATATTTTGCCGATTTTGGCGGGAAAAAGTCTCTCAAAATGCTCACATATCAACCCATATATGCTGCGCTTTTTCGAGACTTTTTCGCACCAAACTCGACTAAAATCTGACCGTTTATAACTAGTCAGCGTAATTAAATATCTACAAGTAAAACCAAGTACTTCATGTATAAACATCTCAAATCCTATACCTTCCTGTTTATTCTCATTGCTTCTATCCTATTGGGTGGCGTTGCTGGCTATGTATTGGGACCCAGCGCAACTATCTTAAAACCACTCGGCGATATTTTCCTAAACCTAATGTTTACCGTAGTCATCCCATTGATATTCTTTAGCGTTTCTTCAGCTGTCGCTAATATGGGTGATCTAAAACGCGTAGGCAAGGTCATCTCAACTACGCTGGGTGTATTTTTATTTACCGGCCTGGTTGCAGCGTTGTTTATGATTATCGTAGTGATGTTATTTCCGCCAGCGCAAGGTGTGGTAGTGACGTTATCAACGGCCGCAAAAACAACTGCCGCCACTAGTGTGGGTGACCAACTCGCTAACATTTTCACTGTGGCTGATTTTTTCAAACTGTTTTCACGTGACAATATACTGGCGCTCATTTTTTTCGCAGTGTTGGTAGGATTGGCTACTTCAGCCTGTGGTGAAAAAGCCAAACCGATTGCAGTATTATTGCAAGCAGCGACGGAAGTTTCTATGAAGTTAGTGTCGTTCGTTATGTATTATGCGCCCATTGGATTTTTCGCCTATTTCGCAGTATTAGTAGCAGAACTCGGACCAAGATTACTCGAAACTTATGCGCGCGCCACGTTGATCTATTATCCGGCATCAATCATTTATTTTATTGTGGCATTTACTGGCTATGCTTATTTGGCAGGGAAAAAACCGGCGATTCGGGCATTTTGGAAAAAGGTATCCTTGCCATTTATGACGTCACTGGCTACCTGCAGTAGCGCCGCCAGTATTCCGGTTAATTTACAAGCCACGTGCGACATGGGCGTGCCAGCGCAAATTGCTGAAACCGTCGTCCCCTTGGGCGCTATCTTGCATAAGGATGGTTCAGTGATGGGTGGGGTAGTGAAAATTGCATTTTTATTTGGACTATTTCATCTGCCTTTTTCTGGGTTATGGGTATTGGCAACGGCAGTATTAGTTGCGTTATTAGTTGGCACAGTGATCGGTGCGATTCCCAGTGGCGGCATGGTAGCAGAAATATTAATTCTATCGCTGTACGGATTTCCACCGCAGGCGCTGATTATCATTGCCGCTATTACCATCTTGATTGATCCACCAGCAACGGTATTGAATGTGAATGGGGATAGTGTGGCGAGTATGTTGGTAGCCAGATTAACAGAAGGTAGGCGGTGGTTGGGTGTTGTTGAATAACACATATTCCGTAACTGGCTCCCCGCCAATTAAATGTTGTTGAATAATTTGTTCCAATACCTCCGGCGTGCACGAGTGATACCAAACGCCATCGGGATAAACCACGGCAATCGGTCCATTGCTACAAATGCGCAGACAATTCGCCTTGGTGCGCAATACCGTAGTTAATTTCAATTCCTGCAAACGCCGCTTTAAATAATCCCATGCTTCTAATCCTGCTTCCAGGCTGCAACATTTTGGCGTAGTCTGATCGCAACATAAAAAAATATGCCGCTGTATATTGGGTAGGTTCAATGCGATTATTTTTTGTTGCATAATTTAGCCATGGCCTTGTTTCCTTCTCCCCTCGTGGGAGAAGGTGGCCGCACCTATATTTTAGCTTAAAACAGTATATGAATGATAAAGTATTTTAGCTAAAAAACCTAATTGAAACTGTGCGGACGGATGAGGGGTAGATGAGTTTGGCAGAAAACCATGACCCACCCCTCATCCGTCCGCACAGATTTATCAAAATTTATTAGCTGGTATAGTACATTGCCTAAATCAAATTTACAGCCAGCATCTGGGTGCGGCCACCTTCTCCCACGAGGGGAGAAGGAACAATGCCACTGCTAAATGAGGGAGAAAGGAAACAAGGAGTACCGTATTGACATAATCTCCTAACCATTTAATGTGCAACTACCTAAACATTAAATGGCAGATAATATGTACGCATGTGTGTTAGCGTTTTTAATCGGGACCCTGTCGTTGTCATGGTTTCACACCATCCCTGACTTATGGTGGTTTTTACCAATCCTGGTATGTGCGGCGCTTGCATGGCGCTATGCGAAGAATCCCCTGCGTACCTATGTACAATGGTTATTGTTTGCCCTGGTTGGCAGTGTGTATGTATTATGGCGTGCGCAATGCGTACTCACCTGGCATTTACCGGAAAACTTAGCCACGCAAACCGTGACCGTGGTTGGCGTTATTGCTGCGTTACCCAAGGTGGAAGATGATACAGTGCAGTTTGTGTTTGATATGACGGCGCTGAATAACCAGCCACAACAGGCGCGTATTCAATTAACCTGGTATCAATTTAACGGTGCGCCACTGCGTGTTGGCGATCACTGGCGATTACAGGTGCGGTTAAAACCACCGCATGGATTATTAAATCCAGGTAGTGCTGATTATGAACAGTGGCTGTTTGCACATCGCATTCGCGCCACAGGCTATGTCGTCACACCATCTGCCACTGCAAATACACTGTTATCTAATCATTCTTGGATACACCCAATTGATTCACTGCGCCAATCGTTACAACAAGTATTACATAATCACTTGGCAGGGCAGCCCACGGAAGGTTTAATCATGGCGCTGATTATGGGTGCGCAACAAAATATTACTCAGCCGCAATGGCAGGTCATGCGGGCTACGGGCACTAATCATTTAATGGCGATTGCCGGTGTGCACATCGCCTTTGTTGCAGGGTTTATCTATTGGTTGGTGAATTATTTATGGCGACGTTCACAGCGATTATTACTGAAAGTTCCCGCGCCGCAAGCAGCTGCTTGTGGATCCTTAATCGCCGCCATTATTTATAGCGCACTCGCCGGTTTTGCACTACCAACTCAGCGTGCATTAATCATGCTCAGTGTATGCATGTTAGGATTATTATTGCGGCGTGAACTGCAGATATGGAATTCCCTGGCATTGGCGCTGTTGCTTATTTTATTGTGGGATCCATTTGCTACACTATCAGTTAGTTTTTGGCTATCATTTGGCGCCGTGTTTGCGATTATTTACGGCATCAGCGGACGTTTAAAACCTCAGGGCTTGTGGTGGAAATATGGGCGCGTGCAATGGGTAATCACCATCGCGCTTATTCCAATCTCGTTAACCTTGTTCCAGCAAACTTCGCTTGTTGCATTTATTGCCAACTTAATCGCGGTGCCAGCAGTAGGCATCTTAGTATTACCGTTATGTTTGTTGGGTACGCTATTGCTATTTATTATTCCTGTGGCTGGGCATTATTTATTAATCGCTGCTGCGCATAGTATTGCAATAATTTGGCAACTATTAGCCTGGTTAGCGACGTTGCACGGCGCTATTTGGCAACAACCGATGCCGTCATGGTGGATATTAGCGGCTGCATGTGTCGGCGTATTATTACTGCTTGCGCCGCGCGGTTTTCCAGCACGTTGGTTGGGTATCGCCTGGTTATTACCAGTGATATTTTTTCAACCGATAGCGCCGGCGTTTGGTGCGGTAAATTTTACCTTACTCGATGTGGGGCAGGGTCTAGCTGCAGTGGTGCAAACGCAACATCATGCACTGTTATTTGATACCGGCCCCCCGATGGGGCCACACGACGATGCTGGACAACGCGTAATCCTACCATTTCTACACTCGGCGGCCATTACAACGATCGACACCTTGATGGTTAGTCATGGCGATAGCGATCATATTGGTGGAGCAGGGTCTGTATTAAAACAAATACCAGTCGCGGCAGTATTGACTAGTGTACCCGAGCGTTTTCAAGCTGGCACAGCGCATCTATGCCAAGCGGGACAAACCTGGCAATGGGATGGCGTAAGTTTTGTGGTGTTATATCCAGCGCCGCAATTATTGCATTTAAATAACAACAGCTCCTGCGTATTAAAAGTGACAGCAGATAACGCCAGCATTTTATTAACCGGCGATATTGAAAAATTAGCTGAACAGTATTTAGTTGGTCAACAAGCCGCTGCATTATCGGCGCGAATATTAATCGCGCCACACCACGGCAGTAGTACCTCGTCAACGCCAGAATTTGTGCAAGCAGTAAAACCAACCTATGTATTATTTCCAGTCGGCTATAAAAATCGCTTTCATTTTCCACACGCAGCGGTGGTAGCACGTTTTCAGCAATTAGGCGCAACGCAACTTGCCACCGCGCAAGATGGAGCGATCAAGGTAACCATTGATAAGCAAGGTGTAAAAATCACCACGCAGCGGGAGGAGATGAAACGCATTTGGCATTGAAATAAAAAATTTAACGCAGAGGCGCAGAGAAAAGATTAAAAAGAAAAAATAAAATATAAATAATGGTGCATTTAGATAAAATCATCTATAATTAGGGTTATAAAATTTAGCAGGAGATTATTTATGACCGTTAGAGCAATTGATGTTGCCGATTATATCTTAGAGGAACTTGGTGCATTATCAGCGATGAAATTGCAAAAGCTGGTTTATTATGCTCAAGCATGGCACCTCGTTTGGGAAGACAAAGAGCTGTTTGCCGATGAAATCCAAGCATGGGCAAATGGACCAGTTGTCACCAATTTGTATACCCTCCATCGAGATCATTTTAAGCTTGAACCAAAGTTTTTTGGTGGTGATGTTTCACGCATTACCGGTGAAAGCAGGGCAACAATAGACCGTGTCTTGGCATTTTACGGCGAGAAAGATGCGCAATGGCTGAGTGATCTTACCCACATGGAAGACCCATGGAAACTTGCGCGTGTGGGATTAGCTGACGGCGAACGTGGCAGTCGCGTGATTTCAAATCAATCTATGTCTGAATACTACAGTAGTCTTTAATGTCGAAAAAAAATAAGCAACAGCCCAAATTAGTCAAGAGTCCTTCTGGCAAACAAGTGCGAGCAAGAGAAAATCCAGGTTCAACAGACCATGAAACTCCGGCGTGGCAATTTCATCGCCGTGATGAGGAGCATGAACTGTAGGGATGGAACAAACTCAGTGCAGACGATCATCTTCAGATCATCAAGGATCTTTGTGGTTTTGAAAGAATGACTTGGTTTAATATAAAAAGTCAGTCTGGTGGCAAAGCCGAAGGACGAGGGACAAATCATCATTTGCTCCCCATCGATAAATTCACTAAAGACGCCCAACGTCGTTTAGGCGCTCTCAAACTAGATGATGCAGATGAATTATTTTCACTTCGATTAGGAAACACGTTGCGTCTGTATGGTATTAAGGATGGCAGAGTGCTGCGATTTGTCTGGCACGATCCCTATCACGGAGATAAGCAGGGAGCGTATCCAACTACTAAGTGATAAAAGTTTTATTGTAAGCCCTTCACATGCTAGACGTTAAAGTTGAAAGCTGACTGTTGGATATATAATTACATTGCCCGAGATAGCGGGGTAAGACCATGAAACGTTTAACCCTCAGTTGATTGCACGGAGATTTAAATATGGCAAGTCGTAATGAAATTCTTGGATTTATAAAAGAGACTGCTAAGGGCAACGATGGTGTACCACTTGGCGTGAGAGCTTTTCAAAATCAAACGGGAATTAGACAAGCAGAATGGCGCGGAATTTACTGGGCGCGCTGGAGCGATGCTGTAGATGAGGCAGGATTGACTATGAAAAATACTTTTACAACACGTGCAGACAAATCTGTTCTATTAGAGAAGTTCATTCCAGCAATTCGTTATTATGGTAAAATTCCTACTGTTTCTGAATCAAGGATGTACAGTAAAACAACCCCTGGTTTCCCTAGTGATAGCACGATACGTAATCATTTTCCTACAAAAATAGATTTAATCAAGGCATTAGTCATCTATATAAGAGGGAAGCCTGAATTGGAAGACATAGCATCTCTGTGTAAACAATTCGATCTTGCCGAAGAGGATACAGGCAACCTGCCTTCAAGTGAAGGTCACGTTTATCTTTTCAAGTCAGGTAATCATTATAAAATTGGCAAAACTTCCAATTTAGAACGTCGAGTAAAGGAAATAACTGTAGCGCTACCTGAACCTCTTACCATAATCCATACGATCAAGACAGATGATCCAGATGGTATAGAGGCATACTGGCACCGTCGGTTCAATGATCGTCGTGCTAACGGAGAGTGGTTCAAATTAAATGCTGCAGATATAGCAGCATTCAAACGTCGTAAGTTTCAGTAACTTGTTTCTTGCTTTTTCTTCCGCTGAATTACATAACCCACAGCCAATGAAGATGCAAGATTAGCTCGCCAAACACGACTTTGTCATCCCCGCCGCTCATAGTTAACAAAAGGCTACTAACAGGAGGGCGGGGAACCAAAATCTAGCTTAACAATAGGATCAAGAGACACCTTAGGCAGATTAGGGTTCATAGACGATGTCCGTAGTACTTAAATAAAAGCCTCTAGCTTTAGTTTATTTGCTACCAATTCGACTATTTTATGTCTTCCATGCCCCGCATTTATTTCTTCATGGATATGCACTAATCCGAATTTTTTCATTTCACAAATGTCACGGTAAACCGCTGATCTGTTTCTTTTGGTAGCATAGGCAATATTGGTGATAGAGTCAGGGTGGTTACGGATTAAGTTGATTAATTCAATTTTCTTATCGCTCAAGAAATGTAACATTTCTTTCGGATTTGCGAAGGTAAGGGTATGGGATGGTTTAATTGGTTCCCCTTTGTCGGCAGCGCGCATGACATTTTTTGCATACGCCATGAACTCATCCACGGTGCCGGTTTTAATGGTAATGCTTTTTGGCTTTTTCATGTAATGCTCTCCACTCATTATCAAATCTTTCTGCGATGGCTTCATAACTTTTAAAATCTACTGATTCTTCTTTCCCCATATAGTGGCGGTGATGGTGGCCCTGACTGTTGTCATATCCCAGCACCCTGCCATTATCGACATTGCAAAGGCGGTGATTGATGTAAGTTAAACTATAGCGAGCAAGGTTACCTTTCTCATCAACACTAACCAACAATTTTAAAACACCATTACCAGCTTTTTCAGGTATATTTATGGTGTCATCAATAATTTGGGTAAATTGTCGTCGTTTCTTTGGTTTGTTCATATAGGTTATCAAATATTATAGCAGATATTACATAGGATGTGATAGCTACTTGTTGGATAAAACTTCCATTTTAAAAAGCATCTATTTCCAGCCTTGCTAATGTCCGAAAAATGTATATAATTATCGGACATGGAGCAAACTATGCCTAAATTAACCCCAACCCTTAAATCGCTAATTATGCGGCGCATAAACCAAGCCCCAACCGGTAGGGTGTGGACGCCTGCGGATTTTCTTGATCTGGGTCAGCGTGATGCTATAGACAAAACGTTACAACGTATGGTGGCCAGTGGCAACTTGCGTCGCATTGACCGAGGTTTATATGATCAACCGCACATTAATGCACTTACTCGTAAACCTGCAACAGCAGATTACCGTAGCATTATTGATGCCGTTGGTCGTCGTAATCAGGTGCGGGTATTGGTTGATGGTATAACTGCTGCCAATGATTTAGGTTTGACTAACGCGGTACCAGGACAAATAATCGTACATACCGATGGTCGAATACATCCAATTCAATTGGGTAATCTAATTATCAAGTTTAAACTGACAGCGCCAAGCAAGCTCTATTGGGCAGGACACCCAGCCATGCACATTGTGCAGGCGCTATATTGGCTGCGTGATAGTCTAAAAAATGATGATCAGATGACTCAGGAAATAAAAACTAAATTGATTCGCTTTTTACGAGATCCGAATCAAGGATCACAAATTTGTAAGGATTTACAAGCAGGATTACATACCGTACCCTTGTGGATGCGAAAATGGATACAAGAATTACTTATTGAGGTTTAAATAAACATACTTGTGCACGAGGTATGACTACGAGGATAATTTCATGAATCTAAATTTTCTGCACATCATTGGCGCCGCATCCAATGATCGTCGAGACTTATTTTTAGCTACAGCCAACCGACTTGGTACACCCTTACAAAATGTAGAAAAAGATTTCTGGGTATGCTGGATGCTAGATTTACTATTTAATGGGCGTGAAATCAATGAACCCAGGTTGCTATTTAAAGGTGGGACTTCTCTATCTAAAGCTTATGGGTTGATTTCACGATTTTCCGAGGATATCGACATCACTGTTTTTCGAGAAGACATTGGTCAGACTGTTGAAAATAATGAATTAGAAAAACTATCAGGCAAACAACTGCGCATCCGTTTGGATGCTATCAAACAAGCATGTCAAGTATATATTCAAGGCTTCTTGAGAAAACGACTAAATCAACAAATTGAGATGCTATTTCGCAAAGCAAATATTCCAGTGACAGCCGAACCGGTGATTCTGGATCCAGATGATCCACAACAGCAAACTTTATTAATGCGCTATCCTTCGGTGATCGATGATGTAAATTATTATGTGAAACCAACCATCAAGATCGAAGCTGGAGCCAAATCCGCCTTGGATCCACATCGGCAGGTCATTATCAAACCTTATGCAGCTGATGATATGACTCATACTAATTTTCTGGTACAACATGTGGTAACTATAGATGCCGAACGTACCTTCTGGGACAAAGTGATAATCCTACATGGCTTGCGTCGCTGGCATGACAATCGGGGAAAGTTGCGCCAACAAGGGCATCGTATATCAAGACATTACTACGATATTTATAAGCTGTTTCAATCTAATATTGGACAGTCCACGAAAGCAGACTATGTGCTGGCACTGGATTGTGCACGCCACGCACGATTATTTTTTAACAGTCCTGATCTGGACTTGAAGAGTGCACATCCAGGATCATTTACACTTGTTCCTACATTAGAGATGAGCAATGTGCTCAGACGCGACTACCAAGCCATGGCAGGGATGATTTTTGGGGATATTCCGAGTTTTTCAACTGTGATAGGTATGGTTCAACAACTTGAGTCAGAAATCAACGAGGGAAATAATGACCCTGCCCAAGTAGCAAGTACTAGAGGTATAGTGGGGCATGTGGTCAGCACAATACCGTAATAGTCCCGACCAATTTACGACCCATCGTAAATTGGTCGCGACTGTTTTACGATAGGTCGTAAATTGGTCGGATAGCAGGGAACCGTTCCTCCAGACCTACCCAAACCTACCTATAGGTAGCTTTAGTGCTGGATTTCTGCTTCATCGAGGCTGGTTTCACGTTACCGAATGGCATAACGTCAGCGCCGAATCGAAGCAGACTGACACGGTGGAACTCACCGCCCAATTTCTTAAATTGATCGCTGCATTCACGTCGCGATCATGATGCGTTGCACAGGTTGGACATACCCAGTCGCGTGTCGACAGTAGCAATGTATCTAACTGAAAACCACACGTCGAACACAGTTTGCTGCTGGGAAACCAACGATCTGCTACGCGAATCAGGCCGCCACGCAGCGTTGCTTTATAATCTAATTGTCGCCTGAACTCAAAAAAACCCATGTCGGCTACTGCACGCGATAAACATCGATTTTTCATCATGCCCTTCACGTTCAAATCTTCAATACCAATGAGATTAAAATCACACGTCAGTTCTGTCGTCAACTGATGTAATGCATCTCGACGTATGTTGCTGATTTTCGCGTGCAGTCTGGCAAGTTTTATTTTGGCTTTTTGACGATTATTGGAGCCTTTTACCTTTCTCGACAAACCACGGGATTGACGTTTCAAGCGACTTAATAAGGCTTTATGTGCCTTAGGGCCTGTAATAATTTTTCCCGTTGACAGCGTTGCTAACCGAGACACCCCTAAATCAACACCCACCACGCCTTGGTTTTCGGCCTTGGGTACGTGTAATTCGGATGTGTCCACGGTAATGCTGACAAACCAGCGGTCGGCGACACGGGAAATAGTTGCCGACATAATATTGCCATTAAAACGCAACGTTTCACGCATACGCACCCAGCCAATATGCGGGATGCGTATGCGTGAAGCATCGATACTAAATTGATCGTTGGTGAGTGTAAACCGATCTCGAACGCCTTTTTTTCGGAACGTAGGATACTTTGCACGTCCGGCAAAGAAATTTTTAAACGCATTTCCCAATTGAATAATCGCCATTTGTGGCGCATTCTTGGTCACGTCTAACATCCACGGAAACTGGGTTTTTTTAATGCTATTCAAGTGACGTCTTAACGCTTGCTGAGATGGCTTAGGTAAACTTGAATCCAACTTATGCGCATCGTATTGTTTTTGCCATTCTGCCAATGCCCAGTTATACGCAAAGCGCGCAGTTCCTGCCGTACGTGAAAAATAAGTCGCTTGTACGTTATTGGGAGCCAATGCAATTTTGTGCGCGATCAACATAATGACTTATTTTCCACCGCTTGCCGTATATCGTCCAGTAATTTTTTATTTTTGCGTGAACGACTGCCATATAATCGTGCAGAAAAAACCGTGATGATTTCTAACACATCTTTTGCCAACTCTTCTTCAAAGGTAGTATCGATTCCTTGATTGATGATTAATACTTCGACCTGTTTCGCTTCACACAGTGCAAACACTAACTCTGCGCCAAAACGCAATAAGCGGTCTTTATGCGTAATAACCAATCGCTCCACATGGCCTGACATGATTTCTTCCAGTAGTCGTTTTAAACCTTTTTTGTGATAGTTCATGCCAGAACCTAAATCAGCAATCACTGCAAACGTCCACCCGTGACTCGCACAGTAGAGTTCAAGTACCTGTTTTTGTCGCTCTAAATCCTTTTTTTGGTCATGGCTGGAAACGCGCGCATAAGCAACAGTTTTGCGCGCATCGAGAGCTGCTTGAAATAGTTCGGGTTTCAGCTTGGCTAGATCATAGCGTCGTTGCCGACCAAACCCTGGCAATCCCGTATTACTGGCAATTCCATGCCAATTCTCATAAAATGTCTGTTATGAAAATACTATTAGCAAATCCCCGTGGTTTCTGCGCCGGTGTTGACCGTGCCGTCGAAATTGTTGAGCGTGCCTTGGAAACATTGGGTGCGCCGGTTTATGTGCGCCATGAGGTGGTGCATAACCTGTTTGTGGTAGATGGCCTACGTGCGCGTGGGGCTATATTTACCGATGAAATTGCCGATATTCCACCGAAATCAACGGTAATTTTTAGTGCGCATGGTGTTTCGCAACAAGTGCGTGAGCAAGCCAGGGCGCGCGATTTAAAGGTATTTAACGCCACCTGCCCATTAGTCACTAAGGTGCATCTGGAGGTGGCGCGTTATAGCCGTATTGGTCAAGAATGCGTATTAATTGGTCACAAGGGGCACCCAGAAGTAGAAGGCACCATGGGGCAATATGACAATCCCGACGGAGGCATCTACCTGGTGGAAGATAAACAAGCGGTTGCCAGCTTGAATATTAAGAACCCAGATCGCTTGGCGTATGTGACGCAAACCACCTTATCGATTGATGATACCACGCAGATCGTGCAGGCATTGCGTGCGCGCTTTCCTAAAATGCATGGCCCCAAGCGTGAAGACATTTGTTACGCCACTCAGAATCGCCAGGAAGCCGTCAAGCTATTGGCGGAACAATCCGATGTGGTGATTGTGGTGGGGTCGGTTACCAGCTCTAATTCCAATCGACTCAAGGAATTAGCCGAGCGCCTGGGTCGTCCTGCCTACTTGATCGATGGCGCCGATGAGATTGATCCGGCCTGGTTGGCAAATGCGGCTACAGTGGGAGTAACGGCAGGGGCATCAGCGCCAGAAGTGTTAGTACAACAGGTCATCGTACGTCTGCGTGAATTAGGTGGCGCCACGGTAGAAGAATTGGCGGGACGCCGAGAAACGATTTTGTTCGCCTTACCGAAGGAATTGCGTCGGTTGGATAAGGCGATCTAAAAAAAAGAATATTTGACGCAGAGACGCAGAGACGCAGAGAAAAGATTAAAGAAAGAAAAAAGAAAAAGAGTAAAAAAAGACTAGAAAAAAATAAATAAAAGATATTTTTTTTGATTTTTTTTTAAATATTTTATGTTTTCTCTGCGTCTTTGCGTCAAATCTTTTAAATTATTTTATGAACTTAACAGCAACTCGCCAGCGCGGTTTTACGCTATTGGAATTAATCGTCGTGTTAGCGATTGTGGGTATTTTGTCCCTCGTCAGTTACCCCATATATACTCACCATATACTCAAGACACGCCGAGCGCAGGCCGAAGTCGCATTGTTAGATGTGGCTGCCGGGCTGGAGCGTTATCATGCGCTGCATAATACCTATGTAGGCGCTAGCCTGGCGAATATTGAGGTCAATGCCTACACTGAAAATCAAGCCTATCAACTCGATATTGCTAATGCCGATGCTATGGATTACAGCGTGCAGGCAAGACCACTGGGTGCGCAGGCAGCCGACAGTGTTTGTGGTGTGTTGAGTATAAACGCATTGGGCGTGAAGGGGATTTTGGGAACTGGGAAGGTTACGGATTGTTGGTAAGTTGATTCCCAAATTCCCCCCATCCTAACCTTCCCCCGCAAGCGGGGGAAGGAATTGGTTCGTAGGGGCGGTTCGTGAACCGCCCGTTGCTCGTGACGCCCGAAAAAGGTTACGGGCGGCTCGCGAGCCGCCCCTACGAATGCTGGGGAGGGGTAGTGAGGGGGTGTGAAGGTTGTCCCTACGGTGATCTACAGTGTTTACAAATCCCGTAGATCGTTAGGCTATGGTCGGTGATTTGAAATCCAGCTTTTTGTGCAATGTTGCGTTGACGTTGTTCAATGGTTTCATCCACAAATTCTTCGACGCGATTGCACTTAACGCAGACTAAGTGGTCATGGTGCTCGTTTTGTTCTAATTCAAACACGGAGAAACCACCTTCAAAATTGTGGCGTTTTACCAGTCGCGCCTGTTCAAATTGTGTCAGCACACGGTAAACGGTTGCCAGGGAAACATCGTCGCCCGTTTCCAGCAGGGTTTTGTACACATCTTCGGCGCTCAAATGGTGCGGATTGGCATTTTCCAATACTTGTAGAATTTTTAACCGCGGCAAGGTCACCCGTAGACCGGCATTGCGGAGTTCTTCATTGTCCACCAGTGTTTCCTCCTTGCTGAAAATAGGCTATTATCGACCAAAATACTCAATTGCTTAAAAACAAAAGGAACTAACCCATGCGAAAACTAATTGTACCATGCTTGATGTTGAGTTTTATGGTTTTAACGGCGTGTACCTGGATACACCCCTATCAGCCCAATGTACAACAAGGTAATCTGATTACAGCGGAGATGGTTGATCGTGTCAAACCAGGCATGAGTAAGGAACAGGTAGTGAATGCGTTGGGGGAACCGCTGTTGTCTAACATATTTAATGATAATCGTTGGGCCTATGTCTATACCTTCCAGCGCAATGGTGGGGTTATTCAGCGTAAAAACGTTGACGTTTATTTCAGTAATGGTCGCGTAGTCCGGGTACAAAAATCGGAAGGCGTCATCCAATAACCATGTTATTAAAACAATTAACCAAGTTGTCGCGTCTGCATAAAACCGAATTGCGTAGCATAAGAAACTTAGTGGATATATGTGAGCAAGGTGATGGTTTTAGGATAAAGCTGTACTGGAATATTCTACAAAACCGCATAACGCAAGAGTTGAACGACATCTTGTATTATGTCGATGGCAACCTGGTGGGGTATCTGGCGCTATTTACCTTTGAAGTCGATGAAGCGGAAATCAGTATCGTCGTTCATCCCAAATATCGTCGCCAGGGTATTGGCAAGCTGCTGCTGAGAGAGGGGTTACTGGAACTCAACCAGCGACGTATTCCCAAAACCCTGTGGATTTGTCCGCGTGGATCGAGGATGGATGAGAACTATATGCAGGCATTACATGCTGAATATGATTTCTCTCAGATCGAAATGTTCACTACACAAATCCCGAACATTCCGAATTTGCCTGAGATACAACTGCGCCAGGCGGTGGTGGAGGATTTACCGCTCATTGCCAAAATCGGTATGGTTGGCTTTGATTCAACCTATCATGAAACGTTGCAACGTTTCAGTGAGATATGCAGGAAAAAAACCGTAAAATTTGGCTATTATCTACGCCAGAATGCGCCAATATTGGCAAAATTCATGTGCGTTTTGACGACGATGCGACGGCATTTATCCACGATCTATGTGTGTTGCCAGACTATCGTGGGAGGAAGCTGGCTGTGGCGATGACGCTAAAGATGATGGCAATGTTGCGTCAGGAGGGGTGGAAGCTGTTTACCCTGGATGTGGAAACCGATAACGAGAGCGCGATAAAGTTGTATTTGCAATGTGGCTTTCGGTCAGTGGTGACGTACGATTATTGGCATGTGCCCGCGGCGGTAGTGGCGCAGCTGTGCCAGACATTACGGTAATGTGTCTTGAAATGATAGTTATGTATGTGCTACTATCTGCAATTCGACGCGGGGTGGAGCAGTCTGGCAGCTCGTCGGGCTCATAACCCGAAGGTCGCAGGTTCAAATCCTGCCCCCGCTACCAATTGGGTAATAAATTTTTAAATGAGAGTGGGCCATGTGCCCATTTTTTATTTGTGATAAGTGGACCATGATACGTAACCAAGGCTGATATAGAACGTCTGATCGCGCCAGCCTTGGCAGCATTGGGTTTGAGTTGGTGAGCTGTGCATTTGTACTATTGAGGCGGGACGCAAGATCGTACAGGGTGTTAATCGATGCGCCAGCGGTTGTATTAGCAGTGGACGAATTGTCGCGAGGCCAGTCGGCAGATTAATGCTGTGCTTGGATGTGGAAGCGAACATCACAGCGCATTATGATTTAGAAGTCTCATCGCCTGGACTGGATAGACCATTGATCACCCTGGCGCATTATCAGCGTTTTGTCGGTAGCCAGGTACAAATTAAATTGCATATGCCATTGGAAGGCCGTCGTCATTTTACGGGGCAATTAATAACTGCCGCGGTACGAGAAGAGATAACAATATTAGTTGATGGTACAAACCATAGAGCTTGCGCTTTGATAATATTGAAAAAGCCAATGTAGTTCCTAACATGAGGTCATTAATTATGAACAAAGAAATCTTGTTAATAGCAGAATCCATTGTCCAATGAAAAAGGTGTGGATAAGGAGGTCAATTTTTGAAGCGGTTGAAGCGGCGCTGGCGACTGCTGCGGCGAAACAACATCGTGACGAAGAAGTGAGTATGCGTGTCGCCATTGATCGTAAAACCGGTGATTATGAAACATTTCGTTATCTGGACAGTTATGAGAAGATGAGGAAGAGGTCGAAGCTTTATCCTGGTAAATACATTTTGCTGTCTGACCGCTATACTCGACCATCCAGAATTAAAATTAAACGTGGGTGATGTGATTGAAGAACCTATGGAATCGGTTGAATTGAGTCGTATTGCTGCACAACAAGCCAAACAGGTGATATTGCAAAAAGTGCGTGAAGCCGAACGTAAGAAGATTGAAGATCGTTATCAGGCGCGTGTGGGTGAGTTGGTAACAGGTGTGGTTAAAAAGGTAGCACGCGATCATGTTATCATGGATTTAGGCGATGGTGCGGAAGCATTGATTGCACGTGAAGAGATGATTCCCCGTGAAGTGGTGCGGATGGGAGATCGATTGCGTGGTTATTTATATGCAGTGCGTACTGATAAAAACGTGGCCGCAACATTACTGGTGAGTCGCACGCATCCACAAATGCTGGCGGAATTATTCAAGATTGAAGTGCCGGAAATTGGCGAACAAGTCATTGAAATTAAAGGCGGTGGCGCGCGATCCCGGGTCGCGTGCTAAAATTGCGGTCAAAACCAACGATGGCCGTATCGATCCAATCGGAGCCTGTGTGGGTATGCGTGGCGCACGTGTGCAAGCGGTTTCTGGTGAGTTGGGTGGCGAACGAATTGATATTATTTTATGGGATGACAATCCAGCGCAATTGGTCATTAATGCCATGGCGCCAGCGGAAGTGGCATCCATCATGGCGGATGAAGCGACTAAGGTAATGGATATGGCGGTACGAGAAGAACAACTGTCACAAGCCATTGGCCGTAATGGTCAGAATGTGCGTTTAGCCAGTGAATTAACGGGTTGGAGGTTAAATGTGATGAGCGAATCAGACGCAACACAAAAACACACGCAGGAAACTGAGCGTTTGAAACAAAGTTTTATGCAAGAGTTAAGCGTGGATGAGGCGACTGCACAGGCGTTGGTAGAAGCTGGTTTTACCACATTAGATGAAATCGCACTCTCACCAGTAGAAGAGATGCTAATCATTCCTGGCTATACCTTCGATATGATCAATGAACTGCGCAACAATGTGCGTGACATATTGTTAGCCAGGGAATTGGAAGCACAACTAAATGCGCAAGAACCCGCGCAGGATTTACTCGCCTTACCAGGTATGACGCAGGAATTGGCGTATCAACTTGCGAGTAATGGTATTGTGACACAAGAAGATTTGGCGGAGCAGGCGGTGGATGAGTTGCAGGATTTGGGTATAGGTGAGGAAGAGGGGGCGAGGTTGATCATGGCCGCGCGAGCACCCTGGTTTGTATGATTTTATTTTATAAGAATTTGGAAACAATATGGCCGATATGACGGTTAGAGAATTCGCTAAAGTAATGGGCAACATGCCTGAAGAGCGATTATTAGCGTCCCTGCAAAAAGCAGGTATTGCTGTGACGGATGCTGGCCAGATGTTAACCGCTGAGCAGAAGCGTGCATTATTAGCGTTTTTAAAAAGTGGCCACGGTCTCGGGACGACAGCTGCCTCTAATACTGCCGATAAAAAAGTCGTGTATACCCAAACCAAGGTAGGTTCATTGCGTCAGCAAGGTAAGGGTGCAGTGAATGTAGTTTTTCGCCGGCAGAAACAAGTAGTGGTTGAGCCAAAAGTAGCGTCGGTGGTGATTGCAGATAACGCGACGCCAAAATTAGTGACCAAGAAAAAATCAGAAGCTGCCGCTAAAACTGACGCATCAGTAGCAACAGATGCGGCTGCTGTTGGTGAAACGTCACCCGAAATTCCACCCATCAAGACAAAAGAAGCCAAGAAAAAAGCTACGACGGCTACAGCAGCAGGGGTGCAAGAAGCAAGGCCAGTAACACCCCCACCGGTAGCGCGTGCCGAGCTGGCATCCGCTGAGGGAGAGGAAAGAAAACGCCCCAAGAAGAAAAAACCGCGTCGTGGATCACCAGAACGGCATTCACATGCCATGGTATTGACAGGTGACGATGACATGGAAATGGAGCATGTTCCGCGTCATCGCAGACAGCCGAGAAAGTCACAGCAGTTCGTCAGTATGGCGCCCCCAGCGCGTGAACATGGTTTTTCTAAGCCGGTGGCGCCGATTGTGCGTGAGATAGCGATTCCAGAAAGTATCACTGTGGCTGATTTAGCAGCAAAAATGTCGATTAAAGCAGCAGAAGTCATCAAGGTGATGATGAAGATGGGTGCGCTTGCCACCATTAACCAAGTCATCGATCAAGAAACTGCCGCCATTGTGGTCGAAGAAATGGGGCATATTCCGAAATTGATCAATATCAATGCCTTGGAAGACAGTCTAATCATTGAAGGCGAAACCCCGCACGAAATTCTGCCACGTGCGCCGGTGGTGACCATTATGGGTCACGTCGATCATGGTAAAACTTCATTATTGGATTATATTCGCCGCACCAAAGTAACCAGTGGCGAAGCGGGCGGCATTACCCAGCATATTGGTGCTTATCAAGTGAACACGTCGCAAGCGGATTCATTACATTCCTGGATACGCCAGGCCATGAAGCATTTACCGCCATGCGTGCGCGTGGCGCCAAATGTACGGATATTGTTGTGTTAGTAGTTGCTGCGGATGATGGTGTGATGCCACAAACCATCGAAGCCATTCAACATGCCAAGGCAGCGAAAGTTCCCCTGATTGTTGCAGTGAATAAAATCGATAAACCAGGCGCTGACCCCGATAAGGTGCGTCAGATGTTATCGCAGCACGAAGTAATTTCAGATGAATGGGGTGGCGACACCATGTTCCAGCTCATTTCAGCAAAAACCGGCCAGGGTGTCGATGAATTGTTGGAGCGTATTTTATTACAGGCAGATGTGCTAGAGCTGAAGGCGCCAGTAGATGGCCCTGCGCGTGGTGTGGTGATTGAGTCACGCCTGGATAAAGGGCGTGGGCCAGTCGCGACCATTTTGGTGCAAGGGGGTACCTTGTGTAAAGGCGATATCTTATTGGCGGGTGGAGAATATGGCCGTGTGCGCGCAATGATTGACGATCATGGTAAGTTGCGCGATCAAGTGCTACCTTCAATACCGGTTGAGATTTTAGGGTTATCCGGCGTGCCAAGCGCAGGTGATGAAGCAGTCGTATTACCCAGCGAGAAAAAAGCGCGTGAAGTGGCATTGTTCCGTCAAGGTAAGTACCGTGATATTAAACTGGCGCGTCAACGTGCGGCTAAGTTAGAAAATATTTTCGGTCAAATGGGCGAAGGTCATGTGGCGTCACTCAATGTGGTATTAAAAGCAGACGTGCAAGGTTCTGTTGAAGCGATTAGTGATGCCTTAATCAAGCTGACCACATCGGAAGTGAAAGTAAATATTATTGCCAGCGGTGTGGGTGGTATTACCGAATCGGATGTGAATTTGGCTATTGCATCGTCAGCGATTGTGATGGGATTTAACGTGCGCGCGGATGGGGGCGCCAGGAAACTAGTAGAAGCAGAAGGCGTTGATTTACGGTATTACAGCGTTATCTACAATTTAATTGATGAAGTGAAGGCGGCGCTTAGTGGCTTGCTCAAACCAGAATTTAAAGAAACCATTACTGGCCTGGCGGAAGTTAAGGATGTGTTTCGTTCATCCAAGCTGGGTGCTATTGCAGGTTGTCTGGTGCAGGAAGGTACGGTGCGACGTAATAGTTCAATTCGTGTGTTGCGCGATAATGTAGTGGTATTTACTGGCAAGTTAGAATCACTGCGTCGTTTCAAAGACGACGTGAGTGAAGTAAAAAGTGGCGTAGAGTGTGGTATTGGCGTAAAAGATTACAATGACATCAAGCCAGGCGACCAGATTGAAGTATTTGAAACCATGCAGGTAATGCGACAGCTATAACTATGTCGAATTCTCATAACCGTATGACCCGCGTCGGTGACCAAATTCAACGTGAATTAGCGCAACTCATGCGCGTCAAGGCCAATGACCCTCGTTTTCATACCATCACTATCACTGCCGTTCAGGTTTCGCCGGACATGGCGAATGCCCGTGTCTTTATCAGTCAATTAGAACAGCAGCAAGTTGCGGAAACATTAGCCGCCTTAAATAGTGCGGCCGGTTTTTTTCGGCGTGAATTGGCGCACACGTTGAATCTGCGCATTACGCCGCGATTAAGATTTGTATACGATCAATCCATCGAACGCGCTAGTCGTTTGTCGACATTGATTAACCAGGGGCTGAAAAAGCCAGATGATACTTAAAAACTTATAAAAGACTTGACGCAAAGACGCAAAGACGCAGAGAAAAACATAAAACACTTAAAAAATCAAAAAATTATTTTTTATTTATTCTTTGATCTTTTTTTCTAATCTTTTATTTTTATTTAAGTCTTTTCTTTTTTAATCTTTTCTCTGCGTCTTTGCGTCTCTGCGTCAAATATTTTTTCTTTAATATTTTTCAATTTCCGAGGAATTTCAGGTGACAAAGTTACGTACAAAGGGTCGTCGTATTGATGGAATTTTATTGCTAGATAAACCCAAGGGCATTACCTCCAATGCAGCATTGCAGCGAGTAAAAAACTTATATACTGCGCGCAAGGCAGGTCATACTGGCAGCTTAGATCCCCTGGCGAGCGGCATGTTGCCGATTTGTCTGGGTGAGGCGACCAAGTTTAGTCAATTTTTATTAGAAGCCGATAAACACTATCACGTGGTGGCAAAGTTAGGTGTTAAAACCACCACTGGCGATGGTGAAGGTGAGATTATTGCGCAGCGCGCAGTACCATCGATTACGCCAGAAATGCTGACGGAATTATTTGCAAAATTTACTGGCGCCATCTCCCAGGTTCCCTCGATGTTTTCCGCCATCAAACAAAATGGTCAGCCGTTATATAAATTGGCGCGTCAAGGCATCGAAGTTGCGCGTGAGGCGCGTGTGATACACATTCATGCGCTAAACTACATTGCCCTCGACCAGGATTTGCTGACCTTTGACGTACATTGCAGCAAGGGCGCCTATGTGCGCACCCTGGTGGAAGACATGGGTGAGGCCTTGGGTTGTGGCGCCCATGTGCAAGAGTTGTGTCGTGTGGGTGTGGGCAGCTATGAAGGGCAGCAAATGGTCAGCTTATCGGAACTGGAAGCGCTGGCGCAGCAAGGTAATAATGCAGTGTTGGATGCGTATTTATTACCCATAGATAGCGCCATCCAGGCGTGGCCAGAATTAGAAATATCCGAAGCAGCAGTGTATTACTTAAAGCGCGGACAACCGGTAATCCTACCCTATGCGCCGACGTCGGGTTGGATAAGATTGCGACGTAAGAACGGCAGCTTTTTAGGCGTGGGCGAAATAATGGATGATGGTCGCGTCGCGCCCAGAACGACTGGTGCAGGAGTAGATCAGTCCCTCCTGGTTTATAGTCATTCCATTTACATTTTAGGTTCAAAATGTAAGAAACGTCACTATTTGTTAAACCTATTTTTTGGCTGAAAGCCCCTGGGAGCGCGGGCAGCTTGCCCGCATTTAAGCCATTGGCACACATGCGGGCAAGCTGCCCGCGCTCCCAGGGGCGTTGTGCCATTTATCATTTATATAGTCGTCCCACCTGAAGCTTAGTACAAAAAATCAAACGCGATTACTCTATAGTCATCGCGTTTGATATTTGGGCTTTTTTATTTAGTGTTATTAGGGTCTAAAGTCTCTGGGTTGTCAGGAACTTCAGATTTCTGTTCTGCACGAGATGACGGCAACGGAGGCTGCGTGATTGGCAGCGTTACAGGTTGTCTAAACATGCGCTGCCCGCTGGTATTTCTAATTAAGGGACGTGTATCATCCGTTGGTTGTTTATGAAGGGTATCTATTACTGCCTTTGTTTGTAAAAGGTTCTCGATACTACGGGCTTGCTCCCTATAACATGTCGCTAATTTTTTTAACTTTATAGGTGTGAACAAGCCGCCTGTTAATGGCGGCATTTTGTCTATATTATCAGCCGCGGTTGTTAACGATTGCCACAGCCTTGATAAGGCTGCTGTTCTGGCATCGCGTCTATGCTGCTGCCTAACTAATTCTGCCCCTGCTGCATCCCTCTTCGGATCAGCACTATTCATAGAGAGTTGTTCTAATTCACGGATCTCTTGCTGCTCGCCGTTACCTACGTTGCTTACATAGAAATGCTCTGCCGCCAGCAATACCTCTACGCTGCGCCTTGTTTGCAATGCCAACTCGGATAGCTCAGCCGCTGAACAATGTTGCAGAGGTTTTTGATCCTTCCGCAAGATGTCCGTCGATAACTTATCGCTAGCGTCAGCTAATATCGCCGGTAGACGATTTATGGTTACCCGTTTCCATGCGGCGAATTCTGATGTATCATCATCCACTGCTGATTTGTTATCAATTACAGAATCACGCTGATAGTACCTACGTAATAGTGGTGTATTCTTTCCAGCGAATGGTTTCACCAATTGTTTATTTTTTTGACGCGTTACTTCGGCAATTTGCCCGGATAATGAATCAGCCCCTACTTTCATTTTCCCGCTACCTACTACATCTTTGATTCTCTGTTGGTGTTTAGCAGCCTCGGCAGCAATCGCCTTTTCGCTGGCCATCATGACAAGCGCTACTTCCTGTGCAATATCCATGGCGATGGTTTCTAATGGCGATAGTGTTCCCGTAGTTTTTAATGGCGATGGCTGTTGCTTGTTTTCTGATGGCGTTTCCATTAATAACGTGGTGATAGGGGACATCTGCTCCTTATCATACTTTGGCATACACTCTAGCTCGATTGTCTGCAGCCACCATTCCGATACCGGGTGCGTCCACGATTCCTGGGATATTTTGGATACTATCGGTTCAAATGCATCTACCTCGCTCTGCAATTCTGTATTACCTGCAACTATCGCTTTTTCCTTAACAGATTGTAGCCAATAAACAATTTTTTCTATTTCAAAGATTGTGTCGTCGTCTGGTGAGGTTATGTCCCTGATGGGCGGCGAATCGATTAGCGTTTGCAGACAGTTGCGTAATTCTATTATATGTTCTTGCGTAAAAAATTTCTTCCGAGATTGTTCGCCTTGTTCTAACAATGCTGCGATATTCTTTAGTGTTTGTTTCACAACCTTGGGATCGTTTAATTGCTCGCCTGTTGCTTGCTTGGTTATTTCGGCTATTTCATCATCGAGTTACTTTACCAAGCGTGGCTCTGTCAAAGAGTACTGCTTCCTCGGCTTCTTCTTCTGATCTCACTGTGTTTCTTTTTTAACTATTAGTTTGCCTGTTTTTTTATCCTTATCAAATTTCACGACGGATGCTTGCTCTTCATACCAGACTTCCCTTTTTTTCTCCTTGATTTCTTTAGCAGTTAGATTCTCTAGTTGGTTGTCGCAAGGCTGTTTTTAGTTTTCGTTTCTGTTTTTTGCTTTCAACAAGATTAATCTGTTGCGGAAATGTTTCATCGCCCATCGGTGTGGGTCTGAGCCTCTGTGCCAGCAATTTCTCCTCTGCCTCACGCAACAGAGTTAATATTTCACGCTCCACATTAAGTAGAGTTTGGTGACTCCGCTGTAATGGTTCTTTTTTCCTGCCTTTACAAAGTTCGATGTTACTTCCAATAGATAATCTACATTGCTTAACAACTTCGGCTAATCCCGCTAAGCATTCACACGCAGTTAAGATAGCATCATTCTTATTGATGTTGTTAGCGAGAAGGTTATCGGCCATATCTTCTGCCTTTTCAGCAAACTGGCCTACCCAGTTAACAAAGGCATCTCCCCTGCTCTGTAATTCGTTTGAACTTTTAGCAGCTAAAAAGTAGTTTAGTTGACCAATGCATTCTAGTATTGTCTTTCCCTTACGTGATAATTTTTTATATCTCCCATTATTATTCATGGCTAAGGTTGAATATCTTTTAAACAAGGATTTGTTGCGCTTTAAAACTTCTTCTGACAAATTCTTTGTTTTACCTATCGCGTCATGTAGATTACTGATTTTAGCAATACAGAGTTGTATGTAACATATAGCGTCCCATGTTGGCGCTGGAGAACTAATAAAGAATTTAACACCTCGTCAATGGATTTAACTACATCACATAACATCTCTGCCATATCCAGGGAATGGTTGACATCAGCCGCGGTTAATGTTTTGCTGGGGCTGACTTTTAGCTCGTCTGTAGCGATGCTGATTTTCTTTTGATCTGCTGTTGTTGTACTGTTATTTTTTTCGTCGCGCGAAACAATTTGCGGCTGCGTGGAGGATAGGATTGAAGGGTCGAATGCTTCCACGTTTATGGCGAAACTGTTCTTTGGCGATGGAGTTGGTGGTATTTCTGTTTTATCCTGCGAAGCTGTTGAAGATAATGGAGAGATTGTTGGACAGTCTAGCGCCTGAGGTGTCGATATTTCTGTTCATCCGGCGAACTGTGAACTATTGAAGCTGTTGAAGTGTCAATGGAGGGTTGGGACGAATTATAGCGTCTAAGACTGAAGGTGTTTCTGATATGACAGTTATGACAGTGGTTTCTTGTTGTGGATCCTCATCGCTGTTGTTGCGTAAAATTTTGAATAATTGTTGTTGCGCGTCGTCTATCTTATCCTTTTCATTAGCTGGTGGTTGCAGCGATACGATTATACGGGATAAGGTCTCGCGTGTTTCCTCCACGTTAATTCCCGGGAGTTGCGGATAAGCCTGCAAAACCAGCAGGAGATCATTTGCTGTTTTAAAGGGATCCGTTATTTCTTCGGCGTTTTTAATTTGATATAAATTCCCCAATATGTTATCAGCATTTTGACGTTCTGCATCTTGGCGTTGAGCCTCTTGGCGCTCAGCATCTTGGCGTTGAGTCTCTTGGCGCTCAGCATCTCGGCGTTCAGCATTTTGACGTTCTGCCTGTCGGCGTTGATAGTAGTTGACGACGGCTGTTACCCCCGCCACCATCATGATTAGCCCCGCGACTCCTAGTGCTATCCAGCCGAAAAAGGTACTTACTATCCCTACTGCTATTATCCCTACTACCCCTAATAACAATAAAACGCCTACAGCGGCGCAACCGGCCAGTACGAGCAATGTAAGCGCCAGAAGTATTCTTTTTAACCATTTTTTCATAGCTGTGTATCTCTGAAATTAAGCACAAAGTCAGCTCATGTTTATGATGAACTATAATACATTGTAGCTATTAATTATTAGGATAACATTAAGTGCGCAAAATTAAGTTCAACTCCGCAGGGCAAACGCATCTAAATTCCAGTTGACTTTGTTTGGCGTATAACTCTCTCGTTGTCATCCCCGCCGCTCCTAGAGCTGACCAGAAGCTACCAACAGGATAGCGGGGAACCAATAACCAACTTAACAACAGCTCTAGGTTTTTAGTGTCGAAAAGCTTGGTTTTTGGGTTCCCGCTGTCTTGTATGATACTTTTAATAGACTATGAGCGGCGGGAATGACAGCAGGAGAGTGTGTGCCATGCTTCATGTCGCCCTCGGCGATATGTGCATAGGTTAGCCCGCTTGCGGGGGGGTAGAGGGGGGCCTTGAAAATTAGAAGTCAGACTTCCAATTTTCAAGGTAAAATTTGTTTGCCAGGTTAACGTGACCAAAATTATTGCTCTATTGTAAAATATACGGTAAAATTTACAACTAAGATGTCATTTTGACTAAGCGATGAGAGTATGAAAACCCCAATGGCACGTTTTACCAGATGTCTAACCAAGCCCACGCGTCCTTTCTTTCTGTTTGGCCCACGGGCAACTGGCAAAAGCACTTGGTTGCGGGCGAATTTCTCGGATCATGTATACCTCGATCTGTTGCGCAGTGATGTTTACTTTACGTTAGTGAGTTCTCCTGCCGCGTTTCGTGAACGTGTGTTGGCGCATGACCCACGCAAAACCTGGATTATTGTAGATGAAGTGCAGCGCATACCGATGCTGCTCAATGACGTGCATTCATTGATAGAGGAACATGGTTATCGATTTGCACTGAGTGGCTCCAGTGCGCGAAAATTAAAGCGTGGTCAAGCAAATTTATTAGCAGGTCGCGCATTGGTTAAGCATATGTTTCCTCTGACATTTGCTGAATATGGTGATACCGTCAGTTGGGAAGAGGCGTTGCAGTTCGGTGTTTTGCCAGCAGTAATTACTGACCCTGCCACGCGAGTTGAGCAATTAGAGGCATACGTTGGTACCTATCTACGTGAGGAAATAAAAGAAGAAGCATTGACACGCAATGTGCAAGCGTTCGGACGTTTTTTGGAAGTGGCGGCGATTATGAATGGGCAAGTGACTAATCTGTCAAATTTGGCGCGGGATGCTGCTGTACCCAGGGCGACGGTCTCTACCTATTTTGAAATTTTAGTTGATACATTACTGGGAAGTTGGTTACCAGCCTGGACACCTCATGCTAAAGTGAAGGAAATCTCTCATCCTAAATTTTATTTTTTCGACTGTGGCGTAGTTCGTGCGATGCAAAAATTATTACGCGACAAACCTAGTGCTGCGGAACGGGGTATTTTATGGGAAACATTAATGTTTCACGAGTTAACCGCCTATCGTTCCTATGCCAATATTGGTGGTGAATTTTTTTATTGGCGTACTCAGGATGGCATAGAGATTGATTTCATTTGGCAACGTGGCAGCATAATTATTGCGATAGAAATTAAAAGCACTCCGGTATGGAAGGATGAATATCAAGCTGGATTTCGCAGTTTATTATCTTCGTCGATAAAACCTACTGCATGTTATGGCGTATATACCGGTACGGATAGGTTGAAAAAAGATTTTGGCTTGGTACTACCTTGGCAAGAGTTCTTGCAACAGCTGTATGCAGGTAAAATTATCGGCGAGTTAAAATAATCTAAGGTAACTGCTCACCCCATATACTCACCACATTTGAGATTGCGGGTTTGGCTTGGCGCATAACTTAATATCCGGAATGACAAATCAGAGATAGTACGATTCTCCATCGCCAGTGTTTTTAATAATTTATCGATATGGTGGGCAAGCAATTACCGTGAAACATTATATAGAATCTACGGTTATACTTCTTTCTGAAGCCCAATGGGAGGGCTGCCAATTAAGTAACCCAGCGGTTTTAGGGCATCGATTTCATCGCAGAGTACCTTACCAATTGCCAGCAGTGGAATAGCAAATATCACTCCGGCGATACCAAACATCATGCCACCAATCAATAATCCCAAGATAGCTGCAAATGGGTTGATACTGACTTGATTACCGATAATATTAGGCGTTATAAAGTTACCTTCGACAAATTGTACCCCAATAAACAACATCAACACGCCAGCGGGGTACCATAAAGAATCCATGGTGGTTAACGTAAATACGATGGGGAGCAGCGATCCCACGACGATACCTACATAGGGAATAATAGTAAGTATTGCTGCAAATGCGCCGAAGAAAATCGCGTGTTTTACGCCGAGTATTAGTAGACCGGTAATATTGAGTGTTGCCATAATGGTGATTACTAGCAGTAATCCTAAAATATATTTTCTAACCACGCGTTCAATCTGGTTTAAAATAATCGTGATACGGTGATGATGCTTTTTTTGCGACGCAAGATATAGAAAAGATACTAAGAAACTACGGTAATAAAGAAAAAAGAATAACGCTAATACAAATAGAACAAATGTCGATAAAAAACCTGCTGTAGCAAACAGGGTATTTTTAAAAAATGCCGAGCTGTTTTTTAAAACAGTGCCTAAGGAGCTTTTCAAATAGATAATCTGGTCGTCTGGAGCTATGCCTAAGTGATCCTTGGTCCAGGCTTGTGCTTTATCAAATAGGCTATTAAAGCCATGCATTAAGGTGTCGGTATCAGAAGTGATGCTGGCAATTTGTACGGAAAAGAATGTGGACAGCCCAGCAATAAAAACTAACATCAGTAGCACAGCAAGAGTGGTACTAATCGCGCGGGGTAGTTTTATTTTTTCCATCTGGCTGCTAAATGGCTTCAATAAAAGAGCCACAATGAATGCAGCTAGCAGGGGGATAAACAGCGAGTGTGCAAGCACCAGGACATACCCTGTCAGCACCAGGCTGCTGAGTGTCACGAAGTACTTGATATAACCAGGAATGTTATTATGAGTATTTTGCATTTTTTCATTGTTTCCCAAATGAACCCCATTGTCAACCTATGCTATATTTTTAGCAGGGATTCCGGTAGAATCGCGATCTTAAACTTGTTATCAATCTGAATTCTATACCCCAACTATGACGATTATATCCCCCGAGTTAACGCAATCTCCGCCGGTTACTTCATATCAATTGGCCAATGGCTTAAAGCTGTTTGTGCAACAAGACCATCGTGCGCCAGTCGTCGTATCCCAGGTTTGGTACAAGGTGGGTTCCAGCTATGAACCCATTGGCATTACTGGCATTTCACACGCGTTAGAACACATGATGTTTAAGGGCACACCGACCTATGGTATGGGTGAGTTCTCGCGCATCATCGCCGAAAACGGTGGCGAAGAAAATGCATTTACCGATTACGACTGCACTGGTTATTACCAGGTATTAGACGTAGCCAAATTACCCATTGCGTTTGAATTAGAGGCAGATCGTATGCGTCATCTCACATTGGATGCGGAAGAATTTGCCAAAGAAATTCAAGTGGTGATGGAAGAACGGCGTATGCGCACGGAAGATAATCCACATACTAAAACCTATGAGCGTTGGGCAGCAGCGGCGCATATTGCGACTGCCTATCACCACATGCCAATTGGCTGGATGCACGATCTACAACATATGACAGCGGAAGATTTACGTGCCTGGTATCAGCAATGGTATGCACCGAATAATGCCTTGATTGTAGTGGTTGGTGATATAGAGCCAGGGCAAGTGCAGCAATTAGCTGAGCAACATTTTGGCGCATTACAACCGTCTACATTGCCCATCACTAAGCCGCAGCGTGAGATACCACCCCTGGGAAAGCGTCGTGTGGAAGTAAGAGTGCCAGCGCAAGTGCCGTGGGTAATATTGGGCTACAACGTGCCAGTGATTAACACCGATCTAAACAGCAATGACCCTTATGTATTATCAGTCATTGCAGCGATATTAGATGGTGGCAGGAGCAGCCGACTCAGCGAAAACTTGGTGCGTGGTCAAGAAATTGCGGCAGATGCGTCTGCACATTACGATGCCTACAGTCGCTTAGAAGGTTTATTTTCATTAGATGGCACGCCAGCGCCAAAACGCACGGTAGCAGAAGTAGAGAAGGCGTTATTAGCGGAAGTAAAACGTTTGCAGAATACGCTGGTAACGACGGAAGAATTAGCGCGCGTCACCATGGGCATCGTTGCGCGTAAAACCTATGCCAAGGATTCTATTTCACACCAGGCATCGGAAATTGGCAGCCTGGAGGTGGTAGGGTTGCCCTGGCAATTGCGTGATGAACCATTAAAGCGTCTTGCAACCATTACTCCGCAACAAATCCAAGATGTGGCGCGACATTATTTAGTCAGCGACCGACTGACAGTTGCTCGCCTCAAACCGTTACCCATACATTAAAATAACACTATGACTACCAAGCCTGTACTCAATATCCAAACCTGGCGCACGTCACGTGACGTTCCTGTTTATTTTGTGTGTGCGCCAGAACTTCCCATGCTCGATATACGTGTGGTATTTAGGGCGGGTTCCGCGCGTGATAGTGAGCAATCAGGCCGCAATCAAGCGGGATTAGCCGATTTAACTAATGCCCTGCTCGATGAGGGTACGCATACACTCAACGCCGATGAGATAGCCCAACGCCTTGACGCCATTGGCGCGATTTATCGTGCGGGTGTGCGTCAAGATATGACGTTTGTCGGCATGCGTAGCTTAACAGCTACGTCGTTTCTTGCGCCAGCGTTAGACTTATTTGTACAAATGTTGACTCAGTCAACCTTCCCACAAGATGCGTTCCTACGGGTGCAAAAACAATTCCTGACCAGTTTAGAATCGGAGTTACAGCAACCTGCAGCCATCGCGCAACGCGCATTTTATGCGCAGCTATATGGCGATCATCCGTATGCTTCTTCTATCATGGGCACCATCCCTTCGGTAACGCAATTGACACGCGATGATGTCAGTCATTTTTATCAGCAGTATTACACCGCAGAGAATGCCATCCTTTTATTAGTAGGCAATGTGACTCAGCAACATGCCGAACAAATCGCCGAACAAGTGACGAAGGATTTACCGGCTGGCGTAGCAGTTGCTGCATTGCCAGTGGCTAAACCAGTAGCGGCTTCACACAAGGCAATCGAATTTCCGTCACAGCAAACCAGCATTTATTTGGGACAGATCGCTATTACCCCGCAAGATGATCAATACTTTCCCTTAATGGTGGGTAACTATACCTTGGGCAGCGGTGGTATGGTGTCGCGTTTATTTGACGAGGTGCGTGAACAACACGGCTTGGTGTATGGCATTCACAGCGCCTTCTTGCCGCTGTCTGCCAGGGGGCCATTTTCGATTAGTTTGCAGACGCGCAATGAAGAAACGCAGCGCGCAATTAGCATGACGCGCGACATCCTGGCGGATTTTGTGCGTACCGGGCCAACCGCGGCAGAATTACGTGCCGCACAACAAAATCTCGTGGGTAGTTTTCCACTAGAATTAGCCAGTAATGGAGACGTTCTCATGCAATTGATCAAGATTGCACTATACGATCGACCATTAAATTATCTGGATACTTATCGCGAGCAAGTGAATGCAGTAAGCATTGACTCCATTCGCGCCGCATTTCAGCACTATATACAGCCAGATGAATTAGTGACGGTGATGGTGGGGCAAATAATATAACTATTCACTACCCAACAAAGACTGGCACAAACGGTCAGATTTTAGTCGAGTTTGGTGCGAAAAACGACTCTGTCGTCCCGGAATTTAGTGCTACTTGGCGAGCGTGCGAGCCCTAGTAGCACTTAATATCCGGGAGCCAGGAATTTATTTTTCTGCCCTCGGTCGGGTTCCGGGATGACGGCTTTTGTATTATGACCGTTTGCAACTAAAGCTGTGAGTAGTTAAATGATGTCAACGCATAAAAATCAACTACGCATCATCGGCGGTAAATGGCGCGGTCGCAAATTACATTTCCCGGATCTGCCTGAATTACGTCCGACGCCGGATCGGGTGCGTGAAACTTTATTTAATTGGTTAGCTCCGCATATTGTCGGCGCACATTGCCTGGACTTATTTGCGGGTAGCGGCGCATTGGGTTTTGAAGCGCTATCGCGTGGCGCCCGATCTGTGGTGATGATCGATCAATCGCCCCAGGTGATGCTATACCTACGTGATACTGCACAACGCCTGGGTGTAACAAATGAGTTAGAATATTACTGCGCCACAGTACCTGGCGCACAGCTTCCCATTCGGCAATATCGCTTCGATC
The DNA here is from genome assembly GCA_963777715.1 of uncultured Gammaproteobacteria bacterium. Classification (GTDB taxonomy): domain Bacteria; phylum Pseudomonadota; class Gammaproteobacteria; order JAURND01; family JAURND01; genus JAURND01. The sequence goes on from CAVZRN010000020.1 coordinate 98,948, forward strand.
TGGTATTTTTAGATCCCCCGTTTCATCAAAATTATTTAGCCGTGTGTTGCCAGTGGCTGCAAGATTCACAGTGTTTAGCAGACAATGCCTTAATTTATATCGAGGCTGAACGTGATTTAGTATTGTCATTGCCGTCACAGTGGTCAATCATCAAACAAAAAGCAGCAGGCCAGGTGGGTTATTATTTAATAAAAATATGAACTACCGCCATATCTACCACGCAGGAAATTTCACCGAAGTGTTCAAGCACATAGTATTGCTGATGCTGGTGCGCTGCCTGCAACGCAAGGACACGCCATTCTGTTATCTGGATACACATGCAGGTATTGGCGATTATGATTTATCCAGCGAGGCTGCACAAACCACGCGAGAATATACCAGCGGCATCGCCAGGCTATGGTCATTACCCCAACAATCATTACCACCCATAGTTGCCGATTATTTGCGCATGATACAACAATACAATCATGCGCGAGGATTTGACGCCTTACATTTCTATCCTGGTTCGCCCCAGCTGGTAAGGGCGCTATTACGCTCACAAGATCGCATGATTTTGACGGAACTACACCCAGAAGACGCCGCGCAATTAAAACAAGCATTTAAGAGCGATCGACAAGTTGCTGTGCACCATATGGATGGCTACCACGCATTAAAAGCATTCTTGCCGCCGAAACAACAGCGTGGTGTGGTGTTAATTGATCCACCATTTGAAAAAACCGATGAGTGGGATCAGATCATCAAATACATACAGCTTGCCAATAAACACTGGCCAGGTGGAATTTACGCCATCTGGTATCCGATTAAACACGATCATGCAGTCAAACAATTTTATCAGCAGCTGCAGGCTACTGGCATACGAAAAGTGTTATATTGCGAATTGCGTTTATCGCATCTGGCAACCACTGGCCTGAGCGCATGTGGTATGATTGTGGTAAATCCACCGTGGCAGTGGCAAGCACAGATTACGCCAGTGCTACCCTGGTTATGTAATATACTCGATCAATCGGCCAAGGGTAATTCTCAATTGGATTGGTTAACGCCGGAATAATGTAGCAATGCTTCATGCAAAAAACATACCAGGCATACTTTACATAGTCGCCACCCCTATCGGCAACAGGGAAGATATTACCCTGCGCGCCTTGCGTATATTGCGTGAAGTCGATTTAATCGCCGCGGAAGATACACGCCACAGTAAATTATTATTGCAACATTATGACATTAACACGCCACTAATTTCATTGCACGAATTTAACCAGGCCAAACGTTCGCCGCTATTAATCGAGCGACTTATGCGCGGAGAATCGATTGCCCTGATCAGCGATGCTGGAACGCCATTAATCAGTGACCCAGGCTATTTATTAGTGCAAGCGGTACAAGCAGCAGGGATTCGCATTGTACCCATTCCGGGGGCTTGCGCAGCGATTACCGCCTTGTGCGCATCCGGATTGCCAGCTGAGAATTTTATCTTTCACGGATTTTTACCGACTAAACCTCTTGAGCGCAAGCGCACACTACAACAACTCAGCGGCGATCCACGCACGTTAATTTTTTATGAAGCGCCACATCGTATTTTAAACTGTTTAGACGAGATTATTGCGGTGATGGGAGTGGAGCGAGAAGTGGCGTTAGCAAGGGAATTAACCAAGACGTTTGAAACCTTATTTCGTGGTACTGCACAACAAGCCTACGATTGGTTGCAACAAGATACAAACCATCAGCGCGGAGAGTTTGTAGTGTTGGTGCATGGTGTATGCTTGCAACAGGATAAGACAGAAATATCACCAGAAGCGCTACGAGTATTAGATATATTGAGCAAGGAAGTGTCGTTAAAGCAGGCGATTGCATTAACTGCACAAATTACCGGCGTTAGAAAAAATCAGCTTAAACAGAAAAATATACAACCCGGTCGCGGATATTGTCTGTATTAGCACCTGTGAGGCTTCCTCTTAAATCTTTGATGTTCCGTTTAGGCACAAGTTCCAGACAATTACCCCTGGCTATGAAAATAAACTGCTGTCCTGATTTGATATGTAGCTCTTCTCTGATCTTTTTAGGAATAGATATCTGAAATTTTGAAGAAATGGTGGCGATATGCATAATATTACCTTTATTTGATCGATAGCGTATTCGTAATAATAGGGTATCGTCCAACAAAACTCAAAGGAATCTTACTTCAATTTGATTAGTGATACGGGATAGGTTACACTTTATCTATGATAAGGAACTTTAAACATAAAGGGCTACAAGCCTTCTTTGAGGAAGGAAGGCTAGCTAAAATCCGAGTGAGCCATGCCAAACGATTACGCTTGATTTTGGCAAAGCTAAATACCAGTATATCTGTAAAGGACATGGATTTCCCCGGATCAAATTTGCATCCACTTAAAGGTAATATGAAGGGAGTATGGTCAGTATCTGTGAGTGGTAATTGGCGTGTGGTATTTAAGTTTGAGCAAGAAAATGCTTATGATGTAGATTACATGGACTATCATTAATTTTAGACGAGGTGTTAATTATGGGAATGTATAATCCTCCTCATCCAGGTGAGGTGCTCAGAGAACTCTATATAAAACCGCTGCACTTAACAGTTACAGCAGTTGCGGAAGGAATTGGCGTTACGCGAAAAACATTATCTGAGTTGTTAAGTAAACGGTATGGAATTAGCCCGGTGATGGCTATACGCTTGGGGAAAGCTTTCTCGACTACTCCTGAAAGCTGGTTAAATCTGCAACAGCAATATGATCTTTGGCAGGCTAAAAAGAAACAGAAGTTATTGCATATTAAAGTATTTATTCAGGCAGAAGCTCGTGCGCATTAGAGCAATTTATTCGCTGTTGTAATAATCATGCCCTGCTTGAGCTTTACCACGAAATACCCAATACGCGTGCAAGGTATAGGTAAGAATAACCGGCAGCAATAACAAGATTCCGGTTAGGATAAATAGTTGTGATATGGGTGGCGAGGCGGCATCCCAGATGGTGATGGCGCGCGGTACGATATATGGCCACAAACTGATCGCCAGGCCAGAGTAAGCAAGAATAAATAATCCGATGCTGCATACGAATGGCAGGATCTCACGTTTTGTGCGTAAGCTCCAAAACAACGCGATGGTTAATAAGGCAGTATGAAATGGCACTGGAATGAAATACACGATATTCGGATAAGAAAACCAACGCTCAGCAATGGCTGATTGTTGCAGTGGTGTCCAAAGGCTGACCAGGGCAATGAAGAACAACAACACAAACATCAGACGCAGTGCAATCTTGCGACACCAGGCTTGTAATTCGCCGCTGGTTTTCATAATCAACCAGGTTGCGCCCAGCAAGGCGTAACCACCTACCAGGGCGATGCCGGTCATGATGCTAAATGGCGTCAACCAGGAATAGGCGCTGCCGACATATTCGCCGTTCACAATCGGAAACCCCTCGACAAAATGTCCCAGCACGATGCCTTGCATAAACGTAGCCAGCAAGGCGCCGATGGCAAATGAATAATCCCACAGATATTGGTGACGCGTGGCCTTGAAACGAAATTCAAACGCAATGCCGCGCAGGATCAAGCCAAGCAGGAAGAAAATTAATGGTAAATATAGTGCGGATAAAATAAGACCGTATGCCTTGGGAAATGCAGCAAATAATGCTGCGCCGCCGAGCACCAGCCAAGTTTCGTTGCCGTCCCACAGTGGTGCGATACTGTTCATCATAATATCTTTATCACGGGGGCTTTTAACCCAGAAAAACAAGATACCGATGCCTAGATCAAAGCCGTCGAGTATCACGTACATGATAATGCCAAAACCAATAATACCTGCCAAAATAATCGGTAAATCAATCATGGCGTTTTTTCCATCCAGGCAGTTAAACCATCAGGTGTGTTCTCAGTAGTAGTCGATGCTGGCCCTTTTTTAACCAGGCGCACTAAATAGAAAATAAATGCACCCAACATTAAGCAATAGAGAACAAGGAACGCAGTGAGACTAATAAATACCGAGCTTGCGGGTAACAGTGATGCAGCATCCCTGGTGCGCAACAAGCCATAAACAATCCACGGTTGACGACCCGTTTCGGTGGTAAACCAGCCAGTGATGACGGCGATAAATCCCAGCGGAGTAATGGCGCAACACCAACGTAAAAACCAGGTGGTGGTATATAATTTTTTGCGCATACGTAAATACTGTGCGGCAAATGCGGTAAAAATAAACAGCATACCAATGCCGACCATAATGCGGAATGAATAGAACACGATGGGTACATAGGGACGATCTTGGGGCGCGACGGTATTTAATCCCTGGATTTCGCCGTTTAATTCATGCGTTAAAATAATACTGCCAAGTTTGGGTATGTCGATGGCATAGTGGTTGGTTGCCGTTTTCATATCGGGTATGGCGAACAAGGTGAGTGGCGCGCCGCGCATGGTCTCCCAGCGACCCTCCATGGCGGAAATTTTTAGCGGCTGATGCGTGAGTGTATTTAAGCCGTGCATGTCGCCGAGCAATAATTGCAGGGGTGCGAGTATCAGCACTGCGGCCATGGTGATGGAGAATGTAGTGCGCGCCAGTTCGAGGTGGCGTTGCTTTAATAAATACCAGGCGGCAATTCCACCGATCATAAAGCTGCTGGCGAGAAATGCCGCCGTTACCATATGCATAAGACGGTAGGGAAAGGAGGGATTGAAAATGACATGCCACCAATTATCAACGTAAAAAATGCCATTTTCGAGATGATAACCCGCCGGTGTTTGCATCCATGAATTGGCGGATAAAATCCAAAATGCTGAAAACAGGGTTCCTATTGCCACCATCAGGGTGGCAAATAAATGCACGCGCGGCGATACGCGCTTCCAGCCAAACAACATAATGCCAAGAAAGCCTGCTTCTAAAAAGAATGCCGATAGTACTTCATAACTCATTAACGGCCCCAGCACATTACCGGTAAGGGTAGAGAATTTGCTGAAGTTAGTACCAAACTCGTAGGACAGTACGATGCCAGATACCACCCCCATACCAAATGCCAGTGCAAAAATCTTGGTCCAGAATTGGCATAGTTGAAAATAGATTTCTTTGCGCGTTTTCAGCCAGGCGATTTCCCACACCGTGAGATAGGCGGCCAGGCCGATGGTAAAGGTTGGAAATAGAATATGGAACGATAAGGTAAAAGCAAATTGGATGCGGGAGAGAATAACGGGATCGAGTGTCATTTTGCAGCTGCCTGGAAGAAATATGCCTAGACTATTGTAACGGATTATGGCGATGAATTAAACCGGAGTTACAAGATCGTTAGTCTTCTTATAGTGATTGAAGAAGAGATGAATACGGTCTGTTGTCCATATGGGTAATCCCGATCCGAAAAAATCCTGATCTTCTGTCCAGATAGGGCAGGCCAGTGTCAATGCTGTTGCAACCACCGGCCAATCATGGAAGTCACGATTCTTCATTCTTTGTTGCGCCTCTATTGCATGTTCTTGGTAAAGGTTTTTATCAACTATTTGCAGCAAGGGTTGGAGACTAGTCAATACTGCGAGTGCAGAATCATAGGGCAGATTACGTTTTTCAAAAAGAATAGGTAAATACTTTTCAGCATCTTCTACACAGACATCAGGAATAAAAAACTCCACCGACTCACCAAACGTCATTAGTAATTGTCTGATTTTATTGCCTAACACGGCGCGAATGAGAATGTTAGCATCTAAAACTAACATAGATAATGAGGTCATTAACGCTTTTTCCTCCTTCGTAAAGCTCTAAATTCTGACATTAGCTCATCTTCAGTGAGCTTGTGAGCAGCAAGCAATTTCTCGAATTCTAAGGCCGCGTGCTTTAATGCATTCAATTCTGCTTGCTCAGGATGGTGACGGGCAGGGATATAAAAACCCATGGTTTCGCCGTGTCGCGTGATGGCAACAGGTGACGAAGACAATAAATAGTGTGGCAAGTGCTCACGGAATTCGCGTATGCCTATTTTTAACACCTCGGTAGTCATAAAGCTCTCTTATTATTGTGTACCATTGTGTACACAATAACAGAAAGGCGACTGATTGTCAAAGTAGTCAATTACTACGACTATACTCCTCCCGCGGCGTGAGGAGTATATATTCAAGTAGCTACACCCTCCGCGCCTCGGTCACGTTGGGCAATTGCTGAATGCGGGCTAGGATGCGGCTTAGCGGATGTAAGCTATGTACTTCAATGCTCAAGTTAATATGTGCGGTGTGCTGGCCCTTGTCGGTGACGCAATTCAAACCCAGGATGGAAATATTTTCCGCTACCAATACTTGCGTGACGTCGCGAATTAATCCGGGACGATCATAGGCATCGATGGCTAAATCCACCTTATATTGCTGCTCGGTTTTTTGTCCCCAATTAACTTGCAATAAGCGTTCTTGGTGTTGGTCGGCGCTGTGTAATAGATTGGCGCAGTCCTGGCGGTGAATGGAAACGCCATTACGCTGGGTGATGTAGCCGATCACAGCATCGCCGGGGATGGGTTTGCAGCACGGCGCCATGTGCGTTAGCAAGTTACCGACTCCAAGAATTTCAATGTCCGTTGCAGCAGCAGTGGATTTATGTGACGTTGTTGGCGTCACAGGTATTTCTGTTAGTACAGCAGGTTCTTGTAGGCTTTGCGCAGCATTAATGACGGCTGTCATGCTGGTATCGCCACGACCCACCGACATGAACATATCTGCGGAGCTGGCTATGTGCATTTTCTTAGCCAATTGTTCGTAGTTAATTTCGCGTAAACCAATACGGCGCAATTCTTTTTCAACTTGTGTTTGGCCTTGCGCTAGATTTTCATCGGCGTTTTGCACGCGAAACCAATGCAACACTTTAGCCTTGGCGCGCGAGGTTTTTAAATAGCCAAGCACGGGTGATAACCAGTCGCGACTGGGATGACCTTCCTTGGTTGTGAGAATTTCTACGCATTCGCCGGTTTTTAATGCGTAGGTGAGTGGTACGATTTGACTATTGATCTTCGCGCCACGGCAGCGATGACCTAGATTAGTATGAATATAATAGGCGAAATCCAGTGGTGTTGCGCCTTGTGGTAATTCCATGACATCGCCTTGCGGAGTAAATACATACACACGATCATCAAAGATATTGGCATAGGCTTGTTGCGCTGGTTTGTCTGTTTGTGTGACTTCTTGTTGCCAATCCATCAATTGACGCAACCAGGCAATTTTCGCTTCGTAACCAGTCTGTACCGGGCGACCTTCTTTATAGACCCAGTGTGCAGCAACGCCCAGTTCAGATTCCTGGTGCATGTCGAAGGTGCGGATTTGAATTTCTACCGCACGTTGTTCAGGGCCAATCACGGCAGTGTGAATCGAGCGATAGCCATTGGGTTTGGGTTTATTGATGTAGTCGTCAAATTCTTTACTAATGGGTTGCCATAAGCTATGCACATGTCCGAGTACCGCGTAGCAGTCTGCAATACCAGATACAAGGATGCGAAATGCCAGGGCGTCGTAGATTTCTTCTAAGCCTACTTTTTTGCGCTGCATCTTACGATAGATACTATAAATATGTTTAACTCGGCCACTGACTTCGGTTTGCGCAATGCCAAGCTTGTGCACTTCCTGTTGTAAGTGTTGAATTAAATTTTTCACATACACTTCGCGTTCGCCACGTGTGCTTTTCAGCGCGGTAGCAATGGCGCTATAGGTGTCTGGCTCAAGATAGCGAAAGGACAAATCCTCCAGCTCCCATTTCAAATGACCAATGCCCAGGCGATTGGCCAGTGGTGCGTAAATATCTTGCGTTATCTTCGCTTCGTGATGTTTTTCTGCTTCTGGTAATACACGCATGTGGCGTAAAATCGTCAGGCGTTCCGCCAACTTAATAAACACAATACGCACATCGTCTACCATCGCCAGCAGCATTTTACGTACATTATCAATCGATGCCTGTGACGCTGCGCGCCCACCCTGTTCCGACAGTGATTGCAACGCATCCATTTTTTTTACGCCGGTAATTAATTTGGCGACGTTAGCATTAATGTGGTCGGGGATATCTTCTAAGCTTAAATCTGCATAGCGTGCGCAGTGATACAACATCGCAGCCGCCAGGGTTTCTTGATCGACGTGCAATTCAGATAGAATTTCCACCATGTGCATGCCTTGTTGCAGACACGATTGTCCGGTGGGTGTGGCATGATTGCTGCCAGTGAGTTGCGCCAACGCCAGGGTGGGGCGCAGTAGCGGGTTCTTTGTTTCCGGATAGCGGATGAAGAGTTGCTGCAACCAATCTTCAAGGTTGACGCTGTGATCGAGGTCTAACGTTAGGCTGGGTTTAGTTCTGAGCATATAGTTACAATTCAAGTTTAAACAATGCCATTGATTCTACATGACTCGTATGTGGAAACATATCCATCACTCCGGCATGGGTTAGGCGATAACCATTGGCTGCCAGTTCCCTGGCGTCACGCGCCAGGGTGGCGGGGTTGCACGATATATACAAAATAGCACGCGGTTGTAGGGATGGAATAATTTTAACTGCTTCCCAGGCGCCGGTGCGAGGTGGGTCGAGCAAGATTTTGTCATATTTACCTCTGGCAAAGACAGCGCCAGAAAAATCAGCTGCAAGATTTGCCGTATAAAAGGTGGTATTCTCCAACCGATTCAATAGGGCATTTTGTTGCGCGCGTTCTACCAGGCCAGCTTCACCTTCGACACCCGTAACCTTGGCGCAATATTGCGCCAGTGGCAGGGTAAAATTACCTAACCCGCAAAATAAATCCAGTAACTCTTCATGTGGTTGTGGGTCGAGTAACTGCAATGCTCGCGTCACCATTTGTTGGTTGATGGCGGGATTAATTTGCGTAAAGTTGCTGGGATGAAACGCAAGGTTAATTGTTGTTCCGGCAGGGAATAGCTCAATAATGCATCGCCCTCGCTGGGATACAGTTTGTGAATGCTGTCTAATCCGCCGGGTTGTAAATAAACCTGGATATTTTCTTGCTGACCAAAATTCTGTAGTTTTTCTATATCATTGGCAGTGAGTGGATTTAGGTGGCGGAAAATCAGGGCAGTGGCGTCTTCTCCGACGGCCACTTCCATTTGTGGAATAGTATTGTAGGCATCGAGACTGTGTAATAAGTCACGTAACTGCGTTAGTTTCATACCAATGGCGGGATGCAATACCACGCAATGGTCAATATCTGCTAAATAGCGGCCGTTAATTTCGCGAAAACCAACTAATACACGTTGTTTTGCTGCGACGTATTTTGCGCCGAGCCTGGCTTTGTGACGATAACCCAGCGCAGGACTTTCAATGGGTGGTAAAATAACCTCGGGTTGTATGGCGGCGATGTGCGCCAGATGTTCTAATAAAACGCCTTGCTTAAATAGAATTTGTGCGTCTGGACGCAGGTGTTGTAATGAACAGCCACCGCACCGGTCGGTATAGGGACAGGGTGGGGTGACACGATCGGGTGAGGCGTGTAATACTTGTGTTACTTGGCCTTCGTCATAAGACTTATGTCGATGTAGATCGATGGCGATGACTGTTTCATCGGGCAGGCCGCCACGTAAAAACTTTATTTTACCATCGACGTTTGCAATGCCGCGGCCTTCGTGGCTTAGGCCAGTGATAGCAGCTTGGAAGGGGGTGGGGGTAATAAATTTAGGACGTCGTCGGCTCATAAAGTGTAATGGGTGAAAGGCGTGATTTTAGCAGATTCCCGCGCCTTGCGTTAAATCTTTTTAAGAGTTTACTATGCTACAGACCATTCTTTACATTGCGATATTCTTCGTCACGTTGCTTATCCTGGTGACACTGCATGAACTGGGGCATTTCTGGGTGGCCAGGCGTTTAGGCGTAAAAACGCTGTGTTTCTCATTCGGTTTTGGTAAGCCATTATGGCGCCATGTTGGTCGCGATGGCACTCAATACTTTATTTCACTATTGCCCCTGGGCGGTTATGTTCGATTATTGGATAGCCGTGAAGGGCCCATTCCTGACGCTGATAAACAACGCGCATTTGACACTAAGCCAATCTGGGTACGCTTAGCGATTTTATTTGCAGGCCCTGCGTTTAATTGGTTATTGGGCTTAGTAGCATTTACCTTGGTATTTCTATTAGGTATTGAACGCATCACGCCGATAATCGGCGAGGTATTACCACAGTCGATTGCAGCGGTGGCTCAGGTTCCAGCGCATGCGCGCATTATCGCAGTGGATGGTGAGACTACGG
>CAVZRN010000021.1:0-127141 GCA_963777715.1 uncultured Gammaproteobacteria bacterium
GACGGCGGAGCAAATCCGCGTATAAATGGCGAACAATTAAAACGTAGTTCCCCCTGGCTAAAGAAATATTCGCTGCTGCGCCTGCGGTTCTCTTAAAATATTGTTAAGGATGAATAGCAATAAGCTAGAGAAGAGCTGACGCTCTTCTCTGGCTTAGTCATGTTTAAAAATGGTTTTCCTCATCAACTTCGTCCAGAGCAGAGTTTGAAATCGTGGGTGGCGTGATTGCATTCATGTGTCGCCGTGCTTGGGAAAAATAATGAGATTCAATTGCTAAAGCGAGGCTCGAAAAAAATTCGACCAAACAATACGCAACCTCATCAGAAACACCATCAGGTAACATATCATCGAGGTTGATGTTCATTGTTTTTATTTACCTCCAGCAGAGTTAGATTTAGGTATGCGTTTAGCGCGGATTTCTTTCCGCTTTACACTTTTTTCTTTTGCCTCTTTAAGTCGAAATGACTCTGCCTCTATGCTGATTATTTCAGAGTGGTGTACCAACCTGTCAATCAGTGAAACGACGCAAGAAGCATTTGGGAATATCTCTCCCCACTCTGCGAAAGGTTTGTTGGTAGTGATCAGTGTGGATTTTTCTTGATATCGACCCGAGATAATTTCAAATAACAAATCGGCGTGGCGGTTTGAGTAAGATAAGTAGCCAACCTCATCAATAATCAATAGTTGTGGCTGTACATAGTGTTTTATCTTCCTACGCAATGCGCTCGCTCCATCCTGGGACGCCAGTTCATTTAGCATGTGACCTGCAGTTGTGAATAATACAGTAAACCCGCCAATGACTGCCTCATAGGCAATGTTGCTAGCAATGGTGGATTTTCCAACGCCGTTTGGGCCGCAAAAAATAACATTGGTTGATTCTTTGATAAACTCCAGTTGCATCAACTCATTGACTGCGGCTCGATCTAACTTCTTGGCCAACCCCAATCAAAATCAGCTAATGATTTAAAATGTCCGATGCGTGCACTGCCGAGTCGACGCTCAAGACTGCGGTGTGATCGCTCAGCCTCTTCCCAGGAAATTAAATTTTCTATCCAATTTGTCTCACCCACTTCTTCCCAGTGGGACGTGATTCCGTAAAGTTTTAATGTGTTTGCTCTTTGAAATAACGTATCATTTTTCATCAAATGCTTTCTCTATAAAGGATTGTAGTTGGTCATATTCATTCAGCTTATGAGGGCGCACAAAAAGCTCACGTACACGCTTGTCGTCAGGCAAATCAATCGATAAAGGGGGAAGTTGTTGAAGCTCATGGCGACGTTTGTCTAAGCTTAATCGGACTGCGTTTGGATGGGGTACGTTGCGCAATAATGCTTCCTGGATAGCCATCTCCAATTCGGCGCGGCCGTAGCTATCCAGTAACTGCAACAGTTGTGAGGTGATGGATGCTAACGAATAGCCGCGTTCTGCTGCCTGAGTCAGTAGTGTAACGCTCGACGGAACAGCATGTGTTAATCGATTTTGCCCTCGGTGTTGGCGAGCATGTTTCTTCATCGCAACCAATTCTTGGATATGAATTTCTTGTTCAATTTGACAGCCTTTGTCGTAACTCCGTTCGTGTTCTGCAATAATATGAGCACCCTCTAAAATAAAAACCTGAGTGGGTGTGGCGGACACGGTCAGCACACGACGAACATGAGTATACGGTACCGAATAATCATTTAAATCAAAACGTACATAAGGGGTTTTCCCTACCTTAACCTCCTGTCTTTCATTCGTTTGGTAAGGGTTATCAGGCAGTCTAAATAATGTTGGTTGTTCCTCTAAAAAAACATCACGAACCGATAAGGCAGGATGTTCAGGACACGGTCTATTCGCCGCCACACCATGACACCACTCTGTCGCTTGATGGTTCAGTTCTTCTATTGTTTTCCATTCTCGCGCGGGGAAAAAATTGTCACGGACATAACGGATTGCTCGTTCCACTCGTCCTTTTTCATTGCCGCGTGCAACAGCAACAGGGCGTGGTTCAAAGCAATAATGAGCAGAAAATTCTAATAAGATGGGGTGGAAACGAATGGCATCTCCTTGACGCTCAAGCACTGCACTTTTTAGGTTATCGTACAATAAAACGCGCGGGACACCGTTCCATTCAGTAAATGCCGCCTCATGTCCACGAAGAAAATTAGCCATTCGCTGATCTAAATAAAAACGTAAAAATATTTTTCTTGAAAAACTGAGCACCATCACAAAAGCCATTAATGGTCGCCTTGCCTTGCCAATGTCGACATAACCAAAATGTCCCCAATCAACCTGAGCTTGTTCGCCAGACAATGTTCTAAGGCGTAAATATGCTTCTGCTATACGGCGTGGTCTATAGAGAGAAATTAAATGCCGAAAATGATCAACCCCACCACTATAACCACGCTGACAAACCATGTCGTATAAACGACTTGCCGTTAACGTTGGATATTTTTCAAGTGTCTCAAGGACAAATGGCAGGTAATCTGTTATAAGCGATTTTCGTTTTATAAAATTTGCTTGAGAAATTCCTGCTTGAGACAATACCCTTTTCACCACGCTGTGGTGTATGTTTAATTGACGCGCCATCGTTCCTATTCGCCATTTTTCTACGTGATAGTAACGCATGATTTTTGCTTCTAACTCGGCTGATATAGCCATAAAACAATTCTCCTCATAAATTTATTTTGGTTTGTATCGCCCAAGATGAACGGAAATACGGCTTAACATGGGAATATTCGTTAAAAATCCGGTACGAATAAACAATGAGCACGATTTGCCACAAAAATTACACACGTTAACAGTAGTTGTGCGTTCATTTGGCACGCGAGGTAGTAAATCATTGGTGGGTAGTGCAGGGGAACCCTGATCCGTCACTTTTTTATTTTTACGCGCACGATAACGCCGCTGACGCTCAGCATGTTTTTGTTTGCCACGGAAACTTTTTTGGTAGAGCTGGTTCGCCATACGAAGCGAGTGCACACGAGCTGGCTGTGAACAGTTTGTTCCGCAATAAATATTGCCTCTGTCACAGTCACTACAAATAATGACTTGAGAGCGGCAAAGCAGACATGTAAACAAACGAGCACTTTTCTTCATCAACGTTTTGTGCCGATGAGATGAGATTAAAGCTGGACTTTATGCGAATAAATTAGGATAATTTGTTCGGGTCGTGTGCTAATGGTAACAGTCGACTGTCAGGTCAATGTAACTGCTGCCGTTCTTTCGTTCATTTTTCTCACCGGCCCAACCTTTCTACCGAAATTTTCCGAAGTTGTCACATTGTTTCTGCAACCTTAAACTAATCTTAAATTGTAAACTTTGCCGGAATGGCGATTGTGGCGGGTTATTATATGCGGTTTAGGTATGCGCTGCTTTTACGCGGGTTTTGAAAGCCATCTACAGAAGTAACTGCTCACCCATATACTCACCGCATTTGAGATTGCGGATTTGGCGCATAACTTATTTATTGTCATTTGGCTGGCGGGATCACGACGCCAGAGTTAGTGGCTGTTGTGTCTAATTTGCAAGGACTGGGTTCCTTTGCGACGGGGTATTTAAATCCTGAGCAAGTTCGAGACGGTATACGAGCAATTAAGCAGCTGACTAGCAAACCATTTGTAGTAAATTTATTTATTCCACCACAGAAAATTGAGATTGATACAGCCAAAATCAGCGCCTACCAAGAAAAGCTTAATCAATACCGAAGAGAACTTAAACTTCCCGAAGAAAATCCCGACCAACCTCCCCTACTACCCCCCGATTATTTGGCAGATATTGTTGAGATTGTCTTAGCAGAAAAAGTTGAAATCATTAGTTTTACCTTTGGTATGCTCTCCCCAAACTACGTTGAAACATTTAAAAATAAAAATGTCTACTTAATGGGAACAGCTACTTCCGTAGCAGAAGCGCAGGCATTGGAACGCTCAGGAATTAATGCCATTGTTGCTCAAGGGTCGGGAGCCGGTGGACATCGAGGTGGTTTTTTAGACAATGGTATGCTGAATACGTTTGAACTAGTCAAAGAAATTTCAGCACAGGTGAATATTCCAGTCATCGCAGCGGGCGGCATTATGAATGCTGAGCATATTTTATCCGCGCTTGCATATGGTGCATCAGCAGTGCAGATGGGTACAGCCTTTATACCTCTGACAGAAAGCGGAGCCAATGTTAGCTATAAATCTGCATTATTAACAGCACAACATGCTAACCAAACCAATCCGACCGCCATTACATTAGCATATTCTGGCAAGCCGGTGCGTGGATTATGCACGCGTTTTATGAGTGAAAATAACGAAAATACACAGATTCCTGATTACCCAATCCCCCACTATCTAACTCAAGCCATTAGAAAAGAGGCGGCCACGCAGAACAATCCAGACCTAATGTCGCTGTTTTGTGGCGAGAATATCCATGATCTCGATCCTAGTATTCAAACAGTTAGACAATTGCTAGGTCGTTTATGGAGTGAGGTTGAGCAAGAATTGGACGTAGATGATGTTAAATATAATTGAAGATGTGCCACGTTAACCCTTGGTGTAGCCCGAGAGTACCCATGCAAGGCATTATTATCTTGAGACAGACATCACCATTTAAGTATGTGCTTTATCGATTAGGCGGCCTGCTGCAAACTTGTGGATCACACTGGCCAATAGGGTTTGATAAGGCAGACCTTCTTGCACAGCAATCCTACGAATCATGTTTAAATCAGATCCAGAGACGCGAATATTAATTCGACTATCTCTTTTCATAAAATTGCTGGCTGCTTGTTTAGCTAGGTGCATTTCTTCTTTCAAATTTTTAACAGAAACTAGCTCACCCCCTTCAAAGTCCTCCAGAATTTCTTTTTCGTGTTGCTCTATCTCAAAATGTTTTTTCTTCATAAATCACCCTTGTTTACCAAATATTTTTTTGTATGTTTACGACTTGGAAATATGGTTTTTAAAAATACCCTATTGCCTTCTCGTACAAACGGCACCAAATGTACATACCCATCTATATCCACCACATAGAATGATTGATTTTCATATTTGCTTTTATTAGGGTGTTGAATGACATCCAGCAAACAACCATTCTCAATGTAATAGATAATTTCCTCAAAGCTAATACCACGTTCCTCTTTAAGTTTGAGGTTTTTATCAGCATTATATTCGTAATCAATATCCATAGGCATAAGTATAGATGAATATCGCCTAATGTCAATCCGATTTGTGCCTATTAGGCGCATAACAACGGCGATCTAAAACAACTCTAGGTGCATATGCCATAGAGGCGATTCGCTGGGCTGTTTGTATAATTTCGGGATGACATATCGTAGCTGTCCACGTTCCCAGGGGCTTTGAAGCTTGAACCTGTCATTTTACAAACAATATTTGCTATAGTCCCCTGCACTCATCTTCGCAGTATACGTTCGCCCGGTGTCCCACAACACCACGGTGCGAGAATAAGTGCTGTCTTTATGTGCGCTGCAATAATAAAATGTGCCGCGCTGCCCCCTGGTATAGCCCGAGGGTGTCCAAACAATGGCGTCATCTTGTCCGCCACTGCTGTTCCATACTAATTTATCACCCGTCGGTAAGGCGGAAAATACGCGTATGACGTTATTTTTTGCATCGAGTAACATTTTGCCATCACGCCATTGTCCGCCACAGGTTTGCTGATTAACGCTCTTGCAGAATGTTAGCGCCTCATTTCTAGAGACTGCTTCGCTACGTGCGTAATTGAGTTCTGCTATTAATGTGTTTACTTGTGCGATGCTGCGATTTTCTGCCAGCATATGCTGCATGGAAGGTGCGGCGAGCATGACTAGAATGGCTAGGATAGCAATGGTAATCAGCAGCTCGACCAAGGTAAAGCCTTGTTGTCGCTGCTGGTGTGATAAAGCAAGTTCATGTTGCAGCATAGCTTACATCTAACATTAAACTTTTTTGTAAATGCTCTGGCAGGTTGTTAATACAATTTTTCATACAGGTGTCGAAATCAAATGAGAGATATTGTTTTATATAGTCATCTAGTATATGTCGTGGCGTTGTTGCAATTAAGCGTGTAATGGCTTGGGTAGTTAAATCCGTTTCGCTGGCATGTTGCAACAGGTAGATAAATAATAAGGTTACTTCAAATAACGGCAATATTAATGTAATCGGTAGTTGTTTTTCATACATTAAACGTGCAGTGTAGATAATATCAATGACAGCGTGCTGTATTAAGAATCCGCGATTCCATTGACCATCAAGAACGCCAGGGCGAATGGAGAAATCCCATTGCCTGGTGCCCCCTGCCCCTTGATTTAAAAAATCAAAAAAAGCCACTTGTTCAGGCGAAATCCTAGGGAAATTAAATACACTTTTGTGCAGCGCAACGGCTAATGACATACCCAGCAAGCCGTGAAACACCAAGATATGACCGATTAGTTTTACGGCAGCGCCAAGATCAACCGCAGCGCCAAAATAGTTGGGGGTGCCGATTTTTTTTAGCATTGGCTCTACCCGTGTGTAGAGCGACGCATCACCACTGCACAGGATTAACATTGTACCTGCTTCTGCGCCCCTTACACCGCCGGTTAGGGGATAATTGGCATAGTGAACCCGGTGTTTGGCACAGTAATCATAGGTTGTTGTGACGAAATTAGCGCTAACGGTGGAGAGATGTAAAATAAAATAAGGGTGCCTGGGTGTCTGGGCGCTTAATAATGGTAATAACTGTGTCATTATTTTATAGTCATCGCCATTTTTACCAACACAGATGACGATACCGTCAAAATCTCCATTACCGATTAACTCCGGCAACGTACCGACAAGTGTGGCGCCATGCTGCCGCCATGCAGCACGTAATTTATCTTTTTTTTCACCGGCATTGCCGCGATCTAATACGCGCAAATACTGAGCGATGTTGGGGTCTTGCAGATGTGTGGCCGATGGCCCCAACATGTTTCCAAGACCGCCGATGGCGAGTAATTTGAGTGTCATGAATAAACCTCTTTAATATTTCGTAGGGGCGGGTCAAAAACCGCCCGCAAAAGCTCACGGGCGGCTCACGAGCCGCCCCTACATTTAAGATCTAACAGAGAGTTGAATACACGTCGGTTTTGGCACGTTAATCTTATGCCCGGTGGCTACTAATTCTCCCGTGTTAACATTGAGATGAAAACTAACCACATCGTCGCTATCGCGATTAGTGCAAAGTAAAAACCGGTTATCTTGAGTTAGCACAAAATTACGTGGATGTTCACCCAGCGTTGATTGATGCCTTAGTAACGTAAGTTTCCCGGTTGTAGGATGAATACTAAAAATGGCCAGGCTGTCATGGCCCCGGTTACTGGCATATAAAAAATGTCCATTGTTAGTGATGTGAATATCTGCCGCGGTGTTTTCGCTTCTAGAATCATTAGGCAAGTCATTCGGCAAGCTACTGATGGTTTGTTTGGGTAATAGACAATTGACGCTCCCTGGTTGTGGTTGATAATCAAATACCACAACACTGCTGTTTATTTCATTCATCAAATAAGCGAAAGGTTGGCTGGGATGAAAAATTAAATGACGTGGTCCTGCGCCAGCGTGCAGGTTGATAGTAACAGAACTACGCGTGTTTAGTTGCGTGTGCTTTGTATCGAGACGATATTGATAAATATGATCGGTTCCCAAGTCTTGTACAAATACATAATCGTTGTCGGGCGAAATAATAGCCGAGTGAGCATGGGGTTGTAGCTGGCGTGTGGGGTGTGCACTACTACCTTGGTATTTAAGCAATTGCTGACGTTCACCGATACTGCCATCAAAGTTGAGCAGGAAAACGGCAACGCTGCCGCCAGTGTAATTGCTGGCGACGAGGCATGTTTCAGTTCGATCGAGCGTCAAGTGACAGGGGCTTGCGCCACCGGTTGCTTGCTGATTGATGCGGGTGAGTGTTCCCGTGCGCTGGTTTACTCTAAATGCGGCTACGCCACCACCATTATCTGCAAAATCATCCGTTTCAATGACTGCATACAGGTATTGTCCATTTCGGGTTAGTCTAAGAAATGTGGGGTCAGCAATGTCTTCAAATACAGCACACGGCGTGAAGGAGCCGTCTTCGCTATTAAAATGCAGTGTGTAAATACCCTTGCCGCCACTTTCACGTGAGGTATTGCACCCAACAAATGCCCAATAGTTATTCATGGGTTTCCTTCGAGTGCGCTAATACTCGTACGGTTTTTATGGCATTATCTTCTACTTCAACAATTTCCATCGGATGTCCTGCCAAACGCACACAAACACTGGAATTAGGGATAGTTTCTAAATATTCAACAATCAAGCCATTTAATGTATTAGGACCACCTGTGGGTAGTTCCCAATGTAGGTGGCGATTTAATTCACGTATACTAACCCCCCCGTTAATGAGATAGCTGCCATCTTTTTGACGTCGAATATTTTTGTAGGAAGGTGTTAAGTTAGTGGTGAATTCGCCAACGATTTCTTCTAATATATCTTCGAGTGTCACCAAGCCTTGAATATCGCCGTATTCATCGACAATCAAGCCAATACGGCGTTTTTCCTTGCGGAAGTTAAGTAACTGTATATTGAGTGGTGTCGCTTCAGGAATGAAGTAAGCTTCTTCGATATAATTTTGTAGATTTTCACGCGTTAGCTGCCCAGTTGCAGCAAGGTTTAGCGCCTTGCGTAAATGCAAAATACCTTGCACTTGGTCAATGCTATCCATGTAAACGGGTAATCGTGTGTGTTGGGCATTAGCCAATTGATTTAAAATAGATTGCCAATCTTCATCTAAATCAATACCGACGATATCGTTTCTTGGCACCTTGATATCGCTGACTGTCATACCGCCTAAATCTAACACACCTAACATCATGTGGCGATATCCTATGGATAATTGTCCGGTGGTTTCATGTACTAGCGTGCGCACTTCTTCGCTGGTTAGTTGGTCGGTGCCCTTCTTCTCAATACGAACGTTGAATAGACGTAGGAATCCATTAGAAATAGTATTGGCGCACCACACGAGGGGATAGAATAGTTTTAACAGTACGGTGAGAATTCCTGACGCGGGTAGGGCTAGACGTTCGGGATGAAATACAGCGAAAGTTTTAGGCACGATTTCTAAAAAAATTAAGATGAACAGCGCCAACAATAATGTGACAGGCAAGACAGCCACCTCACCATACAAATGAAGTGCTATTAATGTAGCAACGGACGAAGCGAGGATGTTGGTAAAGGTGTTGCCAATCAGAATTACGCTTAGCAAACGATCGGGGCGCTCTAATAAACGCTGGGTGCGTAAGGCAGCGCGATTGTTTTTCTTGGCTAGATGCCGCAGTCGATAGCGGTTGATGGCCATCATGCTGGTTTCTGATGCCGAGAAGAAGCCGGAAGCTAGCATGAGAAACACTAATACTGTAATTAATATGGATGTTAAGTGCACTTTTTAAGTTCCTAGATACTCAATGGAAACACAATAACGATCAACAGAAAAAAACCCGTTAATGTATAATAGACTGCCTTACGTCCACGCCAACCACCGACATAGCGTCCTACCAATAGGATAGCAAAAATACTCCAAGTAATTAATACCAGTATGGTTTTTTTTAAGAGTGGCGGCTCAAATAGATTGGTAAAAAAATAGGCGCTTGTTATAAAGGTAATAGTTAGGAGGATTAATCCTAGCGTAATGGTGTGGAATAACCAACGCTCCATGATTTCTACAGCGGGTAGTTTATTTATAATCGAGTGGCCGTGCTGATAATGGCGTAATAAACGATCTTGCATGTGGAGCAAAATAGCCTGCAATGCTGCAAGACAGATGACGCTGAAGGTGAGAATTGCCAGGGAAATATGCGTCCACTGCTGCATCGGTGTGATGGTTTGAAGAGTATGATGTTCTGGAAACCATTGTACGAGGTATGACGACATATATTTTTAAATATATTCAACCGCTATAATTTCATAAACTACTGTTCCAGACGGCGTTTTTACCTCAACCTCGTTGTTTAGTTGTTTTCCGACTAATGCACTGGCCACCGGGGAAGAAACAGAAATCTTACGTTCTTTTAAATTAGCCTCATCTTCACCGACGATGATATACACCTGTTGCTCTTCGGTGTCTAAATTGATTAATGTGACCGTGGCGCCAAAAATCACCTGCCCATTGTTGGTTATTTTGGTAGCGTCAATCACTTGCGCATGCGATAGCTTGTGTTTTATATCGCGAATACGCGCTTCAGTTAACCCCTGTTGTTCTTTTGCAGCGTGATATTCGGCATTTTCTTTTAAATCACCATGGGCACGCGCCTCCGCAATAGCCTGAATAATTTTTGGCCGTTCAATTTTTTCTAAGCGCTCTAATTCAGCATTTAACTGTTGTGCGCCGTTAACCGTCATGGGTGTTCTTTGCATAGGTTTTCTATCGATGCAGTTGTAGGGGTAGGCCTTGTGCCTACCCGTAAAATTTTCGATGTAAGTCTTGTAACCGGGTGACATGGGTGCACGGCTCATGGTGCAATGCCAAACATATCGCCTTGCCACCGGCCAATGTCGTAGTATACGCTACTTTATGCTGTACGGCACTACGGCGAATGGTGAAAGAATCCGCAATGGCTTGCTCCCCTTCAGTGGTATTGACGATGAAGTCGATCTCATCGTTTTTAATCATGTCAACAATATGTGGCCGCCCTTCTCTCACTTTATTGACTGGTTCACACGCAATGTTTGCTGCCTGTAGCGCCAGGGCGGTTCCATGAGTTGCTACGATAGAAAAGCCTAAATTAATCAGTTCCCTGGCGACATCTATCATTGCAACCTTATCAGCTTCGCGTACACTGACAAAGACGCGCCCCTGTTGCGGAATACGTTGACCTGCGCCTAATAACGCCTTGGCGAAGGCAGCACCAAAACTATTCCCTACCCCCATTACTTCACCCGTTGATTTCATTTCTGGGCCTAGAATTGGATCGACTCCGGGAAATTTGTCAAAGGGAAATACCGGCATTTTAACAGCGTAATACGGCGGAACAACTTCCGTGCTATAACCTTGTTGTTGCAGTGTCACACCCACCATGGTGCGTGCTGCAATTTTAGCCAGCGGCACGCCAGTTGCCTTTGCCACAAAGGGTACAGTACGCGAAGCACGCGGATTTACCTCCAGTATGTAAATTTTGTCGTCTTGAATGGCGAACTGGGCATTCATTAAACCTACCACACCTAATTCGAGCGCAATGCTACACATGGCTTGACGTAAACGCTCTTGTATGTCTGGGCTTAAACTATGTGGCGGTAATGAACAGGCGGAATCGCCAGAATGGATGCCGGCTTGCTCAATATGCTCCATGATGCCGCCAATAAACACTTCCTTACCATCGCATATCGCATCCATGTCTACTTCAATGGCGTGATCCAAAAAGTGGTCAAGTAGTAACGGTGCTTCAAATGAAATATTTTCTGCCTGGTTTAAGTAGCGACGTAATTCTTTCTGATTATAAATAACCGCCATGGCGCGTCCACCCAGGACATAAGACGGACGTACAACCAGGGGATAGGCAAATACATTAGCAAGGCGCAGCCCCTCTTCCATGCTACGTACGATGCCGTTGGGCGGTTGCAATAGATCAAGTTTTTGGATCAATTGTTGAAAACGTTCTCGATCTTCAGCACGATCAATCGCATCAGGCGATGTGCCTAAAATGGGTACGCCAGCTGCTTCTAATGCACGCGCCAATTTTAACGGTGTTTGCCCGCCGTATTGTACGATAACGCCCTGGGGCTTTTCGACATCGACAATTTCTAATACATCTTCCAGTGTCAGTGGTTCAAAATACAATCGATCGGAAATATCCACATCGGTAGAGACAGTTTCGGGGTTGCAATTCACCATGATGGTTTCAAACCCAAGCTCACGTATGGCAAGCGCCGCGTGCACACAACAATAATCGAATTCAATCCCCTGGCCAATACGGTTAGGGCCGCCACCCAGCACCATCACTTTCTTGTGTGTGGTTGGGCGCGCCTCACACTCTTCTTCATAGGTTGAATATAAATAGGCAGTATTAGTCGAAAATTCGGCTGCACAGGTATCCACACGTTTGTATACTGGGCGGATACCTAATTCGTGGCGATATTTGCGCAGCGCCTGTTCACTGACGCCGAGAAGTTTTGCTAAACGTCGATCTGAAAATCCCTTACGTTTTAAGTGGCGCAGGTAGGTTTTATCGATTTCACCCAGACTAGTTTGCGCGATGTGCGCTTCAATGCGCACCAGTTCCTGTATTTGCGCTAAAAACCAGCGATCAATTTGTGTTAGTTGCTGAATTTCCTGTAGGCTAAGCCCAGCTCGGAATGCGTCAGCGATGTACCAAATTCTATTCCATCCCGCCATACGTAGTTCATGGCGCAGTGTGTTTATCTGCTCGTCGGCCTGCACATTTAATATTGGGTCATAGTCACATCCACACCCAATCTTCTAATCCATCGTAATGCCTTTTGTAAGGATTCCTGGAAAGGTGCGACCAATAGCCATCACTTCCCCCACAGATTTCATTTGCGTGGTTAAGCGTGGGTCGGTAGCTAGGAAATTTCTCAAAGTTAAAACGTGGAATTTTGGTGACAACATAATCGATAGTGGGCTCAAACGAAGCGGGTGTTTGCCCGCCGGTAATTTCATTTCTTAATTCATCCAAGGTATAACCAACTGCTAATTTAGCGGCGATTTTGGCAATAGGAAAACCGGTTGCCTTAGAAGCCAGCGCTGAAGAGCGCGATACACGTGGGTTCATTTCAATCACTACCATACGCCCATCCTTGGGATTTATGGCAAATTGACATTGGAGCCACCCGTATCTACGCCAATTTCACGCAACACAGCAATGCGCTGCATCACGCATAACCTGATATTCTTTATCAGTTAGGGTTTGTGCGGGCGCAACCGTAATGGAATCACCGGTATGAATGCCCATTGGGTCGAAATTTTCAATGGAGCAAATGATGATGCAATTGTCCTTGCTATCGCGCACCACTTCCAGCTCATATTCTTTCCAACCCAGGATGGCCTCATCAATGAGTAATTCTCCTGTTGGGGATAATGCCAAGCCACGTTCACAGATTTCCTCAAATTCTTCACGGTTATATGCAATACCACCGCCCGTACCACCCATGGTAAATGAGGGGCGAATGACCACAGGGAAACCCAATCTCTGCGCAAAATCTCTGTCGCATCCTCCATACTGTGCGCCAAACCAGAGCGTGGCATATCCAAGCCAATTTTACGCATGGCGTCACGGAACAATTCTCGATCTTCCGCCTTATCGATCGCTTCGCGGGAGGCGCCGATCATTTTCACATTAAACCGTTCCAGTACTCCTTCACGCGCTAAATCAAGGGCAGTATTGAGCGCAGTTTGCCCGCCCATGGTGGGCAATAAGGCATCAGGGCGTTCTGATTCGATGATTTTGCCACCACTTCCCAATGTAATGGCTCTATATAGATCGCATCAGCCATCTCAGGGTCGGTCATGATGGTTGCTGGATTAGAGTTTACCAGGATAACCCGGTAACCTTCTTCACGTAACGCCTTACAGGCTTGGGCGCCGGAATAATCGAATTCACATGCTTGACCTATGACGATGGGGCCGGCGCCGAGGATGAGGACAGATTGAATATCAGTTCGTTTTGGCATGGTGATAGCGTAAGATAGATGATAGATTCTTAACCGCTAACTCTAGCAGAAACGAGCCGTTTCCGCTATCAGGAGGGTATGTACAGATTACCAGATATTTTGTCGCAGTCCCGCCAAATACTAAGCCAGTGTTCTGTTTGTATTTCCGTAGTCAGCAAATAGATTTTTGTCAATCCCCTTGGATTCCACTTCGGTGTATCCGTGATAACCTCACCATACATCTCCTGAATCTTACTTAACTCCTCCTCGCTGCCAAGGTCCAGTTCCATAAGAGTCTCGCCATTGCTCATACGACGATATCTTGGCCTTTGCATAACAGTCGTGCCACTTTCCTGATGACAAGATATTGCGCTGCCTTGGGATCTGTTCAAGCCTGCTGCTTTCACAAAGCGATCTTCAAGCTCAGATGCATTCGTAAGTTTCTCGAGGGGGCATTTAAACCATTTTCTCATGGTCTCCATAAAATCACCCTGTGAGATGACGGTGGCGGCATTCCTCTTGGAGATGACGGAGGCGATATCCCGGGAATTCCTACGAGTGCTGGAGCTACTGCTAAGACTGGAGCTGCTGCTGGGGTTGGAGCTGCTATGAGTAGTGCTATCAGAAGGAGCTGGTTTAAAATGAGCTAGAACACTGGGTGCGTATTTCTTGTCTGTCGGTAGCCGTTCTTGAGTTCCGGCAGAAGAAGATGGGGGAGAATTGAGTTTGTGGCCCGCCCACTTGCTCGTATTTTTTTTGGCTATTATGTTACAAGTCATCATACGGATTTCTGTCAATTCGCCGTTCTTCCACTCAGGTTTATTTGTGATAAGATTACCATAGTGATGCGTAATCTTGTTTAATTCCTCTTTATTGGAAAGTTCCAGTTTCAAAATAATTTCATAGCCACCTTCCGCAAGATCAAAGTTTGTACCGAGATTGCCTTGGAGTGTGTGAATGCCTGCCTCTCCTACAAATACTTGCAAAAACTTATTGCTAGCCAAAAATTCTTCGGATGTTTGTTTAAATGCGCCTGCCAGTAGGAGCACAATATCTTCCTTAACTTCTTCAAGTGAGTAGTCGGGGGGTATGGTAACTTCTTTTTCACTAAGTACATAGCGGTCGATACCGGTACTGCTGGAATTGCTACTTGAGCTGCTGGTAGTGCTAGCAGAAGAATTTGATTCAGCACTAATTATTCTAATGGGGTCACTGCTGGGACTAGGTTTTTCTTCCTGTGCCGGCATTTGCGCAACAGCGTCCTTAAGTTCTTTGCCCTTAGGTTCTTTCTGTAATAATTGGGTGACGACAGTACTAGTACTGCTAGGAGAAGTGGTGGTAGGTACTACTTTCGTCTCTTCGTTTTTCCTTTCGTCTCCCTGTTTGGGGTGTGGCAGTGTTTGAGGGCTGACAAAAGAAGAAGGGGAAGGTGGGTGGAGGACATCCGCCCACTCTTTAATCCTCCCTTCCTTTTCTATTTCCACAGTCCACACATAAAATTTTGTCAATTGGCCGCGCCGAAACACAGGTTGGTTGATGATAAAACCACCATAGTGACGCACAATCTCACCTGCTTGCTCTTGACTGTCAAGGTCAAGCGCTATATAAGTCATGCCATTCATCAGACGACGAAATTTTGCCTTTTCTTGAGATTTCTTAAGGGTTGGGAGTGCCTTTTTCGCAAAGGCAGTTTCAAACCGACAGCCATCCCAAATGTCACTGAATTCGCATTTAAATGGCCCTGTCAGTTTGTCAATAAAACCCTTCTGTGGGATTTCATTTGAGATTTCAGTAAGGTCATCGCTACTTAGTGGGAAATGATGAATTGGGTGAGTTACTTCTTTTTTTTCTTCGTATCTGTTAATTGGCAGAGTGACAGAAGGAGAAGGGGATGGGCTGCTGCTGGGCGATGGGCTGTGAGAAGATTTATTTTCCGGCTGCCTTGCAAGGTACTTTTGATATGCGCGTTCTTCAGCCTCAAAAATTACCATAATCTCTCTAGCTTCTCTGTATTCTTCATATATGAACGCAGAAAGCCTAGCCAAGCCAAGCAAGCTGATACGTTGGTCTGAAAAGTGAAAAGGGGAAGGCAGAGTGGCCTTCATAAAACGAAAATATTTATCCAGGCTCAACATATGCTTCACTGGCTCAATATTTTTGTTTAAAATTTCTTGCGCCATATACTTTACAGGCAGATGTTGTTCGTCAATAAATTGAGGATATTCTTCTAAGAACTCCTGTATGGATGGGGAGAAGAGAACGGCAGCATCTATCCAACTACTCCCGACCCCTCCACTGTTTTTTTGCAACCATTGAGTAATCGCCCCGCGATACCAATGGCGCGTTGGGAGATGATTAACTCCTTAATGCCCTCCAGCGCCAATCGATGGATATCACTACCCGGCTTGCATTCTGCCACTGCCTTGCGCAGTATCTGACGACGTTTTTCTACATCGATACACACGTAAACACCGCTAGAATCGGGCTCACCGAAAGCAGCATGCAGTACACAATCGCCATCAGCCTTGGTTTGCTGCGGCTATCCAAGAGGTAGTAGGCCCCTGTTCTTTAATGTCTGTTTTTGTTGGTACTTCGTGCTCTTTAATCTCAGGTTTTATGCCTGAAAATGCCTGCCATTGCGACCGATCTAGTTTCTTGTGTTGCATAGTGATTTCCTTGGGAAAATTGAAAACCACTACAATGATGAAAAACCCTTAACAGGGGAAGATGTATTTACCCGATCGCCTACGTTAGGAACTTGTGGTTGGGGTTGCTTTTTTTGATCCTCAGGTGGTGGGTTTGTCTGGCTCCAAAAACCTGGTTTTTGAGCAGAATTATTAGGGTAACAGAGCGGCGTCCCGCTTTTGACTTCTTTTTTCCTCACAAGAATATTTTTATACCAAAAATCCAAACTATTTTGAGCAGATGCATTCCCCTGATCAGCTGCTAAATGATATAAGGACATTGCTTCTTTAAAGCTTTTCTTCACCCCATCACCACACTCATAACAATAACCTAAATTATTTTGAGCAGATGCATTCCCCTGATCAGCCGCTAAACGATATAAACGTACTGCTTCTTTTAAGTTTTTCTCCACGCCAATACCATTCTTATAACAATAACCTAAATTATTTTGGCCTGACGGATTTCCTTTTTCAGCAGCCAAACTATATAAGCGCACTGCTTCGTTCAAATCTTTGTCAACCACAATACCCTTCTCATAACAATAACCTAAATTGTTCTGGGCTAAGGCATTTTCTTGTTCAGCAGCCAAACGCCATAAATGTACCACTTCCTGGTTAATTTCTGTCTGCTCAAATTCACATTCTTGGGCATTAAATGGCTGGTCTGCCAGTATTACAGTAGCTTGCTCTGGGGGGAGAATCTCTTCCTGAGTTTTTTTTACTTTTTGACCAGCTAAGGGCTTCTCTTTTTTTCCATCTTCTGCTGGCCCTTCTTTCTTCAGTATGGCAATGGCCAGGAGCTTTTTTTGTCTGTAATTTTTTTTCGCGATCAGCCAAATACTGCTCAACCGTCGCAGCAGCCTGTTGTGCTGGTTCATGCCCCTGGTCAACAGCTTTTCCAAACCACTCGATAGCCTTTTCGAAATCTTGTGTTATTCCTTGTCCTTTTGCATAGCAAAGACCAAGTTGGTATTGTGCCAAAGCAAGCCCTTGATTGGCAGCCAAATTAAACAACTCAACAGCCTCTTTATTGTCTTTTGGGCATCCTCGTCCTTCTTTATAGCAAACTCCAAGCCTAAACTGTGCATGAGGATTTCCTTGCCCTGCAGCCAATTTATAGCAATTTACAGCCTCTTTATAATCTTTATCTACCCCAAGTCCTTTTTCATAGCAAATACCAAGGTTGCGTTGTGCTAATGCATCTCCTTGCTCTACAGCCAGTTTATACCACTTAACAGCTTTCTTATAATCTAGATGTGTCCCCTGTCCTATACTGTAGAAAACCCCAAGATCGCATTGTGCCTGTTTATACCCTTGTTTAGCAGCCGCTTTAATCCATCTGAAAGCCGCTGTGAAATCAGTCTCTATTCCTTGCCCTCTTAGATAGCAAACGCCAAGAGAGTATTGTGCCAATCTAAACCCTTGATTGGCAGCCAATTTGAAGAGATTAACAGCCATTTTTTCATCGCGATCTACCTCTTGTCCTTTTAGACAACGAATGCCAAGCTGGTATTGGGCTAGCGCTTCACTATTTTCAGGGGGTTTTTTATCCACAGCCCCTGGGTGAGGATCGAAAGTTTTTTTAGATTCAGCCGGATTGGCATTATCACCCAAGCTTGGCAAGTCCTTAGGTGATTCAACAAAGAGAGATTCTTGTTTGCTATCATTGGGCTGTCGATCAGTCAGATATTGTTTCTTAGGTTCAATTTCAAGGGCTGCTTTATTTTGAATGGGATCTTTATTTTTTAATTCTCGCGCTTTTTCTTCTAAACTTGCTACTTCAATTGGCGAGACTTCTATATCGTTTAGCGGCTGAGCAGGCCCTTCTTTTTTTTCACTTTTTGCCACATCTACCATTTGGGGATAGCAACGGTTAAGGCTGATTGTTGCCAGCGCAACACCTTGCCCTTCAGCCTTTTTAAGCCACATAAAGGCTTCGTCCAAACTCCGCTTTACCCCAAGTCCCCTATGATAACAGATACCAAGACTGTATGCTGCCCTTGCATGGTTTTGATGTGCAGCTTTTTCAAATAATTCAACAGCCTGTTTATAATTTTGTTTTTTATAATAGCGAACGCCAAGCTCGTATTGTGCTTGTGCATCTCCCCCCTGTGCAGCATTAAGTAAGTGATTGGGTATTTGATTTTCATCTTCCTTTTTTTGGTCCAGAATGTCTGGCTTATTTATCTCCACTTCGTACGCTTTTTCATCTTTTGCCACCGTCTTTATCGCTCTAACACATAAAGAACTAAGCTTATTTTTAGCTTGTTCATATCCCTGCGCTGCAGCCTTTTGGCACCACTCAAAAGCTTGTTTATAATCTTGTTCTACCCCGTCTCCATTATAATAGCAACTGCTAAGGTTGTATTGGGCTTGGGGAGCGCCTTGTTCGGCAGCGTCTTTAAACCACTTAAAAGCCAGCTTGAAATCTCGCTCTACTCCTTGTCCTGTGGCATAACAAAAGCCAAGTTGGGATTGTGCCTCTGCATACCCTTGCTGAGCAGCCAGTTTATACCATCTAACAGCCTCTTTAAAACCTTGATCTGGCCCTTGTTTCTCATAGTCGAGGCCAATATTATAGTAGCAAAGACCAAGTCTGGATTGTGCTTCTTGATTGCCTTTATTCGCAGCTAAAGCAAACCACTTAATAGCCTCTTTATAATCTGGTGGCCCCATTCGTCCGTTAAAATAGCAAAAGCCAAGTTTGATCTGCGCATCTGTATCCCCTTTTTTTGCAGCCGCGGTATACCACCTGACAGCCTCTTCATAATTTTCAGCTACTCCGTCTCCACTTTCATAGCACGAACCAAGGTTGAATTGAGCCGCAATATGCCCCTGATTTGCAGCCGTGGTATACCACCTGACAGCCTCTTTGTAATTTTGAGCTACTCCTTCTCCATTTTCATAGCTACAACCAAGGCTGAATTGCGCTTCTATATGCCCCTGATTTGCAGCCGCGGTATACCACCTGACAGCCTCTTCGTGATCTTGAGCTACTCCTTGTCCATTATCATAGATAAAACCAAGCTCGCATTGTGCATCTGGATCTCCTCGTTCAGCATCGTATCGAATGAACTTATATTGAATGAACTTATAGCGCATTTGCTTTGAATTAACACTTTTTTTCTCGGACTTATTCTCAGCCATAAAAATCTCACCTTCAAAAATTATCAGCGCATTAAAAATGAAAACTACCAATACTTTGATCCTTCGTAACCTCTTTGATATGATGGACACCTCTTGTTGGCTTATAGTTTAACAAATTCGTGTCCGAAGTAACGGGGTAAGATCAGGATAGGAAGAGAACTGCTTTCATTTTCGCTTTGCCATTTCGCCAGAATTGGTATACCTTCCTGTTTCTCATACGTTGTTAACAAAAAACATATTAATGTGCTTAAACGTCTAGGATTTACTGTGGTCGACCATTATACAGTTTATTGCTGGAAAATCGCTAACAACTTAGATTGAAACTAATTATTTTTGTCTAATTTGGCTCAACGAGAATTTAGAGAGCTTATAAAACTATTAAACGACACAAGAGCTGTGGGTTGGTTCTTGTGTTGCCGCTGTATCTTCTTTGGTTTTCTCCTGCTTTATTTCATCAGGTTGATCAAAAGGATCCTCCGAATAGTCGGCAACAATTTGTGCAGTATCTCGCCCTTTAAAGAGTCCAAGATCACAGAGTAAATGACCAATCTCTATTCCCCTCTTGGAGAAATCAGCATATTGTTTATGGGTTAATTCGAGAAACATTTTATTTGCCCATGAGTTTGGGTCTTTGCTATTTTTCTTTAATATTGTCTGACAGTAATTTACTGCTTCATTTTTTAATTCTCGGTTTAATTTACATATAGTTGCTAAATTTTTGGCTGCATCTTCACCCCCCTGTTGTGCAGCTGCGCAATACCAGTGTACCGCTTCTTTTTCATCCTTAGGTACTCCCTGACCCTGATAGTAAAGAAAACCTAAGTTGCATTGTGCATTAACATGACCTTGTTCTGCTGCCATTCGAAACCAGCGTACCGCTTCTCCTTGATTTATGGTTACTCCCGCACCAAATTCGTAAGCCAAACCTAAGTTGAATTGTGCCTCAGCATAGTTTTGTTTTACTGCCATTCGAAACCAGCGTATCGCTTCTCCTTGATTTATGGTTACTCCCGCACCAAGTACGTAAGCCAAACCTAAATTGCATTGTGCACCAGCATGATCTTTTTCTGCTGCCACTCGAAACAAGCGCACCGCTTCTTTTTCATCCTTGGTCACCCCACAACCATGATAATAAGCCAAACCTAAATTGCATTGTGCCTCAGCATTGCCTTGTTTTGCTGCCATCTGATACCAGCGCACCGCTTCTTTGTCATCCTTGGTCACCCCACAGCCATAATAATAAGCCAAACCTAGGTCGTATTGTGCATCAGCAAGACCTTGATCCGCAGCCATTCGATACCAGTGTACTGCTTCTTTTTCATCCTTGGGTACTCCCAAGCCATAATAGTAAACCCAACCTAATTTGTATTGTGCATCAGCATTGCCTTTTTCTGCCGCCGCTTGAAACAAGCGCACTGCTTCTTTTTCAT
This sequence comes from uncultured Gammaproteobacteria bacterium, assembly GCA_963777715.1. Classification (GTDB taxonomy): domain Bacteria; phylum Pseudomonadota; class Gammaproteobacteria; order JAURND01; family JAURND01; genus JAURND01. The sequence continues at coordinate 20,872 of CAVZRN010000021.1, forward strand.
CCTTGGGTACTCCCCAGCCATTATAGTAAGCTACACCTAAGTTGCAGTGTGCCTCAGCATTGCCTTTTTCTGCTGCTGCTTGAAACAAGCGTACCGCTTCTTTTTCATCCTTGAGTACTCCCTGACCATCCTGGTAAACCAAACCTAAGTTGGATTGTGCACCAGCATGGCCTTGTTTTGCTGCCATTTGATACCAGCGTACCGCTTCTTTTTCATCCTTGAGTACTCCCTGCCCCTGATAGTAAGCCACACCTAAGCTGCATTGTGCACCAGCATGGCCTTGTTCTGCTGCCATTTGATACCAGCGTACCGCTTCTTTTTCATTCTTGAGTACTCCCTGACCATCCTGGTAAGCTAAACCTAAGTTGCATTGTGCATCAGCATCCCCCTGTGCAGCTTTTTCCAGATACTGTTTCACCATTACTTTTTCGTCTTTCATTCCTCCTAGTCTCATAGCATCTGGCACAGTTGAAGCAAGGGAAGTTTCCCCCGATCTTAATGCTGGCGATTCTACGTCCTGTGCTTTAGCCTGTTTATTCGATTCAGTTTTTTTCTCTTCATTCATAAGATTCTCTCTTTTTACAGTTAACACAGGAAGTAGTTTTCAGTAATGCATTACACAATTGGTTATGGATATTAAAGTAAGGTTTTCCAGCTAGTTTGCAGCATCAAAATAAATTTTGCGTAATGGATTTTAGGTAGCACCGTGGGTTCAAATTATCTTGATAAAAACGTCAACTTAAAGTAAGGTTTTAATTTGAGACAATGCGTACGATCCTACTTGCCATCACTTGGCATACTCCAAAACCCTCTGCATTCTCCAAAGCAATGAGGGGTGTTGTATAATTCTCCTACAAAAATCATTATCATTGCTGATTAATGTTGCTGCTATCTCTCCTTTTCGCTGCAATCGCTCTAAAAATTCAATTTCATTCTCTCGAAAAGGTAAAAGCTTAGCTAAAGCCTCCTGGCATTCAGTAACAAGACGTTTAGCCCATGCCTCAACTTCGCTGGTAGAATTGATTAGTGTATACCCAAGAGATATAAGGCATTTGCAACACCATCGGATGATTTCTTTATTCAGATTGTCATTTTCTGATGCAGGTTCAGTTTTCATAGCTCAGCCTGCACATTATCAATAAACCAAATAAAACCTTTATTGATTTTATCATGCTGCTTTATGCTCACAAGATTATCAGTATCATATGGCAAATCAATTGCATCTAAAAATCTCTTTTGAGCAAATAGCAAGTATATAGGAAGTAGTATGTTGATTATTTCAATAACTCTAATCATGCTTTTTTTATCATCTAGCCACCCATTAAAACAAGTCTCATGTAGTTTTTGATAATCTAGGGAAGCAAACACTACAGTATAGAGATTGCATGGGATATAGTGGACCCCTTTGTCTAGACAAAGGGGTCCACTATAGATTTACTTGGGAATTTACATTGCCAGAATTGTTCGAATTGATGTTGATGTCATATATTTGTAAGCTAATCTACAACATAGTTGCCATCGCGCCTTCGTCAATAGTAGTGAATTTACTTAAAATTTCAGAAAAAGCTGACGTATACGACAGTACTAATTTTAATCCTTTTTCCTGGGAAGTACAGCAACCTATAACAAACAAGTTGACCGAGTGAAAACATGCTTCTGCTCGGCCACTAACAAACTCAGATGGACACCTCTTGTTAGGTTATAGTTTAACAAATTCGTGTCCGAAGTACCGGGGTAAGATCAAGTACGCCATACCCTTAACCTAGCCGCTGGTGAATGGATGGATGAGCATGGCCTGACATGGCTAGCTTCTGCACCGAAAATCAAGTTGCTACCTGAAGTCGATGCTCGCAAGCCTTATCCATTAAATTGGGAGGAGCAAGAACGTTTATTTAATGCCCTCCCCTCTTATTTACGAGATATGGCTTTATTTACAGTTAACACAGGATGTCGAGATCAAGAGGTCTGTAAATTGCAGTGGCAATGGGAAGTACCTGTAGCGTCCCCTGAAGTAGGCTCGGTTTTCATTATCCCTGGCCAGCATACAAAAAACGGTGAAGACCGCTTAGTGGTTCTAAACCGTATCGCGCGTGAGGTAATAGAACGACAACGTGGAAACAACACGATGTTTGTTTTCTCTTACAACAACACACGTCTACATCGTATGCTGAATCGTGCCTGGATAAAGGCAAGAAAAACAGCCAACTTGGGAGTCAGGGTGCATGATTTAAAGCATACTTTTGGGAGACGATTAAGGGCAGCGGGTGTTTCATTTGAAGATCGGCAAGATTTGTTAGGTCACAAATCAGCACGTATCACTACCCATTATTCGTCAGCAGAACTGATTAATTTATGGCAAGCAGCGAATAAAGTTTGTGGCGTTGGTAACGCACAACCCGCAATAACATTGTTGTATTGCAATAGAGTAGTCAACCCCAAATTTACGGGTCACGAAAAAGTCACGAACACAATTTTTCCGGTAACAGTAAGTTACGGAAAAATCGCTGTAAGTGCTTGATTTTACGGGGTTTTTTTGGTGGCTCGAGGTGGAATTGAACCACCGACACAAGGATTTTCAGTCCTCTGCTCTACCGACTGAGCTATCGAGCCACGCGAGAAAGACCGTCATTAAACCGACTGGAAGCTAAAGAGTCAAGTGCGACGTGTAGGTAATATATGCTTTATGCCAAAGTCTGCTCAACGTCCCATTATGACCCATATGTTTTCTTATTAGCATAACCTCTTACTGTCTGGCGTCCACCCTTTGTTTTCTGCTGGCAACGGCAGGGTGGTCGCGATCAGCTGATTGAAAACGGCTAAAGAATTGCCAATAATCGCATCGTACTGTTGATATCTGGCCCTATCGGTAGATGGTAGTTGTTGCAGACATATCACCTCATCTTGCAACAGATTGTGTATTACTATCATGCTAGTGGCTGATTGACAGCATTTGTGCAATATTTTTACCCTATCCGAATCAGGAATTTTTAGACGCGATTTTGTTAGCAGGTTGTTTAAAGCAGATACCAAACCCTCCTGCTGCTGCAGAAATGCTGCCTGGATGAATTGTGGCAGATAGCCCTTCAGTAAGACTAGAAATTCTCCCATCGCTTCCCGTTTCCTACCAGTTATTTGTTGCACTCTGCGTATTGCATCTATCATATGTGATAAATGGTGTCCCTGCTCAAAAATATCAATAAATTCACTGATCGCATATTGTTCAGGCGTTTCCTTACCCTGCTGGTTTAATTGATGTAACCGTTGTTCTAATGCTTTGAGAAACCCACATCTGAGTTGGCCGCCTGGCGGATTAAGGACAGCGGCCAGTTGACTGGACAATGCCTTAGACATAGATGCGTCGCGCACCTGTCTAGGCGATGCTTTCTGCTCATCCATCCCCGATTTAGGCGTTACCAGCGTTGGCATGGCAGGGGATATAGCTTGTACCAGTGTCTCGTCTTCCACCGCATCGTTCTTCAGTAAATACAAAAAAATAATGGGTATCAATGCTGAAGGTATCTCAACCATTGCCAGACAAACAACGACTAATCGATAGGCCTCTGCCGACAAGAATCCATGCAATGCTTTATGCGCCATCTTTCTTTCTGTAGGCACATCGAGAGCAAGCTCAAACTGCCGCCCTAAGGGATCATATACCCACGACATTCTTGGATATTGGGTTACCAATACTTCTACTGATATCCTTGCTTCATCAATACGTTGCAAGCCAATTAATGCTCTTGTCACCCACTGTTTTTGCACAGGATCAGATATCGATGGATGCAGGTATAACATACGCAACGCATAAGCAAAAAAAGCGTTTGTCTGTTCCTCACTATAATGGATACGCTGCGCTTCTTCTGCCAGCAATAACCAAAGTTCTGGAACATCCACCCATAAGCAGCTTAATTGTTGCAACAGCTCAAAGCGATTGGTGATCCCTCTATCACCAAGCGTAACATGCATATTAACAGCGATCACATGGCGCAATTGTAGATACAAGTCGCTATAAAAGGTGGGATCATGCTGAAATGCAGTAGAAATTTCGTCGATTACCGCTGCGAGCAAGGTACGATCAACGCCAATCCCAGCGTACAGTAATTGTTGTAACACCCGACACAAAAGCGAATTATATACAGAAGGAGTACGCTGTTGCTCATCCTTAGTTAATATATACGTAGTATGTAGATGTAACAGGAAAGCCCACAAGTTATGAAAAACCCATTTATAGCAATTGCCTACTACACATACGTCTAACGATGAAGCTATAGCTCTGAGACGTTCTGCATATTCATAATAGGTAGTAGAATTATATTCAGCGCGTGGTATGTGTAATGCAATATCCGCCAACTCTATTAAACATTGCTCTCGTTGCCATATCTCTGCCGCGGGTGTCTGTGTTAGGAAATCTACTGAACGAACATATTTCTGTACTAGCTGATGAGTAGACGATAACGTCTGTTCAGCCATCCCCTCATTTTCCAGGTGAATATAAAGCCAGGTGTACACGCGTGACCGATAAATACGCTGTAAATACGTGCATTTTTCATCTACTACCAACTGCAAATATTGTTTTGCCAACCCATATTTACCTAAATTCAATGCCATATCCGCTGCATCTAATAATAAATCAATGCTGGGTGAGTCGCACTGTATTGCCCGCTGCAGGTCATGTAAGCACTCTCGATCATTCAGTACAATGACTAATTTGTTCAAGTGGAGCTTACGTGGGGGGCTGCCATACTCAATGGCTATTTGCCAATCATTGCGAATTGAATGCAGATGCTTGGGTATTTCTTCAAATTTAGCATGGTCATCATCAATCATTTGATAACGTAAAAAACCACTCAGATAATGAAGTTCTGCTATATGTACGGGATACAGATGATCTACTTTCCTACTTTTGATATAACGGTTTAATACCTCGAGGGCGGATACTGGTCGCTTAAGCGTATAAAATAGATGCAGCGCTTCGTCATATACCTGCCCTTGCTCCTCATCTAATGCGAAATAGTAGACAGACTTTCTTTCTAGCACCCTTCTAACTGGTCGTTTTATATCACGAACAGGCACAGCACCGATTACAGGCGATAACAAATTTTCTAAACCAGGGGTGGCTGGGATAACTGTTTTGCGTTCTTTCTCCTCAGCCATACGTTTCTCCAACGTTCAATAATAATCAGCATTGACATTGCATCAATGGCCAGTTGCAATTTTAGAAGGGATATGAACTAGGGCTGCGTCCCCGCATTAGATTCGGTAATCACCGTAAAGGAAACACGATTATTAAAATTTCCTTCCCATGCACGCCGATATTCAAATTGAATATGCGTTAGGTGTGGCACTGTAAATGCTAATGGTTGTACTTGAAATTCCCATACGCTCACGCCCGATGAACCCATTAGTTTTTTAGAGTTGACTTTATAATCAGTACGCAAGGGTTTAATTAAATTTTGATCGTAACCCGTTAAAAACCATTGAAATCCAGTGGTTCCGTTGGCTGCTAACTTAACTGTAAACGTAACTGGTTTTTTGTTCGCCTTGGATTGCACCACGACGATGGGTTTTCTACTATCTGTCACGCTATCAGTATCTGCAGCAGGAGCAGGCGCCGCCGCAACACTTTTATTTGCGGCAGTATCAGTAGCGTCATCCTGTGCAAGGCTGGGTAAGGTGATGCAGGTTAACAATAGTAGCGCGTAAATTTTTTTATGTAACATATAATATCCTTAGATTAATCCTTACAACTTCAAACAACCTCTTCACTAAACACAGTGGCTACTATTTCACCAATTAATTGTTCAGTTTTTTGATTAACATCGCAGCTCGGATCAAATTCGCTAATTTCCAAGCCGATAAAACGAGTATCCACATATAATTGGCGCAGGCTAGTGCGTAACGCTTGTCCTGGAATACCATCCGGCGCTGGCGCCCCAGTGGCTGGCGCATCGATGGGATCGATAGCGTCGATATCGATGCTCACACCATAACCAACACTGTGTTGCGTAACATGTGCAATCGCATCTTTTATTACCGCATCAACACCATGCTGTTTTACTTCGTCGATAAATATTATTTTTACGCCCAACTGTTTTAAAAATTCATATTCCACTGCTTCAAAATCGCGCACACCCACTAGACATACATTACGCGGTAGTAGTTTCGGCTTAGCATCCATCAACTGGGTTAATTGCGGATATCCATACCCTAGCAATACCGCTAATGGCATGCCATGCAAGTTATGTGACACTGTATTTTCCGGCGTATGGCTATCCATGTGAGCATCGATCCATATCAATCCCAAATCACCTCGCGCCGCCAATCCATGCGCCGCGCCACTCCAAGCGCCAATCGCCGCGGTATGGTCGCCACCTAATACCAGGAAACGTTCACCTGCACTAGCCCATGCCGTGGTGTGGTGGGCTAATTGCTCGCTAATCGTGGCGACAGCAGGCAGCGCCGCCGCTTGTGGCGCACTGTGGGGTGCGTATAGCATTTCTTGCCAGACAAATGGCGGTAACTGCGATGCAGGCTCGGTGAACATCGGTTGCAACACCACTGGTCCCATACAACAACTGGGTAGGGCCGCCGCAATGCCCGAGGCGTAGCCAATACAATGCAATATCGGTTGTGCAGACATATATAACTGACTTTAATTAGATTATACTAATACCCACCCCACTTTGAAAAAGGGGTAGGGGATTTAATAACTCAAACTCTTCAACCCTGAAAAGCCATGACCGCTATTTTACCAAATCATCCATTTTGCCGCTTTTGTTTGTTGGTAGAACAACAAGCAGGCGATGCGCTACAGGCATTGCAACTGCGCCACGGGCTTAATACGACATTATTACGCTTTTGCTATTGGTATGCGGTGAATCATCAGGGCCTACTGTCAAAAACACAAATCAAGCGTTTATTAGCCACACTGTACGCATGGCATCAACGCATTGTTTCACCTTTAGATCAGCTTTGCAATCAGCTACAAGACCCTGAAATAATGATGCAGTTACAGGCCATCTCGGATGAAGCGCTTACCACTCGGCACACCGCCGAACAAATTGAGCAATTATTGATCACTGATGTATTGCCGAAAAAATTGCGACGCGGTCGCACCACGCTAACGCAGGCAATTACCCACGCCTGTCTTAATATCAGTACTTACTGCCAATCGATTTATGTGCACCTGGATGATATTGATTACGTTTACCTGGGTGAAATTCTTGCTGTTGTATTTCCTGACATCGAGAAGCATAAGGCGACTACCCTTTGCCGTCATATTTTCTCTGAACGCCCACTCAAGGAACCCCTGCAACGCCCGTTGCCTATTTAAGCCATGACATTACTCCCTTCTCCCCTTGTGGGAGAAGGTGGCCGCACCTTAGAACTGGCTTCAAATTTGGCACAGGCAATCTACTATACCAACTGATAAATTTTGATAAAACTGTGCGGACGGATGAGGGGAAAAATTGGGTTTAGCAGTGAACCGTCGCTTACCCCTCATCCGTCTGCACAACATCAATCAATCTCTTTTAGCAAAAATACCTAATTGCCCCTACGTTGTTTTAAGCTTTTTTCATGGTGCAGCCACCTTCTCCCACAAGGGGAGAAGGAAAACAGCGCCATTGCTAAGTTATTTAACAACACCCCCACAAGGGGAGAAGGAAAAAACACCATAGCTTAATGAGGGAGAAGGAACAGCGCCACAACTAAATTAGGAAGCTAAGTACTTGCATTTGTGGGATAAAGTGCCATAATAGGGAAATAAGTGGATAAAAGTGGCTTAAACACATGTTCCGTGGCATAAATTTGGTCCAGCTGGATGCCAAGGGGCGGCTGACGATGCCGACTCGCTATCGGGCGCGTCTCCAAAAAGAAGCCAAGAACCATTTAATCCTGACCATTGATACGGAGGAACCGTGTTTATTGCTATATCCCTTGCCTGAATGGGAGGTGATTGAACAAAAAATACAGGCGTTACCGAGTTTTCATAAAGTAACGCGACGTATCCAACGTCTGTTAATCGGTCATGCGACGGAATTGGAGTTGGATACCAATGGACGTTTTTTATTGCCGCCGCTATTACGTGATTACGCCAGCTTAGAAAAGCAAATCATCTTAGTGGGGCAAGGTAAAAAATTTGAAATCTGGAGTGAAGCGCACTGGAATACCAGACGTAGTGAATGGTTAAACGGCGAAGGCGATGCACCATTACCGCCTGAACTTGAATCGCTGTCATTGTAATGAGTAATGACGATGCTACACCATCCAGTATTGCTGACAGAAGTCCTCGAGCATCTTGCGCTGCAACCAGATGGCATTTACATCGATGGCACTTTTGGACGTGGCGGTCATAGCCAGGCCATCTTGCAACATTTAGGCAGTAACGGAAAATTATTGGCGATTGATAAGGATGCAGCGGCAATACAAGCAGCACAACAACGGGGATTATTGAGTGACCCACGTTTTTATCTGCGCCAAGGCAGTTTTACCCAATTGCACCACTATGCCAGTGAATTAGGCTGGCTAGGTAAGGTCAATGGTATGTTGTTGGATTTGGGCGTTTCCTCGCCACAATTGGATGACGCCACACGTGGTTTTAGTTTCTTACGGGATGGACCCTTGGATATGCGCATGGATACCACACAACCGCAGGATGCACGGCAGTGGATTAACAGCGCTGCTGAGCGTGACATCATCGAGGTATTAAAAACCTACGGCGAAGAACGGTATGCGCGCCGTATTGCGGCGCACATCGTTGCAGCACGGCAACAAGCCCCGATCACCACAACCGGACAATTGGCGGATATCGTCGCGAAGGCGCATCCCCGTTGGGAACCGCATAAACACCCTGCGACACGCACATTTCAAGCGATTCGTATTTTTATCAATCACGAATTGGATGAACTGCGTGAGGTATTACAACAAAGTTTGGACATACTCGCAAGCCACGGACGCCTGCTGGCTATTAGTTTTCATTCCCTTGAGGATCATATGGTAAAACAGTTTATGCAAGCACACGCCAGCACAACCCATCTACCACGTGATATTCCGCTGACTAGCGCGCAATTACAAGCATCATTGCGATTAAGGCGCATTAATGGCGCCATCCGCGCCAGCGACGCTGAAATAACTAAAAACCCCCGCGCACGAAGCGCTATTTTACGCATCATGGAGAAAATAAAATGAACGCAGCCGTTAAAGTATTAAGTCATCGCGATCACATCCGATCACCTGGCACACTGAACATACACAAGCCTGGCGTAGGTACGTTATTATTGATATTGATCGTGCTGTTGTCTGGATTAGCGGTAATTTACTTAGCCGACATCAATCGTCGCCTCGCAATTGATGTGGAAGACGCCACTGTAGTGCAAAACCAATTGCACACAGAATGGGGAAAATTATTATTGGAACAAAGCACATGGTCATCGCAAGCGCGCATACAGGGTATCGCTGCGCAAAAATTAGGTATGCAAGCGCCTGCCGGTAAGCAAGTGGTGATTGTGAAGATGTAATAACAGAAAAAAAATTAAAAAAATTGACGCAGAGACGCAGAGACGCTTTGCAGCTGCAACCACTGCAGCGCAATGATCGACATCGCATTATTTACCCTACCCGTCGCCAATGCAGCAAAGGCCTCCGCAGTTGACATCACATGCACCTTGATATCTTCGTGCTCATGCGCCAACCCATGAATACCACCCGCGTTGCTAGCATCCACCCTAGCGCAATACAACATCACTTCCTCATCACACATCCCTGGACTAACCCAATAACGTGCTATTAGCGATAATTCCAATGCCGTTAATCCAGCTTCTTCGCGCAATTCACGCTGGGCAAGGTCTTCAAATGACTCCTCACCATCCGCCACACCGGCCACAACTTCTAATAACCAGGGCCCGTGTGGATCGCGCAACGCGCCTGGCCGAAACTGCTCAATTAATACCACCTTGTCCAACACAGGATCATAGGGCAGCACTGCCGCTACACGTGGGCGCGCCACCATCTCACGCGTCACCACCTCACTCCAGTTTCCGCTAAATAGCTTATGGCGCAAATGATAGCGCTTAAGCTTTAAAAAGCTGCGATACAACCATTCGTCCTGCTCTATTTTAACGTCGTCAATATTCATGATAAAAACCCTATAAGAAGTGCTGGAAATAATAAAATGTGTTATTCTGCCCTTGTCCTTACTATTGTGCCTTACTTAAGAAGGGCAACCACAGGGGGTTGCCCCTACGTCTATATTATATTTATGCGTATTTTTCAGTTTATCACTAAACACCTTACCATCGCCCTCCTCAGCTTACTATTCAGCTTACTGATTCTAGCCGGTTGTATCTATTTTTATATGGTATTCAAACTGCCAGATGTCGCCACGCTGAAGGATACCCATCTGCAAGTGCCATTGCGTATCTATTCCCGCGACGGCCAATTGATCGCCGAATATGGGGCGATGCGTCGCAATCCTGTTACCCTTGATCGCGTACCTAAACAGCTATTAAACGCTATTATCGCCACCGAAGACCAGCGTTTTTTTGAACATCCCGGGGTCGACATCTGGGGCGTACTGCGCGCCGCACGCGAAATGGTCGTTACCGGCCAACGTAGTCAAGGCGCAAGCACCATTAGTATGCAGGTGGCGCGCAATTTTTTTCTGACGCCGGAAAAAACTTTCTCGCGCAAAATTAACGAAGTACTGCTGGCATTAAAAATCAACGCCACATTTAGCAAGGAAACTATTTTAGAACTATATCTAAACAAAATCTATTTAGGCCAACATGCCTATGGCGTATCTGCCGCTGCACAAATTTATTATGGTAAATCACTCAGTGAGCTCTCCTTACCGGAAATGGCAACCATTGCCGGCTTGCCACAAGCGCCTTCCAAAGAAAATCCCATTAGTAACCCTACCGCCGCCAAAATACGCCGCGACCATGTATTAGCGCGTATGCTGGAAGAAAACTACATTGACCGCAAGGACTATGAAGCAGCGACACAAGCACCCATCCTCACCTATTATCATGGCCCCAAAACCACTGTATCTGCCCCACACATTGCCGAAATGGTGCGTAATGTGATTTATCAACAATTTGGCGATGCTGGCTATACGCGCGGGCTACGCGTAATAACTACCATCGATAGCCATCTGCAACAAGCGGCTAATACCGCCTTGCGCGATGGTCTGATTGCCTACGACCGCCGCCATCGCGGTTATCGCGGCGCAGAAAAAAATCTAGGATTGCTGCCAGAAGATTTATCTCTTTGGGAAAACACGCTAGGCGACATGCCCCAGGCTGATGTGTATATTCCCGCCGCCGTTATTAAGGTAGAAGCCAACAAAGTCACTGCTACGCTCGCCAATGGGTTGCACGTTACTATTCCGGCGTCTGGTTACGCCTGGACGCAGCGTAAGGCCGCCAGCCTATTCAAAGTAGGCGATGTCATTCGTGTGTTACAAAAAGAAAATGGCTGGGAGCTGGTACAAATTCCAACCGTGCAGGGCGCACTGGTATCACTTGATCCCAGCAATGGCGCTATCCTGGCATTAAACGGTGGCTTTAGCGATTCCGACTCTGGTTTTAATCGTGTGATTCAAGCCAACCGTCAACCAGGCTCTAGTTTTAAACCATTTATTTATGCAGCCGCGTTGGCTAAGGGCTATACCCTGGCGACCATTATCAACGATGCGCCGCTTGCCATTAACGACACCGGCGATCCGAATAATTTATGGCGGCCACAAAACGATGATAAGCAATTTCATGGACCCACTCGATTACGTATCGGGCTAGTTAAGTCACTTAACTTAGTTACTATACGTATACTGCAGATGATTGAAATTCCTTATGCTGTTGATTATGCTACTCGCTTCGGCTTCACGCGCGAAAATTTACCGCCATTTTTGTCCCTGGCGCTGGGCACTGCCAGTGTAACACCAATGCAAATGGCAACGGCGTATAGTGTATTTGCCAATGGCGGCTACCTGGTGACCCCCTATTTTATTCAGCAAATTCAGGCGGAAAATAATAGCGTGCTTTATCAAGCCAGCCCACCGGTTGTGCCGGAATATTACCCCGATGCCGTCGCCCAGCTGGTTGCTCCTCGGGTAATTGAGTCAGATATTGCGTATATGATGAATAATGCGCTGCGCGACGTGATTCAAAGCGGCACCGGTTTTGCCGCCAATGAACTGAAGCGTGCTGACATTGGTGGCAAGACTGGCACCAGCAATGGCAACTTCGACGCCAAAAATCGTCAGGTTGATGCGTGGTTCTCGGGCTTTAATCGCCATGTGGAAACCACGGTGTGGGTAGGTTTTGACCAACAAACGAAGCCATTGGGTGAATATGGCGGACAAGTATCCTTGCCGATCTGGATAGATTACATGCGGGTAGCGCTGGCTGGACAACCGCAAGAAACCATGCCGCCGCCAGACACGATCACCACCGCACGTATTGACCCGAATACCGGCCTACTGGCGCAACCCGATCAACCGAATGCTATTTTAGAGATTTTCCGCACCGACACCGTACCCACTGAAAGCGCACCGACAGCCGCCATACCACAGGATAATACTAACTATTATTTTGGCGATGAGACTAACCCAGGTAATGATACTATCCCGAATAATGCTACTAACCCGGATAATGGCGCCAATCCAGATAATGACCAGGCACCGTTGTTTTAAATAAATCTCACGACACTGAGCGGCGAGAATGACAATCGGAGATTTATGTGCCAAAATTCGTAATCTTAAATATAGCCACTATACTATAATGAACAAACCCCTAAATGAGCTAAGATCATGGAACGATCAAAATCCATCCTAATTTCTATTTTATTATTTTTCTGCCTGCCACTGTCCAGCCTTGCTGGCGTTAAGGGCATTTATCTTACCCAACTCACCACACAAGATCGCGACAATGTCGCCTACCTGGTCAAAAACGCCAAGGAAGTTGGTATTGATACCTTCGTCATTGACTATGCTAACCCCAATCCGCATTACACCAATAATGTGCGCTATGTGAAACAAAACGGCCTGCGTTATGTGGCGCGCGTGGTGATCTTCCCTGGCGGCGCAACACCGAATCAAGTGGAATCTAAAGCTTATCTCGCCGAACGTTTGGCGCGTATCAAGGAAGCCATTGCCCTGGGCGCCGATGAAATTCAGATCGACTACATTCGTTATAAACCCACGCAGCCGCCCTCAGAAAAGAATGCGGAAAAAATAGCCGGTGTTATTCAGTATTTCCGCGACAACATACCGGATGATATTCCGTTACAAATAGACGTATTTGGTATTTCCAGCTTTAAACCGTCTATATATATCGGACAGGATATTCGCCTGATTGCGCAAATAGTCGATGCCATTAATCCAATGGTATACCCTTCCCACTACGACCCCTATTTAGAACACGCACACACCCCTTATAAAACCATTTATGAGTCGCTGATCGCGTTAAAAAAGCAAATTCCTCCCGAGGAAGTAGCGGACACCCGCATCCATGCCTACATCGAATTATTCAATTACCGTTATCCCATGTCGATCCCACAACGCAAGGAATACATTCGCGCAGAAATGAAGGCGGTGGCTGACGCCGACATCGATGGCTGGTATGCATGGAGCGCGGGGAATCATTACGATATACTATTTGACGTGCTGGGGAATACACCCAAATCCGCCGAGAAACACCCGGTAGCTAGTGATGAAGATGAAAAAGACTAAATGTGTGCCTTGTCTTTAATTTTACCTAGGAATCTGCACGATGAAATCTCGTCTATTTACTGCATTAGCGCTTAGTATAGTCGGATTATTCAGCGGTGTTACTGCGCTATCCGCCCATGCTGCTCCCCACAGCTATACTAAGTCGTATTACACAGAAGAAACACCCGCTACGACGACTACAACTACGACAGCAGCTACTGCTACGACTACGACCACAACTACACCTGCAGCTACCGCTACAACCAAAACCCCAACCCCAGGTCAACACCACAAAAAATCGACTCACTATAATACTAGATCCTATAAAAAACCCACCTCCAATCATCCGTTGGTGTACCAATATTTGCCGCCCTATAATGCCATCGACGTACACGGACCTGCCAAGGTCGTTATAAACTATAGCTCACGGGCACCCGCGGTAGTCCTATCCGGTGGTTCCCCACAAACGCTGCCGCCAGTACCAGTATCGGTTTACGACCGCACGCTAACGATTAATTCACGCAATCAACCCGTATTCGTCACCATTAATACCACTCAACCCATTAATTCCATCACGGTACATGATAATGCCAGTGTGCAGGCAGCACGTCTAAATAGCCAGGGACTAGTCGTCAATGTGCTTGACCAGGGTTCAGTCTCCATTGGTCGCGCTGGCGCCATACGGGCCATTTGGAACAACAGCTCCCAAACCATGACTATCAACGGCATTAACAGCCGCAGCATAATGGTCGGCGGCAACGGCAAGGGACGTATCGTGTTATCGGGTACAACGCGTTCGCTGGAGGCTAAGCTATCAGACTCCTTCTGTTTGGAAGCACAACGCTTAAAGGCATATGAGGTCCACATCATGACGCGTGACGATGCCCTGGCCTATGTCTGCCCAACGCATGGTCTATATGCATTTGCATACAACAACAGCGATATTTACTACTACGTCATACCGGGGCAACTCGTGCGCGAAACACGCATGTCTGGAAACGTATTGAGGCTGGATAATTATTGGGCTACATCTTCCTGGGATGGAGATGAATGGTAGTACAGTGCCTATCTTGATATCGGATTGACAACATTGTAAACTATTAATTAATAGTATTGACAAGCAATCTAATGGGTAAATAAATATGAAATTCGCCGACAAAAGTGAATACAGCAAAGATTTTTATACCTGGGCGTTACATAATCCAGAGCTTGTCCGTCAAAAAAAGTTTTCTGAAATGGACATAGAGCATATCGCTGAGGAAATCGAAAGTATGGGAAGAGCTAGCCGAAGAGAGTTGATTAATCGTTTTTCAATACTTCTCGCGCATTTATTAAAGTGGCAATTTCAGCCAGTTAAGCGCAGTAAAAGTTGGGTGTTGACCATCAAGAACCAACGTTTTGAAATTACTGATCTATTGGATGAAAGTCCAAGTTTAAAGCCCGAAATAGTATTGCAATTAGGCCATGCGTATGAAAAAGCGTTGCTGTTAGCGTCAGAGCAAACGGGTATCGACGAAGACGAATTCCCTCAAGATTGTCCATTTAGCGTGGACCAATGCCTCGATTCTGCTTTTTTGCCTGAATAAGAATCCGCGGCAAATCCCCCTACCCTCCTTTATACCGTATTGCTCTGATTGAAGCTTTTTGCTATGGTTAAGCCTCACCCCTCTGTTGGAGAAACGGCATGTCACGTTATTTAGACCCTAAAACTGACGTTGTGTTCAAAAAAATATTCGGCGAACACCCACATCTGCTCAAGAGCTTTCTCAACGCCGTGCTGCCGCTGCCTGAAGATGGGTTGATTGATACTCTGGAATATCTATCCTTTGACAAGTCCCAACCATCCCTGCCTTTAAATCCACCGTGGTGGACGTGCGTTGCACCGATCAACAAGGCCGCGTGTTCATCGTGGAGATGCAAATTCAATGGACAAACAGTTTCAAGCAACGCATGTTGTTTAACGCCAGTAAGGCGTATGTGAATCAATTAGACCGGGGTGAAAACTACCATTTACTGCAACCGGTATATGGACTGGGACTGATCAACACTACGTTTGATCCTGATGAAGATCACTGGTATCACCATTATAAAATTGTAAATGTGAAGAAAACCCGGGCAGAAATTAAAGATTTACAATTAGTATTTATTGAACTGCCTAAATTTAAGGCCAAGAATTTTCCGGAAAAGAAATTGCAGGTATTGTGGCTGCGTTTTATGGCAGAATTAAATGAAAAAGCTAATTCCGTGCCACAAGAATGGCTGGAGGTGGCGGAAATCAAACAAGCACTCGATCTTGCGGAAGAAGCGGGCTACACGCCAGGAGAATTAGCGGCATATGATCAATATTGGGATGCGGTCAGCATTGAAAAAACTCTGCTGGGTGATGTTTACGAAAAAGGTATAGTGATTGGGTTGAAAAAAGGTAGAGAAGAAGGACGAGAGGAAGGGAGGGAAGAAGGTATTGCAGTTGGATTGAAAAAAGGCGAACAAAGAGCTAAACATACGCTGGCGCGCAAGTTATTAGCCCAGGGCATGGCACTAGAAGAAATTGCCGACTTGACAGAATTATCAATGGCTGACATCAAAATGTTAGCAAGAGACGCAAAATGAAAACTACACTGACACATTTGCCGCCCATCAAACAAAGGGAGGGGGGGATTTTTTTTATTACGACCCCAACAACGACTTGGTTAAATCCGGTGGGTAATTCACTTCTATTTCGATACGACGATTGGAAGCAGAGCCTCCCGTCGGGATAACATCTTCCATCATGTGGTTGCTGCCGACTGGTTCGGTATCACCACATCCAATCACTAACATATGGTTTAATGGAATACCTTTCGACCACAAATAAGCTGCTATGGTATTGGCTTGATCGTAGGAACGTTTGAGTTTGGCTTGATCTGAACCCACATTGTCAGTATGGCCACTAATTGTTATGAGTTGTGAGCCATAGTTACGTAATAAGCCTGCAACCTGCTGTAAGGTCGCGCTGCGATCATCCAACAATTGGGTGCTAGTGGGGAATTTGAAGAAATTATCCACCCCCAACACAATCTTGAGACGACCACCCAGTTGTGTAACCAACACACCCTGTTTTTCCAGTTTGGCGCCACTGCTGCGATTACTTGAGGAGACAGAGGCATTAGCATCCGTCGTGTTATCAAACAAGGCGGCTGCACAAGCAGAGGTAACTAACAATGTTATCAAGCAAATAATAATTCGTTTCATATCGCAAATATTAACAGACATGCAAATCCTTGCCTAAAAATAAATAAAAGCTATATCTCTTTAAATCCCCCTACCCTCTTTGGAAAAGATAAGGGGCAGGGGAATTTAAATTTAAGGTGACGCACATTAATAAAAAAGAGGAGCCTGGCTCCTCTTTAATAATAATCTATTATACAATCTTTACTTCTTCAGCTTGTAACCCTTTCTTGCCCTGGGTTACCTTGAATTGTACTTTCTGACCTTCTGCCAAAGTCTTTCGATTGCTTTCATCATCCACGATTAACGTGTAATGCACAAACACATCTTGGTTATTAGAACGTTGAATAAAACCAAAACCCTTAGTGTCGTTAAACCACTTTACCACGCCTGTTTCTACATCTGCCATAAAAAACCTCTTTGAAAAGAATAAACTCGCTCACTGATTTGAGCACTGATTGTGAAAGTTATTTCTTACCATTGGCGGGATACCAACCCTAAAATCACTTCCACAATGAGAATTATCTAACAAAATTAGCTATAATGTCTACTAAATCAACTTAAAGCTGTGCAGCGCCTCTCTTACAAGGAAGTCACCATGCTACGTTCCCCATCACCAACCAGGCATTCTGTTGTTAAATGCCTGCTGCGCCTGTTTTATTTTGTACCACTATTACTCACGCTTGGCTGCTCTAAACCACCATTACAGGGGTATTTAGAAGGTGAATATATTAATTTAGCGGTAAATTACTCTGGCATACTCAAGGAACTGCTGATTTCCCGTGGCAATGAAGTCAAGGCAGGCCAGCTACTGTTCGTGCTGGATAGTGAACCGGAAGCATCCCAACTGGAACAAGCCAAAAAACAACTGGCTACAGAACAACAACGCCTGTTAGACCTGGAAATCGGTCAGCGCAATACTATTTTGCAAGCCATCACCGCACAACGCGACCAAGCCGCCGCCGACCTGAAACTGTCCACCCAAAACGTCAATGGTTATCGCATACTGTTTCCCAAGGGCGCCATCGATAAGGCCACACTAGACCAGGCCGAAGCTACCTATCAACACGATATTGACCTGGTAAAACAATACACGGCGAATTTAGCGGAAGCAGAGCAAGGTGGGCGCACCAATGCCATTGCCGCCGAGAGTAATGCGGTTGCTGCTATGCAAGCAAACGTTACGGCAGCAGAATGGCGCCTGGCGCAAAAATCGGTGTATGCACCCGTCAACGGACGTATTTTTGACACCTATTACAAAGTGGGGGAATTCGTCAACAGTCAGCAACCCGTCGCTTCGCTACTCGCGCCAAGCGATATTAAACTGGTCTTCTACATTCCTGAACCGCGCCGCCCAGAGATCAAGATTGGTCAATCGGTACAGTTTACTTGTGACAATTGTAAAGCCAGTTACAGCGCCATCATTAACTATATTTCGCCACAGGCAGAATACACACCACCGGTGATCTATAGTCGCGAAAGTCGCACCAAATTAGTGTACCGTGTAGAGGCAACGCTATTCCTAGATACCGCACAACGCTTTTATCCCGGCCAACCGGTGGATGTATATTTCAATGATTAACGTGAATGATGACAACGCTATCGACATAAAAAATCTCTCCAAACGTTTTGGCGATAAAACCGTGGTCAATAATGTTACATTGCAAGTAAAACAAGGGGAAATTTTTGGTTTTCTAGGTCCAAACGGCAGCGGCAAGACCACCACCATTCGTATGTTATGCGGATTACTAACACCCGATGCTGGCGAAGGCCATTGCCTGGGTTTTGATATTTTAACGCAGTCTTATCAAATTAAACGCGAAGTGGGCTATATGTCGCAGCGCTTTAGTTTGTACGATGATCTTAGCATCTACGAAAATCTGGACTTCATCGCCCGACTGTATGCGATGGAGAATCGCCAACAGTGTGTTGAGCAAAGCCTGGAGAGTTTAGGGCTACAACACCGCCAACAACAATTAGCTGGCGCGTTGTCGGGTGGTTGGAAACAACGCTTAGCGCTAGCCGCCGCCTTATTACACAACCCTAAGTTGTTGTTATTGGACGAACCGACAGCCGGTGTAGACCCCAAGGCACGACGTGATTTTTGGGATCATATTCACGATCTTAGTGAGCAAGGCATCACCACCCTGGTTAGCACACACTACATGGACGAAGCGGAACGCTGTCATCGCCTGGCATTTATTTTGAATGGTAATCTGTTAACCGTAGGCACTGAGAAAGAAATTATTGCTGCGTCCAACCTTACCACTTGGCAGGTTATTGGCGATGATGTGATGTCGCTGGCCAACAACTGCGCGCCAATACCACTGATTTACAAATAACCGCCTTCGGCAATACGCTGCACATCAGCTACGCCGACCCACAGTTAGAATCGGCGCTACAGCGTTTTCAAACTCCGTCATACCATTGGCAAAAAATTCTACCCAATCTGGAAGATATATTTGTGCAACTATGCGCTACCCAACAGGAAGAATTATAATGAAGGGCGTATTTTTTTCCTGGTCACGCTTTGTGGCAATCATGATGAAAGAATTTATCCAGATGCGCCGGGATAAGCTAACCTTCGCCATGATGATCGGCATCCCCATTATGCAATTAATATTATTTGGCTATGCCATTAACACCAACCCCAAATACTTACCTTCAGCCATCTTCGCACAAGATCACAGCCCTTACACGCGCGCATTTATTCAAGGCTTAACTAATACCGAATATTTTAGAATTGATTATAACATTCAGAATGAACAGCAAGCACAGCAGATGCTCGCGCGCGGCGATGTATTATTTGTGTTTTCTATCCCCACCGACTTCACCTATCGCTTGATACGCAACGAACACCCTAACGTGTTGGTGGAGGCCGACGCCACAGATCCAATCGCCACGGGTAGCGCCCTGGCGGCAGTGCAAGCCATGGCTGAAACCGTGTTGCAGCAAACCATCAAGGGCAGTGTCAATTATTTAAATAATCCACCCAATACTTGGAACGTCATTATTCACGCTAAATACAATCCAGAAAGTATTGCGCAATATAATATCGTTCCTGGTTTATTGGGCGTGGTATTAACCATGACCATGGTGGTTATCACTAGTCTTGCGATCACACGCGAACGCGAACGCGGCACCATGGAAAATTTATTAGCAACCCCGGTGCAGCCGTTAGAAGTCATGTGCGGAAAAATCATTCCCTATATCATGGTGGGTTATATTCAAGTGAGCATTATTCTTCTAGCGGCACATACACTATTTGCCGTGCCAATTGAGGGGAATTTAGTGTTATTGTTACTGTCTGCCCTACCATTTATTGCTGCTAATCTTTCTGTGGGATTAACTTTTTCCAGCATAGCAAAAAATCAGCTGCAAGCGATGCAGATGGCATTCTTTTTCTTCCTGCCATCGATATTATTATCCGGTTTTATGTTTCCATTTCGCGGCATGCCACAGTGGGCGCAATATTTAGGGCAAATATTACCGCTCACGCATTTCGTGCGCATCGTGCGTGGGATATTACTCAAGGGAAATGGCATTGCCGACATTTGGCCAGAGTTATGGCCCCTCATCGTATTTATGATCGTGGTGTTGATGATTGGACTGCGACGTTATCGACGTACTTTAGATTAATCATGATTTAAATCCCCCCCTACCTCCGTTTTTTATTATCGACCTGATTTTTTGATAATTGGCGCAATCGGTATTGTATTTCTTACCATCTGTTGACAACAATTTCAGTTGTACGATTTTTTCGTACAACTGACTGAAACCTTCCTTTTCTGTAAGCTGTCTTTTTAGGTCCGACCAATAACGACGAGCCATATTAGATTCAATTAAAGCCCCCACCACATCTACCACCGAAAACCACCATTCATTATTATGCCAAGTACGGCGGATATTTTGTTCTTTGAATAGGATGATTGAATCTTGTTTTTCCATCTGCTTAGTTTGTTTATTATTCATGGCAATTCCTTATTAAAGCATAGTCACAAAACTTACAGTTCTTTACTGAGCTTTTAGATTAAATTTTGGTAATTTCATAAGCCCAATCTAATTTATTCATCGTGCCATAAAACCCCATTATTGCGGAAAAAACCGTGATTCGCACATAATAAATACCCTGATCTAAAATACTCATAGCCACCACTCCCTCGCGGTTTGATATAGCCATGGGTTCTATACAAAATCAGCAAACTAGCGATATTTGAATTTTTCTAACGTATAACTAATTAGATAGTTACCATATATACTTATAATCATAAAAATATCTATAAAGCAATAATAATAAAATAAACAACTTATTTTGGTTCAAATTTTATGTTTATACAATAAAAATTCTGTCAGAACTATTGCCGAGCATTGTAGTGCTATATGAGCCTCATCCATCTCCTGTTTAACCGAACAACCATAGAGACTACTAAAACCAAAAATAATATCTTTTTAAGTTAAATTGTGCTAATGTAATGCTAACTATAAATACTAAAAAGAGGTGAATAAATTTTATGGCCTCCTTGGTGTAGGAGTAGTTTGTATGGACAATTGACGGGCAATACAGGCTTAATCAGATAGTTATTAATTTTGAATAAATAGACGGAACTTACATAATGTTGCAGATATCGCCAAATACCAGAAATACTAGCTACAAGGATTTGGATATTGAGCAAGTCACCTGGGCTTCTATTAGAGAACGTGTTTTACGCCTCAATCCAAACCTGGCCGAAGTAATTGATGAAATTAATCCCAGCAAAAAACATCCATTTTTCATAGCTAGCTATCCCTATGGAGCAAAGATCGTTGATAGCGGATGTTTTTACTTGCCGCTCAAACAAGGTGATCTAGTATCATCGTTGGACTCTAAAATTCCTGAAAGCATAGCAACAAGGGTATGTTATGCCGACATACCTCTCTGTCTAACCTTATCTAATAGCAATGAGGTTTTTGTCGAAACTGAACAGCGAGTCGTCCCGCTTAATTTTTTCCATCCGGGCGATTTGTTTGGTGTTTTTGAAGTAATGAATCAAATAACTAAAATTCATTCTAAACCTGCCTGGAGTATCACAGCAGGAGCACGCACAACCTTTTTATTACCAAGAATTAGCGATGCTATGGGTCATAACAGAATGCGCAAAGAATTCCATATTTCAGCAGAACCTCCAAAAAATTTATTTGCCCATTATGATATATTTAGACAAATTGCCGCTAATGCAAAGAACAATACCTGGAAAAATGAAATATTGATTTTTCCTAAGGAATGGTTTGAAGATGACGGACATATGTCAACTAAGTTGTATAAGTTCTTACTGACATTGTGTTGGCAGCAACTGCAGCTTTTTAGAGATACCATTGAATCTAATCTGCGTTGGAGTTCCTTTGCAGAAGAAATGGGAAGTCGCAATATGAAACCCCGGCCATATCTAGTAGATATGGTAAAACATTTAATTTCAATTACTTATGGTGGTACTGTAGCATTTATCCCAACCACTGATTCTTCAGCATTACCGGTAGATATTGTCCAACCAGCCTATACAAATATTTATAAGCTAGAAAATTATCTGCCCACTATCATACAGCCGATTAAATTTAATAGTCATACGCAACCAGTTTATTGTTCATTATCATTATCAACCGTGCTTGATAGTTCATCTTATTATCGAAATGCGCCCAGCATTATTGAAGATGCTCGCGATTTGAGAAATTTAATGAGAATATTTGTGGAAGCGATTTATCGGCGACATATTATCTCAAAAGATGATCCAATTATATGTACTGACTACGATTTTTTTCATACCGAGGAGGATATGAATTTTCAAATAAATGAGGGAAGAAAAATCGTAGCGCAAGATAAAAGATTTTATGCATTTTCCGACCGATTTAAAGATAAAGTTCCTTGTGAAAATTCAACCTTCTTCAGGGGTTGCATTCGAATTAAACGAAAAACATATGAATAATATTTCGACTCCAACAGGCATACCGGTTATCAACGCTATCTTAAAAATTGTAAAGAATGGAATCTTTGATGATTGCTTATTTGTCTGTGCTCAGCATCTTCTTTATACCACAGTAGATTTACTCGATGGTTTAATCTATTTGGGTGCAAAACCACAACGTATATTTTTGCTGGGAAAACCCTATTCGACCAATCCCCATGTATTTCATTTTCTATCTTCTAAGGGGATAAATGTGGTAGAAAATTCATTGCAAAAAAAATATGGATATTTTTTAGAATCGTTTGATAAAGATGTAAAGAACGCCTGGTCAAATGTAAAAAATGCACTGTCTCACATAAATGTAACTAAAATTATAGTGCTTGATGATGGTGGCGTATGTCTATCCAATGTGCCGCCAGATATATTAGAAAATTATCTGGTATTTGGTGTCGAGCAGACTAGCTCTGGACTTGTTAGGGTAAAATCCACCGAATTTCCATTGATCGAAGTTGCTTCTAGTGCCATAAAACAATATATTGAACCGCCTATGATAGCAAATGCCCTAAAAAAAAAGCTAGAAAATATACTTCCCTTGAATAAAAAAAAATTAAAGTGTAGTGTGATTGGATTAGGTGTCATTGGCAAGGCAGTCATTGAAATGCTCGCCAAGCTTGGGCACGACGTATATAGTTATGATAATAATACGACCAAAAATATTTCAATTTCCAATTCAAAGAAACTTAATAGTATTCAAGATGCCATTTTCTTATCAGATTATATTTTCGGATGTGCGGGCGAAGATATATTGAAAGGCGTAGATATAAAATCTATTGTAAAAACCAGTAAAACTTTTATTAGCTGCTCTTCTCAAGATAAAGAATTTCAGTCATTATTGATAAAATATTCGAAATCAATATCCGATGCGGTGATCAATCCTTTAAAAACCATAGAATTTAAGTTGAATGATTCAGTTATTTTGAAAATTTTATTGGGTGGTTTTCCGGCAAATTTTGATAGCTCAGGATATTCAGTTCAATCGAATGACATACAAGTAACACGAAGTATTTTGTTAGCGGCACTGATTCAGGGGGCGACAATCACAGATCATTATAACCTAAGAGATATTCCGAGAAACATAATGCTTTCTCCGCTACTACAATATTTTGTTATGAACGAATGGAAATCTCTTAACTCTACTGCTGATTACATTAAAAAAAATCCCATCATTGAGAAATTTAATAATATTGAGTGGATAATAAAAAATTCCGGCGGTAGTATTTTTGGAGAATCTGAAATTGACTGCCTGCTTAATTAACGTGTTAATTCACACCAATCAAGGTTTTTTACCACACACTGTAAAAAAAACGATACAATATAAAAATTGTTTTTTTTGACTAAAATAATTCATGTCTTTAATCCAAATATTCGTTCCTCCCTTTGAAAGAAGATCGTCTTTAATACAAGATTCCAATATCTTATTAAAGTCAAAAATTTTCTCTAATGTCGAAAAATCCGTTATTGTGCATAAATTAGGCATGATCTTTATATCGCCGTAATTATTGTCAGAGAAAATATTTAATAATTTTCTGCCCATGTCAGCATTGACAAAGCTTTCCAGAATTTTCCGTATCACAATATTGCTTGTTGGATTTGTTGGGGATAGCGCCAAAGTTTGAGCATCTACATCCGTAATAGCAATAGTTCCTCCTGATTTAGTAACTCTGGATATTTCTTTGAAAATTTCACTATAATTGGTATGGCTAACTAATAATCTATCCGCATGAGCCGCAGAGAAATGATTATCTGGGTACTGTATATGCTCTACGTTCATTAATTGAAATGTAATATTTTTGTGCTTTATTCGGTTGTAAGCTTCATTAAGCATACGTTTACTATTGTCAATAGCTATTACCTGCCCATCATCATTAATTTTATCTGCCATAATCAATACATCATTTGCGCAGCCACAACCAGCCTCTAAAACTATGTCACCAGGATTTAAATTTAATAAACCTACTGATTCATGCTTTATTTTTTGTATGCTCTCTAATGTTAGCATAACATCCATGGAGCGTATTAGATAATCGGCGTCAGGGCTGTCATCTAAATTACAAAATTCTTTAAATTTGAAATCTACAGTTGTCATATTTAGATAGGTTCTACATTTAGCCCTTGACTTTAGCTTCCTATTTTAGCCTCCTAAAATAGCAGCCTAGAATAGGCTCCTACATTAGTGGTTACGATACTTTTGCAAAAAGAGTTAAATAATCTCGTCAAGATTGTTTAGTAAGGAGCTATCACTAATGGAAAGTTATCATTCTCTATACATCGGGGATAAATGTCA
Organism: uncultured Gammaproteobacteria bacterium; assembly: GCA_963777715.1. Lineage (GTDB taxonomy): Bacteria > Pseudomonadota > Gammaproteobacteria > JAURND01 > JAURND01 > JAURND01. Next base: position 46,067 of record CAVZRN010000021.1, read on the forward strand.
GATTTATTCTTGTTTGATATATTCATCCTTTTCTTCACTCAAACAGCATTTTTTGTTTCTTGGCGGTGTCAGAAATGCTCCAAGAAACATCTTTATAAAGCTCATAATTTTTTTTCAAATATCCCTCATTTTTGTTATTTTCCAGGCAAAAAAACTATCTTCTGCATCCAATTTTGGCAGATAATTATTAATCTACTTCAGTATAAACGATTTGTTTCCAAAAAGCAGGAGAGATTGACCTGTTTAAGAATACAAACCAATTCAATTTTTCCCTATTTCCAACCACAAACCACAAGGATAGAACATCATGAAAAACCAAACTGCATTACAAAATAACACCCTCACAAAATTACCATCAAAGTCTAAGAAGAAGATTTTACTTTCGGATAGTAGTGTTTCAAGCCGACAAAGTAATATGTGCTTACTGCAGGAATCCGGTTATGTCGTTGAGTTGGTAGATAACGGTGAAACTATTTTAACCAAACTAACAGCAGGTAATTTATATGAAGCGATTATTGTTGATGTTTATTTGCCTGATATGACTGCATTAGAATTAGCCAGACATTTACAACCTTTGGATAAGAAAAATAAATTGGTGATTTTAACGCCAGATGTTATTTCTTATGGCATGGCAATGGAATTTTACGGTGTAGGTGTTATGTATATCGTGCGCCGAGATTCATTCGTACCACATATGTCGGAAATTTTGCAGCAGAAAATTAAGCGGAATGCGTGAGTTTCTGGATGTCGGATATAGTGAAGGAAACTGCCTGCCAATGCACCCCCCCCCCTCCTACCCCCCCGCTTGCGGGGGAAGGTTAGGGAGGAGGTTGTTCAGCCACTTGCGGAAGGTTAGGATGGAAAGGTAAAGAGATTTTCCTACGACGACACTTCCACCTTCTCCACGCCCTTTATATTCAACAGCAATTTATCATCTTTTACTTCCACATTAACCGTACCACCGGTCGTCAGGCGACCAAATAGTAATTCTTCCGCCAGTGGTTTCTTGATTTGCTCTTGAATCACACGTGACATCGGACGCGCACCCATCCTTGAATCAAACCCGTGTACTGCCAAGAAATGACGACTGGCGGCATCAATCTTTAAGCGTACGTGTTTTTGTTCCAACTGTGCTTCCAGCTCGATAATAAATTTATCCACAATATGTCCCAGCGTTTCCTCATCCAATCGTTTAAAGGAAACCACTGCATCTAATCGGTTACGAAATTCTGGCGCGAATAAATGTTTAATTGCTTCCATATCGTCGGTGCGATCATCATGCTCGGTGAATCCCATCTTCATGTGTTCGATGTCGTGGGCGCCAGCATTAGTCGTCATAATTAAGATGACGTGGTGGAAATCCGCCACACGACCATTGTTATCTGTCAACGCGCCATAATCCATCACCTGCAATAATAAATTAAACACATCAGGATGGGCTTTTTCTATTTCATCCAGCAACACCACCGAATGTGGATGCTTAATCACCGCCTCCGTCAATAATCCCGCCTGTTCATAACCCACATAGCCTGGAGGAGCGCCAATTAAGCGTGACACTGTATGACGCTCCATGTACTCCGACATATCGAAACGGATCAGTTCGATACCCAATAATTTTGCTAATTGACGCGTGACTTCGGTCTTGCCGACACCGGTAGGTCCTGATAATAAGAAGGAGCCGACTGGTTTTTCTGGTTCACGCAATCCAGAACGCGATAACTTGATGGCGGTCGATAAGGCTTCGATCGCCTGATCTTGACCAAATACCAACATTTTTAAATTGCGATCTAAATTTTTCAGCGTTTCCTTATCTGACATCGACACATTACGTGACGGTACACGCGCCATACTCGCCACCACCGCCTCAATTTCTTTAATACCAATCACCTTCTTGCGTCGAGAGGGCACTTGCAAACGTTGATAAGCGCCCGCTTCATCGACCACATCAATTGCCTTATCTGGCAAGCGACGGTCATTAATATGTTGATTAGACAACATAACTGCCGCACGCAACGCGCGTAAGGTATATGCCACACCATGATATTGCTCAAATTTATTTTTAAGACCTTTGAGGATTTCGTAGGTTTCTTCTGTCGATGGTTCTGGCACATCGATTTTTTGAAAACGTCGCGTCAAGGCGTGATCTTTCTCGAATACATTACGATATTCTTGATAGGTAGTTGAACCCATACAGCGTAATTGGCCACCCACCAATAATGGCTTAATTAAATTAGACGCATCGATGGCGCCCCCGCTGGCTGCGCCTGCGCCCACCAAGGTGTGGATCTCATCGATAAATACCACGGCATTAGGAATTTGTTTTAGTGCTTTTAATACACCCTTAAAGCGTTTTTCAAAATCGCCACGATACTTAGTGCCAGCCAGTAAAAATCCTAAATCCAGACTGTAAATAACGCTGTTTGCGATCGGTTCTGGCACATTTCCTTCTATGATTAGACGCGCCAACCCCTCAGCAATCGCCGTCTTACCGACGCCCGATTCGCCAACAAATAATGGATTGTTCTTACGGCGACGGCATAACACTTGGATAGTGCGGGCAATTTCTACCTTGCGACCAATTAATGGATCAATTTTGCCGAGCTTTGCCTGTTCATTTAGATTGATCGCATAACGTTCTAACGGGCTTTCATTGGCTTCCATCGGCATGGCGTCTGGATCCATGTCGGGAGGATTCATGCGATCATTATCCATGTCCGCTTCATTGTAATGACTTAAGCGTGTAATACCATGGGATAGGTGTTTGATAATTCGATCACGACTGACATTCTCTTGCCCCAAAAAATAGGCAGCCTGGCTTTCTTCTTCCGCTAAAATAGCAATTAACACATTAGCGCCGGTCACCTCGGTCTTACCAGAGGACTGCGCTTGAATCACCGCACGTTGTAACACGCGATGAAAGGCAGACGTTGGCTGGATATTGAGTTCCTGTCCTGGCGGCACACGCCGCGATGTTTCGTTAATTAAAATATCCAGGCCCGCATGCAAGCGCTGTAAGTTAGCGCCACAGGCAACCAGCAACTCAACGGCTTCAGGGTTTTCAATCAACGCCAATAACAAATGCTCAACAGTCATAAATTCATGGCGCTTTTCCTTAGCTCTCGACAAAACCAAATTAAGTGTCACTTCCAGAGACTTACTAAACATAAAATTTTCCTTAATGTTGGGTTAGTTCGGGCGTCAGCTACATATACCATATTTTGTGCTTCCGTACCTGTCGACAGGACTGTCAGGAGATACTCTAAATGCTTACAATATCAAGTGTAGCATAGTTTTGAAAACCAGCTTAAAAAAATAAAGATTGGACGCAGAGGCGCAGAGACGCAGAGAAAAGATTAAAAAAAGAAAAAAACAAAGATTTAATATAGAAAGATTTAATATAGAAAGCATACAGGAAACATCAAAAATTCAAAAAAAATGATTTTTTTTAAATGTTTTATGTTTTTCTCTGCGTCTTTGCGTCTCTGCGTCAAATCTTTTAATCCTTTAATCTTTTTTGTTTTTTGGCGTTAAATCTTATAGAATTGCGGCACGTTCAAATGATTCCAGGAGCTACGCATGTCTTATTCCAAAATTACCGTTCCCAGCCAAGGGGAAAAAATTACCGTTAATGCTGATTTTTCCATCAACGTTCCTAATAAACCCATCATCCCGTTTATTGAAGGCGATGGCATTGGCGTTGACATTACGCCACCGATGAAAAAAGTAGTGGATGCGGCGGTGCATAAGGCATATGGCAATGCGCGCCAAATTTCATGGATGGAAATTTACGCCGGTGAAAAATCGACCAAGGTCTACGGCAACGACGTGTGGTTATCCGAGGAAACCCTGGAAGTATTACGCGATTACGTAGTGAGCATTAAGGGTCCATTGACTACTCCGGTGGGCGGCGGCATCCGTTCATTAAACGTGACCATGCGCCAGGTATTAGATTTGTACGTTTGCCTGCGTCCGGTGCGTTATTTTGCTGGCACACCCAGCCCATTGCGTCATCCCGAAAAAACCAATATGGTTATCTTCCGCGAAAACTCAGAAGATATTTACGCTGGCATCGAATGGCCAGCTGATTCGGCAGAAGCCAATAAGGTGATCAACTTTCTGCAACAAGAGATGGGCGTGAAAAAAATTCGTTTCCCCCAGCATTGTGGCATTGGCATCAAGCCGGTTTCCCAGCAAGGTTCACAACGCCTGGCCGCGCGCGCCATCCAATACGCCATCGATAATGAGCGCAGTTCCGTTACCTTTGTGCACAAGGGCAACATCATGAAATTCACCGAAGGCGCGTTTAAGGAGTGGGGTTATCAAGTCGCGCGTGAACGCTTTGGCGCTACCCCATTAGATGGCGGCCCCTGGCATGTGATTAAAAATCTCAAAAATGGCAAAGATATCATCATCAAGGATGTCATCGCCGATAATTTTCTCCAGCAAATCCTGCTACGTTCAGAAGACTACAGCGTCATCGCCACCCTTAATTTAAATGGCGACTACATTTCCGACGCGCTTGCCGCACAAGTCGGCGGCATCGGCATCGCCCCTGGCGCTAATATTGGCGATAACTGCGCTTGTTTTGAAGCCACTCACGGCACCGCGCCCAAGTACGCCGGGCAAAACAAGGCCAACCCTGGCTCACTGATTCTATCGGCGGAAATGATGTTACGTTACCTCGGTTGGCTTGAAGCAGCCGACTTGATTATCAAGGGCATCAGTGGCGCGATTTTAGCTAAGACCGTGACCTATGATTTTGAACGAGCCATTCCGGGCGCTAAATTGCTTAGTAGTTCAGAATTCGGCGATGCAATTATTGCGCATATGTAGTATAAAGATGAAAAAATTTGACGCAGAGACGCAAAGACGCAGAGAAAAGATTAAAAAAGAAAAAACTCAAAAAAAATATTTAATATAAGAATGTAAATGAAACATAAAAATATCCAAAAAAAGATTTTTTTAAATGTTTTATGTTTTCCTTTGCGTCTTTGCGTCTTTGCGTCAAAATCTTTTGCTCTTTTTCGCTGGTTAGCATTGATTGGATTGTGGTTAGGTTGCAGCCTGGCGGCGCTAGGCGCGCCTAATCAACAACCCATGCCAGTCGACCAAGCCTTTGTTGCATCCGCTAAATTATTTGGCAATGACACCGTGGTTATGCAATGGCAAATTGCACCCGGGCATTATTTATATCGTGATCGTTTCCATATTCAAGTCACACAACCGACTAACGCCAGCATCGGCGCTATCCTTTATCCTCCGAGTCAAACCAAGTATGATGACCTTATGGGAGACTATGAAATCTATGCCAATGTCCTTAGTCTGCCTATCCCCATTATTCACCCCGACCCACATAACACCCAACTCATCGTCAGTTATCAAGGCTGCTCAGAAGACGGCTACTGTTACCCCCCCACCAGTCAACACGTGCAAATTAACTTTACCAATGGCGTGCTCACGTTGGCTGCGACATCACCGCCAGCCAGCGCCAGCTCAACACTAACCACACGGCCAACACCGGCCGTCAATACACAGCAACTCCCATTTTTTAACTTGCTGAACGATCAGCACGTGGCGACATTACTACTCGCATTTTTGGGCTTTGGCATATTGCTATCATTTACGCCGTGCGTGCTACCGATGATCCCTATCCTATCTGGCATTATCATCGGGCATCAAAAAACCATCATGGCGGGTAAAACCTTTCGTTTGTCGCTGGTGTATGTACTCAGCATGGCAGTCACCTATGCCATCGCCGGTATGCTGGTGGGATGGATGGGTGGCAGCATCCAGGCGCTATTTCAACAAACCTGGGTGATTGTGTTGTTTAGCGTATTATTTGTGGTGCTGGCGCTGGCATTTTTTGGCGTATACAGCCTGCGTTTACCGGCCAAATTGGAAGAACGCCTCGCCGCCATCAGTCGTCACCAAAAAAGTGGCCATTACCTGGGCGTCGCCGTGATGGGCTGCGTGGCTACCCTGATTGTGTCACCCTGCGTCACACCTGCCCTGGTCGGCGTATTAGGTTATATTGCCCAAACCGGTAATGCAGCGCTCGGCGGCGCAGCGCTATTTGCACTTGGCCTGGGCATGGGATTACCGTTACTCGCCATTGGCGTCGCTGGCGCTAGGTTATTACCACGCGCTGGCGCTTGGATGACGTTACTGGAACATCTGTTCGGCGTGTTGTTCCTCGCGATGGCTATCTGGATGCTGAGCCGCGTTATTCCAGCACCGATCACTCTATTATTGTGGGCAACCTTATTGATCGGCAGCTCAGTCTACATGGGCGCATTATCGACACCAACACACAGTTGGGGAAAATTATGGAAGGGATTAGGTCTCGTATTGCTGGTCTATGGCGTTGTATTAATTATTGGCAGCGCCCAAGGTAATAGCAACCCACTGCGACCATTGAACTCCTCGAACAGCGTCAATCAACCCGGGTATACGACATCAGTGGCTCCTATAGAAAATCTAGGAGTCAAAAATCCAGGAGTCAAAAATCCAGGAGTCAAAAATCTGAGAGTGAAAAATCTAGCGGAAGCGAACGCAGCCATCCAGAAGGCCAGCGCCTCCCAACAACCCATATTCATGGATTTTTATGCTGACTGGTGTATCAGTTGTCAGGTGATGGAACGCACTGTGTTTCAAGACTCAGCGGTGCAGGCAGCTATGGCGCAATTTAGCGTGATACAAGCCGATGTTACCGCCAACAACGCCAGTAGCCGCGCACTAATGCAGCATTTTCAAGTGGTTGCGCCACCGACGTTCCTGGTCTTCGATAAACAGGGGCAACCTTTGACCACGCTTACACGCGTGGGGGAGATGTCAACGCCGGAGTTCTTGATCTACCTGCAGCAGGCGTTGGCAAATACCCCCTAAAAAATAAAAAACTTGACGCAGAGGCGCAGAGACGCAGAGAAAACAGGAAAAGATTTAATAATGGCGCAAAGCCCCTAGGAGCATTGTAGGGGCAACCCTTGTGGTTGCCCGAATGGAGGGTGCAGGTACGGGCAGGCACAAGGCCAGCCCCTACAACGCTCCCAGGGATAAGAGCCATTTTTTAGTCTCTATGATGTTTTCTTTATGTTTTTATGTTTTTTTAATCTTTTCTCTGCGTCTTTGCGTCTCTGCGTCAAATATTTTAATCCTTTAAATTTGCCGCTATCCTCAGACAACGTGCAGACAACGTCGTTGATCTGGACAAAACCTAAAAAAACCTCCATAATCCGCTCTCACACATTTCCCACAACTCCAAACACTACAAAATTTCTATTATGGATATACGTAAAGTAAAAAAATTGATTGAATTACTGCAAGAAACTGGCGTCGGCGAAATTGAAATCCACGAGGGCGAAGAATCGGTACGTATTAGTCTGTACCATAATGCCCCCCCCGCCGCCCCTGCCGCAATGCAGGTATTCCCAGTGGCGTCACCCAACACACCCACGATCAATGCACCCTCACTGATTCCGTCAATACCAGTTACCCCCCCTCCTAACCCCCCGCAAGCGGGGGGAGGAGTTGCTGTCGCAGGGCCAGGCGATAGTAATCGCGCCCCCAATGGTCATGTGGTCAAATCACCCATGGTTGGTACGGTATACCTCGCGCCAGCGCCAGGTGAAAAACCATTTGTGGAAGTTGGCAAGACGGTTAGCATCGGCGACACCTTATGTGTCATTGAAGCCATGAAGATGTTTAATCAAATTGAAGCGGATAAGGCGGGTACCGTTAGCGCGCGCCTGATTGAAAACGGCAACCCGGTCGAATACGAACAACCCTTATTTATCATCGAGTGATCCTATACTGACCGCACTTAAAATAATGATTTTTTAAAAGGTTGCGGTCAGTATATCCCGAGATAAAATTACCTACGCAAGCAAGCTTGCGCGACGGTAACTTAAGGGGAGAGAAAAGCGCTTCTCCCCTTAAGAATCCCCATCGCTTAATGACTTGAGATTGCAAAACCCGCAATCTCAAGTGTTGGAGATTATATGCTAAAAAAAGTTCTCATCGCTAACCGCGGTGAAATTGCTCTGCGCGTATTTCGCGCCTGCCGTGAATTAGGGATCAAGACCGTCGCTGTCTACTCCAGCGCCGACCGTGATTTAATGCACGTGCGCCTGGCCGATGAGACCGTGTGTATTGGACCTGCTAACTCCGCCGATAGTTATCTGAATATTCCTGCTGTTATTAGCGCGGCTGAAATCACCAATGCCGACGCTATTCATCCAGGCTATGGCTTCCTGGCGGAAAATCCAGATTTTGCTGAGCGCGTGGAAACAAGCGGCTTTACCTTTATCGGACCTACCCCAGAAATTATTAACATGATGGGCAACAAGGTATCCGCCATCGAGGCGATGCAAAAAGCCAGCATCCCCTGCGTGCCAGGCTCCAACGGCGCATTAGGCAATGACAGTGAAGAAAATCTACGTATCGCAGAAAAAATCGGTTATCCCATTATTATTAAGGCAGCCGGCGGTGGCGGCGGACGTGGTATGCGCGTGGTGCGCGGCGCCGATACATTAATAAACTCCATTGCCATGACACGTACCGAAGCCGAAGCAGCATTCGGCAACGCCAAGGTCTACATGGAAAAATACCTGGAAAATCCACGCCACATTGAAGTGCAAATCTTAGGTGACGGCAAGGGCAACGCCATCCACCTGGGCGAGCGTGATTGTTCCATGCAGCGCCGCCATCAGAAAGTATTAGAAGAAGCGCCCGCACCTGGCATCACACCGGAAAAACGCGCGTTCATTGGCGGACGCTGTGTTAAAGCCTGCCAGGAAATGCGTTACCGTGGCGCTGGCACGTTTGAATTTCTGTATGAGAACGGTGAATTTTATTTTATTGAAATGAACACGCGCGTTCAGGTTGAACATACCATCAGTGAAATGATCACCGGAGTCGATATCGTTAAGGAACAACTACGCATCGCATCTGACATGCCGCTTAGCTACACCCAAGACGATATTGTGATTCGCGGACATGCCATTGAATGCCGTATCAATGCGGAAGATTCACGCACATTTATTCCATCGCCAGGCAACATCACCTTATTTCATGCACCCGGCGGCCCTGGCGTCCGTGTCGATTCGCATATCTACAGCGGCTATCGCGTACCACCCTACTACGATTCGATGATTGGTAAAATTATCAGCTATGGCGAAACCCGCGACATCGCCATTGCACGTATGCAAAATGCATTAGAAGAAATTTTAATCGAAGGCATTAAAACGAATATTCAACTGCAACAAGATATTTTACACGACCCTAATTTCATCAAGGGGCAAACTAATATTCATTATTTAGAAAAAAAGCTGGGGTTAAAATAATAAAATATTTGACGCAGAGACGCAGAGACGCAGAGAAAAGATTAAAAAATAAAAAAATAAAAAAATAAAAAAATAAAAAAATAAAAAAATAATTTTTTTAAATATTTTGTGTTTTTTTATGTTTTCCTCTGCGTCTTTGCGTCTTTGCGTCAAATCTTTTAATCTTTTTTGTTTTTTTGCGTCTTTGCGTTAAATTTTCTCATTATAGCTCTCCATGACCTGGCAAAAATTCTCCCTCACCCTCCCCGTCGACCTGGCCGATACAGTAACCGACACACTCAATGACGCTGGCGCATTGGCGGTCACGCTAGAAGCGGCGGATACACAAGAAATTTTTGAAGCGCCACTCAATACCACACCGTTATGGAACCATACCAGGGTGGTTGGTTTATTTGACACAGATACCGATTTAACCATCGTGCTGCACACGCTACAACACCTGCTACATCCTCACCCATTACACTATCACATCACACCCGTGTTCGATCAAGATTGGCAAAAAAATTGCACCGATGCGTTTCAACCGATTTGTTTCGCCGATAAATTATGGGTGTACCCAAGTTGGCAACCCGCCGTGTTAGATGGTAAGCCACGCCTGCTCCTGGATCCTGGACTTGCCTTTGGCACCGGCAGTCATCCCACCACTGCATTATGCTTGTCCTGGTTGGCGACTCATATTCAAGGCGGAGAGACTGTGATTGATTATGGTTGTGGTTCTGGCATCCTGGGATTAGCAGCGGCTACCCTGGGCGCGACATCCGTTTGGTGTGTCGATATCGATCCGCAAGCATTAGAATCTACTCAACAAAATGCACAACGCAATAGCATTAACCTACACACAACATTACCCGAACAATTACCCTTGCTAACAGCAGACGTCATCATTGCCAATATTTTAGCTAATCCATTAGTTGATCTTGCATCACATTTAGCGCAATTACTAAGACCAGGTGGGAAAATAGCCCTGTCTGGAATTCTAATTGAACAAATTGATCAAGTCACTAACGCATATCAACCATGGATTAATTTTTCTGCACCCATGTTGCAACACGAGTGGGCAGGTATTCATGGAAAAAAAGTCTAATAAATTCACTTCCCTATAAACGGTGATTTATATATACTCTTCCCCTTCTATTGGTTGGTAGTGATTTATTACACACTGTCAGCAGATAATTTTTACACTTGGTTTGTAGGAATTGTATTTGTGGTAAAGATAGAAGAACGTTTGTTTATTCAAACAGAAGTTAACACCTCGGTGAAGCAACCGCTACGTGAATTAGTACGTCGAGCTTTGGAACACTATTTTGCCCATCTCGATCAAACCATGCCACCGCGCCAAGTCTATCCCCTGGTGTTAGAAGAAGTGGAAATACCCCTGCTAGAAGCAACACTAGCATATACCAATGGTAATCAGTGCCAGGCCGCCGATATTCTCGGCATCAGCCGCAGCACACTGCGTAAGAAATTGCGTGGTTATCAAGTGAGTAAAACATAAATCCCAAACACAGGTAGATTTAACTGATTGAGTTTACCTGCTTATCTCTTTTTACACCTCAAGGATGATGCAGTGCATTAGACTTTTTGCAGAAGAAGTGAGTATGTCGTTTTTCTGCAAGGTGCATATTTAAGAAGTCTATTGTGTAAACAACAATACCGTAGTGTCCAACAACAGCAGTTGTCGATTTCAACACGATCGACAAGCTGCTATATACTTAATCCATCCTAATATAGGGAGTTTATTATGTCTGATAGAGTTAAAAATCAAGAAACCAATGATAATACAGCAACCGGTAATTCTAATCCCACAAATGTAGGGCGTACTGGCTCTCTAAATAACTCACCAGGACGGATATCTATTAACTTTAACAAAGGCCCAACATCAAAGCAGAAATCTACTTCATCGCAACCTAGTAAACTACCACCCAACGACACCAGTGAAATAGATGCTCTCAGGCACGCTTCACAAGCGAAAGAACAAAAAAGAATTAGCAACGCCATAAAAGAAGAGCAGTTTCTTAATAGTGATCCGTCAACTGACCTTCTTGATCCAGACGCACAGCCGCCAGACGTCTCGAAATCAGACCCAATGTCAACGACCCCTCTGTTACCAAGTAATAACCCGTCTGATCACATAATGGACATTAAAGACGGAAAGAGAACGGTTAAGCAGCTTCGAGATGAAGGGATACTCCGAACAAAGAAAGCAGCCAAATTTAAACAGCAGCTTGAAGAACAAATTGAACAAACAAGCGCAGGCCACGCATTACTCCAGGACGAGAAAGATGGGTATGGGTCACAACCAACAAACGGACACGCAACTACGACGACTACAACGACACCATCAACTATACCAACAGGATCATCGACTTCGACAAGTGATGCAAAAAAAGATGCAAAACAAAGCACAGAGCCGGTTGAAATTGATTGGGAGGATTTTTTAAACGGTCGAGCAAAAAACATTGACCAAGCCAGAGAATTCTATGGATATCTCTCCGACCCAAAAAACAAATTTCTATTCTCTAAGGATAAACCAATTTCTAAGCTTGATGCTGCAAGAATAACCCTGGCATTTAAAAAATATCTGGATTTTGAAGCCGATATGGCCTATATGGATCGGCGTGAGAAAAAGAGTTTTTGTTATCGCTTTACGCAATTTTGGGCGCAAGTCGCTGCCGCTTATGCGGTAAGCTTAGAACCTTTCTTTGCCTACTTTCTAGCAACAGAGGGTGTCAGCCCTGCCATAGCGGAATGGGCAAACTTTGCCAACATTAAAAGTTCTGCAGATCCTAACTGGGCAACCAACCTCGGGGGCGCCGTTGGTGCGGGTGTTAACATGTTAAGCGATGTAAGCGCCACCATTTTTACCGATGAAGCACAAGATTTGATCAACTCTTTCGAGCACCCAGAGACGGATCCAGACAAACGCACCATAAAGGGAGAATATCAACGATTAAAATATTGTATTGCTGGATTTAATGCACTGGTCTCCTTCCCTGTTTTTGCCAGTCTTGCCCTCCCTGAGATTCCAGGCGCCTTTAAATTATTTCAGCCAACCACTCTTGGTGGTGCAATAGGCGCAGGTCTTTTCGCCACTGTTGGCGGAGAGGTTTATTATTACATGTTTTGTTCCAGACAACTTTTCAACCACCCCAACAAGGTCATTGATTACCTCGCAGCCATCGTCAAGGCTATAGAGGAAGGTAAGCTTTCCGAGAAATCGCCTAATTGGAATCAAGTGCCAGCAATAATCGAAGTGTTATTGCGGACCATCATCGCTACCACCCAGCGCGCCACGGTAAACTTAACGGGTCTGTCGGTATTTTGTGATGATATTCTACAAATCGCTAAGGACAAGGGACCAGAAGTATTTCTATCCATGGAAGTTATCGCCTTCCTAACCGTCTGGAATGTGTTGTGGACTCGAACTGATCAGGTGAAGGAGGAATATTTTTCCGAAGCATTTGCTCGGTTAACGCCAGAAGAAATAGCAGAAGGCGCCAGGCATGTAACGTGGAAGGGCAGACTCTGGGATACCGCGATTACATTGTCTCGTGCAATTCCGGCCTGGTTCCTGGTGGATATGTATGCCTCTGATGATCCAGCAACCTCTGCTGGTATTGCTACTGGCGTGGGTTTGGGATTAGGTATCCTACAAGCCCTGGCATTACACTATAAACGTGTGCGTGATAATGCTATCGAACAGCCAGGATATAAGGAGCGTATAGCAAAAGAAGATGCTGAAAAAGAAGCGAAGAAGGCTAAAGTCAAGAACATCGATGAAAAACTAGTTGATAAACCGAGAGAAGATCAATTATCTAAAAAACACTATACGGAACTCTCTAAGGAATTAAACACACCAAGGCTAAAGAGTAGTGCTTGGTTCCTTACCGACGCGGCTCGTGTTGTCCGCCTAGGGGGCTTTCAAGGCTACTTGACTGGTTTAATGGAAACACTGGTTGAATATAATATTAACGCGCCAAAACTTGATTTTAAAACCAAGGCGTTACTCACTGGCCTATTGGGGATCCCTGTAGCCCTCGCAGAAAAAAGAATATTCGGCGAGTTAGTCGAGGCGGCATTTGCCTATTACCGTACGTTGCTGTGGGTTGGCGCGCCTGAGAGCAGCAAACGACCCTGGCTGGGCCGACTGTTTGGTAAGTTATTCGTATCAAGCAGCGAATTTGAACTGGAGGAACTTAGAAAAGCCACCACTCGGGCCATTTTAAGTAATGCAGGTACTCACTTTGAAAAAGCGTTCAATGCGGCACAAGAGGAAGCAGCGAAATATTATGTTGAAATAATTAATGGGGAAAAGGTCGCTCAACCATATAATGTTTTTAAAAACGCCACAGATCAGACCGTATTTGTCGATCCTAGAACAGATAACGTGGTATCCGTGAATACTAAGGGAGAAGCGATTAAGGAGAATAATCAGCTATTTAAAAATGAGGAGGGGATGGAGATATCCGTCGTGCAGCACTCAGATAAGGTGAATACAACCAACTATGGACCTTGCTCTCAATATGACATTTATCGACCTGTTAAACCAGATACTAAACAAGAATCTGGGGATGGTTATCAGGCGCTGCTGGTTGCAGATAAGGATGAGTTGCTGCTAAAAATATACACGAATGACGATGGGGAAGTGCAAGCTACAAGAGATCGTGCAAAAGGAGTTCTATTTAGTACCCCAAAAAACGTTTTTACGAATACACACGGGCAGACGATAACCTTAAATCATCAGGAGCACGTGGCAAACGTTTTTACGAATACACACGGGCAGACGATAACCTTAGATCGTCAGGGACAAGTAGAATCTGTGAATACCAACCAAAAGCCGCACTTGAAGAAAGGTAGGTTCACAAATGCTAAGACGGGGGAGAAAATAACTGTGAAAAGCTCAGAAAGTGTCGAGTCAACGGATGGTACTAAACAGCTAGTTGATCGCCATATGATGACTTATAAAAAACAACAGCTAAAAGTATATACGGACGTGTTGACAGGAGAGAGGTTGCATGGGAAGGGTAAGAAAAACAACATTCTTCATAAGCGTGCTGATCTTGGAACCGGCTTAACAGATTCAAAATACGAGGGTGGTAAAGGTAAACCACCTACTTCTAGCGTCCCTAGCGGGAGAGGGCGGGCAACTGCGCCGCGTGGTAGCTCAAGTTTTATGCATTCCTCTTCTCACTCAGCTTCATCTTCTAGCGCTTCTAGTACTTCTGGCGGAACCACCTATACCACCCCTCCCAGAGATGTGGGACAACCAGAACAGGGAACGCCGGGGCAGCCTACACCTCATTCAGATCCGCCAAGACCAAAGTCTCCAACAAGACTTAACTCATTTCTCGGAGCTCCTAATCAGACATCAACAAGGACACCGGCGCCTGAGCCAACACAGAAAACGCCGCTTCTTGATGAGCAGGCGTCAAGCGATGATCTATCTAAAAAGAAAGAGAAAGAGAAAGAAAAGGAGGAAAGTAGCTGCTTACTTATGTAGATGTTGATGTGCCCATCTGCGTATCAAGCACATAGCTTTATACACAAGTCATAGACCCCCCATCCTAACCTTCCCCCGCAAGCGGGGGAAGGGACTGGTGGGCAGCATCGAGTTACGTTGGCAACGTAGTGTCATTTTTTTCCTTCTCCCCTTGTGGGAGAAGGTGACCCGCCCTATATTTATAGCTTAAAACAGTGCTTGAACACTAAAATATCCTAGCTAAAAAACTTGATTAACACTGGCGGGGCGGATGAGGGGTAAGCCGTGGTTCTCTGCCAACCTCATCACCCCCTCATCCGTCCGCACAGACTTAACAAAATTTATCAATTAATACAGCACATTGCCTAAATCAAATTTACAGCCAACATCAAGGTGCGGCCACCTTCTCCCACAAGGGGAGAAGGAAACCATGCCACGGCTTAATGAGGAAGGGACTGGTGGGTAGCACCGAGTTGCGTTGGCAGGTTCCGTCCCCCCACACTACTCGCGCCCTTCTTCTGATTCTGTATAACCGTTTAGCATATGCGCCTTTACATTGCCGCGTTGGCGGTGAGCATATTCCTCTAATTGCCGCCGTATTGCTGCAAATGTATCGCGCATTGCGACGTAAATATCTTCGTGCTCCTTGTGGTTTGCTACCAGGCGCTTGCCTGGCACATTTAATTCCACCATGATGTTAAATAACTTGCCTTGATGTTTGTGCTTTTGCGGCATTTCAACCACAACCTTGCAGCATTCAATGTGGTCGTAAAACATGCCTAATTTATCGACTTTTTTACGGATTCTTTCTTCAACCGCTGCAGAGTTAGATAAATCGCGCAGCGTAATTTCTAACGGTATGTTTACCATAAATTTTCCTCTGTATAATTAACACAATGATAAATGATTAGATAAAAAGCAGACATGCGGTGATTGTGTGGGAAGATTTCTAACAACGATGTGACCATGGAGTGCTCCTTTTACAATAAATCAAAAAGGTAAAAATAATCCTTATCCCTAATTCACATTAATTATCACCCTTATTCATACCTCTTATTTATATTATAGATGATTTTTCAGCATATATTTATGGTTATTTTTGATCAAAATAAAATATAATTTATATTAAAAAAATATTAAATGTAATTCGAGCATTTTGACTACAGATTAAAGGTTATTTTGCTGCCATACTTGGCGAGTTGGAGAAATTGGCCAGCCAGGACATCATGGAGGGTGTTCTTAGAGCCTGTTTAAAATCCACTCTAGAGACCAGGCAGGTCATACAGAGTAGGGTTTTAAACAGGCTCTTAACCCGAATCTTTTATACTCTCGTAGTAAGATCGGATAACCATAGTATACTCGTATTTCTAACAATCATTGTTAAGGATGTAACACCCGACTGATGCTGCATCACTGGGTATTCTTCCCCCTAAAAAATACGACAGATATACAGTGATGATCCAATTACCCGCGTTGTAGTATGAAATGCTGAAGGAGACATCTCGTATAAATAAGACATTCAAGGAGGAAATCTTATGCAACACACTCTAAAACATCGCTCGACTGACCTATCAAACAAAGCATCTGCAGCTAACGATACTCATGAGCAAGTTCATGCTATTTTGGATATCGATATAACCAAGTCGCCGGTTAATCAGTGGATACCTGCCGTTGACATTAGTGAAACTAATGACCGCTTTATTATTCAGGCAGACCTCCCCGGCATCAAGACCAGTGAAGTAGATGTGAAATTACGCAACGGGGTTTTGACGTTTAAAGGTCGTCGCAACACTAAGGAGAATGGTAACGAAAAGAATTATTTTCGTCTGGAGCGCGCTTCGGGTTCATTCTCTCGCCGTTTTAGCCTACCTGACTCAGCCAGTTCGGAAAGGGCTAAGATCAGCAGTGACCATGGTGTATTCACCATCACTATTCCCAAGAAAACAGTGATAAGGGCACATAGACATAGCTCACAACTCGACGCAGCTAAATTATCTGATGACAAGCCCCTATCAGCTCCGAAAACAACCACAACACGTTTGATGTCAAATTATTGGGGATTATAAACCCCCTCCCTACCCTCCCCCGCTTGCGGGGGAAGGGACGGATTCTTATTTTTCTAATACCACCATCGTTAATCGTGTAACAGAAATAAGTTTGCCCATTTCATCCACAATTTCAATTCCCCACACCTGTGTGGTTTTGCCAATGTGGAATGGTCTGGCAGTACCTATCACAAATCCTGCACGAATCGAACGAATGTGATTGGTATTGATATCAAGGCCGACGCAATATTGACGTTGCATATCTACACAGCCATTGGCCGCCATACTGCCAATCGTTTCGGCTAGGGCACATGAAGCGCCGCCGTGTAAAATACCAAGCGGTTGCCTGGTGCGATTATCCACTGGCATACGCGCCACTAAATAATCATCACCAATTTCGGTAAACTCAATACCGAGTAATTCCACCATGGTGTCCTTACCCAGGGCATTCAACCTGGGCAAGTCTGTTGAGATAGTCCAAATAGCCATAATTAACCTACCTTGGTTTAACCTGCCTTGGTTTAAATAGTTTAAGCAGTTGTGGAAACGGTATTAATTGTCTTAGCCAAAAAATTTAATGTGCGTTGATAGGCTAATTTAGCGGCCGCTTCATTGTAGTTAGCGCGCCGATGATTGTAAAATGCATGACCAACGCCGGCATACACATTAATTTCTACATCGGAACGACCTGCAAAAGCATCCTTGATCTTAGCGATTTGATCTGCCGGGATCATCTCATCGTTCTTACCAAAATGCATCAACACCGGGCAATGGATATTTTTTGCTAAGTTTACGTGGTCGGCAATACCGCCGCCATAAAACGCTACCATTGCATCCACTGGGTAATTTGCTGCTGTTAAGTAAGACATCTTACCCCCCAAGCAGAAACCTAGCGTAGCAGCCTTGCCAGTACATGTCGCGTGTTCTCGTAACGTGTTAAAGGCAACACCTAAATCGTGTATTCCCTGTTGCACATCAAAACGATGATAGTAATCAAATGCTTGTTCTAAATCCTTACCTTGATCGGTAATATCAACATTCGGATGCAGACGCCAAAAAAGATCCGGCGCTAATACGGTGTATCCTGCTGCTGCAAAGCGATCAGCGGCTTCACGTATGGATTGATTGACGCCAAAAATTTCCTGCACCATTAAAATACCTGGCCCCTTCCCGCCTTCGGCAATCGATAAGTAACCACTAAAACGTTCGCCCTTCGGCGTGGAGATGGATATGGTCTGACTGGGCATGTGTTCCTCCTGAGACTTAAAGCGGTATTGTACCCCACTGACGTTAACTAGCAACAATCTGTGGCGTAACAAAAATAAGCAATTCCTTGCGCTCGGCATGTACCTGCTTGTTGGTAAACAATTTACCTAGCAGTGGAATATAGCCCCAAAAAGGAATACGCTCCACCACATGGCTGTTACTTTGCTCATAAATTCCACCCAGCACAATAGTCTCACCACTATTTAATAAAACCTGCGACTGCACTTGTTGGGTGTTAATAGCCGGCACGCCATTTACCGTCAACGTATCCACTCGATCTTGATTCACAACCAGATTTAACAAGATACGATTCTCTGGCGTCACTTCGGGCGTCACCTTCAGGCTGAGGACTGCCTTTTTAAAGGTCACATTGGTAGCGCCACTGGCGGTGCTTTCTTGATAAGGAATTTCTTGGCCTGATTCGATAACTGCCGATTGACGATTGGCGGTAATCAATTGCGGATCAGAAATAATACGCGCATGTCCTTCACGCTCTAAGGCAGATAATTCTAAATCCAACAAAGTGCCCTCGCCCAGTTTTGCAATCGCTACCGTAAAATGACCGACATCTTCTATCACTAACGGCATGTCCATATGTAATTGATCGCCTGATTCGCCACCGCCGTTATTAGTTTCCACCGTACCAAACTTCAAGCCCAACTCTTCCACAGAAGACGTGTCAATGTTAACGATACGCGCGGCAATTTTCACCTGTTTGGCGGGCACATCCACACCACGTAAAAACGCGCGGATTTGTGTTAACTGGGTGGGTATGTCCTTAATCCATAATTGATTAGTTCGCTCATCCACCGTCACACTGCCACGATCGGATAATAAGCCATTAGCCTTATTTTGTAATAAGGTATTTAAATCCGCCGCCTTCGCATAGTGTATCGGTATCAGTTGTGTCGTCAATGCCTGCAATTCACCATTCTGCGCCTCTTGTAACGCTATTTCTTGCGTGGGCGCAATAAATAATACATTTTTCTGCTCGCGCTTGCCCAGGCCTTGCATCGTCAACACGGTATTTAGTGCATCCTGCCAGGTTACATTATCTAAACGTAGGGTTAGATTACCGCTAATAGCATTGCTCATCACTAAATTAACGTGTTTAAAATCCGCCAATAATGCCAATAAATCCTGCGTGGGGATGTTATGAAAATTTAAGGATAATTGGTCGTCCTTTGTCGCTACCAATTCGCGCGTAGTCTCTGTCAGCATACTGGAATTTCGGGTTGATTTAATAAATGGATCACGTTTTGATGCAGCTATGCCAGTCGTAAAATTACTAATCAATAGCAACACCAGCAGATTAAATAGTATTCGTTTCATCATGTGTCATCCGATGTGTAGATAGTCAAATCAATTACTAATTGCAGCGGATTTTTTATCGCCTCATCCGCAATGGTAGTCAGATTAAAATCCCCCATAATAATTAATGTGGGTAACTGCGTGGTTTGCTGCATAAACCGCAACAAATTGCCATAATCCCCAGACACTGTCACTTGTAATGGCTGGGTAATAAACCCTTGTGTCTGCTGCATTGACAACGGTTTTAACGCATGGATTTGTACCTGGCATTGCGTGGCTATGACAGATAGTTGCGTAATTAATGATGGCAAATCTAATGGTTTGACTCGATTTAATACATCATTGCCATTTACACTTTTTTCTTTAGTCAGCCCCACTTCAACCAGCTGCATACGTTGAATGAGCGTTTTCTGTGTGGTCAGTTTCTGTTGTAGTGTTTTAATATTCTGCGCATTAATGGCTATTTTTTGCGCCGTGGCAGAAAAATAAAATGTATTAACGACCACCAGGAATACGACGCTCGCTAAAAAAATTAACATAATCTGCATATACACTGGCCAATCACGTAGATTCTGCCACTGCAATACGCGCAACGTTTGCAAGCCTGTGGTTATTTTTTCTCGGTAGCTCATGAATCTATCTCATAGCCCATACTAAAATCGATTGCAGAAACAAGGTCTTTTGCTTGCGCAGTTTCTGTGATGGTCGGCTGCGCTTGCATGAGTTGCGCCATATGCTGTAACCAGGCGGCCAACTGTGCATGGGTTGGCGATCTGCCCGTCATTAACAATAATGTATCCGTGCGCTTAATTGCGGATAAATAGATGTCTGTTGGCATATCCGTAGATAAATGCTGCATGATATAAAGAATGCGTTTATCCAGCGATAATTTTTGCGTCAAAAATACGCGTTGTTTACTAGCTGCCTGTTGTCGCTGCTGCATGACGACTGCCCTGGCATAATCAGTGGCTATGGCCTTTAAATCGCGTTGCAAGGCGTAGACATTATTGAACTGTTGCGTCGAGATCCAACCATTTCTTACTTGCCATAACACAGTAGCAAGGATCACAAACACAACACCGATCACACCAGCATAGCGTAGTTGGCGTTTATGCTTTTGCCGCCGTTGCTCGCGCCACGGTAATAGATTAATACTCATCACTCACCCGCATCGCCAGACCAACACACACTGCAAATGCTTCTGGTGCGAGTGGTATTGGATTTTCCGCTGGTTTTAATAGCGGCTCTACTAACGGCCGCTCTAATAGCTGCTCTAATAGCTTAAAGGGCTGTAATGTATTTACTGGAATATTTGTATGCTGCTGAATAGATTGCGCCAGTTCATTTGATAGGCAACTACCGCTCAATAACAGCATTGCCACTGCTGGTTGAGTTGTGCTACTGACAAACAACTGTAATGCGCGTGCTGTTGCCGTGAGAATAGGCGCGGCGAGAATAGGCTGGCAATCATCTGCACCCACGTAGTTTTCCAGGCGCGTATATACAACCTGTTGTTGCTGCATCACTATAAGCAGGATAGCGCTCTCACTGATATGCAAGGTAGCAACTTGCTGTGACGGCAAGAAATCACGCTGTATCAGTGCAACGATCACTCGTTGTAAGGCAAAATTGTCTACCTCAATGATCTTAGCGTGTAATCCAACAGCAGCTAACACCCGCAAACGGGTTTCTATCTCTTGGCGACGCGCCGCAACCCAACGAATCTGGCGCAAATTGGGGTGTTGTGCGGGTGTATCCAACACTTCAAAATCCAGCATCAACTCTGATAATGGGTAATTAAAGTATTGTTCCGCGCGTTCGCGTATTTGCGCCTCAATTTCTCGGTCATGTAACGTCTTATCCAGCTCAACGGTTTTAAACAACACGGCTGAGTGGGGTAATGCGATAGCAACGTGACGTGTTTGCAGGTCAGATTCATCGATGGCGCGCCTTAATGCGGCAATGACTAAGGGATTATCCCAGCCAAATCCTGTGCTGGAATTTTCTAATTGAATAGGAACCTGACTACAGGAGCGCAGTTGATAGCCATGCCCCTTAACCACTTCGACTAATCGAACAGCATGGCGATCAATATCCAAACCAAGTAAGGTTGGCGATTTGGGTTTAAAGCGGAAAATAGATTGCTTGAATAACATACTGGCTGTCGCGTAGTTGACGAGCCAGCATTATAGTGAAAATCGTGAAGGTGCAATACCGTAGTAGGAGAAATTATTTTTATTGGGAGGTTTTAGGCACGAGGGATAGAGTCATTTCACTTGGTTTTAGGGGGAATTTAGATGACTACATGACGATGATGTCCATTTCTTCAGGACGATTATCCCCAGACTTTTTATCTTTTCAATGACTTTTAGCCTCTCTTTTTTATCGTATTCTTGATGGGCATACTCAACCAATGCTGCAAGCTCTTCATGGACTTTGTTTTTCCCGTCATACTCAGGAAGCCGCATATGCTTGAACACATCACCAACCTGGATGGAAACATTATGGCTCTCCACCCATTCCGTCACAACATCAGTATTTAATAACCCACATAGAAAATAAGCAGGTTCTTTCTCATCAAATGCTGCATAGTAAATCTTATGATCAGGTATATAGGGTCGCTTACCCACAACTGGAACTTCCGCACTTCCTGCCACGGCTGCGTAGAATTTACCAGACATTTCAGGCCATATTACTTTCCATGGCTTGAAGGCATACTCACCTACATTATAGACTGCATAGAATGGCGCATTTTTCATTTGCAATCTGTAAGTAGAGCGGTTTTTTAACATGTCCGCATGAGCTAAGAACCAGCTTTTGGTTTTAGAGAGATATCTACTATCCATAGTGACCTGGCATTGGGTATATTCCGCCTTACCAATACCTCTGTTAGGAACAAACGTGTACAGTCGCTCATCTTGTGATTGCAGAACCAGTTTCATATAACAAGCCTCGAAGTCACCGGCGCCTTTAATGAGGGGATAGAGTATATCCGGCTCAACCCAAGCTTTCCTGGCTGATCCAATTTCTTTTTTCCCAGCTTCTGGCCTACTTTGAATCTGAACCAGCTTACCATTGTCTTGCAGAACAGGAACAAAATAAACACCATTGAGATCAGTAGTAATACCCTTTCTGCCCACCACCCATCCACCAGTTCCAGATAGAAACTTTAGAAACTGATATCGCCCCTTTTTTAATACCGCCCATGGAGAACCAGGCTCATCCACAGGAGCAGCTTCATGCTCAATGATTTCCACCCTGCTAAGCACTTCATTTAGAGTAAGAGAACTGGAGATATTTTTAGTTGTACCCTTGACGCTATCCCATAGCCGATAAGGAATCGGATACATGCCTGATTTATTGCTCTTATTGAAAACAGCGATGACAGTATGATTTGCTGCATCACTAAAGGGTTTTAACGCTTTGAGATCATCTACTGCGATAGGAACCAGATAGTAGCGTTCATTCAGTTTAAAATCACGGAAGCCGGCGGAAGATGGATTTTTAAACAGCGTGCCCGTCAGAACAAAGGCAAGCTTTCCTTTATTCTTTAGCCACTTATCAGCAGTCGTATAAGTGATCATGGCAGAAATATCTAACTCGTTTCCCCCATGACGTTTAGTTTTTGAAAAAATACGGTATTTTTCACAAGTTGGTTTGACTCGCTCTCTGTATATGTCAGGCAATTTAGACCATCTCACCCACGGCGGATTGCCCACAATACAATCAAAAAGGCCAGCAGTAGCAGACCAAAAGAAATTTCTAACCACTCTGAACCAAATACCATTCCATTGTTGTCTGTGTAGCCCTAAAATCTGGTTGTATGTATGTTTCAGAGGTTCTCGCCATTCTTCAGCTTCATTCTTTGTTACTACTCCTGATGTAATAAGCATATGTTCGGATTCATCATACTCTACATCAGCTTCGACGTTTTCTCCCATACGCGCAAAAATCTGATCGAGCCTGAAACGATCAAACGCTAACTCGGAAGGTAGTGTAATCTCGAGCCCTGTAATCTCACTTCCAATCTGATATTTGACAATGGTTTCTCCATTTTCTGGATTAGGAGCTGGAGAATATATGGCATCAGCCAATAAGATAGGTATTTCGATAGATAATCCTGGGCATCTTTTTAGTAGCTGTGCAATTTCCATTAGAAAATTAACTCGCGCCGTTTGCACAGCAAGCGGATTGAGATCAAAACCCCAAACAGATGAGCAAAGGTGTCGAACTATATCTTCCTCACCCCATCCAGTTTGTTTTGACTCTTTAATTTTTTGCCTAATAATATTTATCAAAAAAGCGCCGGAACCACAGGTAGGGTCAAGTACTCTTTTATCGAGCCATTTTCCATTCTGTGCTCTATCTATAGTAAAATCCACTAGCCAATCTGGGGTATAGAATTCCCCAAGACTTTGTCTTAATCGTCCAGGAACAAGTGCCTGATATAGATCACGCAACACATCTCGAGTATTAGAAAGGTGATCTGCTCTATAGAGCGAAAGGGTAGCTAGAACCTTTCGTATAGCGCTGATAATTTCCTTTGAGTAAGCATTGGTAATATCCAGATACCAACTAAATATTGCTTCCTCTACGAAACCATAAATTCCTGCCTGGGTAAAAATACCTGCTCGTTCTATATCCTGTGAGAGAGTTTCCCGAAGCGCTCCATCCTCCATCAAGGTCGACATGGCTTGTGCAGGTTGCTGAGTTGATGTCAGACCAAACCCAGAAATAATTTCTGCAGCCAATAATTTGATGAGCAATGAATTATAGGTATGAATCACAAACAAGCGGCCAGGGATATCGTCTTTTAACGAACCTGTCCAGTTAAAACATAGTTCCTGATTAATCGCCTCATTATGAAGGGTAGATATATCGGCTACTTGACCATAGAGGCTACGCCATTCTGCATACAACATCTTAACCTTTGATTTATCTTTCTTCGATAACTCAAATGATAAAGCATCTGACATCGTCTGCATCAAGATTTTCGCATCGCTTGAACCGTGCCCAAAATCAGCCATCAGATTCGAGATGGTAATAGCCCGCCTAACATCTGTCTTGATTGCTTGAATAACTAAACCCACTGCGTATTCAGAAAACGGAATCAAATGCTGTGTGATAAGCTCGCCATCTTTGACCTGAGCAAAACAAATATGCTCCCCATCTACTGCTATACCTATGTAATCCTCAGTTGGTATACCCGTTTTATTTGACTCGCGTAATATGTAAGGCAAAAGTCGTTGAACAGTAGCCTCTTTAAATTTTGCGCTTTTTTTGGATCCTTTAAACAATCCTGGCGCTTTAAACTCAATGATTACATGATTATAGCTACTATCCTTCCTGGCTCGCTCTGCATCAAAGTGAATATCTAAAATGACCTCCATTTGCAGAAATCCAGGCCAAACGCACCTCTTCTTCACCCTGCCAAGGTCTCTGTCTCTTTGTATTTATCTGATCAAAGACTGCTTTTCGATTTTTATCAGTAATGCTCAAAATTACTTCTCCAATCTACATCTTCAGCTAATGCAAATAACTAACGTGAGTTATGGATAAAATAATTTTTACCATTTAATCCACGTTAATTACTTCTTCATCGCTTCAAAAAATTCTTCATTTGTCTTCGTCACTTTTAACCGATCAATCAGGAATTCAATCGCCGCCAATTCATCCATGGGATGCAGTATCTTGCGCAAAATCCACATTTTTTGCAACTCATCCGGCTTGGTAATCAACTCTTCGCGACGCGTACCAGAACGATTAATATTAATGGCTGGGAATACGCGCTTTTCCGCGATACGTCGATCTAAGTGGATTTCCCAGTTACCAGTGCCCTTGAATTCTTCGTAAATCACTTCATCCATCTTCGAGCCAGTATCCACTAAGGCTGTCGCAATAATCGTTAAACTGCCGCCACCTTCAATATTACGCGCCGCACCAAAAAACCGTTTGGGACGTTGCAACGCATTCGCATCCACACCACCGGTTAGCACCTTACCAGAGGCAGGAACGACTGTGTTATAAGCACGCGCTAATCGCGTCATCGAATCTAATAAGATCACCACATCGCGCTTATGCTCCACCAGGCGCTTGGCTTTTTCAATCACCATTTCCGCCACTTGTACGTGACGCGTTGCGGGTTCATCGAAGGTGCTGGCAACCACTTCACCCTTGACCGAACGTTCCATTTCCGTCACTTCTTCCGGACGCTCATCGATCAACAGTACAATTAAATAACAATCCGGATGATTATTGGCCAATGACTCCGCAATATTTTGCAGCATCATGGTTTTACCTGCCTTCGGCGGAGAAACAATTAAACCACGCTGCCCTTTACCAACTGGCGCTACTAAATCAATAATACGCGCGGTAATATCTTCCGAACTGCCATTGCCTCGCTCCATATCAAGTCGGAATTCTGGGAACAACGGCGTTAAGTTCTCAAACAATATCTTATTCTTTGTTAATTCTGGTGTATCAAAATTAATCTCACTCACTTGTAACAATGCAAAATAACGCTCACCTTCTTTCGGCGGGCGAATTTTGCCGGAAACGGTGTCCCCGGTACGCAAATTAAAGCGACGAATCTGACTGGGCGATACATAAATATCATCAGGACCTGCCAAATACGAGCTGTCATCCGAACGTAAAAAACCAAAACCGTCCTGGAGAATTTCTAAAACTCCATCGCCGTAAATATCCTCACCACCATGGGCATGCGCCTTCAGCAAGGCAAAAATAATGTCTTGTTTGCGCGTTCTGGCCATATTTTCGATGCCCAATTCTTGCGCAAGTCGGATGAGTTCTGTTGGTGATCTTTGTTTTAATTCAGTTAAGTTCATTGCGAGTTGTTCTCAGGAAGGTTAAAAACGAGGTATATGGAGGTTAATCTCTGATAGAGTGTATTGATTTCAATTCAGGGGCACTTTAGGACGACCCACCGGAGTAAACCGGGAAAGCCGTAAGATATGGGCGAATAACCCATTGCCCGCTATTCTAGTGGTGATAATTTTAAATTGCAAGCACTTTTTTACCTTTCTTTTTCCTTAGTCTAACGGCCTGCTGGTTTGCGGTTAGTCTTATTTTCCAGTATACTTAATATGTATTCACTGCGTTTAGTGAATATTCCCTATTACAGGGGGGCGACCTGGTTTCGACGTGGATATCGAAGCCCGAGGAGCGTGTCGAGCAGGTAACTTCACTCGTAAAAGTTGAGTTACAAAATGTATTCGCAAACGACGAATCCAAACTCGTAGCTAAAGCAGCCTAAAAAACTGACAGCTCGCCATTGCTAGTATTTACTTATGGGTACTAACCAGTGGTCATTCTACATAAGATCGCTCGTTGCGGCGCCTTTTCGTAATGGGTCAAAACTAAGAGGGCTCGCCGTCTCGTCTTCCCTGCCCGTCGGGTAGCGAACGGTTAAACTCAATAGACGCGGATACACACGTAGAACTGAAGGTAGAGGATTTGCGGACGCGGGTTCGATTCCCGCCGCCTCCACCAATTAATAAGCAATCCAACTTGAGCCAGAAACCTAGTAATAGGGTTCTGGCTTTTTTATGCCTGGCGCCGTCTAATACCGTCTGTGGAACCTGTTAAACCAACCTCTTTTCTAAAGGTGTTGAATTCGCCACCTTTAAAATCAGGATTATATGTTTGTTTCCCAATACCTAAAAATTCTAGTGTATTACGGTATTGACCAACAACTCTACACCATGCAAAGATGTTCCCTTCTTATGGACATGCTAAGCAAGCCTTTAAGCTACCCCTTATAAAGTATCTGCCAATCCACCTTAAAACACCACCATGACAAATAATTTAACACTTTTTGAAGACTATGAAATTCGCCGTATTTATGACGAACAGACCGAAACCTGGTTTTTTTCGGTTGTTGACATCATCCGAGCTTTAACCCAACAAACTGATTACCAAACGGCTAGAAAATACTGGAATAAACTAAAGGAGCGCCTAAAGAAAGAAGGCAGCGAGTCGGTGACAAATTGTCACCGACTGAAGTTAAAGGCCACTGATGGCAAAAGTTACCTGACTGACGTCGCCAATGCTGAGACGTTGCTCCGCTTGATACAGTCTGTCCCTAGCCCCAAGGCAGAGCCTATCAAGCTATGGTTGGCAAAGGTCGGCTATGAACGTATGCAGGAAATGACCGACCCGGCTCGCTCACTAAACCGGGCGAGAGAGACGTGGCAGAAACAAGGATACAGCGAGAAATGGATTCAGCAACGCATGATGGGGCAGGAAACTCGTAACAAGCTGACAGATTATTGGAAAGAACACGGCGTTGAGAAGCCTGATGAGTTTGCCATCTTGACCAATATTATCCATCAGGAGTGGACTGGCATCAGTGTAAAAGAGCATAAAAAAGCGAAAGGATTAAAATCCCACAATCTGCGCGACCATATGAGTGAAGCTGAGCTGATTTTTACTGCATTAGCTGAACTGTCCACCCGGCAAATCGCTGAGACTATGCAGGCAGAGGGCATGGTGGAAAACAAGACTGCTGGTAAAAGTGGCGGCAAGATAGCTAAAAATGCTCGTATTGAACTAGAACGTAAAACAGGTAAAAAGGTTGTTACCGGCGAGAATTACTTGCCGTCCAAGGTGAACAGAGCTATCGCCGACAAAACCAAAAAATCTTAAAATAGAATTATTCAAAACATTTCAGTTCTTCATCATTTTTGCTTCCCAGCTTCCCGCGGCTACCTTCCCCCACAAGCGGTGGGAGGAGCCTGCCCACGCAACTCAGTGCTACCCACCAGTCCCCTCCCCCGCTTGCGGGGGAGGGTTAAAGACAGGTTTAACGAGTAGTTACAGATCTGATTCGGTCTATCCCTAGCCCATCAAGCCAACATCACTTTATCAAAAACGTCTGCATTTTTTCCTTACAAAGCGTTTCCGTCAATTGTTGCAACAGCCTTACACGCTCTGCCAGCCAAAGTAACTCCTGCTCGGTAATGGTATATTGTTTCTTGTAACGCGCGTCAATATAGGCATCACGTAATAATTTAAAGTGGTGTTCTTCATCAGCATTATTCAAGGGAAATACCTTTATTAGCCTTTGGTCTAATGTGTTGGTGAGCCTTCGCAAAACATCTAAATCATGTGTCTTTGATTTATACCGAGTAAAAACTAATAAGAGTGCGTTGTAATAGCGCTCTGCGGCTTGATGAAGTTGAAAAGCAGCTAAATTATAGCTTTTTTCTTTGATGCAAAACTCAAAGACCCGATAAAAACCCAGGGCATCAGTAAACCAATGCTCAAAATCCTCCTTAGCTAATTCATAGCGTTTTTCAGAGTCTAGTGGTTTGGCTTCTTGAAGACTCAGGCTTCCTGAATCATACAATACTACCCCTTCTTTTTTAATGTCTGAGAAAAAATATTGCCCCTCTTCAAGCTGAGTATTGAAATAGCGAATATCATGCACGATCACCGAGCACGGGGTATGAATCTGGTCTATTTTATGGATGGCATTCATAAGTTCAGTTTCTAAACGACGTTGCCTGAATATGCCCTGGGCTTTGACAATCATCAATAAATCATAATCGCTCTGATAACGAAAATGCACCCCATCGTCTTCGTATTCTTCGACCCAATCCCCGCGCGCGTAACTGCCAAATAAAATGACCATTTCAACATCTTTGTGAGCACGGAGAACAGATACAATAGCTTGCAGTTCTTGCTGTTTAATAGCGGGCAAATGAGTCAAAGTGGTTTTCATTATGTTACACATTGATTAGGTCTTTTGTGACTTGTTGCAAGGTTTGAAAATGCTTGCAGCCGTTTCTATAGCCATTATAGTACTATTTAGGGTGAGCACAATACCGTAGTACATGGCAATCACAAAAAACAGAATTATTCAAAATCTTTCAGTTCTTCCTCTAACTCTGCGGGTGAATAATCTACAGCAGCAATCCCAAGGCTACTCAATTTCTATATAAAAGCTTCTAACGAAACACCCGCTAATTTAGCAGATTTCCCCAAGCTGAAAGTATTATCACGGTAATGCTTGATCGCCAATGCTTGTCGTAGCCCTAATTCCAGCATATCTTCACCCACTTGACGTTTAGGCAAAATCTTTAATAGCTCAGCAGGTAGCACCTCACTGGCTGAACGCATCTCCTTGATATCTTGACTGGTTAATTCTCTTACGTCACCCGCCCTATTGGTTAATGGCTTCTTTTTCGCTGGCAGGGCAACTCTAATATTAGTTTCAGCCTGCTCTTCGGGGGTGAGAAGTGTATTTTTATAGCTCTCCCAGCTATCCCTCATATGGGAAATAGATTTATTTTTCACGGTCATTACTCCTATGTATAAAACCTTGTTTGTTTTGCCTTGCTTGCTCAATCTCTCTTGACGGTGTTTTTTATGTTTTATTTATCAAACAGTTGACAGTATACTACAAACTACACTTAAACCTATTTTCTATGCTGACATTATTTCTAAAAGGCTTTATGATTGGCTTGGCCATTGCTGCCCCAAGTTGGGCCTCTTGGCATCCTTTGTATACAACGATCATTACAGGAGGGCTTCAAGATCGGGCTACTGACAGGGATGGGTGCAGCACATAAGCCCCGCCATGATGCGAATAATCAATTCGATATCCGGCATCATTATGCTAACATTTGGTGTGCTTGCGTTGAAAATGTGAACCCTGGTTTTTTATTCAATCAAAATATAAGGTAACCATATGCCACAATTAATTTTAGAATATAGTTCAAATATTTTAGAAAAAGATAATTTATCTGATGTACTAAAAAAAATTAATAAATTTTTGAGCGAAACGCTGCCAACGGAATTAGCCAGCTGCAAAAGTAGATCGATAGAATATGACTCCTTTGTTGTTGGCGATGGTGATCCCAAAAATGCCTTTGTGCATATTAATTTAAAAGTAATGCCCGGGAGGAGTATTGATAAGTTAAATAAACTCGGTCAGGAAATAATAGGTATATTGAAAGAGTACTTCCATACATCTGCAGATCAGTTAAATTTACAAATTACCTTAGAG
The DNA here is from genome assembly GCA_963777715.1 of uncultured Gammaproteobacteria bacterium. Classification (GTDB taxonomy): domain Bacteria; phylum Pseudomonadota; class Gammaproteobacteria; order JAURND01; family JAURND01; genus JAURND01. The sequence continues at coordinate 76,538 of CAVZRN010000021.1, forward strand.
ATAGATGAAATACAAAAAACCTATTTTAAATATGTTTCATGAAGTGGCATTTCCTAAAATCATAAGGAACTAACCTGATCTTATCCTACTGTCTCTAACTTCAATGGCACAACATAGCTAATCAATTTCTGTATATTATTTAAGCTTGAATCAGGCTGCAAGGCAATCTCAAAAGCCGCATAAGTAATAGGATCATTTACTTTTAACCACTGGAAACTTTCTCTTGGTCCCAAATACCACAAATCACGCATTTTGAAATAGCATTCAAGCAAGTCATGTAATAGCCAATGTCTGCGAAAATTTCCCTCAATATCATTTTCTTCAGCACGCTGTAACATTTTTCTTGTCCAGGTAATAATTTCATGCTTTTCCCAAGCAGCAGTCTTAGGTGGTCCTTGTTGAAAAATTTTTTTAACTTCGTTAAGCAGGATGTCACCCATATGATCTTTCTGAAATACGATTACCCCGTCTTTAATACGAATGAATGAAGCATTAGGATTTTTAATAGCTTCTTCCGAATAGATAAAGGCATCCAAGTAGAAGCCATCAAAAACCCGACAATCACGCTCAAACTCGCCTTGTTCGCGTATGGCAATAATATCGTAATCACTAGTATTAGTAGATTCGCCACGCGCTCGAGAACCATACAATATAACAGTGTGGCATCCATACTTGGCCTTAATATCCTGTGCCATCTTTAATAAAGTTTTTTCACCAATAATGGTCATATAGAAATCTAAATTGTAAGTCTTAAAAAATTGATATATATTTATGCAGTAAATGATCAGCCTAAGCACCGATTATAGCCAAACCCAACGAGAAAAACCATGACCGATACATTTGAAATTAGGGCAGCAACCATACAAGATGTCCCATTGATACTATCCTTTATCAAGGAATTAGCGGAGTACGAAAAATTACTGCATGAAGTGGTAGCGACAGAGGATATTCTAAAAGAAACCTTATTTGGCAAGCACGCACATGCCGAGGTTATTTTGGGCTACCTTGACCACAAACCGGTTAGTTGCGCACTCTTCTTCCATAATTTTTCAACCTTCCTGGGTCGTCCTGGTATTTATTTAGAAGACCTGTTTGTTAAGCCAGAAGTACGCGGCAAGGGCATTGGTCAGAAAATGCTGGCCTACCTAGCTCATCTGGCAAAAAGCAGAAAATGTGGTCGCCTGGAATGGTGGGTGCTTGACTGGAATGAAACAGCAATTGGTTTCTACAAACGCATCGGCGCTAAGGCGATGGATGAGTGGACGGTCTATCGTGTCAGCGATCAAGCATTAGATAACCTGGCGGCAACGTGGGAAAAAATCCTGCCCTACTTGCAGCTTCATAAGGAAGAACCATGACTATCTCTTATGCAGAATTTGACAAGGTCGATTTCCGATCCGGCACTGTTGTGAAAGCCGAGCCATTTCCACGCACCAAGAAACCTGCGTACAAGGTGTGGGTAGACTTTGGCGACGCCATCGGCATCAAGCAAACCTCAGCGCAAATTACCGTGCATTACACCCCAGAAACATTAATCGGCAAGCAGGTGGTGGGATGTGTCAATCTCGGCACAAAGAATATAGTCGGCTTTACTTCTGAATTTTTGCTGGTTGGTTTCCCGGACAATAATGATGCGATATGCTTAATAACAGTTGATCCCATCGTGCCTAATGGTCAGAAAATGTTTTAACATGGCATGAATCTATCCGCAGCAGTCTATTTTAGCGAATTTTTTACGCTTGAATCCTGATGTTAAAGAACCGGGCGCCTATCGCTGCCTGGCGCAGTTTTTATTTAGAAACGTAGCAGCGCTGAAATTGGTAAAAGATTTAAGCGGCGGCGAAACCTTGCGCGCATTATTAGCCTGTGCGTTGATGTCTAATCATCCACCGCAACTATTGATTTTGGACGAACCCACCAATCACCTTGACCTTGATAGTGTTAAACGTATTGAATCTGCCCTCAAGAATTACCAGGGCGCAATGATAATCATCTCGCACGATGAGAGGTTTTTAGAAAATATCGGCGTGGAAAAAATCGTCTATGCGCCGTTTGTTAATGCAAAATAAGCAACCTCATTTTTTGGCACAAATCTCTCCATTTTTTCATCCCGGAATGTAGGGTGGACACTGACGAATCCTCACGAATTTGAGGAAACTACAGCCCTAGCCTAGAAGATACGGAGCTTGGCTCATGACTCTCCTACTGTCATTCCCGCCGCTCGTAGTTTGTTAGGGGCGTTAAGCAAGACAGCGGGAACCCAAAAAACAAGCCTTTTGATACTAAAAACCCAGCCTGTTGTTACGTTGGTTATTGGTTCCCCGCTATCCTGTTAACAGCCCCTAGTCAGCTATGAGCGGCCGGGATGACAGACCGTAACTGATAAGCCAATCTCGTACCTTGAGGCACGGCGGGTAAACATAAATTTTAAACAACCCAGCAAATACAAGGCTTTTATTATTCGTGAGGATTCGTCAGTGTCCACCCTACATTCCAAGCTGACAACGTCGTGCCTGTAAACCAACCTCACATCTTGCAGTACGATGGTTATATAAACTCCTGTACTACGGTATTAGCGGCAATTGATCTCAGCTACAATGAGCAACACCACAGCTAACGGTGTCGCATGTGTGATCAAAAATTCTCCCTTACACATTACTACCAATTTAGGTAAACCCGCAAGATACTTGAAATATCCCAAAAATAGGATATAATGGAGTTATAGAGATGTTGAAAAAAATAATCTGGATTGGAGATTCTCTGAGGAATTTAAAGGAATTCCCCGATGAAGTACAAGATAACATCGGGTATTCGCTATACAAGATACAAGAAGGTCTTACGCCAAGAAACACGAAGCCACTAAAAGGCTTTAAAGTAAGAGTTATGGAAATCATAGCCGATCATGATACTAATACCTATCGTGCTGTGTATACCGCTAAAATTGACTCTGTTGTCTATGTTTTGCATTGTTTTCAAAAAAAATCAAAGCAAGGAATTAAAACGCCGAAGCAGGAAATAGACTTAATTAAACAGCGCCTACAGAATGCAGAAACCATAAGCAAACTAAAGAGGTAAGTTATAATGACCACACAAAAAATCGACTATACAGAAGGAAGCGGTAATGTCTATCAAGACTTGGGTTTCCCAGATGCCGAGGAGCGATTAGCAAAAGCACGATTAGCCATGCGTATAGAAGAGATAATTGAAAAACGCAAATTAACGCAAGTTGAAGCTGGCAAAATACTGGGAATTAACCAGCCAAAAATATCGGCCTTAATGAGTGGCAGATTAAGTGGATTTTCAATGGAAAGATTGATTCACTTTTTAAACTTGCTCAATCAAGATGTAGAAATTACCATCAAAAAAGCGTCTAACCGCTCAGTAGTGCATGGTCACCTAAGAGTGGCATTTGGTTAATTTTTTTTATTGGCAGCATAGGGTAAGATATGCTATCTAACCGTTTGGATTTAAAAGATTGCTAAATTTAAACAAATCTTTATTCCCACTACTAAGATGCGCAATCTCACGCGTGTACTCGGTAAAGTTATCAGCCGTGTATGTTTTAATCACCGAACGCCAAAAGTGATAAGCACCTTCATTACCAGGCATCACCATAACTTCCCACGTACCGCGAAATTTGTCAAAACACTGGCAAGCAACTGCGCGACCCAAACCTCTATCTATAAATTTTCTTAAAATAAAAAACTGCGCGATATTAAAATCAATGGTTACGTCACTACCCTTCTTATCGATAATCACGAATCCAGCCAATTCATTATCGTAACGTACTAAGAATGGAAATGCGTGCTCGGTTTCCCAATATTTTTTAAAATCATTGCATTCATATAACCCATCTTCTGGCATTTCCCAGCCAGGCTCATTGCCAAAATACTCGCTCAGATCATAAGCATAGAAACGCCCCATATTCTGCACGACAGCATGATCGCTTAACGTTGATGGGATCAACTGAATTTTACTAACGTCGATGGGATTTTTATGAATTTCATATTTGGCCATGTCAATATTCCAGCTCAGGATTGATAGAAGACGCACCCACTAAAATAACCCATCCCGACCAAACTCATTACCCCATGTAATCATCTCATCTTTTAAATCAGAACTTGCTTCAAATTCTCTGGCACAACGATAAAGACTTTGTTCTCTGGCAACTATTTCTCTTTCCAAGAGTACAGCGATAACCTTACTACGATCACGCGCGGGAATTGCTACCTTCATGCGGATAACCAATTGGTCAGGCAAAGAAAATATTACTTTAGCTGTCATGTCATTTCTCCTCTTGATATATCACATGTTATAGCTTATTGACCCTGTAAGGCAAGCAGCGCAACTAACAGTAGATAATATACCCACAAAAACGGCCTTGACTTAGTTGTAAACTTATATATAATATTTTAGTTTACAATAATCTAAGAAGCATATTATGTGGACTAGAACGCACAGAAAAGTTTATCCAGGCATCAAAAAAGCCGACATCTGGCGCATATGGACTGACGTTAATAATTGGGCAACCTGGCATGGTGATTTAGAATACTGCAAGATGGACGGTGCATTTACCGTGGGTAATCATTTCATGCTAAAGCCCAAGGGTGCGCCAGCCGTTAAAATTGAATTAGTAACGATTGAGGAAGGCCGTACCTTTACCGACTGCACCCAATTTTTTGGAGCAAAAATGTATGACACACATGCGTTAGAAGAAACTGCTGATGGCATACGCCTTACTAATACACTGGTAGTAACAGGCCCGCTTAAATTTCTATGGATCAAGCTGGTCGCAAAAAAACGTCGCCGACACCGTGCCGCAAGAAATGGATGCCTTGGTCAATCTTGCGAGATCTAGCCATGGCTGATTCGGTATTTGGTTTTGACAAACCCGAAGATAGCCCAGGTCTTTTACTGTGGCAAACCACCATTACCTGGCAGCGGTTAATAAAGAAAGCGCTACATCCCTATGCTATTTCCCATGCGCAGTTTGTCATTTTAGCCATTATGTTATGGTTTGAAGGCATCGACCAGGAATCCACACAAATTTTGATTGTGCGCCAATCAAAATTGGATAAAATGACGGTATCAAAATCGCTGAAACAATTGGCTGCTGAGGGTTTTGTTAAACGCGCTGAACATACACACGATACACGCGTCAAATCGGTACGTTTAACTGCCAGGGGCAGGACGATGGCGTCCAAGTTGGTGCCGATAGTTGAAAAAATTGATGCGCATTTTTTCGCAATTGCTGGCCAAGCTAATCAACAATCCCTTGTTACCAGCCTGAGCAAAATTATTGCAAAAATATAGAATAAAAAACGGAATCTAACATGGTAAAACCAACACTAGAACTATCTTCCTGCCAAATCATCGACCTTACTCACACCCTGGATGAGAACACACCAAGCTGGAGTGGCGAGTGTGGTTTTCAACATACTATTACCAGCGATTATGCCGACGGTAATGGTGAGGTTAAATTCCGTATACAGAAAATTACCATGCACGCCGGCATTGGCACGCATTTAGATGCGCCAGTGCATTGCATACCCAATGGTTTAACAGTGGATCAACTCTCCTTGCGTGATTTAGTCGCGCCAGGTGTTGTCATTGATGTATCGCCATCAGCGCATGAGCGCTATAGCGTTTCTCCACAGGATATTAAAGCGTTTGAAGACACACATGGCAGGATAGCCCCACGCAGCCTGGTTATTATCCGCACGGGATGGGAAAGATTTTGGGGTGAGCCGAAAAAATATCGTAACCAACTGGTTTTTCCGGCGGTTTCGATTGAAGCAGCGCAACTGTTGTTAGAAAGGGAAATCGTGGGACTCGGCATTGACACATTGTCATCGGATAGAGCAGATAGTGGTTTTCCAGTTCACAGAGCGGTGTTAGGTGCTGGAAAATACTTGATAGAGAATGTTGCTAATGCAGATCAATTACCACCCGTTGGCAGTCTTATATTGGCATTACCACTTAAAACCAGGCATGGAACCGAGGCGCCGATTCGATTAATTGGATTAATACATATGCGGAGTGTGCACACATCTTCGCAGGGGCGGCTTGCGAGCCGCCTGTAAGCCTTTTCGAGCGGGGTTCACGAACCGCCCCTACGAAAAACTCAAGTGAAATGGCTATGCTACGCCTTAATACGATCATTCATATTCTCACTTTTACTTACACTCTCATTTTTATGTGCCTCTGGTCGCGCTGCTGCTGCAAGCTGTTCCACAACCTGCTTTACTTCTTGTTCCTGCTGTTGGTTAACAATTAATATAGCATCCGGAGTTTCAACCACGATCTGATCCTGCAAACCAATGGCAACAACCAGGCGCGAAGAGGATTGAATGTAGCAATTGGTATTTGATACTCCAATGACATCGCCCTTGACCACGTTGTTATGCTCATCCTTCGCGCTCAAATCCCACAGAGTCCCCCAAACTCCCAAATCTGCCCAAGGCGCTTCGTACGGAAAAACCACAGGCTTTTTTCGTACGTTCCATAATGGCATGGTCTAACGAAATCGTAGGGCAACCCAGCAAGTCTTGTTGCCTGATACGCAAGAAATCTGCGTCTGCTTCTAACGCAGCAATCGCACGCTGGCAAACGGTTAGCAGTTCTGGCGTGTATCGTTTCGCTTCTGCAAGAATACTCACTGCTCTAAACATAAAAATGCCACTATTCCAATAATATTCTCCACTTTTCACATAAGCTTCCGCTATTTCAAGCACCGGCTTTTCGACAAAAAATTTCACCGGGTAGCCGCCATCCGTACGCACTGTATCCGCTAAAATATAACCATAACCCGTATGGGGACGTGTCGGTGTGACGCCAAATGTCACCAGCTTACCCTCGTTAGCGGCTGGCACTGCTTGTTGAAGCATACGTGCAAAATGTGCAACATCCGGCAAATGGTGATCCGATGGCAATACCAGCAATAATGGATCCAGGTGGGTTTTTTCTGCGTATAATGCTGCCAATATCACTGCGGGCGCAGTGCCATACGCTGTAGGCTCCAACAATACTGCCTCTGGTTGTAAGATTTGCAATGCTTGCTCCATGACGGCAAAACGATAAGCACTGTTGCAACTAATGATGGGGGGCAGTAATTCATCGATTTCAGTAAGACGTTGCAATGTACCCTGCAACATAGTACGTCCATCGAGCAAACTCAGTAATTGTTTGGGGTAATTACTACGGGAGAGTGGCCATAGACAAGTACCATCGCCTCCTGCTAAAACAACCGGTAGAATCATAATCTTTCCTTAGAAGTAGTTTAGGTCTGGTAATATATGCATTATAGCACAGCTATCAAGTTTGCGAAATCAGGGGGTTTCATCCGGAAAAATGCCGGATGGCTAAAAACGATAGTCCTACTCTTATAATCAAGAGTATAATAGTTATACTCTTTAATCAGGAGACACCATCATGCCGCTTACCTATTCCCAACCCATGCCGCCTGGCACGATAGCTCCCCATTTTCAGTTACTGGATGCTGTGTCTAATAAAGTACTTTCATTAGATAACTTAACATCTGAACACGCTACCGTTATTATGTTTATTTGTAATCATTGCCCGTTTGTACAGCATGTCGCAAGGGGCATCGCACGCGTGGCAACAGACTATAGCGCTAAGGGAGTTTCTTTATCGCTATCAGCGCCAATGATGTGGAAAATTATCCGGAAGATGCGCCGCCCTTGATGAAACAAAATGCACTGGAATTAGGTTATTCGTTTCCCTATCTATACGATGAGTCACAACAAGTTGCTAAAGGGTATGGCGCGCAATGCACACCGGAATTTTTTGTGTTTGATAAACAGCTACGCTGCACCTATCATGGGCGTTTTGATGATTCTACTCCGGGAAAACCGATACCCGTCACGGGTAAGGATCTGCGTGCTGCATTAGACGCCACGCTCGCAGGAAAACAAATAACTGAACAGCATCAGAGTGTGGGTTGCAATATTAAATGGAAACAGTAGTTACTAGCCACCAGATAGAATATGCCAGAACTTCCTGAAGTTGAAACCACCTTACGCGGTCTTAAACCCTACCTTGAACAGCAAGTCGTCAGTAAGGTTGTAATACGTCAGCACCAATTGCGTTGGCCTATTCCACGCACCTTGCGCAAAACATTAACGCAACAGAAACTACAACACATCACACGACGCGCCAAATATTTACTGTTTGCATTCGAGCACGGCACTGCTATCGTTCATCTGGGCATGTCAGGTAGCTTGCGGTTATTAACTCAACCTACTCCACTGCAAAAACACCAACACTTCGACATTGAGTTTGCTAATCAGATGATTTTGCGTTTCACCGATCCACGACGTTTCGGCGCATTGCTATGGACGGCTCAACCAATCCACCATCACACATTATTCAAACACTTAGGACCAGAGCCGCTGGATAAAACATTTGGCAGTCAATATTTAGCACAACAGGCACATGGACGTAAAACACCAATTAAAACCTTTATCATGGATCAAAAGATCGTGGTTGGCGTAGGCAATATTTATGCGAATGAAGCACTGTTTAGCGCAGGAATCCACCCATTAACACCGGCTGGAAAAGTTTCCCTGGCAGGGTATCAGCAACTGGTTAGAGCAATAAAATCCACCCTGCGTGTTGCAATCAAACAAGGCGGCACCACTTTAAAGAATTTTATTAGCAGCGATGGGAAGCCAGGTTATTTTTCCCAACAACTACAAGTTTATGGGCGTGACAACCTCCCGTGCTATCATTGTCAAACTCTGCTGCAATCCGTGCGCCTTGGTCAACGCAGCACGGTTTTTTGTGCGCAGTGCCAGATCTGACTACTCAGACCAGTGGATGTGATTAAAACTGCGATTAATCTGGCGCCCTCATTATGTGCGGGCGGTTTTTGACCCGCCCCTCCGAATCATCTGGATATTTTTTTGAATATTGTGCATAATTCAATATTCATATCCCTCCCTAAATTACGACGCGACGACAATGACCTCTAAGCCCAACCCCTTAATACTGCTAACCACCGTCTGCATCGGATTCTTCATGGTGATTATTGACGTCACCATCGTCAATGTCGCCCTACCCAATATCGGCCATGATCTACACGGTGACATGGCGGCATTACAATGGGTAGTCGACGGCTATGTACTCACCTTCGCATGTCTACTACTATCAGCGGGAAATTTTAGTGATCGCTTTGGCGCTAAAAATGCCTTTATTTTTGGAGTATCATTATTCACCGTCACATCCCTTGCATGTGGTCTGGCGCCATCATTCTACATATTAAACACATCACGTTTATTACAGGGCATTGCCGCCGCCTTAATAGTACCCACCTCGCTATCATTGGTGCATACCACTTACACGAATTACCACGAACGCGCCAAAGCAATTGGCGTATGGGCTAGCGTTGGGGGTATAGCTCTCGCTACGGCCCTATTCTCGGCGCAATATTGACTACCTGGTTTAACTGGCGTGCAGTATTTTTAGTGAATATCCCGGTGGGAATTGTTGCGGCATTTATGTCATATAAACACATCCCAACATCAACCAGGCAACCCACCCATGATAGTTTTGATATACCCGGTCAACTCATCTGCATCATCAGCATCGCTGCGTTAGCATACGGCCTCATTGCTGCTGGCAATAACGGCTGGCTGTCAGCGCCAGTCATCGGCAGCGGCATTATTTTCATACTAACGTTTATCGCCTTCCTACTGATAGAACATTACACCAAGGCGCCGATGTTACCATTAGTATTATTCCGTTCTACTTCCTTCTAGCAGTGGAATTGCCCTCGGCATGATCTTGAATTTTAGTTTTTACGGCATACTATTTTTATTGCCGTTTTATTTTCAGAAAGCATTGGGATATTCGGTATTACAAACCGGTTTTGCGATACTACCACTCATGCTGCTGGGCAGCATCGCTTCTTATTTTGGCGGTAAAGTTGCAGCTGTTTATGGACCAAAATATCCTATCGTCATTGGGCAAACTATTGCTATGCTAGGTTTCTGTAGCCTATCACTGCTCATTGCCACCGAACATGTTTCTTATGGCTTTTTCATACTGCCATTGGCAATAATTGGTTTTGGCTGCGCATTCAACATGCCTGCCGCCACCTTCGTGACTATAAATGCCGTACCAGAAAATCGCGCGGGCATGGCGTCTGGCGCATTTAACGCCAGTCGTCAGGTCGGGGGCTTGCTCGGCGTAGCTGTTTCTGGCACGATCGTAACTACCAGCAACCATATTGAGTACGGTATAACCATTACACTACTTCTTGGCACATTGTGCTTTTTATGCGGTATTATTATTGCACTACTTGGTATTAAGCACACAAAAACGCCATAGGATGCTGCAGTAAATTTGGAGCAAATTTCAACAGAATAGACTTATGACATCATCAGCCCCCTCACCCTGCATCGGCTCTGCTCCACCGTATATGGCGATATTATTTGCCGCGGCTGCAAACGCGACTATCGTGAAGTCATTGATTGGAATACTTATACTGATGAGCAAAAACAGGCCGTACTGCAGCGTCTGCAGCAACAGCTTGAACAGATCATGGCTGAGTTTATTACGATTGAAAATGCGGAGTTATTGCAAACACAGCTAGCGCAGGTGGCATTGCGCCCTGCGTTATACACTAATCCACTGTGTTGGGCATATGAATTATTACGGCTGAGAGCGGCACAATTATCGGCGTTATCTCTTTATGGCATACAAGTAAAAACTGCCTATGCACACATGACACCAAATCAATTATTTACCCTCGTTGATGACAAGTTATATGTTCTGGCGCAAGAATTTTAAAATAATGGGGGGTACGTCGCTCGCGCGCCGAAGTCTACCCTACCGGTAAGTAACGCCATTCGGATCGTAAGTCACTCCCTCGCGATAATACGTAGAACGATCATAATAATATGCTTCACCTTCTTCCGTAGCAGAATCCCCGTACGGAAAATACTTTGTACCATTGGAGGCAGTGATAAATGTAGGCGATTCCTGCAGATAAGCTTGATAATCCCCTGCTCCACAACAACTCCTATTGGAGCAGCCGGATAATAGTATTACTCCCATTATACTGGTCAATAACCCTAGTTTATTTATGTTTTGCACGGTATGTCCTCCACAACACACTTTTAGCCAGCAACTATGTAAACTATAGTATATTATTGGTCATTTACCGCAAGACTTTATTTAGACTTCTTTCAAAATCAAGTATTTTGTTTTTCTGCAAGGCGCGCGAACGACCCGAAGCGCAGTTTACTTGGGTTTAAATGAGCATCGGAAGCGTGAGCGGAACGCCGCAGAAAGACGAAAGACGACGGTTTTGAAAGAAGTCTATGAACCAGGAAGGCTAAATATGCTTACCATAACCCCACACATCTCTCTCAAATCATCAGAACTCAAATTTACTTACATACGCGCGCCCGGGCCAGGCGGGCAAAACGTGAACAAACTCGCTACCGCAGTACGCCTGCGTTTTAATGTTATCACTAGCCCTTCACTACCTGAAGCGGTACGCACACGCTTAATTGCTCTAGCAGGTAACCAATTAAATCAACGCGGTGATTTAATTATCAAGGCCACACGTTTTCGCACGCAAGAGCGTAATAAACAAGATGCATTAACCCGCCTACAGCAGTTAATCCGCCGCGCAGCCACTCCGCGTAAAAAACGCAAAAAAACACGCCCTACTGCTAGCTCTATGCAGAAACGTCTCACCACTAAAAAACACCAGGCAAAAATAAAGGCATTGAGACACAAAAAATCGACTGAATTCTAGTCATTGCAGTTATGGCGAAATTCTTTATACTTCTTCAAATAACGCCCTACCTCGACATTGCTAAAAATTGCTATAACTATCTGTTTATTAATTTATTCACAGGAATAATTTATGTTACCAACAAAGGGATATGCGGTAAAAAGTCCAACCGCGAAATTCGAACCATTTCATTTTGAACGTCGCGAACTTGGACCGCATGACATCTTAATTAAGATTCTCTATTGCGGAGTTTGTCACTCGGACATACATCAAGCGCGTGATGGTTGGGGGGGGTCTACCTATCCCATGGTGCCTGGGCATGAAATCATTGGGCAAGTGGTCGGCGTCGGCTCCAGCGTCAAAAAATTTAAGGTAGATGATGTCGCAGGCGTTGGCTGCTTCGTTGATTCCTGTCGCACCTGTGAAAATTGTAAAAGCAGCGAAGAACAATTTTGTGAAAGCAACGCAACCTGGACCTACAATTGCCCTGACCCAAAAACCAACACCACAACCTATGGCGGTTATTCTTCCCAAATTGTAGTGGATGAAAACTATGCCCTACACATTAAAGCAAAATCACCGTTTGCCAATATCGCACCATTACTGTGTGCTGGTATTACCACTTATTCACCCTTACACCATTACAACGTAGGCCCTGGCAAACGCGTTGCTATCCTGGGTCTCGGTGGATTAGGCCACATGGGCGTAAAAATCGCGGCTTCCATGGGTGCTGAAGTCACTGTGCTAAGCACATCTCCTTCTAAAGAAAAAGATGCACGCCGCCTTGGCGCACATCAATTTATCGTCACCACTGATCCTAAAAACACAGCACTGCTTACTAACTATTTTGACGTTATCCTCGATGCGGTTTCTGCGCCTCACGATCTTGATTTCTACTTGAATATGCTACGTAAGGGTGGTGCAATGGTGTTAGTTGGTATTCCGGAAAAAAAATTAGATTTCGGCGCATTTTCCCTAATCAGAAATCGCCGTATATTAACCGGATCATCGATCGGCGGCATTAAAGAAACGCAAGAGATGTTAGATTATTGTGCAGAAAAAAACATCGTATCAGACGTTGAGATTATTCCTATCCAGAAAATTGATGAAGCCTATGAGCGTGTATTAAAAAGCGACGTGCATTATCGATTTGTGATTGATATGAATTCATTATAGAGGCAAGGCCTTGTGCTTGTCTGTCGGGGATCAAGTGGACTTGGTCCCCATCTTTATTGTCTTCCACATCCCCTCCCTATCACCAGCCATTTCAGATCTAGTGCTCAATTACGTGAATTACTACCATTCTGCCTAATTTTTGATATTTTTTATTAGTCAAAATCTGATATTCATGTAATATGCTGCGTGCAAATCCCTACACTTGATCTATAGTTACTACAGGACATTTATATTCAGATCGTGGAGGGTGCTTAGATGAGACAGATAAATAGAGTAATTGCCTTAGCAGTTGTATTTTTTAGCTTTTTAGGGATAGGCATGGTTGCTTCAGCCGAGGAAGGCGGTGGCAACCGCTTGTTCGTGTTTGATCCGCAACAGCGCATGTGGTTCGCCTATGAGGACGGCCAACTGGTTAACCAGGGGGTTGCATCCGGCGGTTCTAACTACTGTCGTGACCTCGGCCATCGGTGCCATACGCCGGTAGGTACGTTCCATGTATATTCCAAAGGTTCCGAGGATTGCCGCTCCACCAAATTTCCCATTCCTTACGGTGGCGCGCCCATGCCCTACTGCATGTACTTTAGTGGCGGCTTTGCGATTCATGGCTCATATGAAATGCGAGATTACAATGCCAGCCACGGTTGCATCCGTGTAGAACCAAGCGCTGCGGAATGGTTAAGCCAGAACTTTATCCGTTATGGTACGACGGTTGTGGTGAAACCTTACTAACATATACTCAAGGCGTTCTCTCGTTTTTCGTAGGGGTAACCCCCTGTGGTTACCCTTTATTAACGCCTTGGGTATCCGTCATGTAACCCCGCAAATTGACGCAACTGAACGCTTGTAATATTATCCTGCCATAGCAATCACTGTAAATACAGGATTGACTTAGCGTATACTTACAAATTCTACCGGACTTGATCCATGCGACGAGTACCCCTACCGATATTCACTGTTGTGATGAGTTCTGAACTCGGCAACAACATGCTCGCTCCCCTACTCACCTTTATTTTCTTCGCTGCTAACAGCCCACTATTTCTCGCCACAGCCACCACTACGGAACGTAGTTTATTATTCGGCCTGTGTCTTAGTTTATATAAGCTCGCTGGCATCGTGGCAAATAGCGTGCTGGCTGCGCTGTCCGATCATTACGGACGAAAAATGGCGCTTTATTGCACCTTAATTGGGCTGCTCATCGTAACATGCTGTGGCGCTATCGCCTTGCAGATACACAATGCTACGTTATTTATCAGTGGGTTTTTTCTCGTCGGATTGTTAGATACCAACAAGGCAATTGCTCCCGCCATCGTAGGTGACATTAGCAATGATCAAAATCTCGTCACTAACATGGCCACCATCCAATGCGTGATTGCCATCGGCGCATGCTTGGGCCCAATGATTGGCGGACGTCTGGCGAATCATACCTGGCTATTACAAACCCCCTATTTATTGCCATTTGTAATCGCTGCAATTGTAGCCATCATTGCCCTGGTCATTACTTATTTCTGTCCGGAAACCTTGGTATCTACACACAAACCCGTCACAATCCCGCTCAAACAAATAGCTCAAGATTATTGGAGTTTATTGCGCTCACAACAATGTCGCTGGCTGTTTCTATTATTAATACTCTGCCAAATTAGTTGGAGCAGTTACTACGAATTTATCCCACCGGTGCTCAGCAACATTTTCCATTTTTCTCCAGCGCGTGTGGGTGTATTTGTCGGACTAATCGCCTTCTGGCTTATTGTAGCCAGCGGCTTAATCATGCGCTGGCTGTCGCGCTTTTTGAGCTACCAACAATTACTATGGTCATCCAGCATTGCTATTGCATTCGGCGCCTTACTGAGTTTATATGCCAGCGAAACTCCTACCTATGCAGGTAGTCACACGTTATTATGGATTGGCGCGATTCCCATCGCTATGGGTGATGTGATATTTTTCAGTTTATTTACCGCATTATTATCCAAGGCCGTACCCGCGCACCAGCAAGGCAAGGCGATGGGGTTAACGTTACTTGTCGCCATGTTGGTTTGGTCACTGACTGCATTGTTGGGCGGTTATTTACTCACACTGTATGCCAATGGTGCGTTATTATTTGCGCCCATTGGCGCGGTGGGATTGTTATTGATATTCGGCTTACACAAAACAATATTCAATTTAATTCTTGGCGAGAGGTCAACCATATGATTCTATGTTTAGATGTAGGAAACTCCCATATCTTTGGCGGCGTATTCGTCGGCGATGATTTACAATTGCGCTTTCGTTACGACACAAAACAGCCGCACACCTCTGATCAATTGGGCGTGTTTTTTCGCAGCGTACTGCGTGAAAATAATATCGATGCGACACAAATTAAAAAAATAGCCATTGCGTCGGTCGTCCCCAGCCTGGATTATTCACTGCGTGCCGCGTGCATTAAATACTTCAACGTTGAACCGTTCATTCTACAAGCAGGCGTTAAAACCGGACTTAAAATCAGCACTAACAATCCCGCCGAAGTCGGCGCAGATTTAATTGCCGAAGCCATCGCTGGCGTTCATCACTATCCGGATAAAAATATCATCATCGTCGATTTTGGCACTGCAACTACTTACACCGCCATCAACCATCGCAAAGAATTTTTAGGCGTCACCATCATCCCCGGCTTACGCACCGCCATGCAGGCATTAGCATTAAACGCTGCGATATTACCTGAAGTAGAAATCATCAAGCCTGACACCATGTTAGGACGCAACACCGTTCAGTGCATTCAAGCTGGTTTATATTACAGCCAACTAGCGGCGCTAAAAGAATTAACGCAGGGAATTACTAAGCAGTGCTTTTCCAATCAAGCACCCGTTATTATTGGCACCGGTGGATTTTCTTATTTATTTGAAAGTGAAAATATTTTTACTTATTTAGCGCCGGATATCGTATTAGAAGGATTATACTTGGCGTTGCAGAAAAACACTTAATGGCGTCTATCGCCGAGATACTCAAACAACCCAACCAAATCACGCAATGGGATAAAATGAATTTTGCTTTGATTGTAAACTAAGCTACCTATCTGATTGTTGGTAATCACAAAACCGGATTTAGGTTTATATGCATCTAAAAAAGACCGATAACTGCGCGTCAAACTCAAACCAGATAAATTTCGATACTTAACTTCAATTGGAATAACCGTATCAAAATCAGTTTTTAATACAAAATCAACCTCTGCCCCCGCCTTAGTGCGCCAGTAATGAATCTGCCAATTCTTTCTTTCCTGAGTTTGGAATTTATAGATTTCTTGAAACACCAGATTTTCAACCAGCAATCCATTATCAGTACGATTATCTATAGGTGAAAAATTATTGAGCGATTGATTACGAAACCCATTATCCATAAAATAACAAATAGGATTCGATGTCAGTTCGGTGCGCTTATTACCAACAAAGGGTCGAATTAGTTTTATGACATAGGTTTTTTCAAAAATATCGATATAACTACGAATCGTCTCGACGTTAACCCCACAGTCTGTGGCTAACTGTTGGAAATTAAGTAACTGCCCGGCAGAATGCGCCAACAGACCAAGCATACGCAAAATAACATCTGGCTTACCCACCTGTAAAAACTCGATAATGTCCTTGCGAATATAGTTATTAAATAATTCTTGGAGAAAAACTTCCTTGTTGTTAGCTAAATAAACCTGGGGATAACTACCATACTGCAGCAGCGTTTTATAAGACTGTTTAAAATTAATTTCACGACAGCTTAACGGTAATATTAATGCTTCAAGCTGGCGACCGGTTAAATGCTCCTGCACCTTACTTTTTATTTCTAACTGCGATGATCCTGATGCAATCATTTTTATGGGTAACTTTAAATCAGCGATAATTTTCAGCAATAACCCTGGCGTTTCCAGTCGCTGCACTTCGTCTATAAACAAAATATAATTTTTAAGTGCGAGAGTATCTGTTGCCTCACTTAAAAAGCTAGGCGAACTCAACCAGCGCCGAACCTCAAGATAGTCACAATTTAAATAAAGCAGTGATTGATAAGATTTTTGATGCAGCAATTGCTGACATAAATGCTTACCCAGTGTTGTCTTACCAGCTTGTCGTGGCCCAACCAGGATAGTCCACAGACTATCCCAATCTTTTTGCGCCAAAAAATCAAACTGTACCCGTGGGATATAGGAGCCATCGGCAATAACTGGACTCTGAGAAGACTGTAGCCAGGGGTTTTGCTGGAAAATAACGTCTAAAAGCTGCGAATCCATATTTTAAACCTACTTAAATCTGGTTAACCGAATTTAAGTAAGGATAATACACTAGCGGCGCTTTGTCAAACCATTCAACAACACCGCTTGCGTACCTAAATCGAGCAATCGATAAACATTTATAATGATGCTTTGCAAATGCTATGATTCATTCCTTGAAGCCACGGTATAAATGTATAGGGGCGACCCTTGTGGTCGCCCGATACATGGCGCGGAATACCCTTGGTAGCCGCTCGATACATCGTAGGGGTAGCCCTTGTGGCTACCCGAAATATTAGGAATACGCTTAAACCCTTACGGGTAGGCACAAGACGGGCGGGCACAAGGCCAGCCCCTACGTCATCGCGTCATTTTGTAGGGGCGACCCTGGTGGTCGCCCGATACACGGCACAGGAACAACCCTTGTGGCTACATGAAATGTTGGGGATAAATACAAGCCCTTACGGGCAGGCACAAGGCCTGCCCCTACAGAGTTCGGCAACCTCGCAATTTCAAGGGTGACCTCGTGGTCACCCAATGCGACGTAGGGGTAACCCTTGTGGTTACCCGAAATATTAGGAATACGCATAAACCCTTGCAGGCAGGCACAAGGTCTGCCTCTACTAGGAGAATTTCACTTGTTTGAACAAACCTTTAGAAATATTGACGACATCCTGCATAAAGATGCCGGCTGTGGCAGCGAATTGGATTATGTGGAACAAACCTCCTGGATTCTGTTTTTAAAATACTTGGATGATTTTGAAAAAGACAAACAATTAGCCGCCGACTTAGCAGGAAAAACTTACACGAGCATCATCAGCCCCAAATATCGCTGGAAAGCTTGGGCAGCCCCCAAGGGTAAGGATGGCAAAATAGACCACCATAAGGCACTTACCGGTGATGATTTAAAAGACTTCGTTGACCAAAAATTATTTCCCTACCTAAAAAAATTCAAAACAGAGGCCGAAAGCCCAGACACAATTACCTATAAAATCGGTGAAATCTTCAACGAATTAAAAAATAGAGTACAAAGCGGTTATAACCTACGCGAAGTCCTAAATCGTATAGACGAATTACGTTTTCGCTCTCACGCTGAAAAACATGAAATGTCCCATCTGTACGAAGATAAAATTAAGAACATGGGCAATGCAGGCAGAAATGGCGGCGAATACTACACCCCTCGCCCATTGATTAAAACCATCGTTAAAGTCGTAGCACCCAGCATCGGTAATACGATCTACGATGGAGCAGTAGGCTCCGCAGGATTCTTAGTCGAGGCGTTTGAGTACCTGAAAACCAGCAAGAAGCTCACCACCAAGGATGTTGAAATTCTGCAGAAAAAAACTTTCTACGGCAAAGAAAAAAAATCCCTGGCATATATCATAGGCATCATGAACATGATCCTGCACGGTATCGAAGCACCTAATATCGTGCATACCAATACATTGGCGGAAAACCTTGCCGATATCCAAGAAAAAAACCGCTATGACATCATTCTTGCCAATCCACCGTTTGGTGGCAAGGAACGCGCCGAAGTGCAACAAAACTTCCCTATCAAAACTGGTGAAACTGCCTTTCTGTTCTTACAGCATTTTATTAAAAGCTTGAAAGCGGGCGGCAAGGCAGGTGTAATCATAAAAAATACCTTCCTATCGAATACAGATAACGCCTCCATTAGCTTGCGCAAATTATTATTAGAAAGCACTAACCTGCATACCATCCTCGACCTACCAGGCGGCACCTTCAGCGGCGCTGGCGTCAAAACCATTGTATTATTTTTTGAAAAAGGCACTCCGACTAATAAGGTTTGGTTCTACCAGCTTAACCTGGGCAGGAACCTTGGCAAGACCAACCCCTTAAACGAAAAAGACCTGGAAGAATTTGTCACACTACAAAAAACCAAGACTGATTCGGAGAACTCCTGGTCAATTAACATAGCTGATATAAACACCACCACCTATGATTTGTCGGCAAAAAATCCTCACAAGAAAGATGAAACAGTACTACGCAGCCCCAAAGAAATACTCGAAGAAATGCAGGAATTAGATAAGGAAAGTGCAAGGATTATGAAAGTTATTGCGGGGTTGGTATAGGAAGGAAGTTAGTTAGTTAGTTAGTTATACATTAGCAGAAAATCGTTTAAATAAAGAAGGAGTGAGTCGGTGACAAATTGTCACCGACTAAAATCAATAGCCACTAATGACAAAAAACACCTAAAGTAATCATATAACGGAGGAACATAATGAGTGCAATAAAGTTCTCAGATATAAGAGATAAGCTTCAACAAGCTTTACAACAGAAACTAATGGCAACACCAATCTCGAATGAAAATGGATTTTCCCTAATTGAAGGTTTTATGACATTGCCTATTCAAACAGAAATATCAAACAACGTCATTATAGGTGGTCCCAACATACCCATTATAGGGATTGTGGGAAATACCTCGGGACGTATTTACACATTTGCCCTAAAAGCAATCCTTCCTGATATTAAAATCTAAGAGATTCAAAAAAATGACTCCAGACACTATATCGACGCCAGAAATTCCTAGTAGTACCAGTTTTCAGACAAATGTCACCGCAGAATCCTTTGAAAAACTTAAACAAGATGTGTTAACCCTAGATAAAGACTTAAAAGAAGCAAAAAGTAGTTTTGAAAAAGGCCGATTTGATTTAATAACGCTGCTCGGCGTATTTGTCGGTATAATTACGTACCTTGGATTAGAAATACAAGTATTTAAAACAATTGATAACCCATTATTGATCATAGGCATATCAATATTTTTCATTGCTTCGATTTTATTATTTTTACTAACAATCAAATTAATATTAAAACCAGAAAATATCTCCTGGAAAGACTTTTTTAATCCATTGTATATAATTCTGGTTTCGCTCTTGATTATTTCAATTGCATTCATCCTATATGGTTACAAAGATTTTTCCAGTAACAATGACAACCCTAAAGGTTTAATTTCTCATGAAAAATAGTTGGCAAATAAAAAAGCTTGGCGAAGTCATTAAACTTGAATATGGAAAACCTTTGCCAGATTCTAAAAGGAAATCTGACGGAATGTATCCTGCGTATGGTGCAAATGGGGAAAAAGATAGGACTGATGAATATTATCATGATCAAGAAAGTATTATTGTAGGTCGGAAAGGCTCAGCAGGAGAAATTAATCTTACTGAAAGAATATTTTGGCCTCTTGATGTTACCTATTTCGTAACATTTGATCATAAAAAATATAACCTGCATTTCATCCATTATCTTTTAAGAAATCTTGATTTACCAAAACTAGCGAAGGGTGTAAAGCCCGGAATAAACCGAAATGAGGTTTACTCTATAAACGTGCAAATTCCTTCTTTTTACGAGCAACAACGCATTGTCGCTATTTTGGATAAAGTATTTTCTGTTATTGATAGGGCGAAAGAAAATGTAGAAAAAAATCTGGAAAATGCTCGTGATATTATCCAATCGCATATAAGTGATGTTTTTTTAGCTCAAGCTGATAAATGGAAAACAAATAAACTTGGTGAAGTTTGTAACTTTATTCAAGGCCCTTTTGGAGGAAGTTTAAAAAAAATATCTTCATAAATGATGGCTATGCTATATATGAACAATCACATGCAATTTACAATCAGTTTAGCAAAATTCGCTACTTTATTAGTGAAAAAAAATTTAAGGAAATGATACGCTTTGAGATAAAACCAGGAAGCCTTATCATGAGTTGCTCCGGCACTATGGGGAGGGTTGCAATTGTTCCTGAAAAAATTAAAAATGGAATTATAAATCAAGCTTTATTGCAATTAAAACCAAATAAGAATTTATTAAATACTTTTTTGAAACTATGGATGGAAAGTGAAAGCTTCCAAGAAAGTTTAAAATTATACTCTTTGGGGGCAGCTATTCAAAATGTGGCGTCTGTTAAGATTCTTAAAGAAATTATAATTCCACTCCCTCCACTCGCAGAACAACAACGCATTGTCACCCAATTTGAAAATCTTTCTACAGAAACCAAAAAACTCGAAGCTATCTATCGAAAAAAATTGGCTAACCTAGAAGAACTAAAAAAATCTATTTTACAAAAAGCCTTTAGCGGTGAGCTGACTAATGTGGAGATCGATATAGATACAACGGTATGTGCGTAATACAAGGAAGGTAATATAATAAGGGAACATGGACGGGCATAAGATTAATAAATAGGCGCAGGTAAACGGGCGGGCACAAACCCCTTGCGGGGAGGCACAAGACGGGCGGGCACAAGGCCAGCCCCTACGTCAATGCGTCATTTGTAGGGGCGACCCTTGTGGTCGCCCGATACACGGCGCGAGGATAACCCTGTGGTTACACGCAATGTTGGGGATAAAAATACAAAAGCCCTTGCGGGCAGGCACAAGGCCTGCCCCTACAACAACGCATAAAGGTAAACGGGCAACCACAAGGGTCGCCCCTACAGGCATGGAATGAATTTATGGAAACACAGACGACTAGCCAACCGCCTCAACGTAAATCAATTCGCTTGAAGAATTATGACTATTCACAGAATGGTGCGTACTTTATAACCGTTTGCACACAAAACAGGGATTATCTGTTCGGTGAGATTATTGATGAGAAAATGAAACTAAATGATGCAGGCAGGATGATTGATAAACAATGGCATGAATTGCCAAAAAGGTTTAACCATATTTCCCTGGATGAATACGTGGTAATGCCGAATCACTTACATGGCATCATAGTGATCCGCACGACAGAAGCCAATACAAATATTAGCAATATCGTAGGCGCATTTAAATCTATTACCACGCATGAATATATTAAGGGCGTAAAAAATTCTAATTGGCCCCCATTTGATAAGAAAATATGGCAACGCAACTACTATGAACATGTTATCCGCAATGACGAGTCTTTATATGAAACCAGGGAATACATTATTAACAACCCGATGAATTGGCAGCAAGATAACATGAATCGATTAAATGTGATGAACACAAATTCTCTAACCTGCATGGGAGAGATAGGATGAATGAAGCTGACACTAGGGCAGAGTTAATTGAACCTCAGCTAAGGCAAAGCGGCTGGGGTGTGGTTGAAGACTCGAAAATTCTGCGAGAATATCGCATCACTGGTGGCAGGCTACAAACCGGATGTGGTCGTACTAAACCACTGGTTGCAGATTATGTACTAGTGTATCAAGGCAGAAAACTAGCCACTATTGAAGCTAAAAGCGAAGAATCAGAAGTTAGTGAAGGCGTGGCACAGGCGAAACACTATGCTGAGAAAATGCAACTACCAACCACCTTCTCTAGTAATGGTAGGGCCATTTATCAGATGTGTATGCGAACTGGTATGGAAGGTTTAATTGCTACTTTTCCCACCCCCATTCAACTCTGGGACAAAACATTTGCAACACAAAATGAATGGCGCGATAAGTTTAGCCAAGTTCCCTTTGAGAATATTGGTGGCTCCAAAGATAGCCGTTATTATCAAGAAATCGCAGTCAATAATACCATGCAAGCGATTGCCGATAACCAGCAACGGATTTTATTAACACTTGCAACCGGCACAGGTAAAACGTTTATTGCGTTTCAAATTGTCTGGAAGCTGTTTCAAACGCGTTGGAATTTAAAACGTGATGGCTCACGCAGACCACGTGTGTTATTTCTAGCCGATAGAAATATTCTTGCCGATCAAGCTTTTAATGCTTTTTCTGCATTTCCTGAAGATGTGTTAGTACGCATCAATCCTAAAGAAATCAGTAAAAAAGGCAGTGTACCCACCAATGGCAATATTTTCTTTACCATATTTCAAACCTTCATGAGTGGTAATGGCGATCAGCCCTATTTTGGCGAATATCCAGCCGATTATTTTGATTTTATTATCATTGACGAATGTCATCGCGGCGGCGCGAACGATGAAGGCAACTGGCGTAGCATCCTGGAGTATTTTTCATCCGCTGTGCAATTAGGTTTAACTGCCACTCCTAAACGTAGAGATAATGTGGATACTTATCACTATTTTGGCGAACCAGTCTATACTTATTCACTTAAGCAGGGTATCAATGATGGTTTTTTAACGCCATTCCGAGTGAAACGTATAAAAACTACACTGGATGATTACATCTATACTTCCGATGACCACATCATTGAAGGTGAAGTGGAGTCAGGAAAAATTTATGATGAAGCTGATTTTAATAAAATCATAGAAATAACAGAACGTGAGGCTAAACGAGTACAGTTATTTCTAGCAGAAATTGATCAAAATGAAAAATCACTAGTTTTTTGTGCCAATCAAAACCATGCAGCGGCAGTACGCGATTTAATTAATCAACAGAAAAAGAGTACGGCACCTAATTATTGTGTGCGTGTTACTGCTAATGATGGGCTACTGGGCGAACAGTATTTGCGAGAATTCCAAGATAACGAAAAAACTATTCCAACAATATTAACCACTTCGCATAAGCTTTCAACTGGCGTTGATGCACGCAATATACGCAACATCATACTAATGCGCCCTATTAACTCCATGATTGAGTTTAAACAGATTGTAGGACGCGGAACACGGCTATTCGAGGGTAAGGAGTATTTCACCATTTATGATTTTGTAGATGCCTATCATCACTTTGGCGATCCAGAGTGGGATGGCGAGCCTGCCGATGAAACCACCGAAGACTCTGGTAGAGTAAGAACCACTATTCCCGCTTACATAACGAATGACGTTACACCGAGCACTAAATTAAAGATTAAACTGGGCGATGGTAAGGAACGTGAAATACAGCATATGATGTTCTACATCATTTTGGAATGTGGATGGAAGACCTATTTCCGCAGAGGAATTTTTGAAAAACCTATTTGGGAAGTTACCAGATTTTTTTAATAGCGAAGAAGAGCTACGTAATATATGGTCAAGCCCAATAACACGCAAGGCCTTGCTCGATCAACTTGATGCAGCCGGTTATGGCAAGGAAGAACTAGTCACTTTACAAAAATTGATTGATGCGGAAAAAAGCGATCTGTTTGATGTGTTAGATTATATTTCGTTTTCTGTACGTCCTATTACGAGAGCTACTCGCGTTGCCGAGGCACAAACCAGCATATTTCACTTATTGGATAATAAACAGAAAGAATTTTTAGAATTTGTGCTTTCTAAGTACATTGAAGCTGGTGTAGAGGGAGCTAAATCAAGACAAGCTCCCTGATCTCTTGACTCTGAAGTATCATACCCTTAGTGATGCAACTGAAATACTTGGGGACATTGCAAACATCAAGACTACATTTATCAATTTTCAGAAGCATTTGTACGAGGTGAGGCCATCTGTTTAGAGTTGTTATCTTGTAAATGTTGGGGATAAAAATACAAAAGCCCTTACGGGCGGGCACAAGGCCAGCCCCTACGTCATCGCGTCATTTTGTAGGGGGGCGACCCTTGTGGTCGCCCGACACACGGCGTGGGGATAACCCTGTGGTTACAGGAAATGTTGGGGATGAAAATACAAGCCTTTACGGGCAGGCACAAGAAGGGCGGGCACAAGGCCTGCCCCTACGTCAACGCGTCATTTGTAGGGGCGACCCTTGTGGTCGCCCGATACATGGCGCGGAGGTAACCCTGGTGGTTACACGCAATGTTGGGGATAAAAATACAAGCCCTTGCGGGCAGGCACAAGACGGGCGGGCACAAGGCCAGCCCCTACGTCATCGCGTCATTTTGTAGGGGCGACCCTTGTGGTCGCCCGAACAATATGGACAGAAAAGAATACTCCCCGGGGCGATTTACGTGTAGAATTTGAGCTATTGAGCGCATCTAAGCGACGACACACCCATAACCATGAAAGCCGACAAAAACACTGCCATCTATCGTCGTTTACGCACACAACCACTCTGGCGATTACTCGCTGCCGATAATGGTCCTACCATTATCAGTCTACTGCAAACCCACCTTTACGAAAATGAACGTAATCTACCTGCCTCTATCTTTCATGAACGTATCAGTCGAGAACTAGAAACGTTACGAGCGCAAGGTGATGATTTTCCCCAAACCGCCCAGGCGTATGTAGCAGACTGGCTGGCAAACGGTTACCTGGAACGACGTTTTCCTGCCAATGCAACAGAGGAAGTGTATGAATTATCCAGCGCTGCGGTACAAGCCATTCGCTTTGTCAGCAACCTGGTGCAGCCCTATTCTGCCGCAACAGAAAGCCGCTTAACCTTAGTGATTGAAGCCCTGGCGCGCCTGGCCGAAGATACTGATACTGATAAATTTAGACGTATTGATCGGTTAATGGCGGAACAAAAACGTATTGATGCAGAAATCGACGCCATCAACAACGGTCAAATGCGCGTACTGGAACATGCAACCGCCTTAGAACGCATCCGAGAAATAATAACGCTTGCTGATAGCTTAACCGGTGATTTTAGACATGTGCGCGATGAATTTGAGCAATTGAATCGCAACCTCAGAGAACGCATTATCGAAAACGATGGTAATCGGGGCGAAGTGCTCGATTCGCTATTTGCTGGCATTGATTTAATTGCTGAAAGTGATGCCGGTCGTACATTCGAAGCATTTTGGCGTTTGTTAACCAATCCTGAACAAGCGGCAACCTTAGATCAAGCGCTTGATCATGTGATGTCGCGTGCGTTTATCACTAACCTCGATGCTAAAGAACGACGTTTTTTGTTGCGATTAACCAGAACGTTGCTGGAACAGGGTGGCATGGTACACGATGTGTTGCAAACCTTTGCACGCAGTCTTAAGCATTTTGTGCAAAGTCGAGAATATCTGGAACAACGCAGACTCAATCAGTTATTAAATGATGCGCAACGTGCAGCCCTAACCATCAAGGATGAAATAAAGGCCACTGAATCGCTACATTACAACTTACAGCTTACCAGCAGTCGTATTAGGTCAATCTCACAATGGGCGCTACACGATCCTACATTGCAAGCCATACCCGAGCAATGGCGTTTGGCAATGCGCCACCCATCAGTTTGCAATCATTGAGTGAATTGATTGCGCAATCAGAAATTGATTTTCGTACGCTAAAGGCGAACATTTTGGCTGTGCTTGAGCAACGATCTCAAGCATCCATTGCCGACGTTTTGCAACGATTTCCAGCCAGCCAGGGGCTGGGTAGCATAGTCGGCCTACTCGCACTTGGCAGCCGACACGGTTATAAAATAAAACCTGATGAGATAAAACCCAGTGACATAGAGCACAGCGAAACCGTGAGTTGGCTGGGCGGTGACAATCAACAACGTCGTGCACGCATACCAAAAATATTTTTTCTAAAGGAACGAGCACATGAACTCGCCTGAACAGAATATCGAGATTTATTCAGAAAGCACTGAATCATCAACAGAACAGGCCGATGCAGCGGCAACCGTAACACACACATTATACCAGGACGATTGTGGCGAATTACCACTTGATACCCGTCGTGCTCTAGTGCAATTGCTTACTGGTCCCGCAGTAGATGTGCATCATCATTCAAAGCTTTGGTCAATCTTAATTCGTGATGAGGCCATTATACGGCGTCGCCTGGCGGAATTATTTTTGGAGTTAGTCATTGATCGAGATACCCAGGTTGCATTCACCCGCCAGGCTGATACTGGCGAATTGGAAGTTCCTACCTTATTGCGTCGCGCACAATTAACCTTTATCGACTCTGTATTGTTACTACATCTGCGACAACGGTTAACACAAGCGAGTGCACAAGGCGAGCGTGCCGTTCTATCCACACCTGAAATGATTGAATATCTAACTCTTTATCAGCACAGCAGCAATACCGATCAGGCCGGTTTTATTAAACGAATTTATGCTTCTATAGAAAAAATTAAAAAGCACAATATTTTACGAAAAATTCGTGGCAGTGAAGAGCGTTTTGAAATATCACCAACGTTGAAGCTACTATTTTCGGCTGAAGAAATACAGGCGCTCACTGCGTTATATCAACAAAGAGTAAAAGGTATTGCATGATGTCAGAACCTAAGAATCTTTCCTTGCTCGAGAACGATCAATTTCGCATGCGCCAATTGCAGGTGTTTAACTGGGGTACTTTTTCTGGCATCCATACTATTACTATTGCAGAACGCGGCTTTTTATTTGTCGGCAGATCAGGTACCGGTAAATCTACTTTGTTGGATGCGTTTTCTGCCTTATTAACACCACCACGGTGGATCGACTTTAATGCCGCTGCGCGTGAAGCTGATCGCTCTGGGCGAGACCGTAGTCTAGTAACGTATATACGCGGCGCCTGGGCTGAACAAAAAGACGGAGAGTCGGGTGAAATTGCCACACGTTATTTACGCCCTGGCACCACTTGGTCAACGTTAGCACTGTCTTATCAAGATGCTAATGGTCAATCCGTCACCTTAGTACAAATATTTTGGCTGCGTGGCAATAGCAATAGCAACGGTGATATTAAACGGCAATACCTCATTTTTGAACGTGCGTTTGACTTAAAGGAACTGGAAGATTTTAGCCAATCTAATTTTGATGTGCGTAAACTGAAAGCAATATTTCCTGATGCCTTTATCCGCGATGAATTCACACCTTACCGCGAGCGCTTTTGTCGCCTGCTTGGCATTGAAAGCGATATGGCGCTACGCCTATTGCACAAAACTCAATCTGCAAAAAATCTCGGTGATTTAAATACTTTTTTACGTGATTTTATGCTAGATAAACCACAAACGTTTGAAGTGGCTGATAGACTCGTCAGTGAATTTGGCGAACTAAATGCTGCGCATCAGGCAGTTGTTACCGCGCGCGAGCAGGTACAAACTCTCACACCCGCACATGATCAACACCAGCAAATACAATTGCTCCAGGCACAAACCAATGACTTGGATGAGCTACAACAAGGCATCAATAGCTACCGCGAGTTGCGACGTATTGAACTGTTAAAACAACACCTGGCTACATTACACATACAATCCAACGGCACAGTGGGGGAAGTCAATGCAAACCAACAGGCGCTGGATAATCACAATGCCAGATTACGTGACCTTGAACAACAGCATCGTGATCTGGGTGGTGATCGCATTGAACAGTGGGAAGTTGAAAAAAAAGATTTAGAAACACAGCGCGATGAACGTCTGCGTAAACGCGATCAGGCCTATGCAGCATGTAGCGCATTAGATTGGATACTGCCTGATTCTCCACATGGTTTTGCCGAAATGATCGGTAATGCACGCGGAGAAGTTGAAAGCTGGCAGCAACAAAGTGATACCTCTCGCACTACCCAAATAGATTTATCTACTGAGAAAAAAGCAGCCGAAGTTGCCTTTGCACAAACCCGAAAAGAAATAGAGGCGTTGCAACGACAGCCCTCCAATATCCCCGCAGATATGTTAGATCTGCGCCGGGAAATTGCTAACTCAATCGGTATTTCAGAAAAAGCCCTACCCTTTGTCGGCGAGCTAATCGAAGTAAAAACCGATGAAGCTGCCTGGCAGGGCGTCATTGAACGCGTACTACATGGCTTTGCGTTATCACTATTGGTCGATGAACGCAATTACTCAGCGCTTACTCAGCACATCAATACTACCAATCTACGACGACGCCTGGTGTACTATCGCGCCGGGAGCATTGAAAACCGATTAACAAAGCCCATCGTAACAAACTCCCTGATACTAAAGCTGAATATCAAGGAAGACCACCATACCGAATGGCTACAAAGTGAATTGCGCCAACGCTTTGATTACGCTTGTGTAGATTCGATGCAGGCATTTAGAGCTGCGGAGCGCGCTATTACTAAGGAAGGTCAAGTCAAACACAATAAAACCCGTCATGAAAAAGATGATCGTACCCGCGTCGATGACCGCCGTAATTGGGTATTAGGCTTTGATAATCGTGAAAAGCTGGTATTGTTTGAGCAGCAGGCACAAGAACTTGCCACTACTATTTCTCAGTTGCAGCGTGATATACAGAAAATTGCCGACCAGGATAAACAACGCGCGCAGCGAATTTTACACTGTCAGGCACTGATTAATCTGCAATGGCAGGAAATTGATCCTGCGCCACTCTTAACGCGTATTGCCCATATTGAACAGGCGCTACAAGGCGCACGGCAAGGGAATGCTTCCTTACAACAGATCAGCGCACAAATAAAGCAACAACGGACACAAATCGATAGTGCTCAAAAAGAACTCATTAGCATTAAAGCCAAACTGGAAAAAATCCATGAACAAATTGATGATTCACAAAAAAAACTGACATTATTACAGCAAGATCCAACCATTGTTACACTGACGCCCTATCAACAACATGGATTAGATGAACGCTTTACCAGTCTATCTCATGCAGTACATTTGGAAAATCTGGATAAATTGACCACCAACGTGGTTGAACAAATTGCCAGAGAACGTAACAGCATTGAGAAAAAAAGTAATGAGTGCCAAAAAATTATCGAGCAACATTTTGCTCATTTTATCCGCACCTGGCCTGCGGAATCGGACGGTCTGGATGCTACCCTGGCAGCAGCCAGCGATTTCTTTGCAAAATTAATTCGCCTGGAAACCGATGGCTTACCTGCCTATGAGCAGCGCTTTTTTGAACTACTACAAAATCAAAGTCACCAAAATCTGGCGGCGCTTTCCACTCACTTAAATAACGCTAGAAAGGCCATCTTAGAACGCATGGGCCTGGTAAACGATAGCCTGCGCCAGGTACCGTTTAATCAAACCACCGATCAACGCACCTACTTGCATATTGATGCGACGGATCGACAGCTACCCGATGTGCGCGAATTTAAACAAGAAATGACACAGGCGCTTAGCCATGCCTGGAGCGAAGAACGTGAGTTTGCTGAAATGCGTTTTATCACGTTACGAAAATTAGTTGAGCGCCTATCAAGTCAAGACCCTGAACAAAGGCGCTGGCGTGAATCAGTGTTGGATGTCAGACAACACGTGGAATTTATCGGTCGCGAAATCGACGAAGGCGGTGTGGAAGTAGAAATTTACCGTAGTGGTGCAGGTAAATCTGGCGGCCAACGCCAAAAACTAGCTACTACCTGCCTGGCTGCTGCGTTACGCTATCAATTGGGTGGCAACGATCATGGCATACCCATGTATGCACCTGTAGTGCTGGACGAAGCATTTGATAAGGCTGATAACGAATTCACTGCGTTGGCAATGAACATTTTTGCCAATTTTGGATTTCAAATGATTGTCGCCACACCACTAAAATCAGTTATGACATTAGAACCATTCATCGGCGGCGCGTGTTTTGTTGACATCAGTGATCGCCGCATGTCTGGCGTATTGCTGATCGAATACGACAATGACCAGCATCGATTAAAACTGCCCAGCCACGTACGTGAGGAGGCCAGTATTGAAGCTTCCTGATGACGTACGCCAATTATTAGTGCGCCGTTTTCAACACAAATATCGCGCCTGGTTGCTGGATGAAAAAAGTTCCGAACAATGGCCATTAGAAATTAAGCTCGGTATCCCCAGCACAACACGCGCACAGCAACAACTCGAAGGTGTGCGTGTCTGGATATCCGCATGGCAATCCTGGGAAGGCGCAGGTCAGGTTATTTGGCGCCATCGACGCTGGCGCACATTAGGCATACAGCAATTGCCAGAAAAGTTAATCCTGCAACAAGCCGATGATGTGGTCTTATGGATAGGCGAATTAAGCCGCTGGCGGCGCGCTAAACAACGTTTTAATCAACTCGCAACACATTGGCCTGTTTTGCAAATCTACTTACCTAACTATTTTGCCATACTGGCCGATTACGACGACGTTAATTTTAAACGTCTGATTGACATGCTTGATTGGATTATTGCGCATCCAAATTCTAAGCTTTACCCGCGGCAATTACCCATTGCAGGTGTTGACAGTAAGTGGCTGGAGCAACGTAAAACACTCATCAATGATTTAGTAGCGACTATTCAGCAAAACAAAAATCTCGATCTAGATTTTTTTCAACGTTGTGGATTGAAGGCGCCGCCGCACCTAATCCGTATACGTGTGCTCGACCAGAACATTAGCCATCAATTAGGCGGTCTGGCCGATATTAGTGCACCCATAACACAGCTTGCTACCTTACAAATTACACCAACTTACGTATTCATCGTAGAAAATCTGCAAACAGGTTTAGCCTTTAATAATATACCCAACAGCGTTATTTTTATGCGACTGGGCTACCACGTTGATGTGTTGGCGCAACTACCCTGGGTTATACGCGCCAAATGTTTTTACTGGGGAGATTTAGATACCCATGGTTTCGCTATTTTAAACCGCATCAGAAGCTACATTCCCGATATTCGTTCCCTGTTAATGGACGAACAAACACTGTTGCATCATCAAGCATTGTGGGTAGAAGAAAAACAGCCGCACACAGCAGATTATTTGCCACTACTCACTAAGGAAGAACAAGCGGTTTATCAAGCAATCAAGTGTAACACCTGGGGACAAACTATACGCCTGGAACAAGAACGTATCGCTTGGGATTACGCCACACGCATTATTCAATTCTAAACCCTTACAATAAAACCCTTACGGGCAGGCACAAGGCCTGCCCCTACAACAGACGAGCCATCAGCACTCCTAGGGGCTTTGTGCCATTGAAAGCAACGCGGTCAACCGGTTACAAAATGTAACCGGTTGAGAATGGTCGCAGAAGACGGCAAATTGCGACTAACCGACGTCGCCCCGCTCGAGCAAATATAACTGCTCACGTAGGTCTTGTAGTTGTTCTTGCCAATAACGCGGTGTATTAAACCAGGGGAAATTGAGCGGAAAGGTTGGGTCTTCCCAGCGTTTGGCTAACCAGGCAGAGTAATGAATCATACGCAGACTGCGCAGCGGTTCGATTAATTGCAACTGCCGATTATCGAACTGATTAAACATGCGATAGCCTTGTAGAATATGCTGCCATTGCAGATTTTTATCATGTTCAGCGCCATCACAAACCAACATCCACATATCCTGAATAGCGGGGCCTGATAAACAGTCATCCAAGTCAACCACGTGCGGCCCGAATTCACTCCACAACGCGTTACCCGCGTGGCAATCACCATGTAGACGAATATTCTGAATAGCGCCCACGCGCTGAAAAGCGGCTTCTACTTGTTGCAAGATGGCATCCACTACCGCGCAATACGCTTGCTTTATATCTAGCGGGATACTATTTTGCGCGAGCAAGAAATGATAAGGCGTATAACCATAGTGATGAACATCCATTTGCAATCGATGTTGGAACGGTTGACGCGCACCCACGGCGTGCATGCGACCAATAAAACGCCCCATCCATTCTAATTGCTCTATGTTATCCAATTCTAATGCCCGCCCACCCTTGCGTGGAAATAATGCAAAACGAAAATTCTGGTAATGATGCAATGTTGCGCCAGCATCTGTTGCCAGTGGTGCAACTACGGGTATTTCTCTCTCCAGTAATTCCGCTGCAAACTGATGCTCTTCCAAAATCGCTGCATCGCTCCAACGGTTAGGACGATAGAACTTTGCAATCACCGGCGCATCATCTTCGATACCAACTTGATAGACACGATTCTCATAGCTATTGAGCGGTAACAAACTACCGAGCATTGATACCCCAGGCTATCAATCGCATTTAAAATTAAATCTGGACTTAAATCATTGTAGGGAGTATTGGGATTATTCATATGGCTTCCGATGAGGTCTGCCTGAATTTCAGCAGAAATAGACAATTCACACGTTACCATCACGAAGAACGCCCCGCAATCAATGTTTCCACTACGCCTGGTTCCGCCAGGGTGGATGTGTCACCGATGCTTTCTAATTCATCGCGAGCAATCTTACGCAAAATACGCCGCATGATTTTTCCAGAGCGGGTTTTGGGTAATGCCGCCGCCCATTGAATTATTCTTGGTTTTGCAATCGGGCTAATGGTATCCGCCACATGTTGAATGAGTTGTTGCTTTAATGCATCTGTTGCAACGACACCGCTCTTGGTCACCACAAACGCATAAATTGCTTCGCCTGTAATTTCATCCGAAATGGCAACCACACCCGCTTCCGCCACCGCATGATGTCCTACTAACGCACTTTCTAATTCTTCCGTGCCTAAACGATGTCCGGATACCTTAATCACATCGTCATTACGACCACTGATCCAATAGTGTTGATCCGCATCGTAATACGCGCCATCGCCAGTTAAATACTTACCAGAATAGGTTTTAAAATAGGTATCGATAAAACGTTGTTGATCGCCGTAAATACCACGCATCATACCAGGCCACGGTTGTGTAATCACCAACTTGCCCAGGGTATTTGCTGCAACTGAATTACCGGCATCATCTAAAATCGCTGGCACAATGCCAAAAAATGGCTGCATCGCCGACCCAGGTTTTAATGCATTCACCCCCGGCAATGGGGTAATCAAAATGCCACCCGTTTCAGTTTGCCACCAGGTGTCGATCACCGGACAACGACCCTCACCCACGACGTCGTGATACCATTGCCAAACATCGGGGTTAATCGGCTCACCGACGCTGGCGAGTAATTTTAAACTTCGACGACTGGTCCGCGTCACCCAACTATCGCCTTCACGCCGTAGGGCACGAATCGCTGTTGGCGCAGTATAAAATATATTGACGCGGTGTTTATCGACGATCTGCCAACAACGCGAAAAATCGGGATGATGCAGCAAGCCTTCATACATCACGCTGGTTGCGCCGTTTGCCAGTGGCCCATAGACTAAGTAAGAATGTCCAGTGACCCAACCCACATCCGCGGTACACCAATAAATATCCGATTCGTGATAATCAAATACGTATTTGTGTGTCATCGCTGCATACACCATATAGCCACCGGTCGTATGCAATATACCCTTGGGACTGCCAGTAGAACCTGAAGTATATAAAATAAATAACGGATCTTCCGCATCCATTTCTTCACATGCACAATCCGTTGCCTGTTGCACAGTAATTTCATGATACCAATGATCGCGCCCTGGTTGACAAAACTGTACAGCATTACCCACCGATGTACGTTGCACCACGATGACGTGCTTAACATTCGGGCAATGCGCCAATGCCACATCGGTATTTTTTTTCAATGGCACAGTTTTATCACCCCGAATACCTTCATCGGCAGTAATCACCACATGACAGTCGGCATCTAAAATACGCACCTTCAGCGATTCGGGTGAAAAACCACCAAACACGACTGAATGCACAGCGCCGATGCGCGCACAAGCCAACATGCTGATGACTGCTTCTGGAATCATCGGCAAATAAATACACACACGATCGCCTTTTTTGACGCCGAGCTGTTTTAATGCATTTGCCAAACGACAAATTTTTTCGTGCAACTGTGCATAGGTCAGATGTAATGATCGGCTCGAATCATCCCCCTCCCAAATAATGGCGGTTTTATTCGCACGCGTCGGCAGGTGACGATCAATACAGTTATAACAAGCATTTAATTTACCACCGACGAACCAGCGCATATCGAGTTTTTCAAAGCCACCGCTTTTTACCGTCTGCCAAGGTTGCGACCAGTCGATAAATTTCTTGGCTTGCTCACCCCAAAATCCATCCGGGTCATTGATAGAACGTTGGTAGAGCGCTTGGTATTGTTCCGCGTTGATATGCGCATTTGCGGCAAATGCAGCAGGAATGGAGTAGGTTTTTTTCGTTGCGTCCATAGTGAGCCTTGCTGGTTGGGAGTATGCCCGGTTTCTACTGTATTGCAGCAAAAAGACAGTAGCCAGATAATGTGCATCATACCATGTCTTATAGGGCATAGATGCTTACTTAAAAGCACTACAAAAACACTTTGAATATAACAAAATATAACCTATAATAACCATTGATAAGGCCAATAATGACCTACACATTAATTATTAAACGTCAGGCAAAGAAAAAGCTACAAAATTTATCACGATTGGAACGTAACCGTATTACCGAAAAAATTGTAATGTTAGGCAATAATCCTGACAATCCTCACCTTGATACTAAAGCATTACAGGGAGAACCTTATTATCGTTTACGTGTAGGAGGCTGGAGAATTATTTTTGAACGCAACAACGATATTCGTGTTATTTCTATAGAAAAAATTAAACCTCGCGGAGATGCTTACAAATGAATCTACAAGTCATAAAATCCATAGATGGCCGTGATGAATACGTACTGTTACCAGTTGGTATTTATAATACGCTCCACGATCAAATTGAAAAAAGTCTATCTAAAGTTATTGAATCAAATGACTACGTTCCCTTTCAACCTGAAGACTACGTGGATAATCCTGTTGCATTAGCACGTATTAAGGCAGGCATCACTCAAGCAGAACTAGCCAGACTGATGCAAGTGACTCAAGCATACATCAGCAAGATTGAAGCGCGAGGAAAGGTGACAGCGAAGTTATTAAACAAGGTTAAGGTAGCTTTGCAAAAAATAAAGCGGCGCTGACACAGATTATGGCTACCTGCACCCATCGTACTCCAAGTGGCAATAGACGGATTAGTCTGTTAAACAAGGGATTAGCATAGGCGCTCCCAGTTGACGTCCCTGCAATACACCGTCCTTATTAACAGTGAACATTATTATCGAAATTTGACTTTTTCGATAATAACGATTACACTTAAGCATTCATCTTAATGGCTTATTTAGAACCCACTAAATCCACATGAAGATACAAAACTCCCCCGCTGGCCGTATCATGAAGCTGCCCCAAGGATATAGCGCCTTCATACCTAACACCTTGCCACCCAGGCTGGAATGGGATAATGCGATGCTTAGCGCTCTATCCCGCGCAGACCATTCGTTGGGTAAATTAGCACGCGAAAGCAGTAAGTTGCCCAAGCCCCACTTGCTGATGCGTCCATTCATCACACGTGAAGCAGTATTATCCAGCAAGATTGAAGGAACACACTCAACCATCAGTGAAATCCTGGCCGCTGAGGCAGGCGCGCAGGTTACACAAGATCCCGCTGATCTACAGGAAGTAAAAAATTACATTATGGCGCTTGATTACGGACTCAAACGCCTGGAAACATTACCGTTATCACTCCGCTTGATTAAAGAAATTCACGACCATCTAATGCAAGGCGTCAGAGGATCACATGCCACACCTGGTGAATTTAGACGCAGTCAAAATTGGATCGGTCCGCCCGGTTGCACGTTAAATACAGCTAAATTTGTACCGCCCCCACCAGATCATTTAATGAGCTGCTTAGGAGACTTAGAACAATTTTTGCACGACCGACAATTACCGCCATTAATCCACACTGCGTTATGTCACTACCAATTCGAGTTGATTCATCCGTTTTTAGATGGCAACGGCCGCACGGGGCGTTCGTTAATTATTCTACTGCTAATTGAACAACGCGTGTTACCTTCTCCGCTGCTCTATTTAAGCGCATTTTTTGAAGCAACTCGGGACGATTATTACAAACAGCTCTATCAGGTTAGCATCAATGGAACCTGGCGTGAATGGCTTATTTATTTTCTCAGCGGAGTTGCTGTACAATCCGAGGATGTGTTATCACGTGCTGAGCGTATTAACAATCTGTTGAATCAATGGAAAATTCAATTGGCAGACCGCAGCTCGCAAGTACCTTTAGAAATTATTGAACAACTTGCGGCCAACCCCTATCTAACCATCAATGGCATTACAGAAAAATTAGACATTGCCTACAGCACCGCACAGCGCGGCATCCAAAAATTGGAATTAGTAGGTATTATAAAACAAGCGAATGATAACAAACGCGATAAAGTCTATTGCGCCACCACTATATTAGACATTTTAGAAGAGCCTGCGAAAACTCAGATAGACTTTGAAGCTTGACCTTTGGATTCCCACTTAAAAAATGACCACCATCATCGAAACACCAAGACTGATTTTAAGAACCTGGCAGGCAACTGATGCAGCGGCGTATTTTCGCATCAACCAGGATCCCAAAGTGCTAGAATTTTTGGGCGGCCCACTGACCATGCAACAAGTCACCGACTTTATGACTGCGACAAATAAGCATCAAGAAAAACTCGGATTTACGCAGTGGGCAGCGGAAATTAAAACCACAGGGACGCTAATTGGTTATATTGGTTTAAACAACACCGATTTTTTTGCGCCCTATGGCGCACCCTTCTCGCCTGCAATAGAAGTTGCCTGGCGTCTGGATTCCAATGCCTGGGGTAAGGGCTATGCCACAGAAGGGGCATTCGCATCACTGGATTATGGTTTTAATACTATTGGCCTTAACGAAATCGTTTCATTTACCGTGCCCGCCAACAAACGTTCAATTCGTGTGATGGAAAGAATTGGTTTAATCCGCGATCTACAAGGTGATTTCGCCCACCCTAAATTACCCAGCGATCATCCATTATCACATCACATTCTGTATCGCTTACGCAGGGATGATTACCTGCGCTTACACGATAAGCACTCTAAGTCAGGTTCCTCCCCCCGCTTGCGGGGGGAGGTTAGGAGGGGGGAGTAGGATAATAGCATTTAGTTGCGTTGTCAGGTTTCTCTCAGTAATGCTCTGCCCTACCAGGCAAAAAATTCGCAACCTCAAACGCGATTGCTGGATTCCAACCATCTCGACACATAGTCGTGAAGCAAGGATCGGCGCACAATACCATGAATCCCCAGACGTTCAAATTCTTTTGCCAAGCCACACGAGAGATTAAAAGGCACTAAAATGAGGATACTATCTCGTATAACCAGCTTGTTTTCTAAGGCATACCCAATCAGCGGTAATGTACTATAGGTTAGAGAAACATCAATGGCAATTAAATCATAGTGACGACCCATTAATAACTTAGCTAACATATCCGCGCCATTATCTGCCAATTCAACGTAATGACCCGCCCGTTGTAATAATTTGCTATACGATGCTCGACGTGCAAGATGATTATCTGTGATGAGAATTTTTTTGTCGGTTTTCTTACTTGGTTTGTTACGAGTAGTGGGTTTTTTAGTCGTGCAGTTCATAGTAATAATTCCTTCTAGTGTATGAATAAAATATTGATAAGATAAAACTACTTTGAGTGGTGAATAATATTTATCCCTCCTCTTGAGTTTGTGGTAATTTTCTAATCTTCTGTTTTGCGGCCAGCTGGTTTTCAGCACATATCCGCTGATGAACCTCCTGACGATTAACAACAATCTCACGAGGCGCATCAATGCCTAGACGGGCTTGACTGCCTCTTAGACCAAGAATAGTGATCGTAATATCGTTACCGATCATTATTCTTTCACCGAACTTTCTAGATAAAATCAGCATAATTTGTTCTCCATTAATTAAATTTTTTATCCGAATACGAGGTGGTTTTAGCAATAAAAATAGAATTTTTGCTAGTTCTTTGCGGGTTTGCTAAGGAATTAACTGTGCCAACTGTAACGGTTGGAGAGATGCATGATGTGTACATGTTTTATATATCCTTATGCATGAGCCGGGTATGCTGCAAAAAATCAACCTGAAAATTCTTGTAGAGTTTTGCTTAAAATTTTCAGGTTGATTCATAATAAATAATAGAAATAGCAATTGCTATACCATAATTACCTAGGTTATTTGCTTAACTAAATAAGGCAAGCAATTGATAAGATAGAGAAAAATTAGGTGTAGGTAGCGAACTTAAAGGGAAATTTTTTTGAGAAATATCGGATATAAAACACATAGCCGTAGTGTGGAAATACGACTGCTATTGTGAATTAGCGCTTAAGATGCAGATATGGCTATGCAGCCTTTAAAAAACGGAGAAGATTCGGGGAAAGTGTATTGTTCGTTGTCGATTAAAGTAGTAACCAGTGATTTATCCAGCGTGGATAAATGATTAGCGGGCAATATTTCATTCATGTGGTCTCTTTCATTATGGTAAAAATTAATTCGTAGCTTTTGTGCTAAATCAAATAATGGAGTTTTTTCGATACCTATGTTTCCAGCCTTGATTTCTTTAAATAACACATCGGCAATATGCTTCATCCCCCTAATTTCTGCGATGGTCGTTAATGCATTATTCGATCTTGGTGAAAATTGCATTGTTGTCGGCATTTCAAATGAATAATAAACCGAAATTTCTTTATCCACACTAAAATGATGTGTATGCATAATAACTGGCGGATATTTCTTAAGACGATAATCTCCTAAAAAGGTTCTTTGCAAGCCGCTAATAGGAGCAGCAGTATTGTCCCTGGCAGGGGTAAACCCAGCAACTTCTCCGCTACATATTGCCATAAGGTGTGCTACCGTATCTGCTAAATACGGGTTTGGTTTTAAATTTCTTTGTTCTTGTATGACGGAGAAAAAATAATCAAACATCATCTTGTTCCTGTTAAATGCGGATTCTTGCCAAACTTTATTAAGAAGAAGATGATGGAAGCTTGACCACGCACTATCATTTTTAGTGGAAAACCACGTTTTTGAAAAATAGATAATCTCTGATGACCACGGTTCGTCGAATTCAGGATGATTGGCAATATGTGAAAATATATACCAATGATCGCGTAAATTTTTTGGAATAGGGGTGGAGAGATTGTACTTTTTTTTAAAAAATGCATAACCATTCTTGTCGGTAATCTTTGGCAACATACATATTGCCCGTGATCCTGAGCAAACTCTCCAAAATGGCGCTTCCTGGTAAGAGGTGGTTTTGTCAAAAATACGCCAAAGCGCAAGCAGGTCTCCGGGACTAAATAACGTAAAGGGTGTAATGCGTTCCCCATGTTCCATAAATGATTCAATCTTGTTTTTCATCACTAAGCCAACAGGGATAGTTCCTTTAAAATCCAAATCTTCCTTATGTTTTTGAGGAATAGTGGGATGATACAATGGAACAACATTGCCATCACTATTGGGGACAAAGAACACTCCTTTATCAATAATCATGGCGCCATAAGGGTAGCTAGCTGTATACAGGGTGAATTTATCATCAGGTGAGATTTCATCGATGACTTGCGCAAGACGTGGATATACAGCATGCACTGACTTACGAGCAGAATTCCAGGTGTGTTGTTCTAATCTACGAAAAGATTTCATCGGATAATTCCATCTATTTATTAATTATTCAATCCGTCACCAGAGAAAGGTCGGGGTGGGGGGAGTCGAACCGCCATCTTGCTCTCCCAGAGAGCATGCTTTAGCCACTAAGCTACGCCCCGTTAAGTCTGATATATAATCTTTATGAATACTCTTTATTTACGTATAGGGTCGGGATTTTTTTTGATACGCTATAAAAATAACGCATCACCTTGCTGTCTGCCGCAAACACAAGACAATTTTTATAATGTTCATTGAGAACTATCCCCATAGCAGAGTACATTGTGCCATGTGCAAGGGCGATGTCGATATAGTCCTCCAATATTTCTCTTTCTCCGTACCACCTAGCATACAGCGCCTTTCTTTTTTCGACAATACTAAGCAATACATCTTTATCGAGATCACTGAATCCATAGTTTTTAGCAATAAACATATGCCTTACGGATTCCATATGTTTCAGCCACATGTGTTTCGTACATAATTCAGTAAACATGATCACTTCGGCGTCAATGGGGCATGATTTTTTAAAAGCTTGCTTGCTTAAATACGTTCGTCTTATAAATTCTTCCTCTGTTATGGCAAATGTTTTTAAGTTGTCTGCTGAGAAAGCCTCGAAATCACACATTGCAATGATAAACTTGGCCTTAATGTTGCACTTATCGAGAGTTTCTGCCAAATCTTTTATGACGCTTAAAAGCCATTGAGCTACTATCCCATTGCCGCAACCAAGGTCGCTAAACGTAAATCTTACTGGACACTTCGTATCTCCGGTATACTCAAATGTGTAATCAGGACATACTGGAATAAACACGGTTACTTGATTACCCATCAACCCATTAGATAACAGGGTTACAATATCTTCCATCTCTTTTTCAGGAGGATAATAAATATTGGACTGCTGCATGAAACTATCTAACGTAGTGATAACAGAATTTGGCAATCTATCAATACACTCGTAATTTTGATGCAGGAAGGTATTTTTGTTCTTTTCCACTTTATTCAATAACAATGAAAGTAAGGAAGGTCTAAGATTTTTTACACGTGGGGCATGAATCTCAGTATCCCTATTATGTTCTACTTGAGAAGTATAGTTCCACATGAAGCTTGGCAAGTTGTCTTTAATAATATGGTAAAATGGTAGATACCTTGGGGTCGTCTTGTCATATTTTAATTCTAAGCATTTTGCGTTATACTGCTCCGTCAAATGAGTTATTTGATCATAATTAACTCCGTCTGGAAGATGCTCTGGCTCTATTTTTTCACCCTTAATAATTTTATTTAAGACGCTTCTTGAGTCCTTGCCGAGAATAAGTTGTTGTGCTTGTATTATTTTATAAGCTAACTCTTTCTTCATACTTTCTCAGCCTCCATTTCCATTGATAATCCATACCAAAAATCTGCGAGCAAATTTAGGTGTTTATTAAAACCATACGTGGCTTTTTGAATCAGGGCTGTATCTGTTTTAACGATATTATTAATTGCAGCCAAGGCTTCTTCTCGATGGTCTTTTTCAGCCGACCCTATATGCACATAAAAGAATTCACATGACTCATGAAAGCTACTGATGTTTGGCCACAAGTTTGCATAATTTCTAGCCCCTTCATATAACAGGCTTATCATATGGTATGCCTGACATTCTAACGCGAGTTGTGCTCCGGCGCCTATTGCCAAATCTTGCGAATAAAGCAGTTTTTCACCCTGGGTTAATTTTTTGGTTATTTCTAACAAGGGTATATATTTTTTCAAATTTTGTATCGAAAGATAATTAGGTTTCCCACTTTTCTCGGATAAATCAGAGAAAAAGTTTGCAAACAGGGAAGAATGAGCTTTTTCGACCTTGCCATAACCTAATTCGGAATATAAAATCTTGGTGTATTCCACGCGCGCTGTCACGTCTTGGCTATTGATGATCAGTTCAGCCAAGGCTTCAGGAAAGCACCAAGAAAATTCCCAGTAGTTTCTAGCAAAAATAGCTATTTGCTCTATTGATAATTTCCCTGATGTCCACCTGGAATAGAACCGATTATTTAATGCTTTATGTGTAGGGATTGCATCTACTAATTTAATTAACTCGTTCATGGCTTAATGGGTATCTTTTTAACGTATCAATTTACATTTTATACTTTTTTGCCCTACCAAACTACCAATGCAATGAGTATGCAGTGGCGTTTGAAGGCGAGTTTGATAATAACGGCTAGGGAGCATATAGGCAAGATTGTCATAGGTAAAAAACCATTCCTAGGGGAATTGGTGAAATTTTTAATAATTCAGTAGGTATAACACGCATTTTCAGCCTTTTGACTACATAATTCTCAAAAAAAGTATGGTTTAATGCTCACGCAGTATGAGTTTATTACCGAATGGAGGACAAGGGATTGGAAGTGCTTCTGTAGGGATGCGGAGCCAAGGATGGACTAATTCTAATATTGGTCCATGTCAAAGCAATTTAGAAATGTCCGCTTTTTCGCAGCCAAATATGGGGGAAATACCCCCTTGGAAGCACAGGCAGCTTGACTATAAAAGTTTCGTAGGGGCGGCTCGCGAGCCGCCCGTAGCTTTTCCGGGCGATTCACGAATCGCCCCTACGAAATTGGATGACGGCTTAATATTATGCGGACGAGCCGTCCGCGCTCCCAGGGGCTTTGTGCCATTTGGTTGATTCAGTAGAAATATAATCACAAGATGGGTTAAACGAATAGTTAGCAATACTCACGCTAATCATTAATGCCCTCCTCCCCCAAACATTTCTGTAACAACTCCGCCAATTGCGTTTGCTCTTTTGGATTTAACTTGGCAAACGTTTGTTGATACACCTTAGCCTTAATAGCTTGCGTCTTACGCTGCGCTATTTTTCCCTCAGGCGTTAAAAACAATTGATAACTCCGCTGGTCGTCAATATCTTTTTTGCGATAGACCAGTTGTTTTCTTTCCAGTTCCTTGATCTTCCGCGTGATATGGGTCTTATCCTTACCGTTTAAAGCAACCAGTTTTTGCAAACTAAGACCCGGATGCTGGCTTAGTAAACTTAGCGTGGTGATGTCGGGTGGCGTCAAGGGGTAATCTTGCTGTTTTAAAGCATGGCTCAATGCCAAACGCAGGGTGCGCACCAAGGTATTAAACGCTGCTGTTAGCTGTGGATTAGTAGTCTGCTGCATAGGTTAGCTCATTGAAAGTAAAAAATAGTTTACACAGTCAACTAAATTATGTATAGTTGACGGTGTTAACTATACCTAATAATGAGATAATGTACTATGATAAAGCTCTCTTTTACCATCGTGTTGGCCATGGCTATGGCACTGGGTCCCTTCGGCCTTGACACTTACTTACCAGCCTTTCCCAACCTGGCAACATCCCTGCACACCAGCATTGATCACGTCTCATTTAGCGTCAGTCTGTATATTTTCGGCCTGGCGCTTGGACAACTGCTCGGCGGTCCGCTATCTGATCATTTTGGACGCAACAAGATCATGTTCGGCGGACTGGTGTTATTTTGTTTAGCTAGCCTTATGTTAGCGTTTAGTCACACCCTAACAGAATTATTAATTTGGCGGGCGATACAAGCGTTAGGTGGCGGTTGGGTTGTGGTTAGTGTACCCGCCATTGTGAGGGATCGCGCGGAAGGCATACAAGCGGCCAGACTATTTAGTCTGATCGGTCTTATGATGATTATCGCTCCTGCGTTGGCGCCCAGTATCGGCAGTTTAACGTTAACATTTGCTAACTGGCGCGGCATTTTCTGGTTCTTAACGATTTATTCGCTGATCGTCGCATTATGTATGCGGCTATATGTATTTTCTGCGCCAGCGCCATCACGTGTTGTATCCAGGCCTAAATTTAATTTTTTTGCTGGTTTTTCGTCAGTGTTAAAACATAACGTGGCGCTGTATCTTATCTTCCTGCAAGCATTTGCCTACAGCATCATGATGATATTTCTGACACATGCTTCGTTTATTTATCAAGTGTGGTTTGGCGTATCGAAGTTTACTTTCTCGCTGTTGTTCGCTTGCAACATTGCCACTATGGCATTGCTTAATAGAGGCGGTCGAATATTACTGCGCTGGCTACAACCACTTACCATTCTGTGCATGGCAGTCTTGCTGCAAGCCATCGCCGTAGGCGCACTGGTACTGATTGTAGTTTATTACCCACACATCGAATTATTTGTACCCGCGCTAATGGTTGCTGTTGGAGCGCTTGGCGCAATATCGCCTAATAATCAAGCGTGCTATTTGCAATTTTTTCCGCAAAATAGCGCGTCAGCAGCAGCGCTCATGGGTACCCTGCAATTCTCGATTGCTGGCTGTATGAGCGCTTTATCGACCTGCATCGCCAATAATAGTTTACAGCCGATTGTCGCAACGATGGCTGTATGTGCAATACTTTGTATTGCGCTTGTCTATCGTGTATTCTCTGTAACACAACAGGTTACATTAAAGACAGCGCGTGATTAAAGCCCCTCTTCCTGCAGCGCCTTGGCAACAGCGGGATGCTTTTTTATTTCAGTAA
The DNA here is from genome assembly GCA_963777715.1 of uncultured Gammaproteobacteria bacterium. Classification (GTDB taxonomy): domain Bacteria; phylum Pseudomonadota; class Gammaproteobacteria; order JAURND01; family JAURND01; genus JAURND01. The sequence goes on from CAVZRN010000021.1 coordinate 121,175, forward strand.
AGTAATCATTCACATGCTTACACTCTGAAAGATCAATCCCCAATGCATGCATCCAACGCAATATGACAAACAAGTAAGCATCAGGCAATGTAAAATGATCGCCCGCCAAGTACTTATGTTGATGCAAATGTTTATTAATGAATTGTAATTTGCTTTTAAGCGCAGGTTTAAAAACAGCATCCTTCACTTCTGGTGGAACATTCGGATTAAATAAGGGACCACAACCCTTGTGCAATTCAGTGCTGACGTAATTCGACCAGGCTAATGTTTGATAACGCTGAAAGTCAGGCATCGCGGACAGTAAATGATTCGCCTTATAAGTATCTGCCAAATATAGCTGAATCACGGTATTTTCTGTCAGAATCTCTCCATTATCCAAGACTAATGTGGGAACAGCCCCTTTAGGATTGATCGTCAAGAAGTCAACCCCGGTTGCGGTTTGCTTGGTTTTTAAGTTGACTGCTTCAAACTCACAAGGAACATCAATTTCCTTGATCACAATACGCACTGCTAATGAGCAAGCGCCCTTAGAATAATAAAGTTTCATGGCATCTCCTTTAAAATAGAATATTAAAAAATTCCTGTAAGGGCAACCACAGGAGGTTGCTCCTATGATATTCTTGTCCCACCAAGATTTAAAAACAACAGTATAGTATCAAAATAACGTTGCGCGATTGCCTGGTTAACGCCAAATTGTGCCTGGCTGTACAAACGCTGCGCATCTAATAGTTGTAATAATCCGGTATCGCCTTCCTTGTAACTCAACCGCGCCAGGCGCAATGATTCTGCCGCTGTTTTGAGTGCGCGCTGTTCTGCAGCGAGTGTCTGCGCATCATGTGCTAACGCTTGTAGTGTGTCGGCCACTTGACCAAATGCCTTTAGCACGGTTTGTTGATAGGTTGCCAGCGCTGCCTGGTAGGTCGCCTCTGCCGCCCTGCGTTGTGCCCTTAATGAGCCGCCACTAAATATAGGTTGCACGATATTAGCGGTAGGATTCCAGGCAGTCATATTTGGTTTAAACAGGTTAGCTGGCGTTAGCGCTTGTTGCGTAAGCGTTCCATTCAGAGTGAGGTTGGGGTATTCATTGGCGGTTGCAATACCAATGGCGGCGCTGGCTGCATGTAGCTGTGCTTCTGCTGCGAGAATATCGGGACGTTGACGCACCAGTGCTGAAGGTAGACTCACCGGTAACTGCCTGGGTAGGGTAAATTGCCCAAGGGTAAATTCCGGTGGTTGCCAATCGGCAGGCGCCTTGCCTACCAGCACCGATAACGCATGACGCGCAATGCTGGCCTGCTGTAGCAAGGGTGGCAATAATGTTTGATCAGCAGCGAGCTGACTTTGCGCGCTGAGCACATCGACGCGATTGACCGAACCGATTTTGTAGGCGGTTTCAACCAATGCTGCGTTACGTTGATCTTCCGCAATAATGCGTTTTACCGTGGCAATTTGCGTTTTTATTGCCGCAAGATTTAATGCTTGCGTGGTGACGCTGGCGCTCAACGATAGATAAGCAGAATTTAATTCATGCCACTGGTATTCCGCCAATGCTTTTTGCGCTTCGACGGTACGGCGCTGCTTGCCAAAAACATCTAGCGGAAATGTGAGACTGGGACCAACGATGTAATAGGCAAAGGATGGGATCGTAATATTGGTGGGACCGAACAACGCGGCGCCGTATTTTTGTCCACCGGCTGTTGCATCCAGGGAAATTTGTGGCCAAAGCGCCCCTAGCGCTGCACTAACTTCTTCTTGTGCTTGCGTCAAGGTGGCCTTGGCGGCAGCCACATCATAGTTATTGGCCATCGCCAATTTGATGGTTTGATTAAGCGTTGGCGATTTAAATAATGTCCACCAATCACCAGCAACTTTATTACCCAGCATAATGCGTTGAGCGCCTGTCAGCGGTGTATCTTTCGATGAGGTATAGCTGGCAGGCGTAGGTGTAGTCGGATGAGTAAAATCAGGACCTACGCTGCAGGCGGACAGTGCGCATATACCCAATATAAGGCATATACGCCTGAAGCAGTACATTTTGTCGCTTAATGATTTCATTCCACCACTCCCGGCATATCCGAATCTGATTCACTCCTCTTGGGACGTTTGAGTAAAAATAATAACGGCAGCGCCAACAGGGTCATCACCATCATCCAGTGAAAGTCATCGATATAAGCGATTAATGCTGCTTGATTAGTCAACATGGTATTCAGCAACGCCACACCCTGCCCAGTTGCAGTATCTACTTTATTAGCAAGCATGGCAATACTGTGCGTGTCGTAAGGGGTTATATGCTCTGCCAATGTTGCGTGCATAATTTGTGTATTACGTACAAATAGAAATTCCACGACAGAAATACCAATAGAGCTACCTATGTTACGCAACAGATTAAAAAAAGATGTGCCTTCGTTACGCATGGCCGGCAATAGGGTTGAAAATGCCACCGTGGATAGTGGAACGTAAACTAATCCAATACCTAATCCTTGCACAATACCGGAAATAATCACCGGACGCGGGTCCATAGTCAACGCAAATTGTGTTATTTCCCATAACGAATACGCTGTCAAGCATAGGCCAAGCGCCATGATTTTACGCGCATCGAACTTCGCCATCAGTGGTCCAACCAGAAACATCGTTAACATCGCGCCAAAACCACGCGGTGCGGTAACTAATCCGGTAGTGAATACTGGATAATTCATTTGATTTTCTAATAGTGGCGGCAATAACGCTAACGTAGCAAATAATACAACACCGACAACAAAAATTAATATGTTTGCCGTAATAAAATTATGATCCTTGAATAAGTCCAGGTTTAAAAATGGTTTCTTCGCCGAACACATATGCACAATAAACCAATAGAAGCCCAGGCCAGCCATGATGGTTTCCGCAATAATTTCTTTAGAATAAAACCAATCTTTAAATTGACCACGATCTAAAAGTAATTGCAATCCTGCTATACCCAAGCTCAGCGTAATAAATCCGAAGAAATCGAAATGCGAACGTTCCGCATTCTTATTTTCCGGCATAAAATAATATAAGCCTACAAAGGCCAAGATACCAACCGGCACATTAATATAAAACACCCAACGCCAATTGTAATTATCTGTTAACCAACCACCTAATGCTGGACCCAGGATAGGCCCTAGCGTTACACCCACTCCCCAGATTGCCATCGCACGAGCGTGGTTCTTGGGTGGATTAATATCGAACAATATCGCTTGTGATAACGGCACTAACGCAGCGCCACAAATACCTTGTAGCGTGCGGAAAATCACTATCTCTGCCAGGGTCTCGGCTGTGCCACATAATGCAGAAGTCACAGTAAATCCAATGATAGATAATAAAAATATTTTACGTCGACCAAATTGCCCAGCTAACCAACCGGTTAACATGATGGTGATAGCCGCTGCTACGATATAAGATGTCAACACCCAGGCCATTTGATCTTGCGTAGCCGATAAGGTGCCTTGCATACGTGGCAATGCGACGTTAGCAATGGTCGCATCCAGCGATTGCAACAGGGTGGCGAGCATCACTGAGATGGTGATTATAACGCGATGAGGAGTCTCTACAAAGACAGCGGTTGTTGTTGGTGTAAGCAGGTGGCCTTTATCCATGCCATTATTTCCAACGTTGCCAACGGTAATGTTGTGTATCAATCTCCGCTGTCACGCTCATGCCAGCGGCTAATAAAATATTGGCCGGAGGCTTATCAATAGAAATGCGCACGGGTATGCGCTGCACTACTTTTACCCAATTGCCAGATGCATTTTCCGGCGGCAGCAATGAGAATGATGAGCCGGTGCCAGGACTGATGCTCACTACCTTGCCGGTAAATTTCATACCAGGATAGGTATCAACGACAAACGTGGCCGATTGACCCGGTCGTACATGGGTGAGTTGATCTTCTTTAAAATTCGCCTCCACCCAAATATCTTTATCAGAAATCAACGCAAACTGCGGTTCTGAAGCATTGATGTAATTACCCACTTGCAATTGATTGACCTTGGTCACTATGCCATCGATGGAAGCGCGAATGACTGTGTATGAAAGATTTAATTTGGCGCGATCCAACATAGCCTGTGCTTGTTTAACGCGTGGATGTTGGTCGATTGATATATCGACACTGCCACCTAAGTCATGCAATACCGTAGCGGTTTGCTGTTGTGCCGCAGCAGCATCGCTGATGGCTTGATTGAGCGCATTGTGCGTTTTATCCAGTTGCGACTTGGAAGTAATACCCTCTGCCGCTAATTTTTGTTGACGCGCATACTCACGTTGTTGATACGTCAACGCATCATTGGCTGCCTGTTGATCGGCAACACGCTGTTGATAGGTCGCCTTGAGCGCTTGGATTTGTAATTGGGCGTTGGACAATTGCGCTTCAGCATCTTCCACCGCAATGCGAAATGGGCGATCATCTAATTTAAATAATACATCGCCCGTTTTTACTTTTTGATTATCATGCACACCAATTTCAACAATTTGCCCAGTGAGGTTACTGCTGACCTTGACTTGCCCCGCTTGGATATAGGCATCATCCGTTGACACGGTTCGACCGGTCAATAGATACCACAAGATAATCAATAATAATAACGCAGGCATGCTGATGAGCAACGCCCGGCGGTGACGACCCGCCCAGTTATTTTTAACTGACGAATCAGTAACAGTTTCAGCCATGATGTATCCCTTAATGCCCCATGAATTTTCTTGCAATCCAAACTACCAGCGTTCTTGGCGAAAGGCGTACCGAGAACACGGTCAATTTGTTCATTAAACCAGGAATAGCGACAGACTTTTTAGCATCCCAGGCATCCATCGCGACTTGCACCACTTCCTCAACGGGTTGTACTGAAAATCGCGTATCCTCCAGCTTTATTTGTGCGGCATCAAAAAACCCAGTTTTAGTTGGACCAGGACATAGCGCTAATACATACACCCCCCTATCCTTCAACTCTGAATGCAGTGCTTCAGAAAAACTTAATACATACGCCTTGGTCGCTGCATACACCGTCATATACGGCAATGGCTGAAATGCAGCGGTCGATGCAACATTGATAATGTTGCCACGCAATGCTTCTAGTTTCGGCAATAGATAGCGCGTCAATTTCGTCAGCGTAAGAATATTCAGATGAATCATCGATTCTAATTTATTGACGTCTTCGGAAAAAAACTCACCGCCCATGCCAACGCCAGCATTATTAATTAATGTTTCGATGTCGATGTCTTTTAGCAACGCAAGTAATTGGTCCGCCGCATCAACACGCGCTAAATCTAACTCAATTGTTTTTACTTCAATGGCATAGTGCTGCTGCAACTGCTGCGCCAAGGTATCTAATTTTGCTTTATTTCTAGCGACAAGTATTAGATCCTTGCGCCGTTTCGCTAACGCAACGGCAAATGCCGCACCTATTCCTTGCGAAGCGCCGGTGATTAAACTAAATGCCTTTTCCATGTTGCACCTATAAGTATTATTAGTATGGGGTAGTATATACTCTTCACGCCCAGGTTTTGAAGTTTTTGCATCACATTTTAGATCAATCTTTGCAGGTTTTTCTCTCGAAAAAGAAGAAAAATCGTGTTATTGCCAAATATCAATAAATACTCTTGTTTTAACGGCAGTTTAACGGCATAATAACGGCACAATTTATTGCCGATAAACTGCCGTTATTATGCTATTTGAGCCAAATTTCACCATTACACCCAAGACTGCAGCCAGCCTGATGCGTATCGAGGCTGCAAGGTTTCTTGCTGGCCGCCGATCCCACTAAGAAAAGCAGGAAATATGGGCTGACGAGTGAGTTTAGACGAATATTGGATAATTATTAGGTGTTCAATAATGACTACGTTTTTTTGCTTAGCTTTAGCCGTTAGCACCCGTTATGATGGAATATTTCTCACTGCTTTTTAGAGGTAATACGAATTAATAATATTGATGCACTTAAAAATGTAATAGTACATGTTAAATGG
>CAVZRN010000022.1:0-66472 GCA_963777715.1 uncultured Gammaproteobacteria bacterium
GCACTACGACCGTAGTATCACTCTTTATCACTTGCAGCGATATAAAGAGGCATTAGCTGCTTTTGACCAATCGTTAGCAATTAATTCACAAAGTGCGACCACACACGCTCACCGTGGCAAGACTCTTCATCAGTTGAAGCGATATAACGAGGCATTAGCTGCTTTTGACACATCGTTAAAAATTGATCCACGAAGTCCGGCCACACACAGCAACCGTGGCACAATTCTTTGTATGTTGCGGCGATATGAAGAACATTAATCGCTTTTGAAAGGGCATTGAAAATACAGCCTGATTTGGAACAAGCAAAAAATATGTTCAAAAAAATCGCTTATATCGATTATAACGCTTATAAGGTAAAGAAATTGGAGTTAGAGACTACCGTAGGGATAGCCGTAAGCCAGATCGGTATGTTTCATCCAGCATTCTCTAACGGAGCACGTGATTTATTGCCTACTATTCTGAATTATGCATACGATTGCACAGATGAGGTAAGGGAGGAAAAAGAGATAAAGAGGAAATAGAGGAAAAGAAAAAACCACTATCGATGTCGTGTCATGTAAACACACGTTCAGTTTTTTATTGATATACCCACCACCATTGAAGAGGCGGGTACCCAAAGAACTGTTGACATCCTGTTTAGGGTATAGTACGTTTTACACGTGTTCTTTCAAAGAACACTAACGTGCTTTACAAGTCAAACCCATGTTTGTATTCCTTGTACCATACCAAGTTCTCTGGAGTAAGTAAGAAGGTAACAATTTACCGAATAACGTGAATTACATGATAAAAATTATATTTATCAATGATTCACATTAATTAACTCAATCAGCTATGAGAACAAGTAGCACACATCAACTTTATCCGGGAGGTTTAATATGCTGGTTCTAAAGAGAAATATTGGAGAAAAAATAATCATTAACGGTGTCATTACCGTAACCGTTCTTAGCACCAAGGGTCATCAAGTCCGCATTGGCGTTGACGCTCCCTCCGAAATCCCGGTGCATCGCGAAGAAATTTATCAGCGCATACAAGCTGAAAAACAACTCGGTGCGGAAAAGGAAGTAGAAGAAGTAGTGTAGTTACAAAAAAAGATTAAAATATTTGACGCAGAGACGCAAAGACGCAGAGGAAAACATAAAACTTTAAAAAATTATTTTTATTATTTTGATCTTTTAATGTTTTATACTCTTGTATTATTTTTTCTTTAAAATCTTTTGTTTTTTAATCTTTTCTCTGCGTCTCTGCGCCTCTACGTCAAGTCCTTTTTCTTTTTACAAGGTTATTTTCCATGCCGCCCGAATTGTTACAAGCACTTACCCAGCTTGGCCAATGCTACCACTTACCCACGGATTGGCTACAACAACGACCGCATTTATTTGCATCAGCCACAATCACGTTATCCACTGCCCACGCCCAGTATATCGCTGAGGCAGTTAATGCCATTGAACGCGTTATTGCACTACCTGCCTATCAGCAACATATACTTAGCGTTGCCCCCGCCATTGCCCAACACAATCCTGGCAATCCCGGTGCGCTATTTGGTTATGATTTTCATCTCACCCCACACGGTCCCAGGTTGATTGAGATTAATACCAATGCCGGCGGCGCTTTTTTAGCAGCATTGTTAGAGGCGGCAACCAAATCCCCCCTGACCAATCCCCCCCACCCTCCTTTAAAAAAGGGGGGAGAAAGGGAGGGGAATATCGTGGAATTAGTTCAGCGCGAAACACAGTTCATGCAGATGTTCTTAGCAGAATGGCGCAGCGTACATGCTAGCCGACCCTTGCAACGTATAGCCATTGTGGATGATGCGCCCGAGCAACAATATCTCTATCCAGAGTTCCTATTATTCCAACAATTATTTAAACGTCACGGCATTGACGCAATTATTGCTGCGCCGGAACAATTTAGCATCAGGCAGCAACAACTCTTTGTCAATGATGCGGTGATTGATTTAGTCTATAATCGCCTGACTGATTTTTATTTTGCTGCGCCCGACTACGCCGCCTTGCGCACGGCCTGGCAACATAACCTGGCCGTCATCACCCCTCATCCTCACGCACATGCGTTATATGCAAACAAACGCAATTTAGTGATACTGTCTAATGCAGACTTACTACGTACCTGGCAGGTTGATGCAGCCACTATTGCCCTATTACAACAGGTTATCCCTACCACCTTTGTCGTTGACCCTACCCAGGCAGACGCGTTATGGCAACAGCGCAAACACTTATTTTTCAAGCCTCTGTCAGGCTATGGCAGTAAGGGTGTTTATCGCGGCGATAAAATGACGCACCGTGTGTTTGAGGAAATTCTAACCGAAAATTACATCGCGCAAGCGTGGACGCCACCCAGTGAACTAACACTGGCAGGAAAAATATTGAAGGTGGATTTACGCGCGTATGTATATTCATCAGATGTAGGGGCGGTTCGCGAACCGCCCTTACGAACGTTCAATCAAGTGCAGGGTTTTATCGCGCGCTTGTATCAAGGGCAAACCACAAATTTTCGCACGCCGAATGGGGGTTTTGCCACGGTTGAGAAAGAAAAAGATTAAAAAATTTGACGCAGAGACGCAGAGACGCAGAGACGCAGAGAAAAGATTAAAAACAAAAATAAAAAAATTAATAGAAAAATTTAATTTAAAAAACAAATAAAATATTAAAAAAACAAAAAAGAATAATTTTTTAAAAAATGTTTTATGTTTTCCTCTGCGTCTCTGCGCCTCTGCGTCAAATCTTTTGTTTTTATCTGCCACGCAAGAACAACTTATCCAGCTCACGCAGTGAAAATTCCCGGCAGGTGGGACAACCGTGATTGCATTGCCCGCTGTGGGCGGTTTTTTCCATGTCACGCAATAACGCATTCATCTCTGGGATAGTTAAGCGCCGTTTCGCCTGTGCAGCGCTGCGACATGCGAGTGTCGCCAGCACATGATTTAATTGTTGCTCAATGCGTGCGCTGGGTTGTTCCGCCATTAAATCGGTTACTACATCCCGCACTAATTGCACTACATCCACTTGCGCAAATAACATCGGCGCTTCACGCAACATAAATGACGTCGGCGCAATGCGTTCAATACGTAATCCTAATTCGGCAAATAACGCCAGCTGACCATCTAAGTAATCTGCTTCTTTTTCACTTACATTTACGCTCAACGGCAACCACGACGTTTGCGTTGCAATCGTGCCGGCAGCGTGCGCTTGTTTCATGCGCTCATACAACACACGCTCATGTGCTGCGTGCATATCGACAATGACCAGGCCTTGCTGATTCTCGGCAAGGATATAAATGCCATGTAGTTGACCTAACGCATAACCCAGCGGTGGCGCTGCGGTTGTCGGTGCTGGTGGCGCCACCACATCAATAGCAGGAGAAGCCAACGCTGTATAGGTAGCTACTTGCTCACGCACCATCAACGGAAGGGGAGTTTGGCGTGGAGGAGGAAAATCCCCGCCTTCTTTCTCTCTCCTGGGGGCGCTGTAGGAGCAATCCTTGTGGTTGCCCGCAAATATTAAGCCGTCACCTGATTTCGTAGGGGCGGCTCGCGAGCCGCCCGTATTTTTTACGGGCGATTCACGAATCGCCCCTACGAAATTTTTATAGGTTTGCGCAACATCTTCGGAAAAAGAAGTGGGAGGAGACACCACAGAAGATTCCGCCAACACCTGCTGCACACTCTTACATAAGAAACCATGCACTTGTTGACTCTCACGAAAGCGCACTTCTTGCTTAGTTGGATGCACATTCACATCCACGGTGCTCGGGTCGATTTGTAAATACAATACATAGGCGGGATGACGATCGCCATATTGCACATCGTGATAGGCTTGCTTGATCGCGTGCGAAACTACCTTATCGCGAATCAAGCGACCATTTAAATAAAAATATTGTAGATCGGGTTGGCTGCGCATAAAGGTCGGCAATGCAACCCACCCGGTTAAGACAAATCCCTGCCCTTCTATTTCAAGCGCTAGCGCATGTTGCATAAATGCGTCGCCACAAATTTTCGCCACGCGCTGTTCACGTTGCTCCAGGGTTAATGCTGGCGCTAATTGCAACACGACGCGTTGTGCTTGTTTTAACGTAATACCCACTGCAAAATGGCCGAGCGCCATTTGCTCGATACGTTGTTGAATATGCGAAAACTCAGTTTTATCACTGCGTAAAAATTTGCGGCGCGCGGGTGTATTAAAAAATAAATCGCGCACATCCACCGTGGCGCCTGGTGGATGCGCCACCGGTTGCAGGCGCACATCAGCATCGCGACCTTCCACCTGCAATTGCCACGCCTCTGGCGCGTCTTGATAACGCGAACTAAGAGTCAGGCGCGACACCGAGGCAATACTCGCTAATGCCTCGCCACGAAAACCTAAACTTTTCACTTGTTCAAGTTCGGCTAAGCTACTAATTTTACTCGTGGCATGGCGACTTAACGCCAAGGCTAAATCTTCTTTGTGGATACCAACGCCATTATCGCGCACACACAAGCGTTGTACCCCGCCCCCTTCTACTTGCACATCGATTTGCGTAGCGCCAGCATCTAAACTATTTTCCATCAACTCCTTGATCACCGACGCCGGACGCTCGATCACTTCGCCAGCGGCGATTTGGTTAGCGAGTTGGGGGTGGAGGAGTGTAATACGGTGGTTTAGCATAATTAACCCTTAAAAAAAAATATTTGACGCAGAACGCAAACGCAGAGAAAAGATTAAAAACAAAAAATAAAATATTAAAATAACAAAGAAAAGACTAAAAATAAAAAAATAATTTTTTTATGTTTTATGTTTTTCTCTGCGTCTTTGCGTCTCTGCGTCAAATCTTTTCTCTTTTATTTTTCCTGTTTTAAAAACGGCAGCGGATTCACCGGCTTGCCATTTTGGCGAATCTCAAAATGCAGCATCGGCTTGCCTTCGTCGTTCTTACCCATCTGCGCAATACGTTGACCGGCCTTCACCACCTGACCTTCCTTGACCGCAATGACTTTATTGTAGGCATAGGCGCTTAACTGATTGTCGTTATGTTTGAGAATAATTAAATTACCATAGCCTGGCAGGCTAGCGCCCGCATAGACCACCTTACCATCGCTTACCGCCACTACCGGCTGACCAACCTGGCCACTAATGTCAATGCCCTTGGCGCCAGTGGCGGGGGAAAAGCCATGCGTTACACGTCCCCTGGTCGGCCATTGCCAGTTGCCTTGCCTGGCTGATGGCGGCATGGGCTTTATAGTATTAGACATATTACTAGACGTGGTCTTGGGTTGAGCAGCGCCCGCAACTGTGGCAGGAACTGCCGGGCGCACTATGGATGACACGGGGGCAGACGTAGACCGCGCGGGTTGGCCCGCAGTTGTTGACGACATGTGCAACACCTGACCCTGATGCAACGAGTAGGGTTCGGTCAAGTGGTTCCAGCGCACCAGGTCGCGGTAATCCAACGCAAACGCCCAGGCAATGGAATACACCGAATCGCCTTCCTGCACGCGATAATCACTTGCCTCTGGCGGTTGCTTCCAGCCTTCCACCACCGGCGCGGGTGTGGAGGTACATGCAGCCAATGTTAGTATTAGCAGAAAGACGAAGGACGACGGTTTCAAAAGAATGTTTACCCTAGCCATGTATATATCCCATACCCAACCACCAACACGCCAACAATCGACCAGCCCATCACATCGACAAAGCGTCGCAGCCACTGATCCATACGTTCACCACCCCAACGCATTAATCCAGCCACCACATAAAAACGTGCGCCACGACCAATGATAGAGCCAATAATAAATGGCAATAGCGGTGTATGCAGCGCGCCGCCGGCAATGGTAAATAATTTAAACGGAATTGGCGACACACCCGCGATAAACATGATCCAGCCGCCCCACTGCCCAAACCAAGTCTGCACTTGCTGATAGGCTGGCATATAACCAAAATACGCTAGCCAACCCGCTACCCAATGGAAGAAAAACATGCCAATGGCATAGCCGAACAAGGCGCCCAGCGCCGAGGTCGCTGTCGTCAATGTCGCATACCACCAGGCACGCTGTGGCTGCGCTAACGCCATGGGCGCCAACATCACATCGGGTGGGATGGGGAATAACGAAGATTCGATAAAGCTAATTGCGCCTAAGTAATAGGGGGCATGTTGATGCCGCGACCACCGAATAACGCGCTGATATAAGTGAGAAAATAACCGCATGAGATATTGTAAATGATATTGCCTTGCTTGGGAAAGTAATTAAACCGCCATCCCCTCCACCCACCGCGACAAGCCATCAAACGCCTGGTAGTGGGTTAAATCCACCTGCAACGGGGTGATAGATACCCGCCTGGCGCTCACGGCATTGAAGTCTGTGCCGGGGCCTGCATCCTCCTCCGGTCCTGCAGGGCCTACCCAATACACCGTATGTCCGCGCGGATCGAGCTGGGCAATGGTACGCTCAGCCAGGTGACGCGTACCCAAGCGCGTCACTTCATAACCCGCAATTTCTTCCAGGGGTAAATTCGGCACATTCACGTTCAAAATGGTACTAGCTGGCAATGGATGTGTCTGCAAGCGTTGCACCAGGCGTTTCACCACTGCGGCTGCTGTGGCGTAATGCTGAACGGCTGGCGCTGCGCGTTGCGCACGCTCCACCAATGACACAGCAATGGCAGGCAACCCTAAACAGCGTCCCTCAATCGCCGCAGCCACCGTGCCAGAGTACAGCACATCATCGCCCAGGTTCGAGCCTTCATTAATCCCTGAAACCACCATGTCGGGACGGCGCTCCAATAGGCCGGTAATCGCTAAATGCACGCAGTCGGTGGGTGTGCCTTCAACGCTCAATATGCCATCGCCAATATTCTTAACCCGCACCGGGCGATCCAGCGTCAGAGAATTGCTCGCACCGCTACGATTACGATCCGGCGCGACTATCTTGATGGTGGCAATTTCACGCAGACTGTCCGCCAATATGCGCAGTCCTTCGGCGTATACGCCATCGTCGTTGCTGATAAGTATTTTCATGGAAGAGCATCCGTATCTCCCTGGGAGCGCGGGCGGCTCGCCCGCATGTTTGCCAATGGTGAAATGCGGGCGAGCCGCCCGCGCTCCCAGGGGCTTTGTGCCTTAAATTAAGAGTATATAGTATCTTAAAATGCTAGAATAGCGACAATTGTTAGAAACACCAGGACACATCATGCTTACGCCAGCTATAGCAGCACTCGCCGCCATTAGTATTATCTCATTGTTTGTTACTGTATTCATCGCGCTGCGGCAAAAAAATATCAACACCTTCATCACACGCCTGGAAGAGCGCCAACGCTATCATCAAGACATGGTCGAAGGCGTCACGCGTATGCTGCAAGAACAACAACAGGCGCAGCAACAACAGCGCACGCAATTTGATCAACACCAACTGTTAGCGCTCAAAACATTACAAGAAAGCATGCAGCATGGCATGGCGGACGTGCGACGCCAAGTCACAGAAGCCTTAGCCCAACACGCCACACACCTCAATCAGCGTGTCGAACAACTGACCCAATCCACCGATCAGCGCTTAAAAGAAATCAGCGGACAAGTGGAAAAACGCCTGGCCGATGGCTTTGAAAAAACCACTGCTACTTTTACCGACATCGTAAAACGTCTCGCCTTGATTGACGAAGCGCAGAAAAAAATCACCGAATTATCCAGCAACATCGTCAGCTTACAAACCATTTTTACCGACAAACGTTCGCGCGGCGCATTTGGTGAAGTATTGCTCGAAGACGTGGTGCGCAATGTATTACCCGATGCATATTTTGCCTTTCAACACACGCTGTCTAACGGCAAACGGGTGGATTGTTTATTAAAATTACCTGAACCTACCGGCCATATTGCGATCGATTCTAAATTTCCACTGGAAAATTATCGGCTGATGATGAATACCGAGTTGGGCGACAACGAACGTCAAGTGTGGGAGCAACATTTCCGCAAGGATATTAAACACCATATTAATGTCATCGCAGAAAAATATATCCTACCCGGAGAAACTTCCGACAGCGCCATGATGTTCGTACCAGCCGAAGCGATCTTTGCGGAAATTCATGCGCATCATCCCGACTTGGTGGAAGCCGCACAAAAAGCACGTGTATGGATTGTTTCCCCTACCACCATGTGGGCGATTTTAACCACCGCGCGCGCCGTGATTAAGGATGTGGCGACGCGCAAGCAGGTGCATATTATTCAACAACATTTACAGGGTTTAAGCGGTGATTTCGCTCGGTTTAAAACACGCATGGATAATCTCGCCAAACACATCCAACAGGCGCATGAAGATACGCAACTGGTGCATGTCACGTCGCGCAAAATCAGTGCGCATTTTAATAAGATAGAGCAAGTGGAGTTGACGGAACTAACAAAAGAAGAAGCGCCGTTGTTGGTGTTGGAAGAAGAATAAAAGAAAAAAGATTAAAAACTTTGACGCAGAGACGCAGAGACGCAAAGAAAAGATTAAAAAAAGAAAAAAAGAAAAAAATAAATAATAAAGAAAAGGCTTAAACGATGATGATTATTCTTGATCGCGATGGCGTGATTAACGAAGATTCCGATGAATACATTAAAACGCCGGCGGAATGGATACCCATCCCCAGCAGTTTAACCGCCATTGCAGCGCTAAATCGCGCTGGCCATACAGTGGTCATTGCCACCAACCAGTCTGGTATTGCGCGTGGGTTATATACTGAGCAAGATTTAACGCAAATCCATGCCAAGATGCAGCATGAGTTGGCCAGGGTGGGCGGTCACATCGATGCTATTTTTTACTGCCCTCACCATCCTGACGACCACTGCGAATGTCGCAAACCAAGGCCGGGTTTATTATTGCAAATTGCTGCGCATTTTCAGGTGCGTTTGGCGGATGCGTTGATGGTGGGCGATACCGCACGCGACATCGAGTGTGCGCAAGCGGTAGGTTGCCCTGCGGTATTAGTGAAGACCGGCAAGGGCATGCAGACGTGGTTGGCACATGCAGAAAAATTGCCAGCGCCGGTATATGAGGATTTAGCGGCGGTGGTGAAGCATCTATTATAACGCTACCGGCTCGACTTCCTTCATGCTTAGGCGAATGCGGCCCTGGCGGTCGATTTCCAACACCTTCACGCGTACGATTTGCCCTTCATGCAATCTATCTTGCACGTTTTCTACGCGCTCGTTAGCGATTTGTGACACGTGCACCAAGCCTTGTTTGTTGGGCAGAATGGCGACAAACGCACCGAAGTCCATCAGCTTAACCACCTTGCCTTCATAAATAGCGCCGACTTCAACATCCGCGACAATGCCTTCGATAATGCGTTTCGCTTCGTCAGCAGCGCCTTGATCGACGGCAGCAATTTTTATCGTGCCATCGTCATTAATATCGATGCTCACACCCGTGGATTCCGTAATGCCACGAATGGTTGCGCCACCCTTGCCGATCACTTCACGAATTTTCTCAGGATTAATCTTGAAGGTGGTAATACGCGGGGCAAAACTCGACACGTCTTGACGCGGCGCCGACAGGGTTTGATTCATAATTTTCAGAATATGCAAACGCCCTTCTTTTGCCTGATGTAATGCAGTGTGCATGATTTCTTCGGTAATGCCTTCAATCTTAATATCCATCTGTAACGCAGTGATGCCATCGAGGGTGCCCGCCACTTTAAAATCCATATCGCCGAGGTGATCTTCATCGCCTAAAATATCGGTGATCACCGCAAAACGCTCGCCTTCCTTGATTAAACCCATGGCAATACCTGCTACCGGCGCCTTAATCGGCACGCCCGCGTCCATTAATGACAGACTGGCGCCACACACCGTCGCCATGGAACTGGAGCCATTGGATTCGGTAATTTCCGACACCACGCGCAGCACATAGGAAAATTCTTCCGGCGTCGGCATGATTGCCTGCAATGCGCGTTGAGCCAAACGACCATGACCAATTTCGCGGCGCTTGGGTGAACCCATCATACCCACTTCGCCCACGGAATACGGCGGGAAATTGTAATGCAGCATGAAGCGTTCCTTGCGATCGCCAGCAGCTTCGTCAATCATCTGCGCATCCATATCTGTACCTAACGTGGTAACAACGATGGCTTGCGTTTCGCCGCGAGTAAATAATGCCGAGCCATGCACGCGCGGGAGCATGGTGGTGCTGATCTGAATCGGGCGGACGGTTTTATGATCGCGGCCATCGATACGCGGCTTGCCTTCGATAATTGCGGTGCGCACAATTTTCTCTTCCAACTGCTCAAGTAATTTCTTGACCACTTCTGCTTTCGGCGCAGTTTCCTCTTCGGTGCAAAGCGCGCTAACAACGTTCGCCCGCACTTCCGCCAAACGTTCACGCCGCCCTAGTTTCTCGCGGATTTGGTAGGCGGCATGTATATCGGACTCCGTCAGTTCAGTAATACGCTGTACCAATACCGGATCATGCACTGCCGGCTGCCATTTCCACTCCGTCCCCCCAACTTCATCGACCAATTCTTTAATAATGCGAATAACGGCCTGCATTTCGCGATGACCAAACATGACCGCGCCCAGCATCACTTCTTCCGACAATTCCTTGGCTTCCGACTCCACCATCAATACCGCGTGTTCAGTGCCAGCCACGACTAAATCCAGTTTGGAGTCCGCTTGTTGCTTGCTGCTGGGATTAAGTACATAGGCGCCATCCTTATAACCCACGCGCGCGGCGGCGATAGGCCCGCCAAATGGCAGACCCGCCAACGATACCGCAGCGGCAGCGCCAATCATGGCGGGGATATCCGACTCGACCTCTGGATCCAACGACAATAACGTCGCCACTACCTGCACTTCATCGGTAAAATCCGCAGCAAATAGCGGACGCATGGGTCGATCAATTAAGCGTGAAATCAGAGTTTCGCGTTCGGTGGGGCGGCCTTCGCGCTTAAAGTAGCCGCCGGGAATTTTACCGCCCGAATAAGAGCGCTCCTGGTAATTCACTGTTAATGGGAAAAAATCACGTGGCATCTTGGACGGCACACACACGGCGGTTACTAATACCACGGTGTCGCCCATGGTGACCAATGCGGCGCCGGTGGCTTGTCTGGCGATCGCGCCAGTTTCGATGGTGACCGCGTGGTCGCCATATTTAAATGTTTTGCGGAATACTGTCACAAGGAGTGTCCTATAGGAAATTAGTAGCGGATTTTCAGGCGTTCAATCAATTGACGGTAACGGGCAACGTCCTGTGCCTTTAGATAATCGAGTAGTTTGCGTCGCAAACTCACCATGCGTAATAAACCACGACGAGAGTGATGATCCTTCGCATGGGTTTTAAAGTGTTGGGTGAGTTTGTTAATGCGGCCAGTGAGTAAGGCAATTTGCACATCTGAGGAACCGGTATCGCCCTCAGTCAGTTGATAATTGCGGATAATCTCCGCGGTTTCTTCCACAGTCAATGACATAAATAACCTCAATTTTTAATTAGTAATAATAAATCCCCCGATCCACTGTCATGTGCAGAAGGGGGGTGTCAGTAAGCGGCGTATTGTAGCGTGTAAGGGGTAGTAATACAACCAGTGAGTTATCCTGTGCCGTAAAACCCTCTCCCTACCCTACCCCGCAAGCCTAACCTATGCACACATCTTTGGGGCAAGCTGCCCGCGCTCCCAGGGGCTTTGTGCGCTGCTTGCACCTTTGCGTTAAATCTGATAATTTTTGACTCAATTACACTTAATACGCTGGAGCCAGGTGATGACGACACGCGAACGTAAACAAGAAGTATCCCCTACTCAAACAATCACCCCCGAGCTGCTGCAAAAGTGGCTTTCTCCTAATGATCGCAATGGTTTTACGCTATACGAAGCGTGGCTGAAAACACAAACAGACCCACTTGCAACCTTAGACGCACTCAAGATCGCCTATAACTTTAAACTCATCAAATTACCGCAATTAGCCAGAGCCATTGGATCCATTGGCTTACACGCCAGGCAGCACGGATTTCGCCACGCTGTTCTTGATCTGACCTTCAAACAATCTGCACCCTGGAAAGAGTGGCTCGCCTGGATGGAAAGAACATTAATCGCAGCGACTGAATTTCCACCCCCCAGCGCCCATCAACTGCTCGCGGGTCTTGCCGCTCTGACAGAAAACTATTATGTGATACGGCCATTTAAGGCAGAAGCCATCAATAAATTAGTAACCGGATTAAAAACATGCGGAAGTCTGGAAGAAATCCGTGATGGATTAAACGACCTGCGAGCGTTGGTCGATTATCAAGGGGTGCAGAACATCGCTGCCCTGGATGTCAATACATTCAGTGATTTACTAAGCTATACACCACAGCAGAAAAAAGAAAAAAAGAGTGGGGATCAGGATGCTAAAACAAGTCGTTCTGCAAAAAAAATTCCTGAAATCGTCACCCGGACGCAGATTGCCAGGAGTATCGCCCATATCATTTCGCAGATTAATGCGGTCTCTTCCAGCCCCAAATGCATCCAAATACAATCATTAATCAACGTGCTGGATCAGGCATTAAAATCCCGTGACAAATCCGCAGCTAACCTGAGTCTGTTACTGCTGGCGATAGGTAAACTCCTGCAGGCAGGTAGACAGCAGGGGGAAAACGAAACGCTCCAGAAAAAAATTACGGAAATTCTTGATTTTCTGAACGAAGAGAACACGGCTGCTAAAATGAGTGTTTCTCATCTGGCAGCTGCCGTGCATGCCCTGGTGCTACCCGCGCCGCCCGGTTGGTGTAATTTAAAACCAACTAAAAACCTCGTTAAACAGCTTCTCAAACGTCTGGACGAAAAACCATCTCCTACAGCCACGGAAAAAGAATTAGTCGCCCGCCAACGGGATCGCAAGATCACATTGCAACAACTGGCTGAATATCTGTTGCCTGACACATCAAACACCATTGCCACCCCCTGTCATCGAGCACCTGAAAAATAACAAGCCACCTATTGATGAAGACTCACTGCAACATCAGTTTGGTCTGTACCTCCGGGATCAGAATTGGTTTAACCAACGTTATGAGATAGTGGGTGAAGAAGTACTGCTGGATAATTCCTATGCCTACCTTGATTTCCTCATTCGTGACAAAAAGACCGGGGAACTCATTAACGTAGAGGTCGATGGTTGGCATCATAGAAACCACCCACCGGACAAACGGCGTGACGCTCATCTGCGCAGTTTAATAGATCCAAAAACAAATAAGCCTGTCTTGAAAGGGATCTGTCGCCTTCGTATTCCGAAAAAACTAAAAGGCTTTTGGAAAGCCGAAGAAGTCTCGCCATTCATGGCAGAAGATCTTCGATCTCAGTTAAAAAAACTCGAGAGTACGCTACCAAAATCTTCTACACCCTCTTCTATCCTGACCGATAGTAAAAGCTCAGGTTTTGAGGCTAAAAAACCGCTGCCTGACACAACAGAAGAACCTTCTAATACGCAGGCCACACGGAAAAAGAAGAAACATAAAAAATCTAAAAAATCTGTAGCAAAATTAAAAGAAGAGCTAAACCAAGCCATCCAATCGCATGACCATGAAAAAACAAATAAATTAGTTGAAGAGCTCAATCGTTTAAATGCATTTAAAAACGATATCAGCGGCGATCAAGAAAAAGCCGACATACTCCTACACGCCGTTAATGCAGCAAATAACGTCACACCACAAAATAAAGAAAACAGCAAGACCGTCATCGCCGATCTTATCAATAAATTCGGCAGCCGTATCGTCACCACTGTCAATGCAAAAGGCCAATCACCCCTGCTGCGTGTGGTTGAATTAAACAATATAGACACCTTACAGCTTCTTATTACTACGATTAATCCCAAAAAATTCAAATCGCAAGATACTGGCATATATGCCTTGTGGCAACAGGCACTGCAAAAAGCGCTGAATGAAAGGAAGGGGAATCTCGCCAAGCTGCTGTTAAAAGAGGTAGACATCGCTCTAACACCTACTCCCCCGCCTACCAGCACACCCCTGACACGCACTGGGGATCAAAAAACCACGCGACTCGATAACAAAACGGCCTCCTTAGCTGAGGATGGGAAAGCCACTTTCCTGCCAAACTCTGGAGTAGAAGCGCTATGCAAAAACCTGCAAGAAGATCCAACCTGTCTGGAGCAACTGGAATGCCTGGCGGAAGGTGGCAATAGGCGGGCACAATTTATTTTGTCAGTCCACCACTACCTTTTGGGTGGCGCTGAACCTGAACACATGAAGGAAGCGGTGAGATGGTGTCGAAAAGCCGCGGAAAAAGGGGTGCTAGAAGCACAATTTAATCTTGGCCTATATTATAGATATGGAACCGGCATCTCACAAAATATGGAGAAAGCAGTCCTCTGGTTTCAAAAAGCCGCGGACCAAGGTAACTCAGAGGCGCAACTCAACCTTGGTATCTGCTACGCAAAAGGAGTAGGCATCGGAAAAGATACCACAGAAGCAGCTAACTGGTATCGAAAAGCCGCAGATCAAGGTTATGCAGTGGCGCAATACAACCTTGGCCTCTACTGCTTCCAAGGAAAAGGCATCCCACAAGATGTAATAGAGGCAGCTAACTTGTTTCGAAAAGCCGCAGAGCAAAATCATGCAGATGCGCAATATAACCTTAGCGTATGTTATGTCAATGGGATAGGCGTCCCAAAAGATGAAACAGAGGGGATGATATGGCTTCGAAAAGCCGCGGAGCAAGGTTGTGCAAGCGCGCAATCTAATCTGGGCATATGTTACGAAGAGGGAACGGGCGGTGTCCCAAAAGATGAAAAAGAGGCGGTGAAATGGTATCTAAAAGCCGCAGATCAAGATTATGCAGATGCACAATATAACCTTAGCGTATGTTATGTCAATGGGATAGGCGTCCCAACAGATGAAAAAGAGGCGATGATATGGCTTCGAAAAGCTGCGGAGCAAGGTTGTGCAAGGGCGCAATCTAAGCTGGGCATATGTTACGAAGAGGGAGCGGGCGGCGTCCCAAAAGATGCAAAAGAGGCGGTGAAATGGTATCTAGAAGCCGCAAAGCAAGGTTATGCAGATGCACAATTCAATCTAGGGATATGTTACAAAGCGGGACGGGGCGTCCAAAAAGATGAAAAAGAAGCGGCGAAATGGTGTCAACAAGCCGCAAAGCAAGATCATGCAGGGGCGCAATATAACCTTAGCGTATGTTATGCCAATGGGGTAGGTGTCACAAAAGATGAAAAAGAGGAGATGAGATGGCGTCGAGAAGCCGCGGAGCGAGGTCATGCAGAGGCGCAATTCGAGCTTGGGTTTTGTTATGCAGACGCAATAGGTATCCCAAAAGATGAAAAAGAGGCGGCAAGATGGTATCTAAAAGCCGCAAATCAAGGTCATGCACATGCACAAGCCAATCTGGGCATGTGTTACGAAAATGGAGCGGGCGTCACAAAAGATGAAAAAGAGGCGGCGAAATTGTGTCGAATGGCCGCGGACCAAGGTGAACCACAGGCGCAATTGAACCTTGGGGTGTATTATAGGGATGGGATAGGCGTCACAAAAGATGAAAAAAAGGAGATGAGCTGGTATCGAAAAGCCGCGGAGCAAGGTTTTACAAAAGCACAAACCAATTTGGGGATATGTTATATGAATGGAACCGGCGTTAACATAAATAAAGAACAAGGCGTCGTGTGGTTTAGAAAAGCCGCGGAGCAAGGTGAATCACAGGCGCAATTCAATCTTGGCACATGCTATGAACAGGGAGTAGGCGTTAAAAAAGATATAAAAGAAGCGATCTTCTGGTATCAAAAAGCTGCAGAACAAGGTGAGGTGCATGCATTAGCTAAGTTTAACAAATATCCTCTGCAGGAAGCAGATAAAAACAAAAAAGGAAGTCCCCCTCCTGTTAGCGCTCTCGCTCCCAAACTGGGCTCTCCCCTTCATCGTAATAATCAAAAAGCGCCGACTTCCTCACCAAAGCCCACGTCTAACGCATCCTCTATAGAAAATTCATCCTCCCGCTCCAGTCTGTCACCTCAACATCTATCCCGTGACAAAGTGTAGTGAATTATTCAACAATGTCCCTATAAGAGAAAGTGCAATGTCAACTCTGAGATCCACGACCTGAACTCAGACTCCAGCGGCTATCGTCATCATCATCTGAGTCACCACCATCTGAATTTTTCTTGGGAAGTGGTGGTGTGTCTGACCCTATGATGCAACATAGACTGCGATTTTACTCCTACATTCCCACCCGCCTTAGTTGTCTCGGGAAGCGTTATAAGCAGCGATGTCTCCGCACTCTTATCACCATTCCCCATATTCTCATTTGTCCTGGGAAGCGTTATAAGTTGCGATGTTGATGAGAACATACCCAACCTCCCAGGAGAGTGAGAATGAGAACTAGTCGATGATCGCGACTGGGGCGATTCTGGGGGTGTCGATCCGTTAGGGGAATTATCCTCTCCCCTATTCTTCTGCAATGTTTGCATTAACGTGGGTATATATTGCTCACTGTCTTCCTGCCAAATCACTTCCTGTTGCTCTATATTATCCATTTCCTCTGGACGCTCATAAGGCTTAGTATAATCTACCTTAACGGCTAATTTTTTCGGATTGATGATGGAAAAAATCAATGTCTCGCGTTCTATGCGAAAGTCATTTATCAGCTTATCACCATGCAACCAGTCATACTGCAGCGCCAATTCGGCTAAGTCTTTCTTCATAGTTTCTATCTCTGCTGCCAATTTTTCTATGCCCGACTCGAGTTCAGCTGACCTTACTGTAGCATTAATTAAAACACGGCATGTTTCGGAGAATTCATCAGTATCTTTGTCCTGCTTATTTATTTCTTTAAGCTGTTTTTGTAGTGATTCTTCTTCTTGCTGCAGCATGGCTCTTAGTTGGGTTAATTCTCGCGAACGCAGCGCCCGTTGCTGTTGTATTTTTTCAGCAGCGCTTGTTAGCAAGGGATATAACCAGGCGGCAGCCTGGGCACGCTGTAATTGTTGTTGATTTAATGTTGCAAATTTTTTGCTTGCTAAGGCAAGTAACTCATTATCCAGCTTTTCCAGTGTCGCATCTGTACTGACAGCAGCTTGATGTTCTCGCCTCAATTGCTCTAAACGTACTAGCTTCTTCTGCTTTAATTCTTTCACTGCTTGTGTATCACTATCACTGGGTTGTTGTTCCCCAGCTTCCTTTATCTTATTATTCAACTCTTGCAACGCAGGATCATTTTCTCTATTCCCTTGCTGTAATTTCTTTAATTGTTCCAAACGCGATTTTTTTCCTTGTTGTATTTTGTCTTCTCGCGCTTGTTCATCTGGCGTGAGCGCCTTGTCGACATCAGCAAGGGTGGACTGACTGATCACCTCTATCCCTAACTTCACCAGGCGCAATTGTTGTTGTCTTATATCAGCCAACGCCTTGTTTTCCGAGATCTGCAATTGTTGCATTTGCGCAGCAATATCTTGGGATTCTTCAGCGTGCGCATCAAACGATGGTGAAGCTCTGAACGCATTTAACTCTGCGGTGGCGCGTTGCCTTAACACAGTGATGGTTCGCGCATGTGCCTCCATCGTATCATCACAACTAAGCTCGACAAGCTGTCTCAAGGTTTCAGTCAATGGTTGCGTGATACGAATGCCAGGTAAGCTAACCTCTTCAATACCCGATTTAGCATCAGCGGGAACTATCCAATCAACTAATGCAGCCTCCGACTCTGCAGTTAGGTTATTTTTCTTCTCATCCTTAATAGATACTTTATATTCATAAATATCATTTCTTCTTCCCGTTCCAGCGCCTTTATCATCATATCTCTCCTGCACCTTCCATACTCGCCTTATAGACTCAATTCCTGGAATAGGTTTTTCCAATTCACCATCCATTTGTTGCAGTTGCTGTTGTGCTTGTTTTAAGCACTCGGCTATTACGGCTTGTGGCGTTTTAGCCTCAATATCTGGCTTTATATCCGATGCTTTCTCTTCCGATACTGTCCCTACTTCCGCTGGTTTAAACAACAGATGAACAGGTTGTGGCGCACCGTCCACATTAGGCGCAGTCAGTTTTTTGCGCACCTCGAGCACATAAACCTGGTCGCGTAACTCACCTATATACACGGATAGTGGGTCCGTTGGATTTTCCTTTACAAATTGATCCAAACCCTGCTGATCAATGTCGCATTCTACTTTCACCTCAGCGTAGATAAATCGTAACAGACTCGCTGGATCACTAACCTTGTCACGGGCTGCTTCCTCCCTATCCCTGGCTGCTTTCTCCTTGCGCCTGGCTCTTGCTAAAATGATCTGCATACGTAATGCCAGCAATTTACCATCTTGGGGTTGTTGTGCAGCTATAGCCCTATTCCAGGCAGAATCAAACACCGCCTTGGTGATACAGCCAGCATAATGGTCACACAGTTCCTGTAGCACGGCAATTTGCTCTTGCTTATTCGAAGCTTTCGATTTTAGCCAGTTTTTTAGGTTGTTTTCATAGTGTTCCTTCTGCTGTTGTAATTTCTCCACCAACTGAAACAATGTTTCTACACGTTCATTCCAGGCAGTGAGATAATTATCCGCCCGGCAGTGAGACACATTACTCAGATAACAGCTATTTACACTGAGGAATGCGGTTAAATTTCCACGACTCTGGCTATAAAATGCCCTTACTGTCCTTGAAGGACCTCGCTTATAAATCTCACTTGCCTCAATATCTTGATCCATACAGGATAATAATTGGGCTAATTTCTCGATGCTTTCCTCTGGCTCTGGCAAGGGATCAGGCAGTTGCTTAGCATCGGATAATTCTTTTTTTATTTCACCAATCTGTCTTTTCAAATCCGCAATTTCGTTTTGTATCAATTTTAGCTGTTTAAACTTTATGGCCGACTCTGGGGTGTTTAGCTCCGCGTCTTGGTATTCGCGTTTTGCTTGTTCCTCTTTCTCTTGCTCCGCTTTTAAAAGCGGTTGATAGCGCTGTAGTTGCCAAATTTGGCGTTGCACATACTCCTGGTTTCGTAGATCTAACCAAGTTGATGGCCGCTGTCCTGGCGCTGATTTAGGGGAGAATGGCGTTGCTGTACCGATATTATTACCTGGCTGAGCAGTGGCTGCAGTGGTTATCGATAGCGGTTGATGGAGCTTGCGCACCTTCTTTAAGATCTGATGTACTTGTCCTTTTAACGGCCATTCCTTCCTATATCGATCGTCGTCGTCAGGCAACTGTTTTAATTGCTTAATAATCCCAGTCAATTCCTGACACAGGTCTTTCAGACCTTTTGCGTTACATTGGGGAAATTCTTTGGGATATGCTTGCAGTATATCGCGTATGTCTTCGGCATGATCCAGCGGTTTAATATCACGCTGCAAGGGGAGTTCTTCATACAACAATCTGTCTAATATTAATTTAGTTTCTTGGTATCGATAGTAAATATCGGTTGCACACATCGCGGCAATCATCGTCCCCAGCAATAATGCCAACCAGCCTAAGGGGGGGGTACTTAAGAAAATTATACCTACGGCAGCACCACCCAGGCCAAGCAACAGCCCTCCTACACTCCACCCACGAATACCACGTATCATTTACCATTCTCCCAATCTAATTAGCCATGACATGGTTTCCTTCTCCCCTTGTGGGAGAAGGTGGCCGCACTTATAGCCATACTTAAAACAGTGCATAAACAATGAAGTATCGCAGCTAAAAAACCCTAATTGAAACTGTGCGGACGGATGAGGGGTAAGTCATGGTTCTCTGCCAACCTCATCACCCCCTCATCCGTCCGCACAGCTTCATACAAACTCCTTTAGGCAGGATACTTGATTGCCCCTATACTGTTCAAGCCCAAAATAGTTCTCTGCCAAACCCAATCTTTCCCCTCATCCGTCCGCACAGAGTTTCCAAAATTTATCAACTAGTACAGCACATTGCTAAAATCAAATTTACAGCCAATATCAAGGTGCGGCCACCTTCTCCCACAAGGGGAGAAGGAAACAATGCCACGGCTTTAAGAAAGGTTGTTGGTATTTTCGTTGCCTTCTTAGCTCTGTTGCTGTTTTGGTGTGCCGCTATCTGATGGTGGTGGGGTAGTAGGGTCTACTATGCTTGGCGAACCAAGAGGCCCTCTTCGATTTCGGTGACGTAGGCGTCCCCATTTTCAGAGCCGGAGAAGGAGAAAGAGAAGGAGTTGGACTAAAAAATAGTCTCTTCCCCTGTGGAGATACGGGAGTGCTGCGAGCCGATGTTCTAACGGAATTGCGAGCCGATGCTCCAGGGGTTCCACTACGCGTACGCGACGGTGTGGCTAATACTAAGCTATCTAAATTTCCCAGCTGCTTATTTTTATTAAACATATTTATTATTTCCGTCCGTAATATCAACCCAACTTCATCCAATGGCGCACTGTTATACGCATTACGTAATCGTTCCGCTAATTCACCCCATTGTTGTGTGTCCGGCTCTATTTCCTTGCCCTGTAAGATTTCTAATTGCTGCTGTAAAACCATTACGTGTCCGGCGTTAAAGACCATTGGTATGAAATCATCTTCTTCAGATATGGTTGGCGCCAGCTCTATTAATTTCTGTACTGGAGAAGAACTCGTTGTGGCGAAGCTGGCATCCCTTGGCAAAGGTGAAGGAGAGTTTCCAGGCTGTTTTCTGTCCGGCAGCTTCTTCACCGTTGCTACTGCTGCTGTTACCTCCAATATCTTCTCTTGCTTAGCTTCTAAACTACATTTATATACTTTTTCCACCTCTTCTGGAGTCAATGGCATCGCAGCTAATGCCCCCTGCCAAATAGTGTCAGGTATTGGGTCGCCTCTAAATTTCCCTACTTCAACAGCCACTGATGGATTTTTTATAGCTATCGATTGCAGATGCCAGGCAAGCAATGTGAGTGGTTTACCTAGTTGTTCTAACTGTTCATTACCTAATATCTGCAACATCTGATGCATATGCAACAAACTGGTGGGCGTAAAATGTTGTGCTGTATACCGACTATAGGGTGGAAATAAACGGATGAGTGCCTGCACGTATCGATAGTTCTTTATTTCTGTGTTCCCAGGCGTCAATCGATAATGATCTAATATATAATATAGATCTTTATCCACCGAACCCAGGATTCTGTTGTCTATACTTGCCAGCAGCTGTTGTATTTTTATCCCACGTTGTTGTTCTAGAGAAAGTGGTCGTGGAGAAGGAAGCGACTTAGAACGCGCCAGCGTTTCTCTAGCCGCTGCTGCTGCGGCAGGCGGTAACAATGCCGACTCTACCTGTCGCTGGATGTTATACACCATTTGTTGCAGCACATAGAGTTCCAATGACCCCCCGGGCGGCGCAGGATCTAATTTGGCAATGGCCTCTGTCAGTAATTCGCGGTACATCGTAACCGGTAAGTAGGGAAATTTTTCTGGATAGGCTTCCAATACCGTCAATAACCGCTCGGCGAAAACCGATGGATTTCCCTGGGGAGGAGATGAGGTTTCTGAACCTACCAGGCTCTCTAATATTTGCTGCGGCTCTTGATGTTCATAATAACTAACAACAGCAAAAATTCCAGCGATCACTGCCCCGCTTACTAATAGTATCAAGCCGATGGGACCTGAGCTAAATAATATAACGCCTGCAATCATCATACCAACGCCGCCCAGCGTTAATGAGAAACTTTTATGATTGAACGCTGCGGGTATCCACCCCAGCATAAAATCCCATGCCCGAGCCACCCCATAAATTGCTAAATTAATCGCTCCGAAAAATAAACGTGCGACAAACCATGGCACGGTATAACGAGAAGGTTTTTCCCAGGAACGGCTAAAACCATCCACAAAGTAGGCGTTGATGGTTTGAGAAAACCAGGCGTGAAAATACCCCGGGGAATTAATCACCGCGCCAACCGTTGCCACAAACTTCTTCCAGCGTCGAGGTGACGCGGGCCACACACCGGCCTTAGCACGCCCCACGATTGATTGTGTATCCGCCAACGTTGCGTCAAGCGTGTGCAACTGCTGATACAGTGCGTTTTGTTGTTCTAGATTGTCTACCCAGTCTAAATATCTTCCCCGCCGAATGTTCCGAGACATGTCGCGGAGTTGTATTAATTGCTCCCCCTCAAGCGATGTTAATGATTGGTGCAGCGCAGTCTGATACAGCTGCTGTGCATACAATATGGTTTGTTCTAATGCTGCCTGCAATACCCGTCGGCGGTCGTAAGGTTCGTACTTCTTGGATAACTCGCCTACTGTATTGTTACCAGTGGAATCTGCTTTTTCGTTACCATAATTTTTTCCATTTGCCAATAACAACCTTGCCTGCATGACCCTCTTCCACGTCAACCCCTGGCGGCGTATCTCTTGGCGCTGCGCTGCTAATTCCCCCTCACCTAACCAGAAACTCATTAATGCGTGCTGCCGGCGATCAACGGATTTATCATAGAGGAAGTACTCGTCGCGTCGCTCTACGCTACTATTTCCAGCATTGGCATCGGATTGCTCTACGCTATCCCCAGCATTGATTACGCCAAATAAATTGGTCTGCCTTTCCATCCAGCGCTCTACACCCACACCCCTCCTCACGCCAAAATATTCCCACAATGTAATGGCCATAATGTGTTCGCCTCAACGTATATAACAACCAATAACTGCCTGCCAGGGGCAGGCTTCTATTTAAAGTATATCAATTGAATATTAGCGAAAAATTAAGGAAGGGGTTATTTTGAAGTTACCAGGAGTCAAGCCAGGCGCTTGTAGGGTGTGTAGGGTAATGGGCGGCACAAAGCCCCTGGGAGCGCGGGCAGCTTGCCCGCATTTAAGCCATTGGCAACACATATGCGGGCAAGCTGCCCGCGCTCCCAGGAGCTTTGTGCCATAGGGTTTTTTAATATCGGGCAACCACAAGGGTTGCCCCTACAACGCTCCCAGGGGGCTTTGCGCTATTTTCGTAGGGGCGATTCGTGAATCGCCCGCACAAAACAAATAAAGTACATATATGCTGTTATTCACTGATAGATTGAGTGAAACACAGCCCATCACAATATAATTAATGCTGAGAGCGGGCGGTTCACGAACCGCCCCTACGAAATCGCACCCAGCCAACCCGGGAGCAGGGAAAAGCGCTTAAGGTAGTGCCATTGATGCCGGAATTTAGTGTGGCGAAGCGAGCGTGCGAGTTTAGTAACACTTAATATCCGGGAGCCAACCTTATAGCCGAGCCGTCCGCGCTCCCAGGGGGCTTTACGCCCTGGGGCTGTCATCCCCGCCGCTCGTAGCTGACCAGAA
This sequence comes from uncultured Gammaproteobacteria bacterium, assembly GCA_963777715.1. Classification (GTDB taxonomy): domain Bacteria; phylum Pseudomonadota; class Gammaproteobacteria; order JAURND01; family JAURND01; genus JAURND01. Next base: position 23,189 of record CAVZRN010000022.1, read on the forward strand.
GCTACCAACAGAATAGCGGGGAACCAATAACCAATTTAACAACAGCCAGGTTCTAGTATCGAAAGGCTTGGTTACTGGCCTTTCCCCGTCAGATTATCATTATTCCCCTCTCCATTTTCCGGGCTAGGCTCCTGCTCCTGGTCTTGCTGCCCAGTATCAGGCAGGGTTTGTTGTCCCGCTTGGGTATCACTTTGACGCTGCTTAGTATTAGACGGGGTTTCTGGTAATCTTGTGGAAGACGTCGATGCCGTCGAAGAACTGCTACTGCTCGATGATGATGCCACCGAAGCATCACTGCCACTGTGCGAGGCAGATGCCGTCGCAGAATCAGTAGCAGTAGGTGCAATCTGTTTATTATCCAGCTGTTTAGGGTGCGCGAAGAACGAGGAAACAGAATGACTCGGCAATGATGCCACACCCCCTTCCGATAACGCACGTAGCCTTTGTGGTGGTTGTGAAGATACTGGTATCTTCTTTGACTTCTCATATTCTTCCTGCTCCGCCTGCGCCAGCTTTAAGCCTTCCCCCAAGCTTTTTAAATGGTTATCCTTCAGTGCTATCGCCGCCTGTTCTACAGCTGTTATGACTTTAAGCACCTTTTTATAATTCTCCCTCGATGGCTCACGTTCCCACGCTGTTTTTTGCTGACTTATTTCATCTATATACGTAGCAAACTGCTCCGCAATTTTGTGTAATTTTTCATTATCCCCAACAGATACATTTTGCCTTACATATGCCTCTACCTTACCAAGCGATGTAAACACTGCCTTTATACACTCCATACCTGCGGACAGATTATCGATTGCCTTCTTCCTTTTGTCCCTATTCTCACGATCTTTATCCGTGCCTTTCTCCTTCTTTGCTTCATAAGTTGTTTTTGCCGACTCTTTTTTCTGTTGTATTTTAGGCATAGCAGAGTTAATCCATATATCCGCCGAAAAGCTATCCTTTATCGACCCTCCATCCCATAAATGCGCAATTAATACCTCCATTTCTTGCTGCATTTCTGCTTTCAAATGCTTCAATTTCTCCAGTTCTTTTGGAGGGGATGTAGCAGCCTTACTCGACAGTTGTTTCTCCTCAAGCAATCGCTGCTGAACTGTCTTAGACAGCGCTTCTTCCCGCCCTTTTTTATAACGATTATCAGCCTCTCGTTGGTATATCACCTCCAAGCGCCTTGCTACCCGATATTCATATTGTTTCAAGCGAGGTAGCTCTGTACGTATATTAGCGTTAACCCCTTCATCTGCCTGGTCTTGTGAAGGGTTTTCAAGATAGCGTTCAGCCTTTTTGATTACAGTGCGCGCAGTAGCAAGTTCGTTTTCTGCCCTTGTAATTGATGGCGGATCCGTCAATTTAACTGGCAATTGTGCTGCTGTTCTCAATTCCAACGAATCAGCATTAAAGTACTTGCTTAATCCGTCATTGCCAACACTTGCCTTATCCACATCTAGCCAAATCTTCTGAGCTTCAGTCAGCTCTATCTCCTCTGATTGCTGTTTTACGGGTGGCGGTAGTACCACTTTCTTGGGTAAGGTTTTGGGTTTAGCTTTCTCTTCCAGTAGCGAACTCTTATTTGCCACACTCTCATCATGCTCTCTTATCTTGCGGTAGTTTTCTCTAAATATCTTTAAATCTGTAACGTTCAAGTTTTGTATTACCTGCTGAGCAGTCGCTATTTGAGTATGTTCTTCCCATAAGCCAGGAGCCTGCTGAGAATCAGCGTCATACTCTATCTCCGCTATTACGCGATCAATCCGATCCATGAGTTTTCTTAGATGCGTTATTTCTTTTCTCGCATTCTGCTTGTCTTCATCAGAAGAACCATCCGCATTTATTATCGCTAGCTGCCCTTCCACCCTCTTCGCCCAATCCGTGGATTTTGTCAACAAAGTAGTAAGATAGTGTGTCCATTGACCTGCTGGATATCCACTATAATCAGACCACATGTCTGGGGTAACCGCAGATAGTTCTACACGATGCTCTAATTTTGCTGGTATTGTTGCCTGAAAAGCTCCTATTATTCGATAGATATCATCTAATCTGGCACATACATCACTATAAAGCCTTTCAGCTGGCCTCTGATCGTCAAGCGCTACTAATAATCCACCAGACTGTCTTTGCCATTTTTCAAATTGCTTTAATAGTTTAGCTCCTAATTCATGTACTATCACATCTGGTCTAGCTTCAAACGTTGGAGTAATAATTTTTGTTGGCGGCAATCGTGATTCCGATATTGATACTGACCGCGAACGGTTTCTTATATGTCCAGTATGTCCAGGTTTCCCTTTTGGCAGCTCCACCCATTGCCATGGTTTTTCCTTTTTCTCAGTTTTTTCATTACTCAGCCTCGACGTTTGTGGTGCGCTTTGGGGTAGTAGTTCCTGTTGTGATTGCACATGTTTAACCTCAGCAACATCATGAAACTGCTGCGCAATAACTTGTATCTTAGTACTGTTGTCTTTCAATACATTTTCAAATGAACTTATCGCTTGTTGCAAATCTACTTTGTCAGCAATAGCACTACCATGCTTCTTTTTGAAGTTGTTTAACACTGACCCACAATCTAATATCATCTTATTCACTGCACGGATATTACCCACTGCATCATGTGGCGCTATACTGTTAGCCATCTTCTGCTTGTGCTTCTACATTCTCTACCCAGCCGTTTGATGTTTGCGCTACCTTCTGCAAAGCGCCCTGAGAAGCTTGCCAAAACTCCTGCTCTGCCGAATTAAACTTAGTCCAATCTGTTGTTCCTGGAAGATCACGCATTTCATCTTCAGCATCCTTTTTGTACGATAGTGATTTGGACATCGCCCCAAACATTCTAGTCATGTTGTCTACAATCTGTTCTCTCTTGTCCTTCCCAGTTATATCGGCTGATAGAGATAGAATAGTACTTGCTCGTGTTTCTTGCGCCTTAATAGGTGCGGCGAAAAGCCCAACATAGTCATCAATAACATCTTGCTTATTGGAATAGTCCATCTTACTGTCCTCCACGCCCTTCCCAGACGCAGACGCGGATGCGGATAACGACTTCGAGTCTTCGTGCTCCTGTGATGAATCTAGTGGCGATTGTGTAGAAGATGGTAGCCCCCTGCCTGACCCTGACGATGATAATACACTGGCTGATGTAGAGGGGGGAGTATCAATCCGCGGCGCGGCCTTATCCTCAGATTTCGCTGCTGGCCCTTGAGCTTTAATGTTTTTAATAGCTTCTTCAATTGGAGCAATCCGCTTTAACAAGGAACTTATGTGCGTATGCGATACTAACTTTTCGAGATCTGTCCGCTCTTTTTTATTTGCAGTGTCCTCACTCTTTTCTCGTTCTGCTATCACACCAGCAGCAATATAGGCTACTTTGGCTGTACCCGAAGCATTACCTTCTGGTTGTTCTGCAAGGTGCTTCTGCAGAGCCTTAAAAGCCATCGCAGTGTCGACTATTGCTCCTATTCTTTCAAGACGTCTGTGGGTCTCCCGGGGTATTCCATGCGTTGGAGCCAGCCTTACAAATTGCAGCCAATAGTTTGCCCGGTGCTCTACTTCTGTCAGCCATATCGCCAATGCCGAACCAATGGCTTCACCCAGACCGTTTAAGTTATCTAAATCTAGCCCAGCATCGTTAATTCCCTCACCCTGAGCTACCTGACTTAAGCTGGTTTGGATAGATAATACTTCCTCTTGTATTTCGTTGCCCATTTCCTCCATGAAACTCAATGTCTTGTCTATCTCAGACTTAGGAACCTCTAGCGGCACTTGATTGCTCAGTGCTGCATCCCGATGCCGATGAATTACATCTTCTATAATTTTTTGACCGACACCTAAGAAGCTCTCTGCTGTAAATGGGGTTTCTTTTTTCTTGAGTTCCTTTTTTTTACGCCCTACGTTCTGTCTAAACAGTGCTTCGCCCTTTGGCTGTTTTCTAGAAAATCTAGAAACTAAGGCAGCGAAAAACCCAGGCTCCTCTTTTTCCGTGGACAGCGATATGACGGGAAGTTGCGGTTTGGATTGCTGTTGCGGTTCTGGCAGCGGTTGCTGTTCTGGCAGTGGTTGTTGCTGCTGTTGTGGTTGCGCTGGCAGCGACGCAGCCTTATCCTCAAGTTTCTCTGTTGTCTTGAAGTGCCTTTGTAAGTCTAAGAGTGCTTGCCGCCCTTCCTGACTAGTTTTATCATTTCTTCCTTCATGTGCATCTACCCGCCAAGCAGCGTAATAAGCCACTTGCGCTGTAAATGAAACATAACTCCCTTCTACTGGCTTCTTTGTGAGCTCCAATTGAGTCTTCTTAAAATCAAGAGCAGCATTGACTATTTTTTCTATGTTTTTGACAGCTTGAGACTCTTCCGGTGTCTGTTTTCCTTTCTTGAGCATTTTTTGCGCTTCTTCTACAAATTTCTTCCATTCTACTGCCCTGCGCTCAACTTCTCCCAACCATTGTGTATGGAATGCACCGACTATATTACTCAGTTCTGATAAACGTACATCACTCACATTTTTGTCCATTGGGTCTGGGTTAATACCATATTTCTTAGCTATAGCATCCAGGCTATTTTGAATCGGTAATATCACATCGCTTATTTCCTTCCACATAGTGTTCAATTCATTCAACGCAAGCGGTATGCTATCCTCTGGAATTCTCTTTATCTGATCTTCTTGGTATTGCCTTGCTGCTGCTAAAACCCCCTCACCAACTTCTAATATATCATTTGCTCCCAACCGACCACCCTGAGCTTCTTTTTTCTCCTTCACTTGATCGCTAAACAACAGCGCTGCGCCTGTTGTTAAGTCAACAGCAGGTTTTCCAGTTCCCAGTAATTTGCTCCAAAACCCTTTCTCCTCCTTCTTTTCTTGATCTTGCTTAGTAGGCTTAGGCACCATAGGCGACACAACCTGTGCTTGTGGCAGTGGTTGCTGTTGTGCTTGTGCTGCCACCTGCTTAGCATCATTAATCGATTGCTGGGCACTCACTGGCGACGGATTTGTTAACCTCTTTATAGCTTCGAGTTTTTCCAAATGTTTATCATCTAATAAATCGCCTAAACCTACTCCATCATCAAGCGGCTTATTCCCTTGAACCTGGTTAGAAGCTTGAACTGAACTATCCAGCTGCTGCGATGGCGATGGTGGCGCAGCTATAATTCGTATATCACCATCTGAAACTGAAGGTCGTCTCCCCGATGGCTCTTGCAACAAACTTGAAGGCTCTTGTGGTTGAAGGCTGGAAGACGCTATTGTTGACGGTGGAGTTGGTGTCCTCTTCTTTTCTTCCAGGAATGCAGCATAGTCCGCTGGTTTTATATTGACACGTTCCTTTTCCATGTGACGTTCACGTAATCTCTGGCGAGATTGTGCTCGCACCATGCCGTTGTCTAATAGAGCTGAATCTCTCTCTGACTCCTTAGTCCACATTCTGTCAGCCTGGGTATTGATTTCAGCGATATATTGCGCCTTTCTTGTCTCCGAGGAAATAACATCCCCCATTGGCATCACTAAATTTCGATACATTCCCGCTTCGACTATCGAACTAATCTGTGAGTCAGGATCTTGAATAACCGCATTAAAGTCGTCGCGATTCGTTTCATACAAATAACCTAGTATAAAATCTAATTGTTCCTCATGAGCTTGAGCTTTTCGCGCTTCACGCAACAACTCACTCCAATGCTGCCCGCGTTGTTGGGCGATAAGGCGCTGCATATTTTCATGCTCAGACTGCAATGCAGGGTTATCAAGCACCTCTTGTGCCGCTTCAATCACAAACATCACACGATGATGCCTTGTGGATGGTTTGCCATCTTCTGCGCGATGCGCGTTTATTTCTCTCAATACATCACCAAAATACAGCTTGCGTTGTTCCGCGACAATGCGATGCATTTCTGGATGTTCTGGCCAACGATGTTGATTATTCAACACAACTTGTGCGCTTTTAATTACGCGCAGCAGCCGGTCATGCCTTCCTGCTGCATCGGCTGGGTGAGCGCTACGATGCTCCGCTATTTCATGTGGGAGTTTATATACATTTTCTAAACCAGATTTTATCTTCTTTACAATAGTCCGCGCCTGCTGCAATCGCGCCATGTATATTTGCTGATCAGTTACGCCTGGATTTAAGTCTCTGAACATACGTTTTGGCCAACTTGGCTATTTCAGTCGACGTCAGCCTTCCCCGACGTAAGTCAGACCGCTCGCCAGATGATAACCGCGTCTGGATGGTGTCTTGCTTTAAATATTCTGCTGGCGACTCTACATATAATGTTGCCTGTGTTCGCTGGTTTTCAGCAAGCGCTGACCAATCACTATATGCGCTAAGATTCTCCATCCCCAGCCTCGCTACGATTTGGTTGGCCTTATCTGCCATGCGCACTAACAATTCCTCAAAACGCTGGCGGGTGTGTGGATCAATATCGCGAGGTTTCCTGCTCCTGTGCAGCGCCACCACTCTGACTAATTCTTGCAGATGTGTCAGCCGCTGTAGGTAGGCATCGACTTGCAGCGATTGTAGCTCTGGCAAATCCGCTGATTTTGATACCGCTGATTTTGATACCGCCTGGTCGATCTCTGCCAACCGCTTGCCCAATACGCCTTGCTCGTTCCATGCGCGCAACTGTTCTTTCACTTGCTGCTCGACTACGTATATGTCGACCTTGTTTAGTTTGACTCTTTTTATTCGTGTTTCTTTTCCATTTTTTTTGATATCAACCCATTTCTCTTTTCCAGGATTGGTTTTTCTTTTCCGGTTTTCTCGTCAAGCGCCCAGGTTAATATGTCGCTGTCTTTGAGCGCACGTTTTGTTTGCTGCAATTGGCTTGTCAACTCTGCGTACGTGGCTCTAACCTCGCCAACTGTTACGCTGGGTGCGCCTGCACCATAGGTAATATCCCGGCCTAAGCCCAGGTCACGCCAATGGCTTTTTTGCAATCGCTTAATCTCTTGGGCGCGCTGTTCATATTGTGTGGCGGCGTGTTGGGTAGCTTCGCCCACTCGCGCAGCTGCACGTTGTATTGGAGCAACGCCGCTTATTGGCGAGGCATATGCTCCACCAACTTGCGGGGAAGCCAGGATGCGTTGCGCCCCAACCCCCACATGCTTATAGTCAAGACTAGGGTCTAGGTTTATCTTACGCTCAGATATTGGCGGCACTGATTTAAAATCACCACTAATTTTACTATCGGGATGATCTTTGCTGGGTTTTTCGTGCGGATTCGTCAAGGTGTGTTCAAATTTCGGCAACCCTGGCTGCCCGATGTCGCGGATAAACAACAGTTGCTGCTGCTGCTTCTGGGTATCTCCATCATAGGGGATGGGAATCCCTTCATCCGCTCTACGTTCATACTCATTTGTCGCAATAGCGTGATCACCTATAATCTTGAAGCGTTTATATTGAAATTTAGTATAGTCAATCGCTTTACCGCTGCCCGAGCTATCCTTGCTGTCTGCGATAGACTGCCCAGGCTCAGCCGATTCAGCCTTATACACGGAGCTGTCTGCGTCAGGCGGCCAGCCACATACACGATGGTAACGTGTTCTCGCGCAGGCACTTGGCCGTCGCTGAGGCCATTTGTACGATCAGGGTCTGGTCCCTTGTAAATAAGGTATTTAGGTTTCTGCGTGCCAAGCCATGGTGGCCCTGCGGTAATATATTGCGCAAAAAGGTTTGGCTTTTTCGGATATTGATCTAGCGCAGCAAGATCAATATCCGACAGTCCCACTGTGCTGTATGCCAGACGAGTACCAGGATAATACTTAAACGTAATATCAACATTCTTAAACGTAATATCAGTACTACCTAGAAAGGAGGGTTCAATTAGATATCTGTCGGTTTGTTTGTCCCTCTCCACTGTTTCACGTTGAGTTACTAATCTCTGCTTGACCTTGATATGGAACTCCCGCTTTAAAAACATCGCTATTGCGCCGATAAATGTGCTAGCAGCCGTTGCTATCACGGCGTAAATGCGACTGAGCTGACAGTAAAACTAATCGATGGAAACAGTGTAACCCCTAATACCGCTATCGCTGGCGTAGCAAGTCCACCCGTAAAGACAATGGCAAGCACGGCGGCTGCTATTGAGTTGGGTCACCCCCAACCATTTCAATATAGTCCACTTTAATGATTTCGGCGCCTTATCCTGTTTGCTGCGCGCGATCACATCCATGGCTTCATAGGTAGCGGTTGAAATTTCATTCACGCGCGCACGCAACTGCGGCCATTCTTTTTCCAGAGAGCCTGGCGTAGCAGTAGCATCTGTTAAATCGTTTAAATCCAATGCAATACGCTGTAGTTCTTCCACTAATTCTCGATACGGAATGCCGGTGTGTTCCTCAAAATGATCGTGTAGTTCTGTAATATTTGCAGTAGTGCGTCTACGCGAAGCCTAATGTCTTTTCGAGTTGAGGTAGGCTCTGAGTTACCTTTTTCTGGTTTTGAATAAAAACCGTCCATCGCCTTGAACGCTTTATCTTTTAATACCCTGTATTATGACGCCAACCCCAAATGCAAGAGCACCTGCCACAATCAAGGCCACACCTAGCGGCGGCAGTATGAAGAAAAAGGAGGATTCCTGCAACTGCTAACGGAATACCCGCGGCGGTAACTGTTTGTTCGGCATAATCCGCCACACCGGGAGCCATAGGATTTAATCTTTTCGGTCCGGTGAATATTACTAACCCAGAAATCCCCGCGCGCAGCAGTTCTGCTGGCAGGGTGATGAGTCGCGTGAGGCCATAAAAAATACCTCTAAAGAGTGTTTTTCCCAGCAACCATAGTCTCGACAAATTACGCAGGATGAACCGCCCTGAGTCTCGAAAAATTACTTCGGGTGGGGTCGTCTGGAAAATCAGGATTAGGATCTTTCCATGCAGTTTTAACGTTCTCCCACAGGCGATCGGATTCCGTAAACGCCTTTGTGCTCCACACCAGCAGATAAGGAAGAGGATAATACTCCAGCAGCAAGCGCCCGGGAATAGCACCAGAAACCACTATGCCCAGCCTTATACTTGCACGTATCTCGCAACGATTTTATACCGCGCTGCAGGTCTGCGCAACGGTGCGACGATGGATGTGACGTAATAAACGCCATCAGCCAGACGACGCAACATACTTGCCGCGGTGATTGGTTTGTTGGGTTTATACGATGGCGTGGCTTGCCTTGGCAGATTCGCCAGGGTTGGGTCATCTAGTTCTAAACGGGCTAAGTCTGCTTGATCTTCTGCCGCTTCCTTCGCCTTAAGGGCTTCCTCGCTGACTCTCTAATGTTATTAGATGCTGGTTGGCGCCCACTACTTTATCGCGCTCGCCACGAACAATTTCCTTTTTGGGGCTTCGAATTGCACCAATTGAGCGCGTCTTCATTTCATTCATTTCATCAATGCGAAGGCCTGATGCAACGGCGGCGGTTATTTGGCTAATATTTTCTACTGCAGTGGATAGTGCTGTGTCTGGGTTTTGGATGTTTGCCACTACAGCTCATTGTTTCATTCAGCGGTTCTTTAAAGAATGCTTGTTGTTTATTCTTAGTTGCCTTAATGCCTTTAAGTTTCTTTGCCCTTCTTTTCATAATCTTTGCTTCCCTGACAACACGATCGCTTTCTCATCGCCAGGATTAATTTTCTCAAGTGCCTTACCAGCAGTTGCATTAGCCGCCGCTACACGTCCCTTGGACATACCTGCTTAATGCTATCTATCGCACTCCTCAGCCTAGGCGCCACAACCTTATCCACTTGCGCTACCGCTACGCCGGATATTGTATTTTACAACAGATTGTAAATGGATTACCCGCGGGCCCATCCAATGCACATAACATATTGACGCGCATATAGCGGATGCGATATTGCCATAGCGCCACGCCCATTCTTCAATTCCTCGTCCAATTCCTCGTCCTTTATCTACTTTTTCTAATTGATGTTCAGCTTCCGCCAATGCTGCAAATCGTCGCTCCGCGCGAACTCTTAGGCAGCGGCTGCCCAGGCGCGCCTCTTCATAGGCTGCCTCCGCCATCAGCTGTAATGCGCCCACCAGCTTCACTAACTCACCACGCTCTTGTAGCAGATATGCTTTTTGACGCTTGCTTTGCTTATCATTACCAACAAGAATCCTATACCATCTTCAACTTCATGTGCCTGAATTCTGCGTGGCAATACACTAAATCCGTATCGATCAGACTGCCAGGCGCCAATTGACGCTCGCGCAAGTCTTCGGCGTAGCGACGCATCAAGATGCGACCCGCTTCTGATCGGCTTTTTTCGTGATGGAGGAATAAGGAAGGTTGATCATTACGGATTTGTAGGTCGCGAGGAATAATCGGTATTCCCCCGAACTGGTCTCTTTCTCCGGCGACACTTACCGCCCTGCCTGCTCCGACTATCGCTAGGGACAGAACTGTCGCGGGAAGCCGTAGAGGTAGGAGTACCGCGTGGGGGGGTAGTAGCAACTCCTACGTGTAAACCTGCTTGACCACCAATCCGCGCTGACTTGATCTCAGCGGGAGTACGCCCTGGTTCCCCACCAGGACTGTGGGGAGTACAGTAGTTGTCTGCCGAGAAGTAAGAGGAAGCCGCCCTTTCTCTTCCCTACTGGAGACAATAGGGGTAGCAGGGGGTGGTGTGGGGGGCCTGTCTTCTTTCTTTTCCTCCGTAGGGGTATGAGTTCCCGGCCCCCTCCAACTAGCACTAATAACCTGGCTTTCCGGAATATGGGTACGACTTCCCGACCTTATTTCCCCTAATAATCGTAAAGATTCGTTGGGCTGTTCTGGTGACTCCCCCCCCCTATCCCGCTTATTCTCAGCAGTATTTAATACACAGAATCATCTGACTCTCAGGCTAAAATCACTCTTCGCATCATCATCAACCCCTACCACTGCCTTCTCTATTTCCTTAGCTTCCTCAGCTTCTCTTGCTTGTGCTTCTGTCTGGAGAGGAATCTGCTTAACTTTCTGTGTTATATCTATACCCCCCTGACGTAACCATATAAAATTAATAGCCCTTGCTGTTTCTGGCATATTGTTTGCAATATAGGTTTCTGCATCACCAAATAGTGGTTTATCCTTTTTAAGTATTTCTAGCAGTTCTTCTGGTAAGGAGTATTCTTCTTTGCCTCTTTGTGACACCGCTATATCCATATTATGTTTAGCACCTGCTATAGCCGTTTCGACTATCCTCATTACATAAACTATTTTTCTTGCACGCTCTATTTTTTCGGCTCCGGCTTCATCTATTTTTTCAGCCGGTATAGTAGCTGCCTGTTTATCTGTTGCTATAGCAGCCTCTAATACCGCCGCCTGCTCTTCTATAGTAACACTGCGCTGCGCGGTTAATGGGGTATGCGTAGCAAATTGATTATACTGGCTGGTGCTAACACTACTCTTAGAGTCTTCCGGTAACGTAAATAGTGGGAATAAGCCAACGGTATGTATTTTGCCTCTAACCTTTCCCCACAAATCTTCGCGTTTTTTTCTTACAATTGGAATGACTACATCATCACCCCCTGCATCAGATAGGAGTGTCTTATACCTTCATCACTCCTTGCATCAGGTGGGGTTGCAGGCATGTCACCTGCTGTATGGATAGCCACTTTAATTTTCGGACCAAGTAGGGCATCAATCCCTTGCTGTAAGCCTCCTTTATCCTTGCACGCAGCTATTAATGGTTCTGTTAGACTCTTCAGTAGATAATCGCGCTCATCATTAGGTGCAGATAGATTAAAGCCAGCAATGGCTTTTTTGGAGCCCGCTACATATAAATTCTTCATTGCCTCCTTGTCAATTCCTCTTCCTACTCCTCTGGCACCCATACCCTTAGCCATATCTCGCAGCCCATCTCTATACTCAATACGCTTATCTGCTGCACCTGCGATTAACTTTTCCATCGCCTGCTCTATAGCAGCATCGCGCGGCTCCAACGGTTGATTATGTTTCTTAAGGAGCTGGACGCGTTGGTATTCTGCAATCAGGTTCAAACATACCGCATGTGCGCCATAATCATCGTCCGAACCACTGTGTTGCAATTCGGCATACACCGCCTGTCGCTCCCCTCCCTGAAAGGGCAGCGACCAGTCATAAAGCTGCGTCGGTGTTCGTGTTACATCAAACACCTGCTTAGCTTCAGGCTGGCGAGATTTTTTTCTTGATTTAGATTTTTTTCCTGATGCTGACGATTGATGAAGTTGTGTTGCTGGGATTCCCGTTTTTAATAGTTTAACTATTCCTTTATTCTCAACAGGTGCCCTATCATCGACAATTTTTTCTTTAATACTAGTACCTAATGTTGATGATGCGCCTAGTAAGCCTACGCTACTTGGATCGTTAGGCAACCCTTGCGACCCCGCCTGGTTATTAGGCGGCGTTGCTTGTGGTTGCTGTGATTGTTGCTGCTGCTGTTGCGGCACAACCGGCGTTTGACTTGGTGCCTGACTCCCTAGTGTTCTAACTAGCTGATCCTGCCGGAGTTTCTGACTTTGCAGGGTTTGTTGATCCCGCAAGGATTGTAGACTTTTTGCGCCTTCTTTACTTGATTCGTTACCCATAGCTGCCAAAGCTGTTGAAAAATTGTTTTCTAACTCCTGTTCCCAATTTAGCGTGGCATCCTGACGCAATCCCATAAAATACAGGGCTGCGAACAGGCCAGGGAATTTCTCCTTGATATAGCTTATTTTTTTCCTTCCGTTTTTTATTTCTTCCACTTGATCTAATGCATTGTTTAATGCAGCTGAGAAGTCATCCCAGTCAAAAAGCTCCTCATCCTGAGCCTGAGCCTGCTTCGGAAGCTGGGATTTTATAGCCTGAAGCACTTTCTCTCGCCCAGCATCGTTAGGCGTTTTAGCATCCGCCTTGGGAGACGGCATCTTCAGAGCAACTTTTAATATCGCTACTCTTTCTGCATCGGTAACCACCCTCTCTGACGTTATTGGCACTTGCCTGGCAAATTCTCTAAGGTTTTTTTCGCCACCAATTGCCTTAATGACGCTATCACTAATTGGTTGTGGGAAACGGCTATCTAGCGGGTTAACAAATAAGGAAAGCAAGCCAACAGTTTGACCATCTACATTTCTTGCTATGGGCATAGGTACAACGTCGGGGGCTCCCTCGTCGTATAAGAGTGCTGCTGTTTCTCCTTCTACCTTTCCCGCCGTCTGTTTTTCTTCCCCTCGCATGTTAGGACTAGAAGTACGAGGAACACCCTTCAACTTCCATGCAGCGCGTGCCCATGTCCACCGATCCCTAAAACTTGTGCCAACCGATGATAGCGTCTTATCATACATAATTGCGTGGATGTTCATAGCCGATTCCGTTTCCCCTGTTTCTTGTACAAACCATCCTGCGAGATATTGAACAGTAGCTAACAATACTTCAAATTTATTGAAGGCTTTTCCATGCTTCTTCCATGCCTGGCTTGTATTTTCACATTCCTTTGTTAACGTCTTAGCCATCTCATCCAGCAGTGTATTCTCCTTAGGAGAGCGATCCCTAACTAAGTTAAAGTCACGAATAATTTCGTAACGTGATTTCCTTTGTGTTCCTGCCCACTCATCCTCTGCATCGTAGCGATCAGTTAAACCAGTTTTTTCATACGCTGCCTTTACTATTTTTTCTATTACACGTTGGATTAATTGAAGAATGATCTCATCTTCTATCTTCACACGCTGCTCTGAATAAATACGCTGGCATTCTGCAATAAGCACCAAACACATCGCATAAGCCCCATATTCATCCTTCCCTCCACTATGCTGAATTTTGGTATATATTATTTTCTGATCTGGTTTTTCCGCCACAGGTTCTATGAGAAGTTCGGTTGGCGTTTTTTCAGCAGTAAAAACTCTAGCTATACGTGGAGTTTTGGGGAGGGTTTTTTTCGCATCTTCTTCTAAGAGAGGTTTTAAAGCACCTGATGCACTTTGACTTGGCGGGATCCAAAAACTCAGATCCCTTTTATTATAGTCATTCGCATCAGTATCCGGCGCTTGTCCAGTTAGTTCTTCACCATCTTGGTCGTAGATATCTCCCCGTGGGTTAGCATTCTCAACAACGTTCTGCCCCCCCTTTTGTTCCTGTTTCATCTGTGAGTGCAGCAGCTCAGGCTCACTCCCCCCCTCCTGTACTGGCTTTTCTTTCTTGATATCCTGCGTAGGCGGCTGCGGCACATTTGGCCTCTGTGTTCCACCAACACCACCCCTCTGCTGCTGTTGTGATTGCAGTGGCTGTTGCTGCTGTTGTGGCTGTGGTTGCGGCACAGTCGACGTTTGACCCAGCATCTGTTGTGCTTGAGGCTGTTGCACAAGCGGTTGCGTCGGAACTGGCGGCTTGGGCGCTCCACCTGACTGACCCTGCTGGAGTTTTTGATCCTGCGGGGATGGCTGACCCTGCTGGAGTTTTTGATTCTGCGGGGGTTGGGGATTCTTTTCGTCTTTTTTATCTGATTTACTCATACTCTGAGCCTCTGGAAAATAGTTTTTTAATTGCTGTTCCCACCTTACTGCGGCACTTGCATCTTCACGCAACTCGATAAAACACAGGGCGGCGGCTATGTCGGGGAAATTCTTTTTAATATATCTTAATTTATCACTCTGCGCTTCTGGTACTTGCTTTAATTTAGCATCTTGCGCTTCTGGTACTTGATTTAATTTAGCTTCTAATTCACGTAAAAAAGCATCCCATTTAAAACCCTCGGGTTTAATTTGGCTTTCTATAAACTCGTTGAGTTGTGTCAATTGTTCTAGTTGCTGATCTGATAATGTCTTGCCCCCCTTCTTAGCCTTGGCCTCCTCCCTAACCCTGGCCTTAGACTTACCCACAGCCACTCGTAGTATGGCCATTATTTCCGTATCAGTAATCGCCATCTCTGGCGTTATGGGTACATGTTTAGCAAATTCCTTAAGCCTTTTTTCGCCAATGTAATCAATAACCCTCTTAGAGATTGGCATAGGAAAACGTCTTCTAATATCATTCGGGTCAGCAAACAAGGGTAGCAGGCCAACGGAGCCTTCCGAATAACGCCCTATGTAGATTGGGAGGATGCCCGGGCGAAGCGTGTAAATCGGGCTGGTCGCCACCTCAGTCGCATAATTCTCTGACTCCTCCTCTCCTGAATCATTATCTGGGATGTTTTCACTCCTCTCCTGCATCGCCTGCCTCATATCCTTAACCTTAGAAAAAACGACACCTCTATATGCAGCTTTTGTCCTAACATATACCCGTTTCAAGAACCCCCACTCTTGGGGACCAGACCTGGGTGTCTTAGCTGGCTTACCTTTATTACTCTCCTCGATTGTCTTGGTTGACTTACTTTCCTTAATCGCACTGTAGGTAAAAAATTGGATTTGTGGATCTTCTTCAAGTTTACTAACATACTTAAAGACTATTTTTTCCAACTCAATAAAATCTTTTGAGATTCCGTTGTTCAGTTGTTGCGATTCCTCCCTTATTTTCTGGCATTGACCTATTAACGCCGTAACTATTTCTCGAACTTGTAACTGACCACATCTCACAATAACATATTCCAGCACACAAAAATCACTTGGGATTTTTATTATTTGCTGTTTTCGCAACTCCTGCCTTGTTTGCTGGCATTGAGCTACTAATTCCTCAACCATTTTTTTAATTTGTCGCTCGTCATCGTATTGCCGAATGGCTTGTTGCAACACAGAAACATTATCTGGGATCTTCCCCCCGTTCTGTTCCACTTCCTTCTCTGCTTCCTCCTTTATTTTCTTGCATCGAGCTTGCAATATATTAGCCATTTTACCCAGCAGGCTATCCTCATAAAACAAACGATAATCGTTATACGTATTTATCAAATTAGGTATCGGCGACGGCAAATTAAACTCAAGAATTTTTTTTGTGTAGCTATCTTTGTGTATCAGTTTTGCTTTTTCTGACAGCGGTAGCGCACCTGCTTGTGGAGTGTCTACAATCTCATTTATTAAATCTTGCACTAAGCGAGCGATTTGACTATCGGCCAGTGTCCATTTTTCTTCCGCGATATAACAAATACGTTGGAACTCTGCAATGAGCACCAAACATATTGAATAAGCATCATAGTCATTGCCCCAATCAGAGTTATGTTGGAGTCTGACATAAACCAGTCTTTCATCTGGCTTGTTATCGCCGGGCGTAATAAAAATCTGCGTTGGGGTTTCGTCAGCTAAAAAAGGACGAGTCACAGGTGGTGTAGCTGGACTATGTTCTTTCTCCCTTACCTTGTTTGAAGTTTCTTTTGAGTCGACTGTTGCACCTACCCCAGGGGCAGATGCAATTTTTGATGAATCATCTTTCTCTTCTGGCAACTCTACCAGTTCTTCTTCCGAATCTGCCGCATCGAAATCTTTCTTCGGTTTCTTATCTGGTTTGCCATAATACCGATCATAATCCCTTTTCCAACGAGGTCCTCGCTTTTTATCTTTGTCTTTTGGAGATGCTGTCCTGGTTGGCTTTTGCGGTTGTTGTTCAGATGCCCGTTGGGGTGTCTGTTTGGGTGACTGTCGCGCAGGCGGTAGGGATTGCCCTGCTGATGGCAAGGCAGTAGTCTGTTGCTCTTTTTGTTCCTGCTTTGACTTTTCTTTACCTGACATACCCGATACCCCAAAAATTCACATTATAGTTAACCGCCACGCCTACCCCTCACGCAAGGCGGGTAGTTGTATAGTTTCCTTGTAAGTATAGCGGGCGAATATTAGGGAAAAATTAAGAACTTCAAAATAATTGGAGTTTTTTCAGGGCAACTGCATCTAAATTTCGGTTGACTTTGCCTGGCATATAACTCTCCCGTTGTGATCTGAATTCCGGGATGACGGCTTAATATTTGCGGGCAAGCTGCCCGCGCTCCCAGGGGCTTTCAGCCACAAAAGGGGTTTATTGAATAGTTACGTTTGTTAGAAATGTTAAGCAAGACAGCGGGAACCAAAAAATCAAGCTTTTCGACACTAAAAACCTGGCTTGTTGTTGAGTTGGTTATTGGTTCCCCGCTACCCTGTTGGTAGCTTCTGGTCAGCTACGAGCGGCGGGGATGATAACGTCGTGGTTGGGTGAGGAATAATCGGGTGGTAAGGCAGCGTCATTTTTCCTTCTCCCCTTGTGGGAGAAGGTGGCCGCACCCCTATTTAGGCTTGAGCAGTAGAGAGGCAATCAAGTATCCTGCCTAAAGGAGTTTGTATGAAGCTGTGCGGACGGATGAGGGGTAAGATCGGGTTTGGCAGAACCATGACCTACCCCTCATCCGTCCGCACAGTTTTATCAAAATTTATCAATCAGTACAGTACATTGCCTAAATCAAATTTACAGCCAATATCAAGGTGCGGCCACCTTCTCTTTTAATTATTGACGCAGTCAATTCATTAGTCACCTCTCCCCTTGTGGGAGAGGTCGACACACGTCGTGTGGCGGGTGAGGGGTAGGTCATGGTTCTCTGCCAAACCCGATCTTACCCCTCATCCGTCCGCACAGTTTTATCAAAATTTATCAATCAGTACAATACATTGCCTAAATCAAATTTACAGCCAATATCAAGGTGCGGCCACCTTCTCCCACAAGGGGAGAAGGAAACCATGCCACGGCTTAAAGAGGGAGAAGGAAACAATGCCACGGCTTAATGAGGGCAGCTACGTCTCTTTTAAGTTGCCCAGGCTTAGGCTTAACGGCAGCTGCGCTGCCTCATTCGTTAGCGGCGGCGGCGGAATTTCCAGGGGAAGCGAGATAATTGGGGTAGTTGTTGTAATCGAGGGACTCTGCCCCTGCTTCCCTGTGCCACCCAGAAATCTCACTGATCGCATCGGGGGCTGTGGTGGTCGGATCAGGGGGGATCCCTGGCTATCCAGACTGGCGACTTTCTTATGTCTGGTAAGCGTTAGTGGGGAAGGAAGAGCACTGGTGGGAGCGCTGCTTCCTACGCCACGATAATGTCGAGTAGCACCCGGAAAAAATGCGGGGGAGGAAGCAGGAGGCGGCAGGGTAATTGAAGGCATTTCCCCACTCCTGACTTGACCTTGCAACGGCAACAAACGTGGTTTTTGTGGCATTAATGGTTGCGATAGAGGCGCTTTCTGCGGGCTGCCGCCACCCAACGTTGCCAGTGAAATCTTTATGTCCAATCCCCTCAGTATATCTGCACGCACACCCCTTTCTACTAAGACGTGTAGCAGCTTATTTGCCCCTACTGCGGTCAATCTACCGTGTGCAACTTGTGCCCAGGCAATAGCCTGTTGTGCACCCAGTTGTTGCATCTCCCCTGTTAGCTCAGGGGTCCAACGATAACTCCATAGTATGTCCATCCGGGTTTTATGACGTTCATTGCCTATTTCCTGCACCAGGTTATATAACTTCTCTGCCTGGGCTGTGTATTGCTTAAACTTATCGCCACCCTCCTTGCTAGTACCTGGCTGTTTTGCAATTTTTACTAACAGTTGCTCTGCAAGCTTTATGATGCGCTCACAAAACTCATCATACGCTCGCGTTGCCCGAATGGCGCTAATAATAAACGCCTTCCTTTGCGCCAACGCCTCGATTTCCTCACTGGTGAACTTCTTTGGGTCATGTGGTAGTTCGTTTTTTTTCAGTACCTTTAGTATCGTTCGAGTTATGTCTTCATCGATTTGCGTAATTTTCTCATTTTCCCCTGCGGACGAATCTGAGGTCAGCTGTTTTTTTACGCTGTGATTGAGCATCTGTATGAGGCCATTACGCTTTTTTTCTAGCTGCACCCCCATCGGTTTCAAATCTGCTGGTTTTATTTTCTGCGTGAGCCATTCATATTGCGCCAATATGTCTTGATAACATCCGATTGCATCATATAGTAGTATCCGACGTTCAACATCCAAACTTACAGCACTCCCTTCGTCCTCTTCTTTATCGACACCCACGTGGCGTAGTATAGTGCGCGGGGTACTGCGGATAGAGGGAGTAGCATAAGCACGTTCTAGCATACTATCTAACACAACCATCTGCGCCTCTATGGTGGATAATCTGTCAGCTATCCCACCCTCATCTATATCTTCTTCCGCCTTCTTCATCGATAAACGCGTTTCATCTATGCCTTTTGCGTCTCCCGGCGCTTTTTCGCTAAGTATATCGGTAAGAAATGGCGGCAAGCCCCAAGGTTGGCTGTGGTTTTTTACCGACTCGAGTTCCTCCATCAGTAGGGGATTTTTTGCCTTGGCCAGCACAATTAACCCATCGAATAACTTTCCCGCCTTACACACGCGGAGCGTGCCATAAGCAACGCGTGCAAAAATCCTGGCGCTATTAGCGCTTGCTGGTGTTTTATTGTCTGATTTCCCGGGTGTGGTCACTGTTACTGACGCGCTGGGAGTCAGGGGTGTTTTCGGGGTCACTAGAGCCGGCTGCAATAGCGATACTATTTCCGAATTCCAGGGCCGATAATTCCATATCATTGCCAGCCTGACTTTTTGCGGTACGTTGGCTATTCGCTGTATTTCACTATAGGTTTGTTCTGCTTCCTGACTCAGGTTCTGGTCATCCGTTCCGGTCGCCATTCTTTGTGCGATTAACCCTAGTTTATTGCCCATGTCGATGATGGTGTTGTCCAGCGTGCCGGGCAATGGCGATTGACTCGCTAAATCGGAGCGCGAAGAAGGGAGAAGGGGCGATGCTTCGTTAAGCTTGCACCCCCAATAATTGGGGTTATCCGACAGGGGTAGATGGGGTAGATATCACTGGCGACTGGGATGGGGATGATAGTAGATTATTGCCAGGGGAATTAAGGGTGAAATTAGAACTCTCTGGCGTTGATTGCGTTGATATGATTAATAGGCGGCGCACGTTACTTCCATCTCCCTTTTCATCGTCCGAGCTATGATCAGAACCTTGATCAGAACCTTGGTTAGAATCGACAGGAGAAGGAGGGGTAGAACCTTGTGACGGTGGTTGCTTGGGACCCTTTATGTCTTTAAGAGCTAATTGCGCCAAACGCCCTCTAGTATCTTCAGTAGTTCCATCTAACAACGGCTGTGATTGGGGCTGGGGCTGGGGCTGGGGCTGGGGCTGGGGCTGGGGTTCTGGCTCAAGTTGGGGCTGGGGCTGGGGCTGTGGTTCCGGCTCTGGCTTAGGTTGAAGTTGGGGTTGCAGCGTTAATTGGGGCGCAAGCTGTGGCAACGCGTCAAGCCCGTCAATGGGGGGGGGGCTTATACGCGATACAGACCGGCGATGAACCCAACCCGGATCGTGGCAAGACATAATAACTCGATATCTCTGAGAGAACATCATCTTGCGGCCCTCGATAGCGGGCATACTGGTCTACTAATACATCCGGTCTATCGAATTGCTCCTCACTAAATGTGTTATTCCAACAGTTGGTTTCGATCAAAACGTGGGCGCCCGTCATCAACAATAGTGTGCCCCCGGCAAATGCCAACATCGCAGTGCTAAGCCATGAGTACCCAACCCATAATAATGGCAAGGAAACCGGTAATACATAGGGGAAGAATACGGATAAGACGGTAAGGGTAAGCAACAGCACGGCAATCGTAAGAACAACTATAACCGGAAGCCAACTGCGTGTTTGACCCTGCAATAGCAGCGCCGAGGTCCACATCTGTACTAAATACTATGGCGCAAAATCTGCTATCTTTGTCCGTTGGTAAGACCGCCGTCTTCTTGCTCCCCGAATCTGTTGATAATGCTTGAGTGTGGCGGGCTTATATTTTAAATAAGGAAGACCGGTTTGTTGTTGTAAGTCCGCGCCCACTATGTCCAATACATCAATTAACTGGCCAATGTGGGGAGTGTCACCCAGATGCCTGGTAAGTAAAAACTCATATAAGACAGTATGGTTGTCGTGAGTATTGTAATAGTGGAAAAACAACGCCAACACCGCTGCCACTATTACTAGACACCACGCCACGCTGTTAATGGTAAGCACCAAACCAATGCCCACTGTGACCAGCACGTAGCCCGCGGTTTTAAAGGGTCTGCGTCGCCAGGCAGTTGGCGACGTGGCTTGATTCAACAATATAAGCGGCAATTCAATCGCTATAAATGCCAGCACGATTGGCACACATACCAGCGCCAGCACAGCAATACGCAATACACGCCACCAAAATGACTTCCAGGGACGAAATGCCCATTCGCGCATCGGCGAAGTTTGCAACGTGTGGTATACCCATTGGCGCAAGAAGTAGAAGGGGAAATGAAGTGCATCAAATAGATTGGGTATGCGCTGGAACCACTTACTTGTTGCGGCGCGATGTATCTCGGCATCTGCTAAAGGGTATGGCATTGTCTTCAAATTGCTGCAAATGATGCTCGGTGTCTTGCATACGAGCGACCAGCGATTTTATCCAAACGCTTTCGAGTTGTTCATGTTGTTCGCGTATGCTCTTGCCAATATGAACCTTGATGGCGTTAAGACGGAGTTTAATATCCTTCTGGATCGTCAATATTTGGTCTCTCCAAGCCCCCATATCGGATTCATTTAGCACAACTGCGTTATAAGCGTATGCTTCCGTCATGGCATGCGCCATAGCCTGGAGTTCTATCGCCACAGCCAATGTTTTTACACGGTCTCTTTCCGTATTAAAATCCATTGGGAAAGCATCGAACACAAGATGCCTACATAGCTCTAAAAACTCATAACATCGTTTGCTCTTAACGGTTGTTTGTCGAAATTCCTCCCATAACCGGCAACTTTATAGTGTTCTGCCTCTGCCGCGCGCTCGTTAACGCTAAGCGCCATATTGGGCGCGAACAACGCCCAATGGTGTCTTAGCTTGTTGCGGAAATTAGGTTGGCCCAGCGTCCTTTGCGCTGCTGGTTTAAGATATGAACCCAGCCATCCGATCACTGAAACCGCCATCGTTTGTCCTCTTCCCTGTCATTAGAAAAAGAGAGAGTATAACCAAGCTTTAGCAAAAAGTGAAAGACTGCGTTTCCCCCCTCCCCAGCCTCCCCCGCTTGCCGGGGGAAGGTTCAGGATGTATGCTCATGCACCCGACACAACACCTGTAGATTACAATGACCACAGGTGTTTTGCTGATCCTGGGATCCACCCTGGCATAACCGGCCTTAAACTGCTCTGCCAGACGTGTTAACGTCGCCTGCTGCCCGGCATAGAAATCCCCCCACCCCTGCGCCTGTTGCGGGTGCGATTGATCCACTGCCTGCACACCGACGATGGCGTAATCCTCGGCACTGATTCCCTTAAACTGCAACTTGCCGGCAATCACTTGCGCAAACGCCAACCCCTGCACCGGTTGCGGGCTGGTAATGCCATACAGTGGCAATTGCGGGTCGTCTGGCCGCTCGCCAAACCATTGCGTGGCGGCGCACACCCCGGTTTTGTAATCAATCACCAGGCGCGCGCCATTGTCTAACTCATCTTGTCGGTCCAAACGCAACGTTAAGCTCAGGCCAGCAAATTCGACGCTTTGTGTACTTTCCGTCGCCACTACCCGAAACGACGGACGTTGTTTTTCTATCGCCAGCCAGGCCAATGCCAGTTCCAGCAGGCGGGTACGTTCCAGCGCCTGGTAACGTGGGCGTAATGCGTAGGGACGCTGGCTGGCATGGCGCGTTAATACGGCATCTACGCAGGTTTTTACCAGCGACTCTAACTCCGCCTGGTTGTATTGACATAGGGTTGCATGATCTTTGATGTGATTCCATAGTTGTTCGAGTATGTTGTGCAGGTATATCCCCCTTTCCGCCGGGGTGATAGTCGGCTGTGCGCTCGGCAGGGGTTGTACGCCCAGACGCACCTTGGCAAGGGCGCGAAATGGGCAGGCGGATTGGTGTTTAAACAGGCTGGCGCCGCCGTGTAGTTTCTCTGTCGGTCGCCAGGGAGGAGCGTGGTCATCTATTAAGCCGATACATTGTTCACCTCCCAATGCAACATCAATGCCCGTTGAAACGGGCGATTCACGAACCGCCCCTACGAATGGGGTATGTAGGGGCGGTTCGTGAACCGCCCGTTGTTCGTGAACTTCCTGTATATGAGCAATCAACGCACTCGGCGCCAGGGTCTGATCGCCTTGTTGCATGGCATAACTAAATATCACCTGCGGTGCGCATTGGCTCAGGCGCGCCGTGAGGGTGCGGCTATACGTTAATTCGCGTTCTGCCGAAGCATGGGGCATGTGGCAGGTGCGTTGCAGCGCCAGTGGAATAAACGGGTTGGGCGCTGGCGCTTGCGGCCAATCTTCCTGTGTCATGCCGCCTATCCACAGATAGTCGAAGTTCAAGTTCACTGCTTCTAGCATACCCAATACTTGCACGCGCGCGTCTTCCCGCGTTTGCGTTTGAAATAGCGTCTCTTGCGCCATTTGCGTCAGCAGTTGCAATGCACGCGCGGCCGTTAACGGTGTGGATAGCACCGCATCTATTTGACCTAAATCCACTGATAATAATTCTTGCCAACGTTGGTGTTGTTGGTATTCTGCGCTATTGAGTGTACGCTCGCCCGGCCAGCCCATACTCTGCAGTTGCGCGGCGAATTGTTGCGCCCACGCATGAGCAGATTGTTGTGCTGGCATGTTCGCCAGCTTCGCTAACAACGTGTTTAATTCACCGCAGTGTTGCAAGAGTAACGCACAGTCGCCGCGCTGTTCCGCCAGCCTAAGTACCTGACGCCAGGTAAAATAGGGTTCCCTTGCTTCACGCAAGCACACATCCAACATAGCGCGCGCAGTAAATTCCTGTTGAGCGCCACCCCAAAATGGTGAGCGTAACCAACGGCTGAGCAGTGCCGCATCGATACCCGTTGAAACGGGCGATTCGCGAATCGCCCCTGACGAATGGGGAATGTAGGGGCGGTTCGTGAACCGCCCGTTGTTCGTGAACCGCCCGCCCAACCACCTCAGATAATGCCAATAAATCAAACGCCGACTGAATTAATGGACAGTGATACAAGGGCGAGCCACCGGAAATATTGGGAGCAGGCAATTGCTGCGTATTATTGGCAGTAAACACTTGGGTGAAAATACGCTCTACGTTATCGCGCGTGGTAGTAAGGTTAGGAATGACGCAACCGATGGTTTTATCGGGATGCTGTAGGTGGGTGTCGCGCGCCCATTGCGCCATGGCATATAATTCTTGCTCAACATCAGGTAAGCCGACACGCTGTTGTACACTGGTCTCAGCTATCCCAGGTTGATAGATTTGTACATCGCTGTGTTGCTGCAATACTGCAAATAAATGACGAGTTTGCGGCGCTAATTCTGTGTCTGTTAAAAAGCCAGCAAGTACGATGTGTTTGGGAAGGGGGATTTTACTAATCGCCGCAATTAACTGCGCAGTCGCCATACTACTGTCCAACCAATTTGCTTGACGACACAACTGGGCAAACTGTGTTGCCCATCTATAAAATGTCTGCACATCCAGGGATGGCGCATTAGCCAGGGCGGATAATGGCGTTTGCCACTGTTGCAAGGTATGCCAGGCGGTTAACGCGGTGGTGGCTAATGCGCGTGGTGATAGAAATGCTAAATGTTCTTGCTCGCCGCTGAATGATGCGACAATAATTTGCTCCCACACCACCAACGCCTGGGTATGATTGAGCAATAATCCTGCCTGGGGCAGGTCTCGATAACACCGCGCCAGCCATTGATCCAGCGCCAGACAATCGATGGTTTCCCACACCATGCGCCCCACCACCTGTTGCGATGCATCATATTGGCGACGCAAATACGTCGCCAAGCGGTGATTGGCGGTGATGATGGCGGTATGGGGGGGGAGGTTGTTGAGGTTCATATAAAATATTTTTTGACGCAGAGACGCAAAGACGCAGAGAAAAGATTAAAAAAAGATTTAAAAAAATACGAAGAAAAGACCAAATAATAAAAAAATAATTTTTTTAAATTTTTTATGTTTTATCTTTTATGTTTTTCTCTGCGTCTTTGCGTCTCTGCGTCAAATCTTTTAATCTTTTAGTCTTTTTACGCCCTACACCGCAGCGAATGCCACAACCACTTCTAATCCATGACCATTGGCAGGCGTTGCTAACTCAATCACTGCCTGGTGCAGTTCCACGATTTGTTGCACAATGCCTAGCCCCAGGCCACTGCCTGGGCTTTTGTTGCCAATGACGCGAAAGAAGCGCTCAAATACTTGCTGACGTAAATTTTCTGGAATGCCATGACCATTATCGATCACCCTTAATAGCACCTTGGCGCGCACCTCATCATGCTCGATGATAACCTGAATGAAGCTATGCGCGGGTGTGTAGCGAATGGCATTATCCACTAAATTGCGTATTAAGATAGAAACTGCCGTGCTATAGCCAGAAATAACGGGTTCTATATTGGGCGCAATTAATTCAATCTCAGTATCTTTTTCTAATGCCTGGGGTACTAAGTCCGCAATCACTTCCTTGGCTTGACGCACGATATTGACCAACTGCGGTTGTTCCAGGATTAAACCCTGATTCATACGGCTTAAGGTGAGTAGTCGTTGCACCACGTGCGCGCTGCGGTTGACACCGGTTAATATCTTGCGCAATGCGGCAATACGTTCATGGTCGTTACGCGCGCTTAACGCTAATTGCGTATGTGTTTTTAGCGCCGCCAATGGTGTTTTTAATTCATGCGCCGCATCGGCGGCAAAACGCTTTTCACGATCAAATGCTTGTCTTAATCGATCAAATAATCGATTCCATTCTTCCACAATGGGTTGTATTTCTAATGGTATATTTTCTGGGTTGATAGGGGTTAAATGATCGGGCGCGCGTTGTCGCACTTGATCGGAGATTTTTTGTAAACTACTTAATCCACGACCGACGATAATCCAAATTAGTACGCCTAGAAACGGATAACTGAGCAACATAATAAAGATCGCTTCTTGCGTGATATGGCCAACCAACAGATTTTGAAAACCATACCGTTCCGCTACCGTTATTTTTATCTTGCTTAACCGTATTTTACTACGGTAATGATGTTGCCACGCGCTATCACCTACTAATGCTTGCGAGAAACCCAGGTCTGCATGTAAAAATTCAGACGGGAACGGCGTTGCTGACGCTAGAATTAAATGATTGTCCTTATCCCAAACACGAAAAATAAAACGATGTTGGGTAATGCTCTTTATTGGGAGAAACCGGGACAAATCGGCGATTGTAAATTCGGAATTGCGTTAATGTTAGATTGAATAGCTTTTAATTCTGTGGAGGTGGGCGGCTCACGTAGAAATGCTTGAATAGCAAATGCCGATTGCATTAGCTTTTCATCGAGGTGGCTTTTGACGTCTTTATGTTCTAAAAATAAACTGGTTAACATGCCCAGGGTAGTGATTAACGCCACACTGAGCAATAAATTGGCTAACAGGAAACGGCGAATGGAGACCGTCATACATTTTTTTCAATCATATAACCTACGCCCCGTATCGTGCGCACTAATGGAAAACCTAGTTTTTTGCGTAAGTTATGAATATGTACTTCTAACGCATTGCTATCGATTTCATCCTCCCAACTATACAACGTTTGGCTTAGTTGCTCACGTGAAAGCACACGTCCGGGGTTTTCCAACAGTTTTTGTAGCAACGCAAATTCGCGTCGCGACAGCAGCAGGGGTTCACCGTCCATATAAACCGTGCGGCTGGCAGGATCCACCACAATCCTGCCATGGCTGATAAGTGGCTCGGAACGCGCAGTGGTGCGGCGATGTAATGCGCGAATACGCGCGCACAATTCTTCTAAATCAAACGGTTTTACTAAGTAGTCATCAGCGCCAGCGTCTAATCCCTTAACGCGATGTTCAACACCTTCGTGGGCAGTGAGAATTAATACGGGTGTATTGATATTGCGCGTACGCATGGCTTTCAATATCTCTAACCCGGAACGCTTAGGCAGGCCGATATCCAATACGATGGTGTCAAAACTTTCGGATAACACCGCCTGCATGGCAAGCTGACCATCCTTGATCCAATCGACTGCATAGCCGAATTGGGATAAGCCCAGACGGACGCCATCGCCTAATAATTCATCATCTTCTACCAGTAAAACACGCATATGGTAACTACCTCATTATAAGATTATTTTTATAACTCCTTTCAAGTATAGAGAATAACCTCCATTTAGCCAAATTTACTATGTATATTCCTGTATCCGCTCCACCACCTTCGACGTGGAACACCCTGGCTTAAATGGTAATAAACTCACCTTGCCGCCATTGGCTATGACATGTTCGGCGCCTGCAATTTCTTCTACGCGATAGTCCTCCCCCTTGACCAACACATTGGGATTCACCCGCTTAATTAAGCGCTCCGGCGTATCCTCGGAAAATGGCACTACCCAATCGACTGCACGCAACGCAGCTAATACCGCCATACGTTCAGGTAAGGAATTAATCGGTCGTCGCTCTCCCTTCAACCGGCGGATGGAGGCATCATCATTCACTGCGATCACCAGGCGACGACCAAGCGCCCTGGCTTGTTCCAGATACTGCACATGACCGGCATGTAAAATATCGAAGCACCCGTTCGTCATGACAATGGTTTCACCGTGCGCACGCGCATCTTGCAGCACTTCCATTAATTCTTCTTCCGTCACTATCGCCGGGCTTGCTTCCGGGCGACGTTGCGCCACACGGCGTAATTCTTCGATTGAAATCGGCACGGCGCCCAATTTTTGTACCGCGAGTCCTGCCGCAATGTTGGCAAGCGTCGCCGCTTTTTCCAACGCTTCTCCGGCGGCAATACAGGCAGCCAGCACTGCAATAACCGTATCTCCCGCACCAGTCACATCATACACTTCGCGCGCATGTGTCGGTAAATGCAGGGGTTTATATCCCTCGCGCAACAAGGTCATGCCATTTTCACTGCGCGTTACTAACACGGATTGAATATCATAACTGCGCATTAATCCATAACCCTTGGTCGCTAATTCTTCCTCATTGGCAAAGCGACCTACAACTGCCTCAAATTCTTTTTGGTTGGGTGTTACCAGGGTGGCGCCTTGATACAGGCTGAAATCCTGGCTTTTTGGATCAACCAGGATGGGGATGCCATTGGCGTTTGCCGCAGCAATAAATGCCTGGGCATGATGCAACGTGCCCTTGCCATAATCTGATAATACCACCACATCGGTATTACGTAATTGCGCCCGTACTTCAGGAATTAAATTTTCTGCCTTTAGCGAGTCCAAAGCACTTTCAAAATCTAAGCGCACCAATTGCTGGTGACGACCCAGCACACGTAACTTGGTAATGGTGGGAAAATCGGCTAAACGGTGAAATTGGCAATTGACGCCAGCGGTTTGCAATTGTGATTCCAGCGTTTGCGCAGCAGCATCAAAGCCCACGATACTAACCAAGGTTACTTGGCAACCGAGGGCGCGTAAATTTAACGCAACGTTACCCGCACCGCCAGGCCGTTCTTGCGTTTGTGTCACATGTAACACCGGCACTGGCGCTTCGGGTGAGATACGCGATGCATCGCCATGCCAGTAGCGATCAAGCATAACATCGCCAACCACTAGCACCCGCACCGCTTTAAATTGGGGAATTTCAAGTTTCATAGTGATAGATTGTAGCAAAATTCGGCATAAGATGGAAAGGATTTAACGCAGAGACGCAAAAAACATACAAAACAAAAGATTTGACGCAGAGGCGCAGAGACGCAGAGGAAAACATAAAAGATAAAACCTAAAAGTAACTGCTCGCCCCCTTCTTCAGTCAAATTTACCAGTTAGCGCCATCTGAATGGCAACCAAAGGATTATATCCTTTATTTGCCATTGTTTGCACGTAGCTTGAAATTCGACAATATGCTTTTGCATAACGCTTCAGCCCTAAAGCAACCGGATACTTTTTGCTTTACTTTTGACATTCTCAAATCTCTTTCCGCGCGATTATTTGTGAAAGAAACTTCAGATTTTTTGGCAAAGAGTAGCACAGAAGATTCATGATTGCTTAACCGCTCCCACAGATTATGCGCATCTGATTTTGCAACTTTGCCACGCTTTCCATTTGGTTTAGGGGGAATGGCAGGGAGTTCTTTTTCTCCGCGGGTGAGAATGTTTCTATATCGTTTTTGCAAATTAGCATATTCCCTTTTAGTAAGCCGTTTCCTTTTCCTTTTTGAAACTTTTTTGCATGTTTCAAGAAGAAGCGCTTTCAAATTAAACGCCCAGACATACTCATTAGATTCTATGGCACAGGTAAGTTCACGAACGAAATGAGATCCACACAAACCATGGTTACAGTTGTCGTATGATAAATAAGACGACCAGCAGTCATGAATAATAGTGCCAAGGTAACGAGGAATGATATTAATTTCCTCTATTGCTTCAATTCCACGCCTTCGGTGCAAGAATTTTAACGTTATTTCTCCTGCTGAATAAACATGAATCCAATGATTCTTCTTATCAACCCTTAAAGAAGTCTCATCGACATTCATGGAAGGGCTTTTTAGTAATTTCTCTATTGCCGTGGATTCCCATTGCTCCAATGCAAGATGGAGACGCAAGATGAATTGCAAAAAACTTGCTTCAGCAATGACGTTTCCAATCAGGGTCTTCACTAATTTTTGGACGCGATTGAGCGATATCATCTGGCAAACTAATAAATTGATGATATACGCCTTTAACCCATTACCATATTGCAAAGGGCCTGGCATATCCGGTGGAAATTTGCCTTTCACGGTTGAATCGCAGTTATCACAATACTTAATTTCTGCGTCAACATGTTCAACTACTTTTTCAAACACGATATCAATTTTTGTTCGTCGCTCGATATGCTCACAAGGCACAGTCGTTAAATCTTGACCGCAAATAAGACACTGGCTAACGTTGACTATGCGGGTACTTTCTACGGTTCTGGTATTCATTGCCAGGGCATCCGATTCCTGTTTGCCTTTTCCATTAGTCCCTGCGTGCGTTATGGATGACTCATCTTTCTCAGTTTGCGAAGATGGTTTGCTCGAGTTTTTATTATTTTTCTTGGTTATTTTTTCAAGAAAGATTGCAATAAGCAAATTGATAAGCATGAACATGCTCTGGATGAGCATGCTAATCTCAGGGTCAAGTTTTTTATTTGCGGAAATACGCTGAAACTCAGATTTTATCCGTTCAGCTTCTTCTCGTACAGATTGTGTATTAACACTTCCCATTCCATCGTTCCTGATGTGATTGAACTGTCACAATCATAACATGGGTTTTTCAGACGCTCGTAGGGGCGCTACAGTGCAAAAAAAAGCATTAACCCATGCATTGAGGAGGGGGATGATTTTTAACCTTCCATACGAGCTTCATATGCGTTTTAATGAAGTCGATTTTATGAGGTTTAAGTAAATGAAAAATAATGGTGAAAATATCTGTCAAGCGTTTTTTTAAAAATTTATTGATTTAGGGGGCGAGCAGTTACTCAAGAAGTCTGTTAGCACTGGAAAACCAATATTCGTAGTCTTCCCTAGCTAAATAATAACGTTCTTTGTTGCTTAATTCCCTGGGTGTTCGCAATTGGAATTTCTGGGAATCGTATAAACAAATCCCCTCCTTGACAATATCAGAAAAAAAGTACTGTGCCTTTGCCAAGCGCCGATTGAAAAATTCTATATCATGCACAATAAAGTGCGGTGGGTATATAGGACGTACTTACAAAGCCTTGGCATTTTCTGCTAATGTTCTGATGTCAGCCATTGATAATTCTGTCAAGGCGACAATTTCTTCTATTGCCATGCCCCTGGCTAATAACTTACGCGCCAGTTCAAATTTAGCAATACTTATACCTTCCTCTCGTCCTTCCTCTCGTCCTTCTTCTCTACCTTTTTCTAACCCAACCACTATACCTTTTTCATAAAAATCACCCAGCAGAGTTTTTTCAGTGCTGACCGCATCCCAATACTGATCATACGCCGCTAATTCTCCTGGGGTGTAGGCGGATTCTTCCGCCAGATCGAGTGCTTGTTTGATTTCAGCCACCTCTAACCACTCTGCTGGCACTTGGTTGGCTTTTTCATTCAGTTCCGCCATAAAACGCAGCCACAATACCTGCAATTTCTTTTCCGGAAAATTCTTGGCCTTAAATTTAGGCAGTTCAATAAATACTAATTGTAAATCTTTAATTTCTGCCCGTGGTTTCTTTACATTTACGATTTTATAATGGTGATACCAATGATCTTCATCAGGATCAAACGTGGTGTTGATCAGCCCCAGCCCATATACCGGTTGCAGTAAATGGTAGTTTTCACCCCGGTCTAATTGATTCACATACGCCTTACTGGCGTTAAACAGCATGCGTTGCTTGAAACTGTTTGTCCATTGAATTTGCATCTCCACGATAAACACGCGGCCTTGTTGATCGGTGCAACGCACGTCCACCACGGTGGATTTAAAGGCAGGGATGGTTGGGACTTGCTCAAAGGATAGGTATTCCAGTGTATCAATCAACCCATCTTCAGGTAGCGGCAGCACCGCATTGAGAAAGCTTTTGAGTAGATGGGGATGATCGCCGAATATTTTTTTAAACACAACATCGGTCTTGGGGTCTAGGTAGCGAGACATAAGGTTTTTCCAGCAAATGGATGAAGTTTAACCATAACAAAAAGTCTAACACCAGGCAATACAGTAATTTTATACCACCTTCCGCAACACCTTAATCACGCTCTTAATCAAATGCAAATTGCGAATCACTTGTGCCAGGTGGGTTCTATTATGCACGTAGAGTTTAAACATCACGCTGTAATGATGTGCATCGCGCTCGACGATAGCGAGATCGTCAATATTGGCATCGGCGTCGGCAATGGTTTGCGCCAACTTCGCCAGTACGCCGCGTTGATTGACCACGGTAATTACTAATGCTGCAATAAATTCATCGCTAATAGTCTTTGACCAGGAAACCGAAATACATTTATCTGCATGTTTGCGCAGCCGTCTAATGCGTGAACAATCCTCAATGTGAATGACTAACCCTTGGCCAGCGGCGAGAATGCCGACGATAGAGTCACCAGGGATAGGGTAGCAACACGATGCAAAGTGTAGCACCATGCCTTCAGTCCCGCGGATAATTAACGGTTTTTCTGCTTCGATAGTTTGTTCACCGCCCATGCTATCCATGGGTGTATTCTCGGCCAATTGATGTGCTACCAGGATGGCTAAACGATTACCAAGACCGATGTCTTCTAATAAGTCATCCAGGGATTTCAACATGGCTGCCTGAATCACCTTCTGCAAGGTTTGTGGCGATATTTTTTTTAACGATAATGACAATTGTTTCAGCGCTTTATTGAGTAATTCCCGACCTAATGTAATCGATTCCTTGCGGCGTTGCGTGTTGAGAAAATGGCGAATACCGCTGCGTGCGCGTGCAGTCACGACAAAATCCAGCCAGGAAGTCGCAGGTTTGCTGTTCGGTGAGGTAATAATTTCTACGGTTTGTCCGCTGGCAAGGACGGTAGAGAGTGGCGCCAGTTGACGATCTACTTTAGCAGCGACACACGTATTACCGATATCGGTGTGGACGGCATAAGCGAAGTCAATAATACTCGCCCCGCGTGGCATTTCCATGATTTTTCCCTTGGGTGTGAATACGTACACTTCATCAGGGAATAAATCGATTTTAACGTTTTCAATAAACTCGCGTGAACTGCCAGTTTTTTGCTGCATCTCCAATAAATTTTTTACCCATTGTTGCGCGCGTAATTGCGCTTCGTCGGCGGTTCTATCTTCAGATTTATACAACCAGTGTGCAGCAATACCGCTGGTGGCTAACTGATCCATGGAATGCGTACGGATTTGTACTTCAATCGGCATGCCCAGGGGCCGAACAAGGTGGTGTGTAGCGATTGATAGGCATTAGCCTTAGGGATAGCGATGTAGTCTTTAAATTTTTCCGGCAACGGTTTATATAAGCTGTGTACGACGCCCAGGATGCGATAACAGTTGTCGATGGAATCAGTCCGGATACGAAAACCATACACGTCGGTAATTTCTTTAAAGGATAATCCCCGTGTACGCATCTTGCTATAAATACTATAGAGATTTTTTTCGCGTCCGATGACTTCAGCCGAGGTAATGTGATGGCGGGTAAGCCCTTCGCGTAAGGTTTTGTCCACCAGGTGCATGATTTTCTTTTGGTCGCCGAGTGCGCGATGTACGGTTTCTTTCAATACCCGATAACGTTCGGGATACATGGTGATAAAGCCGAGATTTTCCAATTCAATGAATATCGTATGCATGCCGAGGCGATTGGCGATGGGTGCGTAGATTTCTAGTGTTTCTTTGGCAATACGGCGGCGCTTGGGTGGCGGTAATACGCCGAGAGTGCGCATGTTATGCAGGCGATCGGCCAACTTAATGATCACCACGCGGATGTCGCGTGACATGGCCAGCACCATTTTGTGGAAATTTTCCGCCTGCGCGTCTGCCTTATCCTTAAATTCAATACGGGTTAATTTGCTAACGCCATCGACTAATTCGGCCACCGTTTCGCCAAACTGATTTACGATGGTGGCTTTTTCAACCGGGGTATCTTCAATCACGTCATGTAACAATGCAGCCATTAACGTTTGCGCATCCATACGCATATCGGCCAGGATGGAGGCAACGGCCAGGGGTGGGTGATGTAGGGTTCGCCAGAATGGCGTTTTTGTGTTTTATGTGCTTCCGCAGCGAGATTGTACGCCTGGGTAATCTTCTCGATGGAATCAGGTGGAAAGTAGTCTAATTTGTCGAGAAATTTTTTAAATAACCTCACTACGCCACATCTCAGTCATGCTTGCCGTCAGAGTCCTGATGCTGATAGGTATCTAGCGTCCTGATGGCTTTAGGGTTAGGATCATTGGAATCAAGGATGTCGACATTGACTATATTGTCGGCAATTTCGCGCAGGGCAACCACAGTGGCCTTGTCGTGTTCCCAGGGCAGCGTGGATTCTGCCCCTTCCATCTCTAGCTGGCGCGCGCGTTTTGCAGCGACCATCACCAATTCGAAACGGTTGGGAATTTTGATTAAGCAATCTTCAACGGTAATACGCGCCATATCTCAATCTCGTGATTTTTTTATAAAGAAGACCATAGTAAATCAGACTTGTTTCAAAACCAAGTATTTTGTTTTTCTGCAAGGCGCGCGAACGACCCGAAGCGCAATTTACTTGGGTTTAAATGAGCATCGGAAGCGTGAGCGGAACGCCGCAGAAAGACAAAAGACGACGGTCTTGAAACAAGTCTATTCTACCGCTTCTTTAGCCATTCCGCCAGTAATTTTGCATAACGGAGGGCTTGTTTTTCTCGCGATAAACGTTGTGCGCGCACGATGGTGAGTAGCTCTTGCTGGGCATTTTCGAGTACATCATTAACAATCAGGTAATCAAATTCTGTATAGTGCGCTACCTCGCTGGCAGCAACCGCCAGGCGTTGTTCAATGACTGTCGCGTTGTCTTGCTTGCGCATACTTAGGCGTTGTCGCAATAACTGTTGCGAAGGTGGCAGGACAAAGATACTCACCACATCAGACGAATTTTGCTGTACCTGTCGTGCGCCTTGCCAATCAATCACCAGGATAATGTCTATGCCGGCGCTTAAACGTTCCTCCACGTATTGTCGTGGCGTGCCATAGTAATAACCATGTACACAGGCATGTTCCAAAAATGCGTTTGCCGCCACCATGTCTTTAAACGCAGCCTCGGTGACGAATTGATAATGCACGCCACCTTCCTCGCCGGGTCGAATCGGACGGGTAGTATAAGAAATGGAACGTTGCAAATGGTCGGATGCGGTGATCACGCCTTCGGCTAGCGTGGTTTTTCCAGCACCGGAAGGGGCGGTGAGGATGTACAATGTGCCGTGGATGGTGGGGTTAGAAGTGGTCATTTTACCTGGTTTTTAAAAATCCCTACTCAGCTCGCCGTAACCTCGGCGCCGCTGGATTTGTTGGTAGTCTTGTACTGCATAGACTGCATAAACTCAGCAAATAACCCCTCCACGTCTTGTGGGCCAGGGCTGGCTTCGGGATGGCCCTGGAAGCTGAACGCGCGCATAGAGGTGTGCGCGATGCCTTGTAAGCTGCCGTCAAATAACGAACGGTGCGTGGCCTTAAGAGTCGCAGGTAGGGAAGCTTCCTCCACGGCGAATCCGTGATTTTGGCTGCTAATCATAATGCGCCCGGTGGTGAGATCTTGCACCGGATGATTTGCGCCATGATGGCCAAACTTCATCTTGAACTGTTTTTGCGCCACAGGCGAGGCCAAGTAGTTGATGCCCCAAACAAATACCAAATATAGGGATGTTAGCCTGTAATAGTTGTTGTATGGCGGTGATGGCATAATCACACGCAGCAGGATCGCCCGGGCCATTTGAGAGCAAGATGCCGTCGGGGCATAGCGCCAATACAGCCTGCGCGGAAGTTTGCGCGGGGACAACGGTAACGCGGCACCCACTCGCCACCAGATAACGTAGAATATTGTATTTAACGCCGTAATCATACACAACCACATGCGGGGCAGTGGTAGGTGGGTCTATGTCAGCATAACCACCCTCGGTACGCCAGGCGCCTTGTTTCCAGGTATAGGGAGCTTTAGTGCTAACTTCCTTAGCCAAGTCCATGCCATTTAGCCCGGGAAAACTGCGTGCAGCGGTCAAGGCTTCCGATTCATCAATAGCTCCGGCCATGATGCAACCATTCAATGCGCCTTTTTCACGCAATAGGTTGGTCAGGCGGCGGGTATCAATATCAGCAATGGCCTGGATGTTATTTTGTTGCAGGTATTCCGCCAGGGGTTGCTGCATACGCCAATTATTGGCCAGCAGCGATAAATCGCGGATGACTAGACCTGCTGCCCATACTTGGTTAGATTCGCAATCTTCTGGGTTAACGCCGACATTGCCAATATGTGGGCAAGTGAGGGTGACGATTTGTTTGGCGTAGGAGGGGTCGGTCAAGATTTCTTGATACCCCATCATCGCAGTATTGAATACCACTTCCCCAACAGTTTGTCCGGGCGCCCCAATCGATATGCCGTAAAATAAGCTGCCATCTTCAAGGGCGAGTAGGGCGGGAGAGGGGTTGGTCATGAGCATGGATAATTGAGAAATCAGGTCATTTAGCAGTGTGCATATTATACGTACTTTGTGCAAAAAAGACAGGGCAATAAAAAAGTTATACCCCCTTCCCAGCAAGTTTAGGACTATTACCCACAACTCTGTAACTACTCGCGAAACCCATTTTTTGGCTGGAAGCACCTGGGAGCGCGGGCAGCTTGCCCGCATTTAAGCCATTGGCACACATGCGGGCAAGCTGCCCGCGCTCCCAGGTGCTTTGCACCATGCAATAAAAAGGCGGGGATGCCCGCCTTTTTAACGTGAATCATTCATTAAGCCTGGGTTGGGAACTTATAAGAAAGACCAATCAATCCTACATCGGCATCTGGAATATAGTTGCTGGAATTTTGATTGTTCTGACCGCTGTAACGTAACCAGGTGGCGTCAATAGCCAGGTTCGGGATGATCTCATACGAAGCGCCAACGCCGTAGGCAGGGCCCAAATGCTTGCTGCTGCCACTGCCATTGTTGTCACCATCAAAGTTATCAAGGCCGCTACTAGAGGCATGTAAGTAACCCAGGCCAGCCTTAGCGTAAATTTTAAATACCGGAGTTACAGGTAATGAAATTTTGCCTAATAAGTCAATACCATAGCTGCTGATGTTAAGAGTACCTGAAGTATCGGGTATAGACCATGTGATCTTGGTTGTTGGCAGATGGGTGTATCCTAGTTCCAAACCAAAGCATTTATTAAAATCGTAACCTACGAAGCCGCGTGCGGCAAAACCGGTGTCTTTAACTGAGAAGATGCTGGAGGAGCCAAGACCCGCGACATTATCCCAGTGAGTATTGCCATAACCTCCTTGCACGCCGATGACAAAGCCGGCATCGGAAGTAGCGTTGAACGCAGGTGCAGAATTATAAGAGCCGTAAGAGTCGTAGGAGCCGGCAAATGCGGTGGCGCTCATGCTTAATACAGCGGCACTAACAGTAGCTGTGATGACGGATTTTTTTAACATAGTGTAATCTCCAGTATAAAAATAAATAATTTAAATTTAGTAATGCGTTAATAATTGTTCAAAATTGTCTCAATAACAGCGATATAGTGAACACTGTAATCGTTTATGCAAAAAAAATCAATCATATTACAGCTGTAGGGGCGGTTCGAGAACCGCCCGTTTGTTCGAGAACCGCCCGTTAGCTGGCACGGGCGGTTCACGAAATAGCAGAAACAGGTAAGTCCCCACGCAATCCAGCGGCGCGTTGCATAAAATATTTTTTTAGCCAGGGCAAGCATTGTGTTACGCTAAAACCAACATGACGCGCATATCGGGTTATTTCGGTGGTATTGCTAAATAAGCGCTGGAAACCTTCCATGCTATGCAACATCGCCAAATTTTCACCCTTGCGCCAACGTTCATAACGACGCAACACGGCTAAAGAGTAACATTCACGTTTTGCCGCCAGCGCATCTTGTATGGATTGTGCTAAACACGCTGCATCTAATAATCCCAAATTCATACCCTGACCAGCGAGTGGTAAGATGCTGTGTGCTGCATCACCTATTAATGCGATGTGTGGTTTTACGTACTGTGCTACATGATGACGCAGCAAGGGAAATCGATGGCGTTGGTCGCATACTTGCATCGCGCCCAGTGCATTTTCTGTTGCCTGGGTGACGGATTCATTAAATGCAGCAACCGGTAATTCCATTAAGCGCGCTGCGTCTGCGGTGGTTGTCGACCAAACTAAGGAAACGAGATGTGGATCGGTCAGTGGTAATAATGCCACGGGTCCGGTGGATAGAAAACGCTGCCAGGCCGTGTGTTGATGCGGATGTTCGGTTTGTAACGTCGCGATGATAGCATATTCATCGCCGATTATTTTATCACTGCACAGCGCTGTTTGTTGCGCCACCCAAGATTGAATACCATCTGCGCCCACGACAAGTTGCGCAGTAATACTATCGTTATTACTTAGTTGTACCGTGATACGGTTTGTCTGTGTAGTGAGTCGTTGCGGCTGCGTTGAGTGATATAAATGCACATTGGGGTGTTGCGTTAAACGTTGCCACAATGTTTGACGCATGACACTGTGTTCGATGATATGCCCTAAAGAAGGTTGCGCTAATTCAGTGCGGTCAAAAGTAATCGTTGCAGGACTGTTAGCGTCCCACACGCGCATGGTGTGGTAATCACTGACGCGTAATTGCTGCATCGCAGGCCAAATGCCAATGGTTGCGAAAATGGCTTGCGATGCGTGATTAATCGCACTGACACGCGCATCCGCTGGTTGCATTAATCCAGACGTTGGCGGCGCTTGTTGATCGACTAGGGCAATGTTCAATTCACTGTTGGCTAATAAGTTAGCCAGCGTGAGGCCACTAATACCGCCGCCGATAATAATAATATCGAATTTGATCATATTAAAACCCAGATATCTTACTATAGTAATCACGTTTGGGATTGTGGACTTTTGGCGTGCAACTCTCCGGTTGTCATTCCCGCCGCTCGTAGTCTATTAAAAGCATTAAACAAGACAGCGGGAACCCAAAAATCAAGCCTTTTGATACTAAAAACCTAGCTGTTGTTAAGTTGGGTCTTGGTTCCCCGCTATCCTGTTGGTAGCTTCTGGTCAGCTACGAGCGGCGGGGATGACAATTGGATGGTTATATGCCAAGTAAAGTCAACAGAAATTTAGATGTGTTTGCCCTGCACCAGCAGCTATTTTCTCATCGCGCCAATTATCCAACACCTGTTTCACTTTTGCCACAGGCAGTGCAGCCATGCAGGTGCAACCGGGTATATTGTCGGTAATTATTTTAGGAGTCTTTGCGCACAAGGGGCAAATGCCGGGGGCGACCAGGTAATGCGCCCGAACTCCAAGAGGTCGCCAGCGCCTGGGGTTGCGGCCGACCTGGGCGGGATATAATGCTAAGGTGCGATTCCCCAACGCCGCGGTTAAATGTGCAGGTCCAGTGCTACCGACCAAGATACCATCACAAGCGGCAAGGAAGCCAGCCAATTCTGCCAACGTCATTTTTCCCATTAAATTATGGATATGCGGAAAAGGCTCAATTAATGTCGCTTTAAATTGTTCGAGTTCCTTGGCAGCGCCCGTTAAAAATAAATTAAATTGCTCCTTAGGCAATGTGGCGATTAATTGTTGAAAATGCGTGATTGGCCATTCCTTGGTATGACCGTTGGTGCCGGGGTGAATCACTAAATTAAAACGGTCTGTGGCTAATTTTTCTAATAGCGCTTCCGGCGCTGAGGTTTTAGGTGATACGCGGATATGGTGGATGAGCTGTTCGCCAGAATAATGCTGAGGGATATTGAGCGGAGATAACATCCTGACATTCAATTGTGCCTCATGTTTGTGGTGGCTGCGACGGCTGGTCCAGACAATACGGTTGCAATAGAGGAAATGGTACCACCGTCTCACCGTACCAACACGCATCGCTATGTCGGCTTTTTTCACCCAACGAGCAATTTTTTTATCATGCGTTACATGAATAAAACAATCAGCATGGACGGATTTCAGCAGTTGAATGGCAGCTTCTTCCTCGGCATTGAGTAGGTCGTCGATGGACAGAAATTCATCAATATCAACACAGCATGGGATCAGATCTTTTACATAATTCCTGGCTAACAGAATAATTTTGCAACCCGGCCAGTGTTTTTTTAACAGCCCAGCCATCGGCAGGGTCACGATAACATCGCCGATATTGGTTTTACAGCTGATTATGATACGACGTGCGATCTGGTTTTTTTTCATATAATGCTTCCTTTCTGATCGGATTATCGGACATGAGGGTGTCCAGCCTGCGACATCTCAAACCCAGCACACACCTTATACAAAACCTATCGTAGGGGCAACCCTTGCGGTCACCCTAAGGGCAGGCTGCCCATAAATATATGTAAATTAGAAGTTAAACTTCTAATTTGCATAGATTTCAACTATACTTAAAAGTAGGCCACATTTCTCTATAAAAGAAATGGATGAAGCTATAACGCAAGCAGTTTCCGAAAATAATTCTTAGGTGCTTGTGGTTTTGTGAATGTTAGAAATTAAAATTATTGATAAAGACGAGATCCCAGTTAATCACGATATCTATTATGGTGGTTGGTCTGATGCTGAACTAAAAAAATATAAAGAGGATTACCAGGCGCGTTTTTTAGGTAATATCGAAGATATAAGATTAGAAGTTATAACTGATTATTCAGAGCCTTATTACATAATATGTTGTGCCGGCAAAAGCTTCAAAAACCAACGCCAATTTTTCATTGAAGAAGCAAAGCGTATTATTGTAATAAATGCAAACGGGAATGTTTATCGATTTGATATTGCAAAAAAGAAATTCTTAGATCATAGCTGTTACAAAGAAGTATTCTTTGACAATACGCAAAATAAAGGAAATATTTCTCCCTATTTAACAACGGAAGTATCTTCATATAGAGCTATTATGCTAGTTATTGATGATGAAGGTATCTCTGCAATTAACTGGAATAAAGTACTCTGGAAAAGAAAGTATGATTGGGCTTATGCTGATGATCTTAAAATTTTAGAGATTACAGAAAAAACAGTGGTGGTCGAGCTGGATCCACCTGACGGCGAGAGAGAGGAAATTTTAATAAATATTATGTCTGGCAGTGTAATTTCGGAATAGTATGTGAAAGTAGTTTAAACAGGTTTCCCAGGGCCAATCAATTTTGGATCCCAATGGCCTAGTTCTGCTCCCGCCTGATAAGTCGTTTCAAAAAATGCCAATAAATCGTCGTCTGGATTCTTGTTGTTGCGAATATCGTCATAGTGCAAAATAAATTCTTTTTTCTCCGGACTCCAGCGTGCGTTATCTGGCTGGATTCTGGCGTTCTCTATGCCAGCGGGGTGTGGATACGTAAAAGAAAAATAGGTGGGGCGAGGATAGGTGGCATCGCCTGGCCACCAACCCACCTCAACCATCTCTGCATCCATGGCGTTGCGGGTGATAAACCCCATTTGGTTGCTATCGTTATTAATGGGCTTACCGTTGTAGCGTACG
Source organism: uncultured Gammaproteobacteria bacterium (assembly GCA_963777715.1). Taxonomy (GTDB): domain Bacteria; phylum Pseudomonadota; class Gammaproteobacteria; order JAURND01; family JAURND01; genus JAURND01. The sequence goes on from CAVZRN010000022.1 coordinate 64,129, forward strand.
TCGCGTAGGTCAAAAGTACCCCACATGAAGCCAATTTCTGGTGTCCTGCCAAGGAAGCGAGCATGGTAACGCTCCATCACTTGTCGCGAGCTGAGTAAAATACGCCACCAGGCATTGACCAGTGTAGCATCGTAGGGGCGTTGTTGTGTATCTTGTTCAAAGGGGATGGGATTGGCGACTTCTTGTGGCCTGGTGTTGATAGTGATTTCAATGCCAACCTTTTTTAAAGTGGCGAAAAACAATGCAGTAAATTCCGCCACTGATCGGGTGGCGAGCGCAAAACCATCTTCCTGTCCCCAAGCCGTTTTGCACCGCAATTGATGATTAATAAAATCAATATCTACCATGAATTCACTATCGCGATAAGGAATCGGGCCGGTAGTCAGACCAGTTGCTGTCATCAGCAGCGAAACATGGTCCCAGTGCGGTTGAAACGGAGCAGTTAGCCTAAGCTTACCAATCACTTGTAAACTCATATGCAGCAGATGCGCGGTAGCAGCAAATTCCTGATAGGGCAACGCAGGCCAGGGTTCATAATTTGCGATTACAGGGGGTTGATTGATTGACATGTTGATCCTCCTTGGAAAGAAAAAGCATAGTAACAATTATTCATTGTGTCGTAAAACCCCATTACTCATGGCATAGTTTTATACACAAGTCATAGACTCCCATCCTAACCTTCTCCCGCAAGCGGGGGAAGGAGCTGGCACTAGCCACGTCAAGGATTCCTTCCCCCGCAGCGGGGGAAGGTTAGGAAGGTATGCTGTTAGGCTTGGGAGGATTTATAGTGCTTGTTTCCAGCAGACTGGTTTATTAGTGACTGATTGTCTATATAGGCAGTATTTGGATGAGGGCAAGCATGCTTGGCTGGATCGACATGGAATAATTTATTTAAAAAATTAGCCATTGGGCAAGCTGAGGCAGTACTTACAACCAGGGCGGTAGCTAAAAATGTAGTAGGAATACTTAAATATTTGATTTTCACAAGACGAGTCCTCTTATAAGTTTTAATTGAGTATGGATACAACATTTGCATATTAAACCAACATCCCTTTGTAGTCAATTGATTATTTTTATCTAATTTAACCTGAGTTAGGGTTGAATTAAGACAATTTTTTAATATCCTCTACCGCAATTCTAAACTCTCCAGCCTCCGTTGGTTGTTGCAATAGCTTCCAGCAATGTCCATAGATAATCTCAAAGGTGGCTGGCAAATTACCCTCTGTATCGCGATAGGTGTCATATTCCGCCAGGAAGCGTTGGAAGCGTCGCTTGCCAGTTAATGTTTTGCGACGCTCATGCAGCAGGTTAGTTGCGCCAGTATGTTTTAAATCTTGAAACAATGTCTTGGCATCTTTATAGGTCAGCGTCAACCACTCAGTTTGCACAATGGGATCAGAAAAATGTGCGCGTAATAGGGCATCGCCGACGTCGTGCAAGTCAAGAAACAAATGCACGTGCGCGGCATCGTCGACACTAGCCCAACTGGCGCGTAATTCGCCGAGCACATCGGGGCCAAACGAGGAAAATAACAACAACCCTGACGGCGTCAACACACGCTGAATTTCACTAAACAGTTCTGGTAATGGTTCGCACCAGGGTAGCATTAAATTAGACACAATGAGATCGCACGATGCGTTTGCCAGGGGTATGTGCATTGCATCGGCGCAGATGCGATAGGTGGCATGTGCGGGATCAGGTTGATAGTGCTGTAACATGTTGCTAGCTAAATCTAGCGCAATAATGTCAGCACTACGGTAACGCTTTTCTAATAATCGCGTAATATAACCAGTGCCAGCGCCCAAGTCCAAAATGCGTGTCGGCTTAATGCGCATCCAATCGAGTTGTTCCAGCAGGCGATCACCGACTTCACGCGCTAACAGGCTGGCTGCATCATAGGTACTGGCGGCACGTTGGAAGGCATTAATTATCGCAGTCTTATCAAGCATCATAGGAACAAATTAAATGAACAGCCCTTGGTTAAAAACACTATATCACTGGTTATTACCGCCGATTTGTGTGCTGTGTGGCCGAGAAATATTAAGACAACAAATTTCATCGGGTGCATTATGTACAGCGTGTTACGTGGAACTACCCTGGCAACAGCACGCCTGTGTACATTGTGCCAGTGAATTAACCCAAGACGGCATCTGTGGCCACTGTTTAAACCATCCACCACTGTATGATAGCACAATTGCGTTATTTCGTTATCAATCGCCAATCGATCATTTTATTTTAGGCTTAAAGTTCAATAAGAAACTCAGTTATGCACGCTTGTTGGGGGAACTAATGGCGGAAAAAATGGCCATGCAGATGCTGCCGGACGCCATCTTGCCCGTGCCAT
>CAVZRN010000023.1:0-9735 GCA_963777715.1 uncultured Gammaproteobacteria bacterium
ACCACGTATCACATAGTCTTCATTTGCCTCATTTAATGTATGTAACAACTCATAAAAATCTCCTTCCCGATCCGACACAGTAATGATCTTTTTCTCAGTCGCTCCCACACGCCGTCTCATGTTCTTTAGCGCAGTAAGCCAACAACGACTCGCTTTATCTTTCACCTCTCGATGATGATGGTGGACGCTTCTATCCAACTCGTCGTAGTCAAAGTACTGCACATCAATGAGTCCTAATGGCTCATTCCTATCCGTCACGCACAACGTACTATGCTGGATCAGACCGTACATGTCTGTTTAACCCATCTTGCCTATTCGGCCAAGCTCCGTTTTTGCTGTATGACTTGTATAGTTCAAACGCATGCCATCCTGAATCGCCAAGATGTACCTTGAATCGCTTTCCTGGATACGTTTCACCGTCTTCTGGTAATGAGGTGCTAGCAATGTTTCCCTCGAAATCTTGGGATTACTAAAAAAAATCGTAGGCTTGCCTAGCTTCTTTTGCATCCAAAAACAGACGCCTTATACAACTACCTAACTTCGTTTGTATCGTCATAAGAATTTTCTTCGCTCGTTCGTTCAAGCGTTTATCCTTTAAATCTAATCGCTTAAATTCTTCTCGGACAAACATCTCGGTTGTCCCTGATCCTATGGTATTTTCCATTACTTTTCTCCTATATTTTTATAGCTTATTAGCTTGAAAACAATAGACACTCTCTATAAACCCTGTCAAGCAATACTTAAGGCTAATTGGAAGCTTTATAATCCAGGATGACCGACTAATTTTTGCCTGTAGTTTTTAGGGGGTATTTTTTACATGCAAAAATTAGGGGGTAAATCGTGAGACAAAAATCGACGCAGTCGTCCTGGAATACCGTAGGGGCAACCACAGAGGGTTGTCCCTATGGGTAGGCACAGGGGGCCTACCCTACGATATCCGGGAACCAGGAATTTCTCAGTGGCATTAGAGGGATACTGCGAGCAGTTTGTTAACGTCATTGGCCAATGTAAAGCAGTTGATCCACCTGCCAATGATGTGGATTATGGCAACGGATATTATGCGGCTTTCTTTCTGGATACTGATGGTTCAAAATGTACTTTCCGGAGCGGAAAAAGAAAAAAACCACTTAAGACAAGGCTAACTGAAAATAAAGAATATTAGCAGGGAGTTTAAGTTTGCGATTTAAATCATGACCATCAAATGTAACGAAACCTCTTTTTTTATAGATTTCCTGCGCCCGCTTTTCTTCAACAAATTCTGCTGAGGTGTATAAACGTAGATAGGTCTTACCGAGCGCCTTGACTTCTCTGATAACCATTTCTAATAACCTTAATCCTAATCCCCTCCCCCTGGCATTAGGCGCCACGCCATACCAACTTAACCAGGCAGCCTCATGGAAGTCTGTCTGTAGCACATAATAACCCACAAAACCTACTACCTTTTTATTTTCTAAAGCAACCCAAAACTTTACGTTAGCTGCACCGTACTTAGCCATGCGTTGCTCAAATGTCTCAGGCACTAAGTTACTAGTTAAAGAGAGAGCTATTTTTTCTGGGTCATCATGAGGGAAAATACTACACGCTAACTCTATAGTGGTAGCCAACGTTGTATGGGTCAATGGTTTAATGGTTATCATATTGAAACACTAATAGATATATATACCCATCGCATCCTTAACAAAAAGCTGTTATTTAAAGTGCGGTGGGTATATGGGCGAGCAGTTACCATTTTTTCTTCTTTTCCTTTTTTAATCTTTTCTTTGCGTTAAATTTTTTACAATTGCTCCGGGCAGCGAAACTGCGCAGCAATATCCGGAATCAGCGGATTAAACGCATTCGCTGTCAACAGCTCATACACCATTTGTTTACCATTTACTTTAAATTCAAATTGATACAGGCGCGGATTAGCTGATGTGGCCATTTCAGCATGGGCTAACAGCTTAAATAGCGCCCAATCACCGGTTTCCTTCCACACTACGCCATCACCCCCCTGATCTTCCCCACTTTGAGAAAGGGCGGTAGGGGGGATTTCTAATGAAGCTACGCTGGGCTTGGTTGGCCAGATAAAATTACGCGCTTGGCGAAAATCGGTGGCGTAGTTCAATCGCTGCGTATTAATCGCCAAAGTAACATTTTCCGAGATAAGATCGGTGTTAGTTGGCATGAGGGTAAACTTAAATTGCGGTATTTTTTGATTATCGGCAAAGTACATGCGGCGGATCACATAGGCGCGGTTCAGCATTTCTAATGTAGTTTGGGCAATATTCAAATGTAGGCCGTCTACGCTTTTCCATTGCCAATACAGTGAATTAGTATCGACAAAGGCAGCCAGATTGCGCTTAAAGAATCCATCCACGATGCCATCGGGTCCAAAGAAGTGGGCAAAATCAGCTAATGCAATATCAGTTTTAGCATCCTTGAAAATAGGATAACGATTCAAAATCATACTATTATACTTAGGCACTACACTGGATGCCCATAACGCATTGATTTGTTGCTGTGACGTTTGCAACATCACCGCCCAGGTATTAATGGCTAATGCGTTTAACCAGCGATTCGATGGCGCTGGCGCAGTCTTGGCAGCATTAAGTAGTTGACTGATGGCGTCCCTACCATTGGTGCGCATACGATCTTGCGCCGCCATTAATACTGCTTGGTCGTTATTAGATGATGACAACATCGTGTTCAGATACATCTTGAATTTGTCCAGCGCCTTGGCAGTATTACTATTCATTTGCGTCTTAGTCAGTAATTCACGCGTTTGATCAAGCTCTGCCACAATTCTTTCACTGCCAGGATCGGAGGTTAATGGTTTCAAATTAATTTGAATGGTATTCAATGGCTGCAATAATGCTGAGCGATTGGTGCCGAGCGTATTAGCAAATGCACGCGCTGCTTGCACTGTCGCAAATGTTGGCACCGTGATGTCTGCCAATTGCGCTTGCCAGAACGCTAAATAGCGTTCCTTGTACAGTTGTTGTGTATCCGCCAATAGTTGCTTACTAATTGAATTTTCTATTTCAGGCGGTGCATTGCCGTTATCCAATACCCACGCATCCTGCTGGGTAATCTGTATTACGATAGCTGGGATATCCTTATGAAATACACTAGAGAAATACGCAGCCGTGTAGAGTGGTGGCGTGTGATCATACAGGGGTGATTCGTGGGGAGATATAATATATTTCTCTTGCAACAGTGCATACGCTAATTCAGTTGGTTGTAGACTGTTTAGCATATCGCGCGCCTGATTGACCACGTTGGGGTCAGTCTTAAACGGCACAGATCGGTCTAGCAGTGCATTGACGTTTAGTATAAACAAGCGTTGCTCTTGTGCAGCATTATGCGAGCTATTACCGATGGATTGTTTGGCAAGTTGCGCAAACCAGGTATTGATAAATGCTCTATTGACGTGTGGGGAATCACTCAACATTAAATAAGCTTTTAGTGTATTAAATAATGCCGGTGAATTAGTGTTATTTGCATTTTGTAATTGCGTCTCCAAGGCTTGTTGCAATGCCGGAACAAATTGCGTTACCAGGGCTTGTTGATACAAGATATTTAATTGTGCAGTTAAATCACGCGTGCGATGGAACACCAGTTGTGTCAATGGATTAGAAACATGTGATATCTCATCCAGTGCGGTACGTAAGGTATTGGTCAAGGCGAACGCATTTTGCTGATCACCCTGATCACCAGCTGCAACCGACGCTTGATAGTGGTTAATCAGCGTTTGTACCTCAGCAATGGCGTGTTTGTTAGCAAAATAACTGGGTAGTAGCAACGATGCCGCCACTAACACCACACCAGCCAATATCGCATAAAAGCGTGTGCCTGGCATTTGCGCCAATATCCCCCTGTTGAAAAAGGAGGGTAGGGGGGATTTTCGCTCAGGATGTTTGACGCCAATAATTCGTTTCAGCGCATTACGCACAAAATAACTATTCTTCTGCAGCGGGCGATCAAGAACACTGGGTAAGTTGGGGAGTCCAAACGTAGCGGATAACGGCGCCAGGGCATCGTTTTGGATACCTTCTTGTTGGCTACTCGTGAAATAAATGCTTTGAATGCAGTGACTGGTAGTGTGTAATTGACTAACCAATTGCGCTATAGTGCTTTTTTGTGCTTCTAATTGCAGCGGAAAATTTTTAATTAAGCTACGTTTTTCTGGATTGCGTTCGCGCTGTAGCCTTAGAATGATTTGCTGATTGATGCGTTGTAAAAATGCGTTTAATTGAATTTCAACCTGCTGGGAAAAATTTTGTTGATCGATACGTGGCAGTGCAATGCCACATGCCTGTTCGCGCTCTTCCGAACTCAATGTCTGGAAAAATTCGGTAAAACCCTGCATGCGATCACAGCGTGTGAATATCACGTGTACTGGCAAATTGTGCTTAAACGTTTGAATGTGGTGACGCAGAATCTCAATATGCAGGCGGCGCTGATCAAAATCTTTATATTGAAAATCTAACAAATCGATACAGACCACCAAGCCATCGACGGGTTGAGCACGACGGTGGCGATGTAATAAACCAACAAATTTTTTCCATAGATACAAGGAATAATCTTCTGGCGCATCTGACACTAATAAGGCGCCAGATACATCAATGAATACAGCGTCATTGCCGAAAAACCAATGGCAATGCGCAGTGGGGCTTACTTGTTGCACTGGCTGGTTATCAGTAGATACTAAGCTGAGACCACTCATCGCCAGTAAGCTGGTTTTACCCGCCTTTTCCGCGCCCAATACCAGATACCATGGTAACTTGCGGCGGTGTCGTTTAAGACCGGAAAGGGGCCTTTTAATATGTGTGGTGCGCAAGAAACGAAGCGCATCCTTGATACTTTGTTGCAATATCTGCAATTTAACTTGACTGAACTCATGCGCCCAGTCGGCTTGCGATCGGGCAGACCAGGTTTGTAACCAGTTAGCAAGGCGGTTGATTGTTCTTTTCATAATATAGCAGTATTCCTTATTTCCTTCTCCCACAAGGGGAGAAGGAAACCAAGCCATGGCCAAATTAGGCACTGAAGTTCACCGATCAAACAGCAACCACTGTAGTTGCAGTCACCGGCACATGCGTAGCAGTACTAAACGATGCGGCTAATTGAGCATCCAGCACCATGTAACTCCCTATAATAGCTAATAACGTCCCCACAGCAAGCAACGGGCGCGCCAGTGCTTGCCAGGGAAATGTCAGCGGTACTACTTGTGTATCGGTATTAATTTCCAGCTGTTTGGGAAACTGATCGCGCTGTTGGCAAATGGTTTCAAATAAATGGTCGCGTATTTCGATCAACTGCCATTGCCCGTTGTCACTATGTCGATAATCGCCTTGTAGGCCAAAACTCAAGCAAAGATACAACAACTCCAACATGTCGATATGGGTAGCAGGGTCTTGCAGACAACGATTCAGCAACACGAAGAATGGATTGGCTTGAGTAGTTTCATTGGTATCCACCAATTGCAGGTCGGTCCACCCACTCGCCTGTCCCCATGGCAGATTTAATATAACCTCATCAATCCATAGACACAGCGCATAACGCGCGGCATAAATGACTGCGGCACGGTAATTACGCATCTGTGCTTGATGCTCAAATGCTCTTACTTCATGCAACAGATCGGCATGTAACTTCTCAATGTCGGGTGCTTCGCGTAATGATTTTATTTTTTCCACCAGGAAAAACAACGAAGAACTGGCGGCTACTAATGGGTTAATGCCAACCTGACTGACGAATGCCTTAGAGCGGTAATAAGTTTGCGTTTTAGGCGCCAAATAATTCATCGGCGCTTCGGAAGGTGCGAACGTAGCGTCACCGAGTTCGCTCCAGTGCATTTGGAAGTGGGGTGATTCGGTGGCAGTGGTCATGTGATCCTTGCTAATCAAAAGCAACCTAACGTTATTGGAACATATTTCCGCGTAAAAGAAAAAAGAAAAAAGAAAAAAGATTTGACGCAGAGACGCAAAGACGCAGAGAAAAGATTAAAAAACAAAAAATAAAGATTAAAAGATAAAAATAAAATAAAAAAATAATTTTTTTAAATATATTTTTTTGTGTTTTTTATGTTTTATGTTTTTCTCTGCGTCTTTGCGTCTCTGCGTCAAATATTTTAATCTTTTTTATTCAAATCTAATGTCTAAAATGCCGCATATTGGTAAACACCATCGCAATGCCGCCATCATTCGCTGCCTGTATCACCTCATTATCACGGATTGAGCCACCGGGTTGAATAATCGCTGTGATGCCGGCTTTTACCGCAGTATCAATACTATCGCGAAATGGGAAGAACGCATCTGACGCCATCACCGTACCATTCACTTCCAGGCCGGCATCGTTCGCCTTTAGTCCCGCAATGATGGTGCTAAATACCCGACTCATTTGGCCTGCGCCAATGCCGATGGTGGCGCGATTCTTGGCATACACAATGGCATTGGATTTCACACATTTCGCCACTTCCCATGCGAACAATAGATCATTAAATTCTTGCACCGTCGGCGCGCGCCGCGTCACGATGGTTAAATCCTTCGGTGACAACACAATATTGTCACGTTCTTGCACCAACAACCCCCCATTAACGCGGGTGTAATCCAGCGCGGGCTGACCATCTTCCCACACGCCGCTGCTTAACACGCGTACATTGGGTTTTTGCGCCAAGATGGCTAATGCTTCTGCATCGATGGCTGGCGCAATTAATACCTCCAAAAATTGCATATCGATAATCGCCTTGGCAGTCTCTGCCGCCAACGGCTGATTAAACGCCAAAATACCGCCAAACGCAGAGACCGAATCGGTGGCAAACGCGCGTTGATAGGCGGCTAATTGCGTGTCTGCCAGCGCCACCCCGCATGGATTAGCATGCTTTACGATCACACAAGCTTGTGTGTGACCGAATAATTTCACGCACTCCAGCGCAGCATTGGTATCGACGATATTATTAAACGACAGTGGCTTACCTTGATGTTGGTGACTGGTTGCGACACTACAGCTGCCTGGATTGGCTTCAATATAAAACGCCGCCTTTTGATGGGGATTCTCACCATAGCGCAAATCCTGCTTTTTATGAAATTGCAGCGTCAAGCTTTGCGGAAATTCATCGCGGGCGTTATCCAGGTGCATACGATTTAAATAGTTAGCAATGTGTGCATCGTATTCAGCCGTGTGGGTAAACACTTTCTGCGCTAAGCGGAACCGTGTTTCTAATGTGGTCTTGCCATGATGGGTGGTGAGTTCCTGCAATACAACGCCATAATCATCTGGATTGGTTAGTACTGTCACCGCAGTAAAATTTTTCGCTGCCGCACGTAGCATGGTTGGTCCGCCAATATCAATCTGCTCAAGCGCAGTGTCTAACTCACAATCGGCTTTTTGCACGGTTTCAGCAAACGGATATAAATTCACCACCAGCAGATCAATGTTACCAATATCATGCTGCATCATCACTTCATCATCAATCCCGCGTCGGCCTAATAACCCGCCGTGAATTTTCGGATGCAGGGTTTTCACGCGACCGCCCATGATTTCAGGATGGCCGGTGTATTCCAACACATCCTGCACTTGAATGCCGTGCTGGCGCAATAATTGCGCCGTGCCGCCGGTGGAAAGTAAGTGGATACCGTGCGCGTGTAATGCCCGCGCGAAGTCAACCACATTGGTCTTGTTGGATACACTGATTAACGCGCGTTGGATGGGTTTTAGTTCAGTCATAGGTATCTGCGTCTTTCCAGGGGGTAGGGATTGCTTTTTCTCACATAATCTCACATAATCTCACATAACTAAAGGTGAGATTTTATGCGCTTTGAAGAAGACAGATTAACTGCCCGGCTAAACCTGAAGCCAAGTGTGATTGAGCAGGTTTTCAGTATAATTGCTGAAATCGATGCTGTCAAAAACAGTTGGAAAATCACCAGCAAAATATTGCCGCAAACCCTTGAACGCCTCACTCACTCAGTCATCGTTACCTCCACCGGCGCATCGAACCGTATCGAAGGCAATAAACTCACTGACAGTGAAGTAGAAGCACTCTATAAAAATCTTCGCATCCGTAAATTCAAAACCCGTGATGAACAAGAAATTGCTGGCTATCTTGAAGTGTTGGAACTAGTATTCGATAGCTATGCGGATATTCCGCTGAAAGAATCTACTATACTGCAACTGCATCGCGACATGTTGAAATACAGCGAAAAGGACGAACGCCATCGTGGTCAATATAAATTTGGGCCGAACCGTGTAGAAGCAAAAGACCGAAAAGGCAACGTGGTAGGCATTATTTTTGATCCCACTCCGCCGCACTTAACGCCGAAGGAAATGCAGGAATTAGTTGCCTGGCATACGGAAGCCAAGACACGCAACTTCAAGCATCCGTTACTACTGATTGCCAATTTTGTATTTGAATACCTTGCCATCCATCCGTTTCAAGATGGCAACGGCAGAACTAGCCGATTACTCACTAACTTAATGTTGTTGCAAACCGGATATGAATTCGTTTCAGTAGTGTCGCACGAGCATTTAATTGAAGCTCGTAAGGCGGATTATTACCTGGCGCTCAGCAAGGCGCAGTCGAGTTGGAAATCGAAGCGGGAAGATATTAGCGTCTGGATAATATATTTCCTTAGCATCGTTCGCGAGCAAGCCAGGCAGGCGCTTAATATTCTTACCGGCGATAATATCGATTACCTACTTTCTGAAAAGCAGCTTGAATTGTGGCATTGGGTAAGTCAACAACCAGAAAAAACATTTAGTCGCATAGAAGCAATTGATGCTATGGGCTTTCCACCGCGCACTGTGGAAGCCTGTATCAAGAAACTGCTGAATTTACAGAAAATTACCAGGGTGGGCGAAGGCCGCGCCACTCGCTATCGTGTAAATATAAGGAAAACCTAATGAGTAAGCCCAATGAATACGTGCTCAAAGTGGGCAGCCAGGCTGCGGATAGACTACGTATATTAGATGAAATTTATCGACCATATACCCGAGAATTTTTAACAAAAATCGGGTTATCATCTAATTTACAGGTACTTGAAGTTGGTTGTGGAACGGGTAATACAACCTGTTGGATCGCTGAACAATTAGGCGATCAAGGAAGGATAATTGGCGTAGATATTAGCTCTGAGCAAATTGAAGTAGCCAAACAACAAGCCCACGCCAGGAAAATAAAAAACGTAGAATTCAAGGCGCTTTCAATATTTGATCTGCATGAACTGACTACGCAATTTGATTTAGTGTTTTCCCGCTTCTTGTTACAGCACGTAGGCGAACCCGCTAAAGCACTGCAAAAAATGTACGAACGGGTCAAGCCGCAAGGTATTTTGGCCTGTGATGAACAAAATTTAGCAGCAGCCCGATCTTACCCCCATTCAAAAGCTTTTAACGATGCTGTGGAACTTGCCTATAAAATTGCTAGAAACAAAGGGTTAGATTACGATATTGGACTTCGACTATACACGGAATTTAAAAAATTAAATTTAAAAGACATTCAGGTGCAAACCATTCAGCCGGTGTTGCTAAAGGAATCGCAAAAAATGATATGGCCGATGTTTATGCAAGAAGCCGAAGATGCTTTTTTATCATCCCATGAAATTACCAAAATAGAGTGGGATAAAATGCTGAAGGAGCTTAAAGAAAATACTAGAAGCGAAAGCTATTATTTTTTACCCATGCAGAATTTCCAAGTCTGCGGCATAAAATAAAAATTCCCCCTCATCCCAGCTTGGCTTGAGCATGGGTATTAGCTTCGCG
>CAVZRN010000024.1:0-34707 GCA_963777715.1 uncultured Gammaproteobacteria bacterium
TGATGGATGCTAACGAATAGCCGCGTTCTGCTGCCTGAGTCAGTAGTGTAACGCTCGACGGAACAGCATGTGTTAATCGATTTTGCCCTCGGTGTTGGCGAGCATGTTTCTTCATCGCAACCAATTCTTGGATATGAATTTCTTGTTCAATTTGACAGCCTTTGTCGTAACTCCGTTCGTGTTCTGCAATAATATGAGCACCCTCTAAAATAAAAACCTGAGTGGGTGTGGCGGACACGGTCAGCACACGACGAACATGAGTATACGGTACCGAATAATCATTTAAATCAAAACGTACATAAGGGGTTTTCCCTACCTTAACCTCCTGTCTTTCATTCGTTTGGTAAGGGTTATCAGGCAGTCTAAATAATGTTGGTTGTTCCTCTAAAAAAACATCACGAACCGATAAGGCAGGATGTTCAGGACACGGTCTATTCGCCGCCACACCATGACACCACTCTGTCGCTTGATGGTTCAGTTCTTCTATTGTTTTCCATTCTCGCGCGGGGAAAAAATTGTCACGGACATAACGGATTGCTCGTTCCACTCGTCCTTTTTCATTGCCGCGTGCAACAGCAACAGGGCGTGGTTCAAAGCAATAATGAGCAGAAAATTCTAATAAGATGGGGTGGAAACGAATGGCATCTCCTTGACGCTCAAGCACTGCACTTTTTAGGTTATCGTACAATAAAACGCGCGGGACACCGTTCCATTCAGTAAATGCCGCCTCATGTCCACGAAGAAAATTAGCCATTCGCTGATCTAAATAAAAACGTAAAAATATTTTTCTTGAAAAACTGAGCACCATCACAAAAGCCATTAATGGTCGCCTTGCCTTGCCAATGTCGACATAACCAAAATGTCCCCAATCAACCTGAGCTTGTTCGCCAGACAATGTTCTAAGGCGTAAATATGCTTCTGCTATACGGCGTGGTCTATAGAGAGAAATTAAATGCCGAAAATGATCAACCCCACCACTATAACCACGCTGACAAACCATGTCGTATAAACGACTTGCCGTTAACGTTGGATATTTTTCAAGTGTCTCAAGGACAAATGGCAGGTAATCTGTTATAAGCGATTTTCGTTTTATAAAATTTGCTTGAGAAATTCCTGCTTGAGACAATACCCTTTTCACCACGCTGTGGTGTATGTTTAATTGACGCGCCATCGTTCCTATTCGCCATTTTTCTACGTGATAGTAACGCATGATTTTTGCTTCTAACTCGGCTGATATAGCCATAAAACAATTCTCCTCATAAATTTATTTTGGTTTGTATCGCCCAAGATGAACGGAAATACGGCTTAACATGGGAATATTCGTTAAAAATCCGGTACGAATAAACAATGAGCACGATTTGCCACAAAAATTACACACGTTAACAGTAGTTGTGCGTTCATTTGGCACGCGAGGTAGTAAATCATTGGTGGGTAGTGCAGGGGAACCCTGATCCGTCACTTTTTTATTTTTACGCGCACGATAACGCCGCTGACGCTCAGCATGTTTTTGTTTGCCACGGAAACTTTTTTGGTAGAGCTGGTTCGCCATACGAAGCGAGTGCACACGAGCTGGCTGTGAACAGTTTGTTCCGCAATAAATATTGCCTCTGTCACAGTCACTACAAATAATGACTTGAGAGCGGCAAAGCAGACATGTAAACAAACGAGCACTTTTCTTCATCCACGTTTTGTGCCGATGAGATGAGATTAAAGCTGGACTTTATGCGAATAAATTAGGATAATTTGTTCGGGTCGTGTGCTAATGGTAACAGTCGACTGTCAGGTCAATGTAACTGCTGCCGTTCTTTCGTTCATTTTTCTCACCGGCCCAACCTTTCTACCGAAATTTTCCGAAGTTGTCACATTGTTTCTGCAACCTTAAACTAATCTTAAATTGTAAACTTTGCCGGAATGGCGATTGTGGCGGGTTATTATATGCGGTTTAGGTATGCGCTGCTTTTACGCGGGTTTTGAAAGCCATCTACACTGGCAAAGCTGGTTTGTCAATACGTTCAAATTTATCTGATTCAAAGAAGCTGGCGACAGGAAGATGTCGCATCGTAAAATAATTTGCTTCTGATAAAATATGAAAAGCATTACCATAAACATGCTTGCTATCCATAAAGTTAGCTAGTTTGTCAAGACCCCTATACCTTGTCATCCTTATCAAGCACTGCGAATAACGGGGTTCAACATCTTTTGCATATAAAACTACTGCAGCATTAGTTATTTTTCCATTATCAAATAATTCTAAATAACGTAGCATCTGTTTTATATTGTAATTGAGCACTTCTACCGCGATACGATTTTTATTTACACCATCTCGTATGGTATTACGTATTTCTTCATAATCCAAGGAATCAATATCATAACCTATTGCAGGTTGCCCATCCCAATCATGATTTAATTGCCCTCTTTCAACTAATAATTGTTCATAATGGTGTTGTGTCATCCTGCCTTTATAATCTTCCAATTAGCCTTAAGTTAAGCTTGACATATTCCTGTACATTTGGGCAGCTATTGTAAATTGTTGATACCCTATCCATAATGTCTTTATTCCAGGTTTTGACGCCTTCTTCTTGGATTTATAACCACCTAAACGAGCAATCCTTAAGATGACTTCAGATAATGCCGGGCATTCTTCCGGTATTTTTTCTTTAAAAAAAACGTATATCGCTTTCCATTCAAACGCTTCAAACAGTTTATCCGCTTTAATATCTACCTCTGTACGACCAATATAGATCAGCCAATATAAACGACATGCCGATAAGCTAGCCATAACTAAAAAATTTTCTATCGCTTGCCGTGAACTATGCAAATACACTTCATCCACTTGATAGCCTGTCTTTAACACTTTATGGTAATCTTCTATATGCCAACGACTTCGGTATATCTCCACTATCTCTTTTATTTGTCCGACTGTGTCAATGGGTAAACTCGTTAATAATATCCATTCATGCCCCTCATTAAACGCTTTAACCACATTAATCGTAATCGCTTTATAGCCAATTTTTCCCTTCCCTTCCTCCTTGCTTTTATTAGGAGGTGGAAAGGTAATCCTCAGTGCCTTCAAATTTAATCTTAGCTCCTTAATTTCCCTCGTATCTACCTCTTGGATTGTCACATCCAATACACCCCTTCCCTCCGCTTTCTCTAATAAACTCTTTAACTTTTCGCCTCGGTCTCGGTGCTTCTTCCTGAATAACGATCATGCTTACCACGTATCACATAGTCTTCATTTGCCTCATTTAATGTATGTAACAACTCATAAAAATCTCCTTCCCGATCCGACACAGTAATGATCTTTTTCTCAGTCGCTCCCACACGCCGTCTCATGTTCTTTAGCGCAGTAAGCCAACAACGACTCGCTTTATCTTTCACCTCTCGATGATGATGGTGGACGCTTCTATCCAACTCGTCGTAGTCAAAGTACTGCACATCAATGAGTCCTAATGGCTCATTCCTATCCGTCACGCACAACGTACTATGCTGGATCAGACCGTACATGTCTGTTTAACCCATCTTGCCTATTCGGCCAAGCTCCGTTTTTGCTGTATGACTTGTATAGTTCAAACGCATGCCATCCTGAATCGCCAAGATGTACCTTGAATCGCTTTCCTGGATACGTTTCACCGTCTTCTGGTAATGAGGTGCTAGCAATGCTTCCCTCGAAATCTTGGGATTACTAAAAAAAATCGTAGGCTTGCCTAGCTTCTTTTGCATCCAAAAACAGACGCCTTATACAACTACCTAACTTCGTTTGTATCGTCATAAGAATTTTCTTCGCTCGTTCGTTCAAGCGTTTATCCTTTAAATCTAATCGCTTAAATTCTTCTCGGACAAACATCTCGGTTGTCCCTGATCCTATGGTATTTTCCATTACTTTTCTCCTATATTTTTATAGCTTATTAGCTTGAAAACAATAGACACTCTCTATAAACCCTGTCAAGCAATACTTAAGGCTAATTGGAAGCTTTAGAACTCTGAGTACGCTCAAAAGGTCTTCCATCATAAACATAAGGTAAATGTTTTCCCGCTGGTGCCTCCATTGCTATGATTTGTTTATTTTTTATTTTTATATGCTCAACTAGGATTTGAGGAGTAGGTTCAAATTTTCGCAATTCATTGGCAATTTCCTGTCGAGTACTATCCGTCACATCTTGACCAATCATTTCACCGTTATTACGTACCCCAATAAGAACTGTACCGCCTTTTGCATTTAAATAGCCACACAGTGTTTCACAAGCTGGTTTTAGCTGCGCCGTAGAGGTTTTAAATTCTAGGGTTTCTGATTCTCCTTTGGCTATAAGAGACTTTAGCTGTTTGATATTCATAGTCTTAAAAGGTGTAGCTAAAGAGGCTAGGGGTTCTAGCCTCTTTAGCGGTTAATAGGATGAACATAATTTTAATATTATCGAACGATATGTGGAAGTGAAACTACAATTCCTAGAAGCATACCAAACGATGTACAGTTAGTAGTGCTTAATTCCTTCTTTAGCCTTGTCCAAACATAATGCCGCCATTCTAACCGCTCTAGTACATCATCTAAAGACGTGCATAGAGGCTAATTGTTGGGTCAGCGAAGAAATACGCTGGTAAGTTAACGTATTATAACCAGCTCCAACAGGAGTTGTCTCACCAGCGGTGAGACTTTTGCGTCTTGGTGGTAGGTTTCATAAAATTGGCGCATCCGAAACAAGTTGGGTCAGGTAAAGCCTTTTAAATTAGGTAGAAAGCTATTGAGTACGGTTTTTACTCTTCTCAAACTCTATAAACACATCCGCCATCCATCCAGGCATAGAAGTAATAATAGATTGCAACGCTTTAAATTCCGACTTTGAAAGTTGCTTTTGGATAGTTTCAATTGTTTTAATACTCACGTGCTGCTTGCTCAGATACCACAGAGCAGTAAAGGCAAGACCTGCTGGTTGTCCTGCAAGTAATAGTTTGCGTGGGCTAATGTGTTTTAACGTAATAGATAGATTACCAAGCTGAAGGTGTCTGCTAGAGCCGCTGGTGTAAAATACTAGCTGGGTTGGCATTTGTGTGGTGAGTGCTAGAGCGATATGCCGCCTCTGCGCCATGAACTTGAATAGTGCTGCCTGTATTTTGTGCAATTAACTCTGCAATTTTTGCGGGGTTTGGCATGACTGCGCCTAGATACTTGTTTTTTTCTGGGCGCACAAAAATCCCGCGTGCTACTCGCGTAATTTCCCCTGCTTTTACTAATCGAGAAATAGCCTGATCTACGGCAGCTCGTTTTCCTAGTTAGAAGAAATTTGGTTGTGGCAAACGGCTTACCCCTAGGGATGCTCATAGCTTGTTTGCGGATGGTCTGGTTAGTATTCATAAATTGTGATCTCTTATGTAAGAAATTATAGTTATTTTTCTGACATGAAGCAAGTGGCCTGAGAGCTCATAGAGCGTAACTGCTCTCCCGTCATTAGCTTGGCGATGCAGTAATTCTATTTTTTGTGCTCCGAAATACGGCACGAAGAATGGAATCTAGAACCTCATCAAGATGCTTGCTAACATCTACGGCCAAAAATCTCAAGACCATATAGCCATTCTCTTGGAGTAAAACATCTTTCCGTCTATCACGTCGGTAAGCTGCGGCATCAGCAAGATGCTGTTCACCATCAATTTCTATAGCGATACGTGCATCAGCACAAAGTAAATCAACTTCCATCCGCCCTAAGCCATCAAAAGGAATGGCTAACTCCACATTTAAATGAAAACACCCCGCCGTGGTAGGTAAAGTTTCAAGGCGATGATAAAGAAATGCTTCAGTGTCACTTCGTGCACGATCAACACCATCTTTATCCAAAATAGGCTTTGACGCCACTTGAGCAAATAGCTTTGCCAAGGGGCGATCAACGCCATCGCGAATTAATCGTCGCACAGTTGAGGCATAGTCTGCCTTCCATTTAGGATCGACAGGAAGTGGAACATCTGTCGGCCAACCAGGGGAGGCGCTAGCAGGTAGAAAAATTTTGTATCCGATAGCCTCGTAAGCTCGACAACGCCGATTGAACATTCGCTCCAGCATCGGCACATTAAGATCAGCGTAGTCATAAACCTGCACTTCTTTCTTTCGATTATGAAGGCGGTGCAATCTACCCACATATTGTGCAATAGTACCGCGCCAAGAAACTGGAAGTGTTAGAAATAGAGTGTCTAGGCGTGCATCATCAAAACCTTCGCCAATAAATTTCCCCGTGGCGAGTAAAACACGCCCTTCATTCTCAGGAATATCTTTTAACTGATTAATTGTATTTCTAATTTTTTTACTGCTCATTCCACCACGCAGTACAACGACATGTTGCACATGGGGAGTTAGCAGTTGAAACAAGTGATCCAGATGTTCATTTCGCTCTGTTAATAAGATAGGTGATCGATTATTTTGAACTGATTTAATAAGATCGTCACAGATTAATTGATTGCGAGCAGAATCTATTATTAGCTCTCCGTAAAGATCTTGAAACTGGATACGCAGATCCTCATTAGCGGGTTTTTCAGGACGAAATGAAGTCGGGCGAACCAAGACGGTGTGTTCAAATGGATGTATGGCGGCTTGATCTTTGGCGTTAACACTATAACGTATGGGACCACAGCGCATAGTAATAATAGGGTGGTGACCATCTTTTCGTGTCACCGTGGCTGATAAGCCAGTGATGAATCTGCCCTTGACCTGACGGACTATTTTTTCAAAACTAGATGCAGGTAAATGGTGACACTCATCCACAATAAGATGCCCATATTGACCGACAATATCATTAACAACATCTTTACGTATGATGCTTTGAATAACGGCCACATCTATCAAGCCTGTTGCTTTTTTTCGTCCGCCGCCAACTCGTCCTATCGCGCTTCTTGGCAGATCAAGAAAAACCAGAAGTCGCTCTATCCATTGTTCCTGTAACTGCTTACGATGCACAAGAATTAAAGTATTCACTTGTCGCTTTGAAATAAGCCATGCACCAATAACTGTTTTTCCAAACGCCGTAGTTGCTGATAACACACCAATATCTTCTTTAAGCATCGCTTCCGCTGCTATTTTCTGTTCTGATCGTAAATCGCCGATAAAATTGGCTATAAGCGGTTGGCCATTGTGTAACTTATCTTGAATACTAAATTTGATTTTCAAATCAGCAAACAGTTGACGGACGTCATCCATGCAGCCGCGCGGTAGCCCAATGTGATTCTGGTAGTCATGAGCACACCCAATAATTCGAGGCTTATCATAAACAGGGAGTCTCATGGCTTGCGCCTTGTAAAATTCAGGATTTTGAAAGGCGGCAAGCCGAATTAAGCGATTTTTGAGACCTGGAGATAAGGAATTTTTGTCGATGTAGATTTCATTTCCAACAATAAGTTCTAATTTTTCCGGTAAATCTCCAATAATAGGCACTATCACACGGCGCGATGGAGAGTCTTTCCATGGGGTAGGATTATCCTCTTCTGCGACATCAAGACGAACGCCTACAACACGCCCCTTTGCATCTGCGCGCTGCACTATGCTCTCAATATCTAAGCGATCTATTTTGCGTAGTGTTGCGAGGAATGCCCATTGATCTTCGTAAGCAAGTAAATTCTCATTAACAAATACACTATTGCCAGAATTGCGCGCCTTTTTCTGGAGTGGCAAAGCAATGAGATTCCCTAACCCTCCTCTTGGTAAGGTGTCTTGGTTCGGAAAAAAACGATCATAAGAATTTAACCCCACATCTGGATGCTGTTCCATTGTTTCGGTAAGCAGATAAGCCCCCAGTTTACGCGCCAAGCTTGCAGAAATGGCTTCAGAAAAAAATAACCAAACATGAGCGCCCTTACCAGAACGCGATCGCTCTAAAGCCGCAGGCAAATCCATCTGATGGCAGGTTTTTAGAAAGGCTAATGCATCTTCTTGCCAACTGGCTTTATCAAAGTCCGTTGCCAGAAAGAAACAAGTCTCGTCAAGCATCATGGGATATATGCCCATAACAAAATCCCGGCCGCCGCCATCAATACCTAAAAGATGCCATTGAACAACTTCATCAGTTATGGCTAAAAAGCGGCTAAATTGACAGTCGAGGCATTTTATTCTAGGTTTTTCGCAAATTCCTCGAACCCACTCATTGCTACATACGGGTGAGTAACCCGATTTTTTCGTTGTACGGTTTTCAAATCGCCGAGGATGGATATCTTCACGTCCTCGAAAAAGAGAGCGAAATATTGCAATTTTATCTGAAATTGAGGAATGATGGGTTATTATAGCTTTCGGTAATTGTAACTACTCAGGCATAAGGAGACTTTTTACCACAATTATCACAGGGTAACGTGAGGCCATATGTGCAATTATTACATTTTTTACAATGCCATTCAGCTGTTTCACGGCAGGTATCACATGACTGACAGTGCCACGTATTATTTTCTTCGACAACTTCTTTTAAACAAAATGAATAAAAATAAATTTCATCACATTCCTGGCAATGATATTCATTGAGTAGTTTTTCTAGTGTCGTTGTCTCACAGCCACAAGATAGCTGATATTCTTGCTTGAGTTTTTTTGCGGAAAGTGTGCCACGCTTTTTTTGAATATTGCTAACTGCGCAATCTGTTAATAATGCTTTATCGCTCATGAAGTATTTTCTTTTTGTATTACAACAGATTATCCGTCTGCTGGCATTGATATGTTATTATCTATGGCTATCTCTGACATCGTTTGACCAGTATTGCTTAACGCTTTTGTTATAATGAGAAAAAACCATTGGTAATTATCAATTATTTGCGCAATATTTTCAAGGATGGTGAATTGATTGAAGAAAGCAATGTGCAAGATTTGCACGTTGCTGCTTCAGACAAGCTGGCCAAGCTCTATAACCTTGACGCTAGGAGCAAGCAAAATATGGACAGTCAATTGTCGTATCACCGTCACGACAATTGAGTAACCTCCCTAGCTTGTTCATTTTTACTATCTGTAGCAGTTTATAGCATCAAGATTATATAATTTGGTTTTGTAGTTCTGCCCATGTTCGGCCATATGTTCCAAAATGGAACATGTGCTCTGTTCATCCAATTCAGCCATTTGGTAGATATTACGCAGATGTTTAGTAATCGCCGGGCGTTTAGTGCCAAAGAGGTCAGCCATCTGTGTCTGCGAGAGCCAAACCGTGTCTTGCTCCAGTGAAATCTCCAATTGACCTAGATGCTGGCAGATGAGTATAAAGAGTGTAATGGGCGTTTTCCTATTCAAAGTAGAACGCTAGGGGACGTAAGTAAATCCAAGAGCTGGTCAAACGTAACCAAATCCGGCACATCAACAAAAAATTCGACGGGGTTAGAATTTGAGAAAATATTGGAGTTAATTAAGTTGAAGAAGCAGAAAAGTAAACCCATTGCTTAGTGAAGGGGGCTCTACCCCTATGGGGTGCTATCTTATTTGGGGTAGATCTCTGAGCATTCACCAAAATGTTTGGTAATCGCTGGGCGTTTAGTGTTAAATAGACCGACAAATACTTGCGTGACTTTTTCGTGATCCCTTTGGATGGGAGAGAGCTAGTGATCATTAGCTTGACCCCCTGTGTTTTCACGCTGGGACTGTTGACGATTCAAAAACCTTTCCATTGACTTATGCCAATGGAGAGGTTTTACTGTGCATACTTTTTATAATCTAAAACTTACTTGAGAAGAAATCCATGCAAAATAATCTACCAAAACAAAATCAATTTTTAGCCTTAATTAACCAAAATGCTTGGAATATAGAAGATTTTATTTCATTGTTAAAGCAGGCTGCCAACTACAATAAAGAACTTGTATTTTTTGATGCTTTTGCCAATCTTTTATCAGAATGCTCAACGCTAACCGCTGTATTGAGATTCCATGACCCTCGTCCAATTATCTTAAGTTTTATTGCGCAGTATAAAATATTTAATAAAAACGAGGCTGCTTTTTATCATCAAACGTTCGCGCCAGTATTAGATGCAATGATCTCTTCTAGCCCCAACTGCATTCATCGCATCTCTTCTGCTAACTTCATCAAACGTATGGTGATAAAAGGCGTCAAATCAAGATTTGACCTTGAAGCACCGTTTATTCGATTTATCACGAATGTGCGATCTGAGATTAAAATGAGAGCGCCTGCTCAAAAAATCTCCTAAAAATCAATAATAAAGAGGTCAAGTCCATTTAAACCAATAATCACGTGGGTTAACGCTGTCAGTTAATGTGGCAATAATGTCAATAACTGAAAACCACCATTCTTCTTTATTGACTCTCACCAGAAAACCTGTCAATTTATCATCTCGCACATCGCAGGGAAGGGCCGCAGAGCCAAAATTATTTTATGTATAAAATCCAAACCTTAAACGCCATCGATCCACTGGGATTGAACCAGTTTCCCCAGCCGCTGTATGCAATCGCTAACGATTTGGCTGATCCGGACGCCATTTTGCTGCGCTCCGCTTCCTTGCATGATCGCAATTTGCCAACTAGTGTAAAAGTCATTGCACGGGCAGGCGCCGGCGTAAATAATATCCCGATCAAACAATTCACCCAGCTAGGTATTCCGGTATTGAATACCCCAGGCGCAAATGCTAATGCAGTAAAAGAATTAGTGCTGGCAGGATTGTTATTAGCTTGTCGTAATATTTGCCAGGCATGGAATTATGTGCGACAGCTTGACGGCGATGATGCAACTATCAATGTCAACGTGGAGCGTGATAAAAAACAATTTGCTGGATTTGAATTACCCGGTAAAACCCTAGGGATTATTGGCCTGGGTAATGTCGGTGTAAAAGTCGCCAACGCAGCGCTTGGCTTGGGAATGCGGGTAATCGGTTATGACCCAACCATCACGGTTAAACGCGCGTGGGAATTATCGGCGCAAGTTGAAGAAGTGTTGAACTTGGATGATCTTATTCGACTATCGGATGTTATCAGCCTGCATATCCCATTGACAGCAGAAACCCGGCAATTGATTAATGCAGCACGCCTACATCTAGCAAAACCTGGCATGATCTTATTGAATTTCGCCCGCGATGAAATCGTTGATAAAACTGCAGTACTGGCTGCATTAGATGAGCAACACTTATTGTCGTATGTCTGCGATTTTCCGTGTGCACAATTAAAAGATCATTCGCGAGTTATCAGCCTACCACATCTTGGCGCTTCCACTCGTGAAGCAGAACAAACCTGTGCGATAATGGCGGCGCGACAAATCCGCGATTATCTGGAAGCTGGAATTATTACTAATTCAGTGAATTTTCCCACCGTAGAACTCCCGTTTAACCACGGAATGCGTTTGGCTATTGTCAATGCGAATATTCCTAGCATGGTTGCGCAAATTTCTACCAAACTTGCCGACGCCAAATTAAATATCATCGACTTATTGAATAAATCTCGCGACGACATTGCCTATACCTTAATCGATGTGGATGGTGGCGTGGATGCAGCAGTCATCAATAAAATAACTGCAATACAAGGGGTTATTCAAGTACGCTGCCTAGAAAAATAACTATAGGGAAATGCACATGCCGGCGCATGACAACCCACTCTCAACTCCGCTTGATGCCATTGTATTTGATTGTGATGGCACCTTAAGTTATATCGAAGGCATTGATGAATTAGCTAAGCTCAATGGCGTTGATAAACCAGTTACGCAACTGACGGCAGCCGCAATGGGGCAAAGCGGGATTAACCCACAATTATATGCAGAACGACTGAATTTAGTATTACCAACATCGCTACAGGTTGATGGATTGGGCGATAACTATTTTCAGCATAAAGCGCCTGATTTATTAGCGGTTTTAGCGGTATTTGCCCAACTCAATAAAGCCATGTATATTGTTTCAGCTGGTTTATATCCTGCTGTAGCGCGTTTTGCTGGTTTATTAAACATACCGACAAAAAATGTATTTGCCGTGGATATTTATTTTGATACTGCCGGTAAATACCGCGATTTTGATCACTATTCACCCTTGGTAACTAATGAAGGTAAACGCGCTATCGCACTGCAGCTCCAACAACGCCATCCGCGCGTGGCATATATTGGCGATGGATTAAACGATGTTGCAGTTAAGGATGTAGTGACACGGTTTATTGGTTATGGCGGCGCGTATTATCGCGAAAATATCCAACGCATGTGTGAATATTATATTACCACCCCTTCCCTGCTCGGTTTGTTATCACTGTGTCTTACCCTCGACGAGATGGCACAATTGGGTATATCACACAGCTACGTTTAGAAATGAAAGGGGGCAAGTATTCACAGGACACACGTTCGGTCGTATCATGTGAACATTTGACCCCTTTTATCGAGGGAAAAGGCAGGCAGCGTCTGCGTAATCTGAAAGTCAGGGAAAGCTTCACTGAGTAAGTAATTCACTGCTTTCTTTAAATAAGACGTGAGTTATGGCTTTTTTGTTATAAAGAATACGGCAATGATGAAAACTATAAATAGGAATAAGAAAACTCCGAACAACAATTTTGCAATTCCTGCAGCCACCCCGGCGATTCCTGTAAAGCCTAAAAGACCTGCAATAAGAGAAATAACTAAAAATATCAATGCCCATCTTAACATATAACCTCCATGGCTGATTAAATAATGCTTATTTTAGCACATAATGTACTTGAAGCGTAAGCGTTGGCCACCAGCAATTATTCCTAACTGCTTTAGCTGTATAAGAATTCCACCTATGTGCAATTTAGGATTCTTAATTACTTGGTGCATACACCTGCAATTGATCTTGATCCTGTTCAGCCCCCTCAAAAATAAACACTAAACTCTACCGTCAATGTATTACTGGTTTTGCCTAGACTTTTTACATTCGTAGAAGGAGCACCTTGCCCCGTCGTTTTTGAACCGGGCGGGTAATTTAATTCGTGTCTGAATTCTAATTTTTGCACGGTATGCCGCCAGATAGAGGTGGTTAAGGTAGCGGCATAACGTTGCTTTGCTAAGTTAAGTGCTAAGGCCTCCTTGGTTTCACCATACGCCAGACCAAATGTAGTAGGCCTTCCATAGACTTTAAAATTGTAAGCGACTTCTGTAGTGAGTGCCTGTGGTTTGGCGCCATGTCCGTCAAAACTCAAATTCTTGGGTGCGAATGCACGTTGTGCGCCTATCCATTCTGTAATAAATGCCGTTCGGCCTATCGTTAATTTGCTGTGCAGATTAAACGCGGGTACGGAATGATCAAGTTCCTCAGTCCTGGTGCATGCACCAAAACCACCAAATGTGGCATGTGGTGCGCAACTGCCGCCGTTTACTTTTTGCATGCCATCAGAATCCGCTATATTACTGATATAGCCACCGCCAATGTCCCAGGCAAACATTTTGTGTTTGCCAAAATACCCTAGATTTAAGCCGCCCTGATTAATAGTAGTGTTTGCGTCAGTCGTTGTATTACCTTTAAACAGATAACTTTGTGCATAAATACCCGCATGAGAATAGCCGATTAAGGCGCTACGCACCTTGGTCTTAGACATCAAGCGTGTCAGTGGAGGGGTAAGCATGAAAGTATTATATATCCCAAATGGCGCCCAAAATTGCCCTACGGTAGTATAAAAGGGATTTTTATAGAGATTGCCCAGGGTGATAAAGGCGCGGTCTAAAAAAATACGTGAATTCACTGTGGGTTGTGGTTCATTGAAGTTTGCTACTCTGGTATTTGGATCGTACGCCAATGCGACAAAGCCGGTAAGCCATGGGTTGATTAATAACTCATTATAAATTTCCGCCTTATACAAGTAGATATGGTTCGATTTCTTGCCTAAAAAAGTATCATTTTTATAGGCGCGTATTTGGATACGCCCACCCAGGCGCATTTGGAGGTGATCGGGCGGTGCAATGTTGTTTTGCTGGTAATAAATGTTGGCCTTTAAGCGTTGTTGCAGCAGTAAAAAATCAGTGTTGATGTAGGGGTAGGCGCCAATAAGCTCTGACCCTCTAAATGTCGGCGTAATACCGGGATAGGGCAATTGCGAAAAATAGCTTTTTATGCCATTCCAGAAAGGTTGATTTTGCGTCACCTGAGGGTTCGATTGCTCTGTTATTGCGTTTGCATGTATCATGTATAGCAAAAAAATCAGTAATATGGCGTATTTCAGATGGATCATTCTGTGTCGCTAAAAAGGGTGGAGGGGAATATTTTCCTTGCATCCCTGCGAAACCACGATCATACAGAAAACAGTTTTATCTGTAAATAAGAATGATAATGATAATCATTCTCAAATTTTTAATGATATTTATGGAGCATACTTACTCCACCAAATTACCCGTCACGAAAGCGCCCCTGCATGTATGGTCTAGTCACCTGCATGTTGGGCTTATTTCTGTGATATGATGTTGCTGTACTGTTTTTATTGTTCTTGAATGATGAAGCAAGGCTATTAGCGAATGGAGGTAACAGTATGGGATGCTTGTGTGCAAAAATGCTCACTAGAATATTACTTTTTTATATGCTTTTGTTTGGTGGTATAGCATATGCTGCTAGCCCAGTAATTCTGGATTACCGTGCTACGTTTGTGCCTGGCTTTGATGCCCAAGGCCACTTAGCAGTGGCTATTCGTAGGTATTATATAGATAGCACACCTTATTTCTTAATCGTTAATCCTACAACGTTACAGACTAAGGTGTTGCCTGTTACAGATTTTAAATCCCGCAGTACTAATCCCCAAGCAGCGCCTGGCTACTATACCATGGCATCCTTGGAAAAGATGCCTTATTTAATAGCGTTATCTAACTATTCATCACCGCCTTATCAATTACAAAATTATGGTTTAACACATGCTAACAATGCTGTGCAGGGTATGTTTTTAACTATTGATATGTGCCCCTCCAGCAAACCTTTTGAAGAAGCGTTCTTTAAATCTCTAGTTGAATTATCAAATAATACGCATCAACCCATCCCCATTGCATTATCCATGAGTGGCTTATGGATGATTAATCATGACAAAGAATTTGATTGGCTTATTGAGCAGCAGAAAAATAACAAACTTACGATCACCTGGGTGAATCATAGTTTTACTCATATCTATTATCGCGATTTACCCATCGATAAAAACTTTATGCTAATTCGTCCTAATGATTTTGTCGATGAAGTATTGGAAACGGAAAAAATATTATTGCAAAAAGGGCAATTGCCTTCGGTATTTTTTCGTTATCCAGGCTTGGTTGCGGACAAAGATTTAATTCTAAAATTACATGAACTTAGCTTGATTCCATTAGGCAGTAATGCGTGGCTGGCCAAGGGTGAAACTGCCAGGCAGGGCAGTATCATCTTAGTGCATGGTAATTCGAATGAACACCAGGGCATTGTGGATATGATGCTGTTGCTACAACAGAATGATTTGGTTTTATTGCCCATAAGCCACGCAGTTTTGCCACCCAAGAAATAGGCAACAATTTATTCTTAACTAAATTGTTTGAATCGTAGCGCCCGCGGTTGCACCAGCAGGACTGCCACAGTTTCGCACAAATAACCCAAAAGAATATTGCGAAACAAAAAAGACTGGCAAAATAAAATTTTTGCCAGAGTTAGAAAAGTTATTATGATACCGATTAAAAAATTAATATCGTCGCTGTTGTTATTTATTTTTGCATCAAGCATTTATGCGGCAGATACACAAACCACACTGCTGCTGACATTTAATACGGGTAATGCAGCGCCCAATGGACTACCTTCTACCACAATCACCATTCAAGGAAAAACTCTGCCCTTGATCTTTGATACGGGCGACTCAACCACCGGCGTAAGCCTCACTGAACAAGCGCTCAGTCAAATAAAGGTCAACTATGTCAACAGTACCCGCTGTTTTAATCGCACTGATGGTCGACACTGTCAGCGTGAATTTATTATCCCTGAAATTAACATCGGTGGGTTTGTGGTAAAAAATGTGCCTGGCAGCGTGATGCCGCCACTTACTGGTCAAGGTTTTGTACAGACTGACGCCTCCCGCAATGGCATTTTAGGGTACAAAGTGTTATCACAGTTTAATGTATTACTGGATTATCCCAACAGCAAGGTCATTCTAGTTAAACGGGAGCATTTACCACGCGATTATGACGTTGCTGGCTGGACTAGCGTGCCATTTTATGGGCGGCTGATGACTAAACTTAGCATTGATGGGCATTCGATGGTGGCGCGTTGGGACACTGGTGCATTACCCTCGGTGATAAAATCAACATCTGCAAAAGCATTTTCCCAGCAATCCTGCCCGCCTGGTTTTCCCTACAAATTAACGCTGTGTCGTCTTGTCACCTATGGCTTACTACAAACTCCCCAAGGGAAATTTTTAGCAGGTAATAACTGGTTTCAAGTGCAGGATATCATTCCGGCTACTCCGTTTGACGTCATTATTGGCTCGAATTTTTACGCGAAAAATTTGACCTACTTTGATTTCGATCAACAGCGTATTGCAGTTAAACCCGTACCAACGGGAAGGTAATTTTACCAAGGTGAGAAGCGATGTATGGTTTATATAATTTGGGAGTTTGAGGTTAAATCTTCAAAAGCGAGTGTATTCGAGGAAATTTACGGCCATCACGGTAATTGGGTAGCATTTTTCCATCAATCGAAACACTATCATGGCACTACGTTATTGAAAGATCCTGTTAAACCAGAGAGGTATCTTACCATTGATCAATGGGATGATTCGGTTGCTTTTGAAGTTTTCAAAACTCAGCATAGGGAAGCCTATAATCAGCTTGATCGTCAATGTGAAGCGCTGACAGTGGCTGAGAAAAAGATTGGCGTTTTTGATATGTTAATATGACGCTAAATTATTTTCCCTGGATTCATGGTGTTATTTTTGTCAAAAATTTTTTTAATTTGTAAAAATCACATAACCACCATTTCCTACATTAATGGGATTACCAAAAAATTTAGTGCCTAAATCATTACTGGTGCTGACTGTGGGATTCGAACTCACGACCTACTGATTACAAATCAGTTGCTCTACCGACTGAGCTAAGTCAGCTACTTAGGGTTTCAAAAGGAGGGATATAGTACGCCGGATTGGGCGTAAAAGTAAATACGTTAGGTCTCTAATCTGAACGAAGCGGTGGGGTTGCGGGAGTTTAATACACAACTCCCGCAGGCTTCTGCGGGAGTCTTGATGTTGGATCGGTTATATCTTAAGTGTTGTCCAGGGTTTTAGGGGTGGGTTTGGGTGGCCTAAGTATAGGGTCGTATGAAGCGATATACACGTAACCGATGCCAAATACAATAATGGCATAGGGAATAAACCAGATCATCAAAATCACATTAAGGACTGGCCAAATATAGGGGACTGCCATGGCGAGTAGGGGGATAACATAGAGTATCTGGATCATAAGGAGCAGAATAAACAGTCTGAACCAATTTCTTTTACCGAGACTAAGGCTGGTAACAAATCCTTGCCACGCCGAATATTTGCGTTCGGCAACCAGTGGTAGGGCAGAAAGGAAGAAGGGTACTAATGCGGCGGCGAGTAGCATATTCACTAGTAACATGAACACAGCAGCGCCGATATTGGGGTGAGTTAACATGCCGCTACTGGGATGTACGACCAGTGCTGGAAATAGACTGAGCAGCCCAATATTGATTACCCGGTTAACAATGGCGTTGAATATGGCTATACATATAAAGCTTAACGTGATGGGCAGCCAACGACTTAAATAGGGTTTTACTTTCTCAAAACTGATGTCTTCGCCACGCGCACGTTTTATACCTAGCATGAGCAATAGGGTAAGTAGATTGGCTGTTAGAACAAGTGTGGCGATACTAAAAGCGATGGATACCGCTATGCATGCGGCGCGCATTGTTACAGAAAGGTGATCCCATTCATTCACTATGCGCATGGCTGGAACAGAAGCTAGACTAAATAATAGTACATTTATGATAACGCCTACGAATGACACGCCCCATATACTGGCCTTACTGCCCTTAATCAAATGCCAACCTTGCAACCACATCCCAACGGTAGATAAATCAGTTGTTATAGCGGGGAGTGTGGGTTTTTCCGGTTTGTTTTGAGTACTCATGCTAGTCTGCCTTTAGAAAGTGATCACTTGAAAACTCCCCTTCCCAATTGCCAAGGTTGGAGTATGAAGAATGTATAAGTATGGTATAGATGATGGCGAGGTGTTTTGCAACATTTCTAGTTTTCAGATAATTGTTTCAATAAAAATCCTCCCTAACCCTCCTTTTTCAAATGGGGACTCCCAAATGGATTATCGGAAAAACTATAAATTGTAGAGGGAAAATGCGTATTTTTATCTAAAGTCTATCCATTCATGTCCGTCTTTGCGGTTGTCTTGAGCAGTTGTAGGCAATACGTTGTAATTAATTGGGTAGTATCCGTTGTTGCAAGCTCGCGCGCTTTCACGGCCATCTCCAATAAACGCGCCCTGTCAGTGATTAATTCTGTCAATATTCCATACAATTTTGCCGCATTTAAACTATTTTGTTGTATCAACAATGCGGCATTAGATGATACCAAATACCTGGCGTTCTTGGTTTGATGGTCATCCACTGCCTGTGGGAAGGGCACCAATATACTACCAACGCCAGCGGCGGCTAATTCTGCAATCGTCGATGCGCCAGCACGGCAAATCACCACATCAGCCCAGGCATATGCCTCGGGCATGGTATCGATAAACGCCACCACACGTGCATCTACCCCCAATTGGCGATAGTGTTCCTGGGTTTTCTCAACGGCTTGCTTTCCGGTGGAATGCCAAACGTGGGGACGTTGTTCGGCAGGAAATCTGGCGATAACGTCGGGTAGTAATTGATTCAAGCTGGCAGCGCCCTGGCTGCCGCCTAATACCAATATACGCAAGGGACCTTCACGATGTTTAAAACGCAGCTCAGGCGTAGGTAACGCCAAAATATCCGCACGCACCGGATTGCCACAGGTAACAGCATGGAGACTGGCAGGAAAGGTATGCGGGAATGCCTGAAAAACACGTGTGGCCAAGCGTGACAAACAACGGTTGGTCATACCAGCGATGGCATTTTGTTCGTGCAATACTAGGGGTTTGCGCGCTAACCAAGCGGCGAGACCGCCGGGTGCGCTAACAAATCCACCAAACCCCATCACTAGCGCAGCATTTAACTGACGGATAATGCGGTGTGCTTGTAGGGTAGCGTGCAGCATACGCCAAGGCGCTGCCAATAGATCGAGCACACCCTTGCCACGAATACCTTGCATCTGAATGTAGTGTAGCGGAATGCCCGTTGGCGTAATGATCTGTGTTTCTAAACCCCTTGGTGTCCCCAACCAATGAATATCTGCGCCAGCCGCTTGCAATGCTTGTGCGATGGCTAATGCGGGCAAAATGTGCCCCCCGGTGCCGCCCGCCATGATTAACACCCGTGGCGTGGCAGTAGAAGAATTAAAATGATGTGATTGCATAAAAAAATCTGTAATTTCAGTATGTTATTTAATATATCGATGCTCAGGTTAATTAGCGAAGATGACTTTGCCAATACACATGCTTTCTGGATGGGTCTGATGGGAATTGAATCACCCAGTTGGTGCGCAAGGGTTGTAGGCTGCGTAAATAACGTACGTCTGCTAAAATCAATGGGTGTTGTGACAGTGCCGTCACATAGCCATCTGAGAACCAATCGAAAATAGTATAATCATTTAACAACAATGCGCTGTGTTTAATCGCGTCGGGTAAATCATCGGCTACAAACAATGGAGTTGCTGTGCCGGTTATAGCAATAGTTGATTGGAATAATGGCGTCATGATTTGATCGATATAAATTTGTTGATTATCGATATAGACCGAGCGATAACGATATAACGTTGCCAATTCGGGCATAACACGACCCTTAGTAATCGATTGGTGACGTGTGGCGGCGAGCGCTGCTTGTGCGTTTAGGGCACGGCTATGTTGCCAATAACCAAAACCCAAATAAATCACACATGCAAACAATGCAATCACGGTGGGATAGCGCACCTGCTTTTTATAAGCCACAATAACGCCGATAACTAAAAATAATGTAAATACCGGATCGATGATCGAGATTAAATCCCAGGCTACGCGCCGATCACTAAACGGCCACCATAATAACGTGCCATAACTGGTGGCGGAATCGAGAATACCATGGGTTAGATAGGCTACAAATGCGCCCAATAATACATATGGCCACTTACCGCGCAATGATTTAAACAACAGTAAAAATAATCCAGCGACAATCAATGCGCCAATCGGCGCGAATGCTAACGCATGGGTAAAATTACGATGATATTGTAAGAATAAGGTAGGATTAGTACTGCTGCGAATGAAGATGTCCAGGTCGGGGACCATGCCAGCGATTGCGCCAATCCAGACTGCGGCCTTGCCCAGTTTTTTATCGCTGATGGAGTGACTGGCGGCTGCGCCTAAAAAACCGTGTGTAATGGGGTCAATTTTGCTGTTATTAGTTTGGAAAGAAGTCTAGTATACTCGATACGGGTATATAACGTACAAGGTTTAGATTATGCCAAATATCCTATTTAAAAACGCCAATGTATTAGATCCCATTGCAGGGCAGTTATTGGCGGATCATTATGTAGTCATTGAGCACGGGCGCATTCGCGAAGTCAGTTCAGGTACGCCGCATGTAACAGCAGAAGTAACCATAGACCTGCGTGGTAAGGTGTTAATGCCAGGATTATGCGACGCGCATGTGCATGTCACCACTGGCACGCCTGATTTTGTAGAACTGGAAACCTGGTCGCCCAGCTATGTGGCGGCGCGCGCCAGTGAAATTTTACGTGATATGTTATTGCGTGGATTTACTACCGTGCGTGATGCCGGTGGCGCTGATTATGGCCTAGCTGCAGCGATAGAAGAAGGTTATTTGGTTGGTCCACGTTTACGTTTTTCCGGATACGCATTATCGCAGACTGGTGGTCATGCCGATATGCGACTTAAGGGTGAGCGTGTGTTAGATGAATGTACTTGCGGTCCAGGTCTTGGCAGGGTGTGTGATGGCGTGACCGAAGTTAGAAAGGCTTGTCGCGATGAAATTCGTAAGGGTGCGCATCAAATTAAGCTAATGGCGTCGGGCGGTATTGTGTCGCCTACTGACAGAATTACCAGCACGCAATTTTCCATGGAAGAACTAAAAGCTGCGGTAGAAGAAGCAGAGGCAGCGAGTATTTACGTGATGGCGCATGCCTATACTGCGCGTGCAGTTAATCGTGCACTGGAGTGTGGCGTTCGCTCGATTGAGCATGGTAATTTAATTGATGAAACCAGCGTAGCATTATTTTTACAGAAATCGGCATTCTTAGTGCCAACATTAATTGCCTATCATGCCAGTTCGGAAGAAGGCTTGCAGGCAGGCATGAAGCCAGAGATACATGCAAAAATTGCCGACGTGTTGGATGGTGGTATGCGCGCATTAGAATTAGCGCATCGACGTGGTGTGAAAATGGCATATGGCACTGATTTACTTGGCCCTATGCACCGTCATCAATTACGCGAGTTTGCCATCCGGGGAGAAATTCAAAAACCCATCGATGTGATTCGTTCGGCTACCATAAATGCCGCCGAGTTATTTCAAATGTCGGGCGAAGTTGGTGTAATAGCGCCCAAGGCACGCGCTGATTTATTAGTGCTCGATGGCAATCCACTGGAAGATTTGGGCGTATTACAGCAGCCAGAAAAATATATAAAAATTATTATGAAGGACGGGAAGTTTTATAAAAACACATTGTAATGATTGAGTAAACAAAAAGCCGTTATTTAAAGTACGGTGAGTATAAAAGAGAGGATGTACGTATCATGGCAGCTATTGCAAATATAATAGGTATACTGGGTGTAATCTTGATGTTGCTGGCCTATGGTCTCCTGCAATGCGATAAACTCACCTCATCGCAGCTGAGTTACTCCGTGTTGAACCTGTTTGGCGCGTTAATGGTTTTATATTCATTATTTTTTGCCTGGAATTTGCCCGCGGCTATTATCGAATCAGCCTGGGCGATTATTAGTTTAGTGGGGATTGGGCGCGTGATGTGCGCAAAGAAATAATTTTAATGAAAGGACGGCAGAGTCCTTTTACATTTTATTTTTGAATTGAATTATATTTACATTTAGGTTACAATGCTGGTGAGTTTTATTTCTAGTAAATTTATTTGTAATTATTTGATCTTAAGTTCGTAATATCAAGCAACGTTGTTTTGGGTGAAATACAACAATGGGAGATACATTATGAAATTAGCAAATAAGCAGTGGCAAGCAATTGAACAAATCATTTCTTATGAACCAAAAAATCCGCATAAAAGAGGCCGACCGTCTCTTGATAAACGAGAGGTGGTAAACGCCATCTTATGGGTGTTGGGGAATAATGCCAGATGGAAACAGCTACCTGACAATTTTCCGCAATACCAGACTTGTAGGAATTATTTTTATGCCTGGTTAAAAGCGGGTGTGATAAAAAAAATCTTTCAGATATTAACGGAGGATTTTCCGCCGCAGGAAAGGATGCCGCTAGAAGATTTTTCTAATAGGAATAAAAAAAATATTTCCGCTATTTTCAACAAAATTCAAGTCCACCCATCATTATCTCAACCCTCTATATTTGAAAAAACCACACCTAAAGCTGGCGAAAATACACGTCATCTTTATTTTAATAGTATAAAGTAACAGGAAACAGATTTTGTACATGCATGGTTTTTCAAGAGGAAAAACCATGCATGTTTACGGAAAGCCAGGGGGGTATATACTCCCTGGCTAGCGCACCGCACGTATCGGCGGTAAATCAGACAGTGGTTTGGGTGGCGGGAGATTAGTCGACTCCACATTCGATGTATAGGTGTTTTTAAACCGTGATTCCATGCCTAAACGCAGTAGTACCCCAACCGACAGGCAATTAATCCACAAACTTGTGCCGCCATAACTCATTAAGGGTAACGTTAGTCCCTTGGTGGGTAGGATACCTAAGTTCACACCAATATTAATCATCACTTGTAAGCCTAAACACAGGGCGAGCCCGCAACCTAAATAGGCATTGTATAAATGACCAAAGCGATAGGCGCGATAACTAATCATTAAGGCGCGCCCAACTAAGATCGCAAATAAGCTCACGACAATTAATTGACCGACCAATCCTAATTCTTCGCCAAGTACGGCAAATAAAAAATCCGTATGTGCTTCCGGTAAGTAAAACAATTTTTGCACGCTATTGCCAAGACCAACGCCAAATACGCCACCGCGCCCGAATGCAATCAGCGATTGAGTTAATTGGTAGCCGGTATCAAATGGATTTGACCAAGGGTGCAGGAAGGTGGTTAAACGCAATAAGCGATAAGGTACGGAAATTGCCAGTACACCCATCGCGGCAGCAGCAGAGATCAACAGAAAAATAAACTGCCATAAACGCACACCAGCGATGAACAACATGCCCAATGCGGTAGCGACAATCACAGCAGTGGCGCCAAAATCCGGCTCTTGTAGCAGTAATAATGCGATACCGCCCAATAACAGCAATGGTTTTAAGAATCCGCGTATGCGTGTCTGTACTTCTTCCTGGCGACGCACCAGATAGGCGGCCAGATAGGCGATCACGCTGAATTTAACTAGTTCAGATACTTGCAACGAAAGTGGCCAAATAATTATCCAGCGCATGCTGCCATTTACCTCCTTGCCGATGCCAGGAATTAATACCGCAGTTAATAATAAGAAGGCGATCAGCATGAAATAACCGCTGAGACGTTGCCAGAATGCCAGTGGCACGCGCGTGGCGAAAAAACCAAGCAGTAGTCCGAGAATCAAATAAGCTGATTGACGGATTAAATAATAAAATCCAAAGCCATAGGCGCGATCAGAAATCACAATAGAAGACGAGGCGACCATTAATAATCCGATACCAAGAATGGCGATGGTCGATAACAATAGCCAGGAGTCGTAGGTTAATTTTTTTGCGGGAACGTTCATGTTAATATCTCATGCCAACGCCTTAACCGCGGCGATAAATGCTTCACCGCGATGTTCAAAATTTTTAAACATATCAAAACTGGCACATGCTGGCGCTAATATCACTGCGTCACCTGAGTATGCATGGTGTTGTGCTAATGACACCGCGTGTTCCAGTGTTTGCGCATGGATAATCGCTACACTACCATCCAGTGCAGTTTCTATTTGCGGCGCATCCTGGCCGATTAAAATTAATGTACGCACATACCTGTGCATACTAGTACGTAGTGGCGCAAAATCTGCCTGTTTACCAATGCCGCCAGCGATGACAATTAATTTGCCAGCTATTTCTGCACCTAAGCCTTCTATTGCTGCCTGGGCAGCACTGACATTGGTCGCCTTAGAATCATTATACCACTCAACCCCATGGTATGTGGCTACCCATTGGCAGCGGTGCGCAAGGCCATGAAAGTTACGCAGCGCATCGAGCATGGCAGGCAATGGTAACCCCGCAGCTTCACCCAGGGCTAACGCAGCCAGGGCATTGGCTTGTTGATGGCGTCCCTTGATGGTTAGCTCACGTGTGGCAATTAATAACGTGTTTCCCCGAGCAAGATACCATTGCTCATCTATACCTTTCGCCATCATCGTAGGGGCGGTTCGTGAACCGCCCGCACTTTGCGAACTACCCACACGTAGACCATAGTGACCTGTCTTGGGCGCATCCAGGCCAAAACTGATGCGATGCGGTAACGATAGTGATTGCCAGGTGGTAGGGTCGTCACGATTCACGATAGCGGTGTGGCAGCGTTGGTAAATGCGTTGTTTGGCAGCTAGATAAGCCTGCATACTGTGATGGTAGCGATCCATGTGATCTTCAGAGATATTCAACAGCGCAGCAGCGTGTGGCGCCAGGGAATACGTGGTTTCCAGTTGAAAGCTGGATAGCTCTAATACATACAGATCAGGCTCTGGGGTAGTGAGTAAATCCAACGCTGGTGTGCCCAAATTGCCACCGACTGCGACACGTTTGCCAGCATGCTTGGCCATTTCTCCTACCAGGGTGGTGACGGTGCTCTTGCCATTGGAGCCAGTAATGGCGACAACGGGAGCGGTTGCACGCTGTGCAAACAGTTCGATGTCACCGATTGCGGGAATACCCTTGGCAATAGCACGAGCAATGGCTGGCGTTTCCAGTGGAATGCCAGGGCTGACGATGATCTGACTAGCTTGACTGCATAAATCTGCGTCGAATTTTCCTAATGACAGAGGGATAGTGGGGAATTGTTGTCGAAGTTCTGTTAGGCCAGGGGGATCAGTACGGCTGTCGTTAATTGCGACATTTTCACCCTGCGCCACTAAGTAACGCACACACGACACCCCTGTCTTGCCGAGACCTACGACGACCTGTAAACTGGATGTGGGGTGCATAAACTCTCATTTGGAAGCAGGGCTGACCAACATTAGCCACATAGTAAGCAAAGTAGTCTGCCTAACAATAAACATTATTCAGACGGAGTAATACCATGAAATTCAACGCTTGCAAATGGCTTTGTACCATATTGTTATCATTGGTATTTGGCTCTGGCTGGGCAGTAGTTCCCACCAGTTGGCAAACAGTGGCTCCGGGATTGGAGTATGCGCGTTTGGGTGATTTTCCCAACTTTCCCAATGGTTACGTGCATGCCTTTCGTATCGATCTAAAACATTATTCTCTACGTGTCGTTGCGACGCCAAACGATCAATCATCCGATGCCGGTTTTGCACAACTGCTTGGCGCATACAATGCGGTGTTGGGTACTAATGGCGGGTTTTTTACTGCGCGTCTAACACCATTGGGTTTGCGCATCGATCAAGGTCGTACGCTAAATGCGCCAACATCAGTGAGTTGGGGCGCGGTATTTTACGTGCGAAATAAACAAGGTAATGTGGTAAAGGTTAGTGGTTTTCATCCTGATAAGGCAATCGATTTCGCGGTGCAGGCAGGGCCACGTCTAATTACCGACGGCAAGAGCGTGGATAACCTGAAACCGGATATCGATAACCGTACTGCGTTAGGCGTTACGCGTGATGGCAAGGTTATTTTATTGGCTACCGACAATCTATTACTGTCATTGCCGGATTTATCTGTCTTAATGCAACGTCCGCAGCAGGCAGGTGGTTTGGATTGCACGCAGGCGATGAATTTAGATGGCGGTAGCTCCACACAACTATATACCCGTATCGCTAATTTCTCCCTGCAATTACCAAGCAGCTCACGCGTGGCGGATGCGGTAGTGGTGGTGCCTGGATAGCCAATGTTATGGCCTTCCCCTTCGTAGCAATTAAAATTTTTTCACAATAATATTCATTTTTTTAGCGGCCTTAAGCATCACTTCATCTGCTGTAGCGAGGTGAGATATATTCTTTTGCTGGACAATGCTTAAATGCAATGCGTCAAGGGTGCGTAATGGAATAGTGGGAAAACTATCAATAAGATGGGAGGCATGAATAAAATATTGATCTGAAAAAATTTCCACTGCAAGATGCCCACAATCGATATCACTCAAAAAAGTAGCATATAACTGATGTTCTATTTTTTCGTTGAAATCATGCATTCGTCTACGACGAGCTAATAAACATCGCATTTCAGTAATGGTAAGGCTACTAATCACAACACGATCAGCTGACAGAATGAAATCCGTTACTTGTTTTGTACCCTGTTCGTTTAAATACCACTTTGCCAATGCCGATGTATCTAAATAAACACTATCGCTCATCACGTTCGTCCCTGAGTAGTTTCTCAGAAGGTACGATAAGTTTTTTAGTCAAGCTATGAAGCTCCCCATGTGTGGGTCGCATGTGTTTCTCTTTCATAGGTATAATACGGGCTATTGCTTCACCATGTTTGGTTACGATTATTTCATTGGTGGTGCTAAGCAACTCGTCCAGGCGACCTAATGCGCCGCGAACCTCACGAATACTTAGCGCGCGAATACTTAAAGGCTGCATTGATTTTCCTCTTATGTGACACAATTTTTTCTATTGTAGCACAATAAGAGAAAAATACAAGTAAAGAGAAAGGATCAAGTATTCACATGACACTACTGAAACGTATGTCATGTGAATACTTGACCCCTTCTTCACGTATCGCTAATTTCTCCCTGCAATTACCGAGCAGCTCGCGCGTGGCGGATGCGGTAGTGCCTGGATAACCGGTGTTATGGTCTGCCTGTTTGCCGAATTTTCTGTATAACTTTACTGCTGATTGGCATTTGTTTAGCGCGTAGCTTTAGTAATGCGTCAATGGCCTGTGTACGCTGTTGCTGAGTTTTATAGTTCATCATAATTGGTAGGTTATTCTGACACATTAAAAACATCATCCAGTGTTTTCGCATCAAGAATATTCTCTCCCCAATGCAATAATGTTTGCGCATCTGCCTGGGCGATGCGTTGTGCATACGTGGAGTGCAATTCGCCAAAACGGCGTTGGAGTTGCCGCTTTAAAATGGCGGCCTCACCTTCTTGCATAATCGTCGTCTTTTGCTCTCTTGCTGCGTTGCGCTCGCACTTCCGATGCTCATTTAAACCCAAGTAAACTGCGCTTCGGGTTGCTCGCGCGCCTTGCAATAAAACAAAATACTCGATTCTGCAAGAAGTATAATTACTGCTTGCCAACATGATACGGGAAAATAAATTTTTACAATACCGTAGTAAAAGTTTATTGGGTTAAAGCTGTTATGAGCAGCTTCTCTGCTACTTGCTTATGTATTCTTTTAAAGCTTTCATCACTATTTCAGTTACTGTTGTATCCTCGTCTAAGGCGCGTTGCTTAACCTGCTTATGAAAGGCTTTAGATATGTTAACATTCATGCGTATGAACTCCTCTTGCGTGTCCCGAATGGAAGTATGGGCTTTTTCTTTTTTGCCCGTTGTTGGGCGACCAGTTTTTAAACTATTCATTTTGAGAATTCTCCATTTTGGTTCAACGTCAAGGACAATGTTACCTGTAGTGGCTGTTTTTGCATAGACAATACGTTGAAATGCCCCTTTAAGGCCTTTTCTACTTCTTTCCTAGGTTGGTATTGGTGGTTCATCGACTATTGCAAAGGCCACTTTAGGGCTGCTGTTAGTAGTTTCATACCAATTTCTAGCATCTTTCTTATTTCGTTGCAATGATCTTGCTAATCTTACTAACAGGGTGGTTTTGTCAGCCCTGGCTTCTTGGTTAAGGATTGTTACTATTGAATTTAGATTCCCAATAAACATAGGAACATATAATTCTTTACTTCTAAGAGCGAATGAAATAATATTCATATACTCATTTAAGCATAAGCGCATTATATGGGTGCAAATAAGCGTGGCGCGCAGTGCTTACGACATTGCGCGCCACTAACCACAAACCAAAACTAATAGGAGTTTTAGCTATGGCTACTAATAGCTTACCGCATTTTGATATAGATTCTTACTACCAAATTGCTTTGACGGCATTAGAGGATATTCATTGTAAAGTAGATCGGATATATGCTGTCTTGTCTATGCTGATTAGCTGGGTTGCAGAAAACTGTATCTCAGCGAGTGTTGAGGATAAAAATATAATGATACCTATTATTTTTTTAATTATAGATTTAACGGAGGAAGTTAAACAATTATTACCAGAGGTATAATGCTAATTGACTGAAGGTTGGAGGGAAACCTAGCCTTCAGCCTTTACCCATCGACGGTACAAAAGTTAAAACTGACCAGTTATGATGTTGGCACAGAACTAAGGGATGGACTGTGAGGAAGGGTCTTTGAAGCGACTAGGTATCAGGATGATAGCGGGATGGGACAGGGATGTCCCGTGGAGCTTCAAAGACTCTTCCTCACAGGACAGCCCGGGTTAAACTGCATTTTTGTACCGCCCAGAAACCATTAGAAGAAAGTCGAAAATCTGATATACCGCGCTATTTAAGTAATCAACCTTCTGTGGTTGTTCCTGTTAGTTTTAAAGTGGTTAGTTTAGCAAGGGAACATTATTATATTGGTACGACATTAACGCAATTACCACTTAAACTTTCCCCCCAAACAGTATATAATCCCATCGCTCGGACAGCCACTGGCCTACCCGAGCTTTTTTAATCCTCCCTGGGGTTCCACCATGCGCATTATTCAAGAAGCCTTGACCTTCGATGATGTTCTATTAGTTCCTGCTTATTCCCAAGTTCTGCCTAAAGATGTCGATCTAAAAACCTCATTGACGCGTGAAATCTCGCTGCATGTACCGTTGGTGTCGGCGGCGATGGATACTGTGACTGAAGCACGGCTGGCGATTACCTTAGCGCAGGAGGGTGGTATTGGCATTCTGCATAAAAGCATGTCGATTGAGCGGCAAGCGGCGCAAGTGCGTGCAGTAAAAAAATATGAAAGTGGGATGGTGAAGGACCCGATCACGGTGACGCCACAAACTACGATCCGCGAATTGCAAGTCATGACGCGGGCGCATCAGTTTTCTGGTATGCCGGTGGTGGATAACGAACAATTAGTAGGGATTGTCACCAATCGTGATGTGCGTTTTGAAACTCAACTTGATCAACCAGTGGCCAATTTGATGACGCCAAGGGAGCGCCTGGTAACGGTAGAGGAGGGCGCCAGTCGCGAAGAAGTTATCCATTTATTACATAAACATCGTATCGAAAAAGTATTAGTAGTAAATAAAAAATTCCAATTATGCGGTATGATTACGGTTAGGGATATATTAAAGGCGAAAGAAAAACCCTACGCGTGTAAGGATGGGCAAGAGCGGTTGCGTGTTGGCGCTGCCGTGGGCACCAGCCCTGACACCGATGAGCGTGTTACCGCATTGGTGCAAGCTGGAGTGGATGTGTTGGTAGTGGATACGGCGCATGGCTATTCTAGGGGTGTGATTGATCGTGTGCGCTGGATCAAGAAAAAATTTCCCACAGTTCAGGTCATTGGTGGCAATATCGCGACCGGCGAAGCAGCGCTTGCCTTGGTCGAAGCAGGCGCGGATGCAGTGAAAGTAGGAATTGGTCCCGGCTCTATTTGCACCACGCGCATAGTAGCGGGTGTGGGTGTGCCGCAATTAACGGCGATTGCGCACGTGGCGGAAGCATTGAAACATAAAAATGTGCCGTTGATCGCGGATGGTGGTGTGCGTTTTTCGGGTGATTTATGTAAGGCGATTGCGGCAGGCGCCTGGTCGGTCATGATCGGGGGCTTGTTTGCCGGTACCGAAGAAGCGCCAGGCGAGGTAGAGTTATTTCAAGGGCGTTCCTATAAATCGTATCGTGGTATGGGTTCGTTGGGTGCGATGACGCAAAGCGATGGTTCGAGTGATCGTTATTTTCAGGCAGATGTCGCTGAGCAAGAAAAATTAGTGCCCCAGGGGATTGAAGGTCGCGTAGCGTACAAGGGCAGCCTGGGGGCGGTAGTGCACCAATTATTGGGTGGATTGCGCGCCAGTATGGGATACACCGGCGCTGCTGATATTGAGACCTTGCGCACCATGACACAGTTTGTGCGTATTACTGGCGCTGGTATGCAGGAAAGCCATGTGCATGATGTCACGATTACCAAGGAAGCGCCTAATTATAGCTAATATACTCAGAAATTAAACCATGCCAATTTATCGCTATAGCGGCACGCCCGCACTTTCAACGTTTCGCGTTGAAAAACTTTTACAGCGGCTTCAGGCCGCTTTTTCGTTCGTAGAACACGTCAATGCACATTATGTGTATTTTGTAGACACCTTGCGTGAACTGACTGCGCGAGAACAACAGCAGTTATGTGAAATATTGCAAGCTGAAGCATGGGATGCTTTTTCGTTTGCGCCCCAGGATCCAGAATATCACTATAGTGCGGACATTGTAGGATTAAGCGTCGTTAATAATAATGATACGGCCGTGGCAATGGCAACAAAAACTACCCTGACACTCTCTCAAGACGCGGTAGTGAATGATGTACTCGCATTAGTAGCGCCACGCATAGGCACGATCTCACCGTGGTCATCTAAGGCAACGGATATTATCTACAATTCTGGTTTGACGGAAGTCAACCGCGTAGAGCGTGGGATTATGTACAGTATTAAGACGCCAGTAACATTGTCGTCCTACGATCAACAGCAATTAGCAGAACTGTTATACGACCGCATGACCGAATCGGTGTTGTTCGATCAGCAATTAGCGGATAGTTTATTTGCGCAGCAATTACCCGCACAAGCCTTGAGTATTAATATCTTGGATCATGGCAAGGCGGCATTGATTAATGCTAATCAAGAATCGGGTTTGGCATTAGACACTGCGGAAATTGACTATCTCTATCAACGCTTTCATGCGTTAAAACGTAATCCCACCGACGTTGAACTGATGATGTTCGCGCAGATTAATTCGGAACATTGCCGTCATAAGATTTTTAATGCGCATTGGATCATTGATGATAAGCCAAACGATGTTTCATTATTTAACATGATACGCAACACGCATGCGCAGCACCCGCGGGGTGTGTTATCGGCATACCAGGATAATGGCGCTGTATTGGCGGGTGCGCGCGTTTCGCGTTTTTGGGCTGACCCAATCACGCACGATTATGGCTATCGTGTGGAAGAAGCGCCGATTGTTATCAAGGTGGAAACACACAATCATCCTACCGCTATTTCACCCTTTGCTGGCGCCGCAACCGGCGCAGGTGGCGAAATTCGCGATGAAGGCGCCGTCGGTCGTGGGGCAATACCCAAGGCGGGCTTAACCGGCTTTTCCGTATCGAATTTACGTATTCCCGGATTTACTCACGCATGGGAAGCCAATTATGGCAAACCTGAAAATATCGCGTCCGCATTAGATATTATGTTGGAAGCTCCAATTGGCGCGGCAAGCTTTAATAACGAATTCGGTCGGCCTGGTATTTGTGGTTATTTCCGTACTTATGAAGTACCGATGCGGAATGCGCATGGCGCCATGCGTGGCTACCATAAACCCATCATGATTGCAGGCGGCCTGGGGAATATTCGCAAACAACACGTGGAAAAACGTGAGTTAACGTTAGGCACGCATTTAATTGTGCTGGGTGGACCTGCGATGTTAATTGGTATTGGCGGTGGCGCTGCATCTTCCATGGAATCGGGCGCGCTAGCTGCGGCACTGGATTTTGCATCGGTGCAACGTGGCAATGCCGAAATGCAACGACGTTGCCAGGAAGTCATTAATACCTGTTGGGCGTTAGGGGAAGATAATCCGATTTTATCCCTTCATGATGTGGGTGCGGGCGGATTATCCAATGCCTTGCCAGAATTAATCGCCAGCAGTCAGCATGGTGGAGAAATAGAATTACGTATGATTCCAACAGCTGAGTTGGGACTGTCGCCATTAGAACTATGGTGTAACGAAGCGCAAGAGCGTTATGTCCTCGGCGTTAGTGCAGATAATTTAGCCACATTCCATGCCATCGCCGAACGTGAGCGTTGTCCATTTGCCGTCGTAGGTAGCATCACACAGCAGCAACAGCTACGTGTTACCGATCACCATTTCGACAACATGCCGGTAGATTTACCGCTGGCGGTATTATTTGGTAATACGCCTAAGTTGGTGCGCACGGTGGTGCATGATGACTCAACACCTGTTGCGTTTGATGCGCGTGCAATTGATCTGATGGATGCGGCCACGCGTGTATTGCAGTTACCTTGCGTAGCCGATAAAAGTTTTTTAATCACCATTGGCGATCGCAGCGTGACGGCATGATTGTGCGCGATCCAATGGTGGGCCCTTGGCAAGTTCCGGTGGCTGACGTTGCGGTTACTGCCAATAGTTTTAGCGGTTATATGCGGTGAAGCGATGGCGATTGGCGAACGCGCGCCGATTGCTTTGCTGCATCATGCTGCATCGGCGCGCATGGCGGTGGCAGAAGCGATCACCAATATCGC
Organism: uncultured Gammaproteobacteria bacterium; assembly: GCA_963777715.1. GTDB lineage: Bacteria > Pseudomonadota > Gammaproteobacteria > JAURND01 > JAURND01 > JAURND01. Next base: position 32,775 of record CAVZRN010000024.1, read on the forward strand.
GGCAGCGCTATTGCCGATATTTCCGATATTAAATTATCGGCGAATTGGATGGCGGCTGTCGGTTATCCGGGAGAAGATGCGGGTTTGTATGATGCCGTCGCGCGATTGGTTTAGAATTATGTCCTGCACTTAGGCATCAGTATTCCCGTTGGTAAAGATTCATTATCCATGCGCACGATGTGGGAAGAGCAAGGTGAAAAACGTAGCGTTACTGCGCCGATGTCGTTGTGATTTCTGCATTTGCGCCAGTGGTTGATGTGCGTAAAACACTGACGCCAGAGTTGCGGCGTGATGTGGGCGACACGGATTTAATTTTAATTGACTTGGGTGAAGGCAGTAATGGCTTGGGTGGCTCGGCGTTAGCACAAGTCTATCAACAACAAGGCGCGTTGCCACCCGATGTCGATGACCCAGTGGTATTAAAACAATTTTTTAATGCCATCCAACTTCTCAATCGCATGGGTTTGTTATTGGCATACCATGATCGTTCCGATGGTGGATTATTTGCCACGTTGTGTGAAATGGCGTTTGCATCGCATGTGGGATTGAGCATTCGTCTCGATAATCTAGGCAATCACCCAGTAGATGTTCTATTTACTGAAGAGTTAGGTGCGGTGATACAAGTAAGACGCGAAGACACCACGCGCGTATTAGATTGTTTCAAAACCTATAATCTAGCACGACACGCGCACGTGATTGGCAGCATCAATGCCACGGATGCTATGGAATTTTATTGGCATGGGCAAGTAGTATTGCAAGCGCCACGTGTGCATTTCCAGCAACTATGGTCAAAGACCAGTTACCACATGCAGGCATTGCGTGACAACCCAGCTTGTGCCGAGCAAGCCTTTGCACAGATACAAGATATGGATGATCCAGGATTAAATGTGGCATTAACATTTGATCAAAATGATGATATTGCTGCGCCATTTATTAATAAAAACGTGCGACCCAAGGTAGCGATTATTCGCGAACAAGGTATTAATGGACAGGTAGAAATGGCGGCGGTATTTGATCGCGCTGGTTTTACTGCGGTGGATGTGCATATGACCGATATTTTAACCGGCAAAACCACCTTGCAAGACTTTGTTGGTTTGGCGGCAGGTGGTGGTTTTTCCTATGGCGATGTATTGGGCGCAGGTCGTGGTTGGGCGCAATCGATCCTTCATCACGCGCGCGCGTATGATGAGTTAGCGGCATTTTTTGCGCGCAGTGATACGTTTACCTTGGGTGCATGTAACGGTTGTCAAATGTTGTCGCAGCTGCGCGCGATTATTCCAGGCGCAGAACATTGGCCGGTGTTCTTGCGTAACAAGTCAGAACAATTTGAAGGGCGGCTGAGTTTAATTGAAATACCTGAGTCGCCTTCTATTTTTATGCAAGGCATGGCAGGCTCGCGTTTGTGTATGGCAGTGGCGCATGGCGAAGGGCGCGCCAATTTTGCGGCTGAGCCAGATGCAGAACAAGTGTTAGCACAGAATTTAGTCGCGGCGCGTTATGTAGATAATTATGGCGTACCAACTGAGCGCTATCCCGCTAATCCTAATGGTAGTCCACTGGGTATTGCTGCATTAACCTCGCGTGATGGACGCGCGACGATTTTGATGCCGCATCCGGAACGTGTGTTCAGAACCATACAGAATTCGTGGCATCCGCACGATTGGCAAGAAGATGCGCCGACGTTGCGGATGTTTAGAAATGCGCGTGTGTGGGTTGGGTAGGTTGATGTTAGGAGTTTTTATGCGTAGTTTTGGCTGATCAGTGGGTGCTCAGTCGCAAACACGCCGTAAATACATCCCTGTAGGCTTGGTTGTCGCATCCATGCGACAAACAGTTTGCTTGTGAACACCCACTGCTCATCCAGCGTCATGTTCAAGATAGAGCCATAAAAACTTCTAACTGAAATTTGTAGAATTTGGTGTAGGGTGGACAC
>CAVZRN010000025.1:0-20182 GCA_963777715.1 uncultured Gammaproteobacteria bacterium
CTATCATTACATCTGAATATAAACCCCTATATAATTCATTTTCATTGGGGAATCCATTACCTCTTAGCATTCTCCAACGCCTATCGGCTTCCTTTTTTATACTATGTCGAATTTCAATGATGCCCGTATACAATGCCGCCAATTCTTCAGGGCTTCTTTGGTTATTAGCCAGCTCAGTAGAACCCTTAACTACAAAACTCTGTGCATATTCAAGCGCTTTCACAGCCAGGGCAAAATACGGCGATTCTTGGCCCAACAATACGCTTGGTGGAATTTTTTTCACTTCTACCGAAATTTTTTTGTGTTTCTGTTCCCTATCCTTAGCTTGTTCTACATTTACGGATGGTTTTGACAGCGGCGCTCTCGCTTCTTCTCTAGTTGGCGGATGTTGTTCCTTCTGTTCTTTATCTTGTTTTTTTTCGTCTGCCATAGTTTTTAAACACCACTTTGAACGAGCGTTTTATTATTTGTGACCATCCGTTTCTGGTGTAGTAATAGGTTGGTTATCTTGCTCTAAATTATTCTCTACCTTCTCTTTTTCCTGTATTTCCAATCTTTTCTCTTCTTTCTTATCTCCTGGTGACTTATTCATGCTACTCCAAAAGCCGCCAGACATATCTGCGCTACTACGAGGGGAGGCATGTGGTGATGGTGGTGGTGAAGACGATGGCGGAGCGACAAAATCATTGTCTCCCCATTCTTGCGGATGATCTTCTTTATCATCAGAAAAGAAACTACTCACGCTACTAGCGAGGCTTCTAGGAGAGGGTGGCTCAGAATGTGATTCATTGTGACCGCTAGCACGGCTGCCCTCAAGCGGTGGCGGCAGCGTGGGTGGTTGTGAAACAGAAACTTCGCGCTTTTGCTCTATTGGATGACCCTTCTCCTTCTTATCCTTAGGAAGTAGACTATCTTTACTATCTGCATGGCTTCTAACGAAGGGCGGCGGCTCAAATTGTGGCTTATCGGGACTACTGGCACGGCGGCTGCGAATTTTCTCTTCCTTTCCCTCGTCAACCTGCCCTATATCGGCAAATGATTGCCCTAATTGCCCTGGCTGTTGCTGCTGTATGCTTTCATGCTGCATAAATGACTGCAGCAATGCTTGTGCCTCAGGAGTACCCACATCATAAGGCGTTGCACCAACATCATTCTCTACCGACAGGTCTATATATTCGAGCGCGTGGTTCGGTGATCCTAATAGAAATTGTATCACCTTAAGATTACCTTCCCGTGCGGCAATGTGTAATGCGGTATTACCTTCTTTATCCTTTGTATTAATAAAATATGGATCTCTACTAAACACAGCTAATATTAAATCACGCATGACTGAATCATGGCGTAAGGCATAATAAAATACAGCCATTTTTATCGCATCTTTAGCCTGCTCACTTATATCTGTGCGCTGTACTAACATGTTAAAAGCCTGGGACAATTCATCACTGTCAAGTGAAGTAAAATAATAATCCACAAAATAATTTGCAGATAAATTAAATTCTGGAAACGCAGAAAATATTTGCAACGCGGTATCTATATCACCCAATTTTATATGTTCGCGCATTAGCTCATTATATGCGGCAGCAGCATTACTTGGATATTTCTTTATGCAGCCGACAAACCAGTTATAACCCTTGATCTGATTGTCAGCGAGCTTACTCTCTTTTTTCTCCCTTACATCTGATTTTTTCAACCTTACCTGCGCCCACCTGATTAATAACTCACTCGCAATTCTACCGCCAGATAAATCTACGTCAGCGTTTAATAATGCCTTCATCATCGCGGTATTTTTGTTTGAAATAACCAAGTCTAACAAGCTATCGCCATTGCTATCTGTGCTATTAGCCAGGCTGCTATCTCTGAATAACCACTGTTGCACCAGCTCAACATTATTTTCCCTCACCGCCTCACATAATTTTTTTGCTAATAATTTGCGCAGGTGTGGCAAATCTTTATAGATGCTGTCAGTCCACATAGCGCCCTGCTCAATAAACTGCATTGCCTTCGGCCAATCTTTATTTTTTGCCGCTGTTTGTAATTGCAGGCTTACGCTATCTAAATCGCGATAATATTTTTCTGAAACCGCACGAAAGCGCACCAAATTTTCCATACTGGCAATCTTTTCTAATTTCTGTGTCTTCGCATCGAATGGCCTTAGTTTATAATCAGCTACCCTACCCTGCCTGGTTTGCCGAGTTTGGCTAACAAAATCCTCTAAATGTTGGTTAAGGTCTGCGAATGGATATATTTTATTTGACCATGGATCACACACCAAGGCATCATCACCCTCTCCAATGACTGCAAACTCATGGTTACCATCGTCAATTCTATATATCCAAATCGGTCCTTTAAACCCTTGTTGCTCACAAAAATCTGCTATGAAGTAGCTTAACTCCCCACAATTAGCCAACGATAATTTTTTAACCATATCAATGTCAGTTTGCATCTGAAAACCAATATATAGTTCATTGCTATCTGGAAATCCCCTCGCTCTCAATATTTCCCAACGCCTGGTTACCTCTTGTTCTGCAGCTTGCCGAAAATCGTCAACACCCTTTTTAACAGCAGCATATTGCTCTGGATCTCGTAGGTTATTAGCCAGCTCACTAGAACCCTTAACCACAAAACTCTGCGCATATTCGAGCGCTTTCACAGCTAAGGCAAAATGCGGTGATTTTTGACCCAACAATACACTGGGTGCTGGTCTTTTTATCTCTACCGAAATTTTTTGCTTTTTCGCACGTTTCTCATCGCGCGCCGAAGGCTTCAACCTTGCTATCAAGTTTGATAGTAAGGATTGCTTTTTCTCCGGTTTGCGCTTGCTCTCAGCATCACGTTTTTTTGCGTCTGACATGTTTTTAGCCACTATTTTAGTAATAGTTAACACTACCTCTAATAACTGTAGTTCATGTAGATTAAGATAGTATTAAAACAGCAGGACTAAACGCGTTAAAACTTTGAGCTACGACGTTTCATTCCATTTAAGTGAAACAAAAAATCGTTGGTGTTTTATCAAACTCAGATTATTTATTTCGATTTGTGGGATCATTCGATTCTGGCGCAGCATGTGGCTGTTTATCTTGCCCTGAGTCACGTGTGGTTTTTTGTTTTTCCTCTTTTGGATTTTTTTCTTCCTCCCTGCCTTCTAATTTTTTATCTTCTTTTGAGTGATTCGCACTATGCCAGAAGCTACCACTACCAGGCATATCTGCCCTACTTTTAGGAGAAACTGGCGATGGTGGCGGGGCAGGAGGATGTTCTCTTTTCCACTCTTTGTGATAATCGTCATCATTATTGTTAAAAGAAACTGGTGATGATAGTGGTGGTGGTGCGGTAGGAGCCTCATCCCCCCACACCTGATGATCCTCCTTATAGTCCTTAGGGTAATCCTCAACCTGCCAGTCATCAACGCTGCTAACACGGCTTCTAGGAGAGGGTGGCTCAGAATGTGATTCATTGTGACTGCTGCTAGCACGACTGCCCTCAAGCGGTGGCGGCTGGGTGGGTGATCGCGAAACAGAAGCTTCATGCTTTTGCTCTACTGGATGATCCTTCTCCTTCTTATCCTTATCCTTATCCTTATGAAATATGCTATCTGCACTATCTGCACGGCTTCTAACGAAGGGCGGCTCAAATTGTGGCTTATCAGGACTACTGGCGCGGCGGCTACGAATTTTCTCTTCTTTTTTATCCCCAAGCTGCTCTATATCGGCAAATGATTGCCCTAATTGCCCTGGCTGTTGCTGCTGTATGCTTCCATGCTGCATAAATGACTGCAGCAATGCTTGTGCCTCACGAGTACCCACATCATAAGGTGTTGCACCAACATCATTCTCTGCCGACGGGTCTATATATTTGAGCGCGTGATTCGGTGATCCTAATAGAAATTGTATCACCTTAAGATTACCTTCCCGTGCGGCAATGTGTAATGCGGTATTACCTTCTTTATCCTTTGTATTAATAAAATATGGATCTCCACTAAACACAGCTAATATTAAATCACGCATGTTTGAATCATGGCGTAAGGCATAATAAAATGCAGCCATTTTTATCGCATCCTTAGCTTTCTCACTTATATCTGTGCGCTGCACCAATATACGAAAAGCCTGGTACAGTTCACCACTCTTGAGTGAAGTAAAATAATAATCCACAAAATAATTTGCAGCCAAATTAAATTCTGGAAACGCGGAAAATATTTGCAACGCGGTATCTATATCACCCAATTTTATATGTTTACGCATTAGCTCGTTATATGCGGCAGCAATATTATCTTCATATGATTCTATGCAGCCCAGAAACCAGATACTCATCTTAAGGCGGTTTTCTGAGAGTTCAGTTGCTTTTTTTTCATCTGGTTTTCCTGAGTTTGGCTGCGCCAATTCAATTAATAATTCATTCGCTATTTTACTGGCGGACAAATTCGCACCAGCATCCAATAGTAGCTTCATCATCTCCGTATTCTGGTTTAAAATAACCAAGTCTAATAAGCTATTACCCAGGCCATCGACACTATTAACCAGGCCGCCATCTCTGAATAACCACTGCTGCACCAACTCAACGTTATTTTCCTTCACCGCCTCACATAATTTTTCTGCTAATAATTTGCGCAGTTGGGGCAAATCTTTATAGATGCTGTCAGTCCACATAGCGCCCTGCTCAATGAACTGCATTGCCTCCGCTAAATCTTCCTTCTTTGCCGCTATTTGTAAGCGCAATCCTAATACCTTTAAATCGCGATAATACTCACGTGATTCAGCACGGAATTGCGCTAAATTCTCCATGCTAAATAGTTTTGTTATGCCATGAATCTTCGCATCATAGGGCACTGGCTTAAAATCAGCTACTATCCCTTGTTTGGTTTGCCGAATTCGTCTATCGAGACCTTCTAAATATGGTGCATAATCTGTGAATGGATATATTTTATTTGCCCATGGATCACACACCAATGCATCTTCACCCTCACCAATAACGGCAAATTGATGGTTACCATTGTCAATTTTATATATCGAAACTGGCCCTTTAAACCCTTGTTGCTGACAAAAATCGGCTACAAGAAAACTTATCTCCCCACAATTAGCTAACGAGAATTTTGTAATGATCTCGATGGTAACTTGCATAAATAAACCATCATATAGCTCCGGTTTCTCTGGAAATCCTCTTGCCAGCAGTATTTGCCAACGCCGCTTTGTTTCCTGGTTTATAGTTTTTCGAACATCTGCAATACCCTGTGCAATAGCAACAAGCTGCTCTGGCGTTCTTTGGTTATTGATAAATTCGGTAGAACCCTTAGCAACAACATCCTGTATGTATTCAAATGCCGCCACCGCTAATTTAAAATACGGTGATGCTTGACCCAACAATACACTGGGCGGAGTTTTTTTCACTTCCACTGAATTTTTTTTCTCTTCTGCACGTTTCTCATCGCGCGTCGATGGCCTCAACCCTGCCATCAATTTTGATAGTAAGGATTGCTTTTCCTTCGGTGCGCGCTTGCTCTCAGCATCACGTTTTTTTTCGTCTGACATGTTTTTAGCCACTATTTTAGTAATAATAATCAACACTACCTCTTATAACTGTAGATCACACGGATTAAGGTGGTATTAAGAGGGATAAGGCTGTGTAGAAAGGTCACGGCTTAAGTTAGACGGCTATTAATCAATATGTTACACTAATGTGCTGTTTTTGATACAATTTACCTATTAGAGCGCACAATTTATGAGTTTTCTACGACGCATTAACTGGACTATCACGCTGTTCTTAATTTTGACCCCCCTGGTTGCTATTCTTGGCGCCATTTGGATCATTTACCATGGCAGCCTACATTGGGCAACCGTCGCATTAGCGATTGTGTATATGGCCACTACCGGGTTGGCGATTACTGCCGGCTATCACCGCCTGTTTGCCCATCGCGCCTATACCGCGGCGTGGCCGGTTCGATTGCTATTTTTAATATTTGGCACAGCAAGCTTTGAAGGCAGCGTATTGGAATGGAGCACCGACCATCGTCGCCATCATCTTTATGTCGATACCGAGCGTGATCCCTACAACATCAAGCAGGGATTCTGGTATGCACATATGGGTTGGTTATTTTTTCTCGACCCCAACCGACGTGATTTTAGCAACGTCAAGGATTTAGCTGCCGACCCACTGGTGCAATGGCAACATCGCCACTTCACAGCCCTGGCCATTATCACGGGTTTTATCTTTCCATTAGCCATCGCATCATTATGGGGTGACCCATTAGGTGGATTTATTATTGCTGGCGCATTACGCATCACACTGAATCATCAACTTACTTTTTGTATCAATTCCGTCTGTCATCTATTCGGCAAACAAACCTATTCTACTCAACAAAGCGGCCGTGATAACTGGTTTACTGCCATTTTTACCTATGGAGAAGGTTTCCATAATTACCACCACCAATTTATGTTTGACTACCGTAATGGCATTCGCTTTTACCATTTTGATCCTGCTAAATGGCTGATTCGCGCACTTGCTTATGTTGGTCTGGCAAAAGATTTAAAACGCGCCAGCATCAAGCAACTCGTGCGCCAACGCATTCGCACCGAAGAACATCAACTGCTGCAACAACTCAGGCAATATTCTGAATCATTGCTGCAACAAGTGGAAACGTTTGTGGCGCCATTACGCGAACGCATCATTGCTGTCGCCAGCCAGGTGGAGCAGTTAGAAGATGAGTATCGATCGCTGAAACAACGCAAGATGGAGTATTTACGCGGCAAAATGCACGATTACCGCGCTCACTTAAAGACTCTACGACAGCAACTGAACAATACTCGCTCTGAGCTAAAAAAATCCATGCTGCTGTGGCAGGATGTTTTACGTCACCCCACAGCGTTACTGCCTACTGACAATGCTTAAAAAACAAAAAAGATTAAAAAATTTGACGCAGAGACGCAGAGACGCAGAGAAAAGATTAAAAAAAGAAAAGATTAAAAAAAAGATTTAAAATAAAAAAGAATTTAACTATAAAAATATAAAGAAAATATCAAAAAAATAAAAATAATTTTTTAAAATGTTTTTTGTTTTTCTTTGCGCCTCTGCGCCTCTGCGTCAAATCTTTTTTCTTTTCGTGTTTTATTTCTTCGAGCAAGCCAACGTGTATTTATCCACCTCACCGTTGCCAAATACATAACCATCAAACCCGGATAAATCCGCACTATTATTTACCCGCGGCTCGCCTATTAACGCAACCCCAGCAATTTTGTGCTGCTGATCTATGATAAAAATGCGTTGCGAAACGTCTTTGTAGTTTGGCTCTGTCATCCATCCACTGACTCGATAGGCCAATGATTGTTGATCTATCAACCATGATTTTGCAATCACGCCAGTACAAGGCTGTGCCGAAATATTGCTCATGGGTTGGCCTATATAGCTACGCAAATTTTTAAATAATGGATCAGCAAACACCGATAAATTGTCTGCCTTCGCGGCTGCTACAATCGGCTTAATCACGGTGAGATACGGATAGGTGCTCTCAATCGCCGGATCATCATCAACCTCTAACGCTAATGCCAACACAGCAAGTAATTGCCTATGCTTAAATATATGTGCGGTGGGATGAAACACCTTTATTTGTGCTGGCAATAACATCAATGGCATGACGATGCTTACCATTAGGATGCCATAGCCTAAATGAAGATTTTTGCGATAATGATATACGGATAGAATGCCAAGCACAGACCAACCCGCTAATAAATTAATCATATAACGGCTCTCAACTGCCGAATGGATGAGATAGATCGCCCTGCCAATGGCAGTACCAAGCCCACTACCCAACAGAAACAGCAAAAAAATTAACAGCACTAACACCAGCGGCTGCCTGGAATCAGGCTTAAACCATTGCACACTGTAAAATAAGCTTAATAATAGAAATATTGCACCCGCAGTGATGGTTATCACATCACTTTCAAACATAGCGTAAAACGGCGCACCCAGATACTCTAAAAAAAACTTAACAAAATAAATGGGCTGAATAAATAATGAAGTAGTCAGCGTGCCTTGTGCTTGCGAGTCATCATAATTGTGCATATAAAGTGCGATGATGATGACAGAGAACAACGCCAACATGATGACTCGATATAACGGTTGACGTAACAAAATTGCCATTAATACCAGCAGCGGCATCACCAATAAACCATTCGCCATCGCCCCGGCAGAACATATCCCGAGCAACACTGCTAACCAGAAATATATAGGGCTGGATTTGGCATAAGGCAAGCTAAGAAATGCCCACAAGGGTATCAGCAACGCTAAATAATTCTGTACTGCAAATCCCCAGATAAACGTCACAATTTGCGCGGCAGAAAAACAAAAAATCACCAAACATAACCCAATGGCGACACGGTATTGACTGGCGCCACTCCCCGTTAATAATTTATGTGCGATCCGATACAATGTTAGCCACAATAATGTCAGCAATACGAAATTTAATGGCGCTAAAAACAATCCTTCACCGCCAAAATAACGAATATCCAGCCAAAAAAACAGGCGCGAAAAAAATAAACGATGTTCAGCATGTTGAGCAAACCAGGCTAACCAATCGCCGTGAGAAGCACGTATATAGAAGTCCAGGTATGCAGTCCACATATCCCAGCGTTGCACCGGAGAATAAAATCGCACAAAGCCCGTAATCGCCAGGGCGACGTAGACAAACGCCATCACACTTAACCAGATGACAAGCGCCCTATTTCCTTCTAACTTAACTGTGGTCATATCCAGTACCTTGTAAAGCAAGTAGACAAACTCTATAATGCAAGCGCACCCTTAGCAAGGGAAATTATGCCAATAATCTATGCCACATACTCAATTTATACGCTTTTTAATCAGCGGCGGCATCTCAACTCTCATTAACCTCCTGGCACGATTTTGCTTTAGCTTTTTTATCAACTACCTCGCAGCCATCGTCGTCTCTTATTTGATCGGCATGATCACGTCCTATATTATTTTTAAATTATGGGTATTTCAACCACAACGCCATCGTGCGTTAGAACAACTCAGCTATTATCTGTTGATTAATTTATTGGGGCTGGCGCAAACCATCGTAATTAGCCTGCTATTTTTCCACTACATATTCACGGGTATTGGTGATACCATGCTGAGAGAAACCCTGTCCCATATCATCGGCCTGGGCGTGCCTATTATTACCAGCTATATTGGGCATAAGCACCTTACTTTTAGGTAGGAAGTAATCGATGTTATCCAGTTGGGGAAACTACACAAACGGCCAACCCGCCCACATCATCGACATGCTGTGGCGCGACACCCCTATCCCCTTTGCGCAACATGCCAGCTTCCTGCCTTACGGCAGGGGCAGAAGCTATGGCGATAGCTGCCTAAATGAACAGGGCGTGCTGATTACTACCCAGCATCTCAACCACCTCATTCAATTCGACCCCGTTACGGGCATATTGGAATGTGAGGCGGGCATCACCCTAACCGAAATACTCAATTTTATCGTGCCACGCGGCTGGTTCTTACCGGTATTACCCGGCACGCAATACATTTCCGTGGGCGGCGCAATCGCCAATGATATTCATGGCAAAAATCATCAACACAGCGGCACATTCGGCTGTCATGTATTGAGCCTTACCTTATTGCGCTCTAATGGTGATCTACTAACTTGCACACCCACCAACAATGCCGCCCTGTATCAGGCGACCATTGGCGGCCTGGGTCTCACGGGTATTATTTTAACCGCAGCGCTGCAACTGCGTCGCATTCACTCGCCTTACTTATCCGTTACACAACGTCCGTTACAAAATCTCGATGATTTTTTTCGCATTGCTGCTGATAGCGATACACAATTTGAATACACTGTGGCCTGGTTAGATTTGACATCACACAATCACTATGGTCGCGGCATTTTTATCGGCGCTAATCACTACGCAGAGGATATGGCGGATGCGTTATCGCACTATCGTAGCTCGCCATCACAACTCACGATTCCCCGGTATCTACCCAACCTATGCAACCGTCTAGTCATGCGGAATTATAATCGACTGTATTACTATCGACACAGCCGACAAACAGCACCGCAACGTATTGGCTATGACCGCTTTTTCTTTCCCTTAGATGACATACAACACTGGAATCGTTTATATGGCAAGGCGGGTTTTCTACAATACCAATGCGTACTGCCAACTCCGCATATGCATGAATTATCAACCTTGCTGACCCTGATAAAACACAGCGGACAAACACCCACATTAGCCGTGGCTAAATTATTTGGCGATCATGCATCGCCTGGTATGTTATCCTTTCCAATGCCAGGCGTTACCATCGCACTAGACCTTGCCTATCGTGGCGAGCCTACATTACAACTGCTGACAAAATTAGACGCCATGGTGATGCAGGCTGGCGGCAGAGTTTATCCCGCCAAGGATGCACGCATGGCTGCTTGCGCATTTAAAAAATTTTTTCCGCAGTGGCATACATTTAGTCAATACATCGATGCAAAATTTTCTTCTTCGTTTTGGCAGAGGGTAATATCGGATGACACATAAAATATTGATACTCGGCGCTACATCAGCGATCGCACAATCTATCGCTAAAATTTACGCATCCTCAAACGGCGATATTTGTCTGGTTGCACGTAACGCTAATCATCTGGAATTTATTGCTGCTGATTTACGCCTGCGCGGCCAGGGCAAGGTCATTACTTATACTGCCGATTTCGACGATGTTGCGCAACACGCCAGTGTTTTAGACTACGCTGCGCGCGAATTACCATCCATTGATACGGTGATTATTGCCTATGGCAGCTTGCCCAACCAGGCTGACTGCGAACGCAGCTATGCCGATGCGCACCAGGCATTACATACTAATTTCTTGAGCGTGGTGTCATTACTAACCCACCTGGCAAATTATTTTGCATCACAACAACACGGCACAATCGCAGTCATTGGCTCGGTAGCTGGCGATCGCGGCAGAAAAAGTAATTACGTGTATGGCGCAGCCAAGGGTGGCTTGAGTATTTTTTTACAAGGGCTACGCCAACGTTTAGCGAAACAGCACATTAATGTATTAACCATAAAACCTGGCTTTGTTGACACACCAATGACACAGCAATTTAAAAAAGGCTTGTTATGGAGCTCACCGAATTACGTTGCCGAAAAAATCGTACGCGCTATTGCTAAAAAACGCAGCGTGATCTATGTGCCATTTTATTGGCGTTATATTATGCTGATTATTAAGGCTATCCCAGAGCGGTTGTTTAGTAAAATGAATTTTTGAAAATAAAAAAGATTAAAAGATTTGACGCAAAGACGCAGAGACGCAAAGAAAACATAAAACATTAAAAGATTTAATACAGAAATATGAAGAAAAATAGTTAGTTTTTTAGTAACTACTCACCCAGCATACGATTTTTGGCGCACAACCTTCCCGCTGTCATCCCGGAATTTAGTGCTGTTTAGCGAGGCACGAGCTTAACAGCACTTAATATCCGGGATCCAGAAACTAAAACGAGGGCAAAAAAATAAATTCCTGGATCGCGGATACTAAATGCAACTAAATTCGCATGCTCATTAAGTTGCACTAAGTTCCGGGATGACAACGTCGAGTTGGGTATCAATATCCAGCACGGGGTGAGTAATTACGTTTTTTATTTGTTTTTTTTAATATTTTGTTTTTTCTTTTTTTTTAATCTTTTCTTTGCGTCTCTGCGTCTTTGCGTCAAGTATTTTCTGTTTTTTTACAAAAGCGCCTGTTCTAAATCCGCACGCAGGTCTTCCACTGCTTCAATACCCACTGATAAACGAATAAAATTATCACTAATCCCCATGCGTTTACGCTCCGCTGCGGGAATCGACGCGTGTGTCATAATCGCTGGATGTTCAATTAAACTTTCCACACCACCCAGACTCTCCGCCAGGGTAAATAATTGACAGCGTGATAGCATTTGCCTGGCGCCAGCTAAATCACAGCGCAATTCCACGCTAATCATGCCACCGAATAATGCCATTTGGCGCTTAGCCAATTCATGCTGCGCATGGCTTGGTAAGCCGGGGTAATATACCTTGGCTACCTTGGGGTGTCGCTCTAACCAGGCAGCCAATTCAAGCGCATTTTCAGTATGACGCTGCATACGCACGTGCAAGGTTTTTAAGCCACGCAACGCCAGAAAGCTATCGAATGGGCTGGCGATAGCGCCAACCGCATTATGCAAATAGGCTATTTTTTCTGCTAATGCTTGCTCATTCACTACCACCACGCCACCGACGATATCCGAATGACCGTTTAAATATTTTGTTGCCGAGTGCATGACGATATTAAAACCATATTCCAACGGCCGCTGCGCCAATGGCGTAGCAAAGGTATTATCCGCCACTGCCAGCAAGTGATGTTTCCTGGCTAATTGCGCAACTGCGGCTAAATCCACTAAATGCATTAATGGATTAGTCGGCGATTCTACCCAAATCATCTTAGTATTCGGCAATATCGCCGCTTCAACTTGCGCCATATCCATGAACGGCATAAAGGTAAATTGTAATCCAGCCGATTGCGCGCGCACGTGTTCAAATAAGCGATAGGTTCCACCATAGACGTTATCAATCACAATCACGTGATCGCCAGTCGCGAGTAAATCCAATAGTGTAGCCGTCGCAGCCATGCCGGATGCAAACGCGAAACCATGCGTGCCCGATTCTAAATCCGCTACACAACGCTCATAAGCATAACGCGTGGGATTCTTGGTGCGCGAATATTCATAACCCTGATGTACGCCAGGGCTCGACTGCGCATAGGTGGATGTGGCGTAAATCGGCATCATCACTGCGCCAGTGCCAGGATCTGGCGCCTGACCGGCATGAATCACGCGTGTAGCGAGATGGTGTTTCTGGGTAGTGTTCATAATGAGTGTTTCCTGAAAAAAATAACCAGCTGAAGAGCGCATCGTTAAGAGGCGTAGGGAGCATGATTAACACAAATATAGCTCACCCCCATGTCAATTGCAGTGCTATAATCGTGCTTAATGCTTACTTTAAGTTAATTGTCGTGATATGCGTTTAAAATAAAATGGAACAATTAGGGCCAACGCCATTGCTATCGTAATATAGCCAAATTGATCTGATGATTTTAGCACAATATATTCCAGTAAGAACGTCACAAATGGCGCTATACCAATGACAACTCCATTCAACTCAGGACCAGGTACTCAATGGATTTTTGCGAACAATAAACTGGAATAATTAACGAAGTAATGCTAACGGCCAAAGTGTTACTTATCGAATGCCAGTTTATTTCATGATAAGAATGTTGATAAAACATAGCAATTGCAGAAACCAATAACAACAGCCAAAATCGTGTAGCCAATATTTGGCTGGAAGATAATCCAGCGTTATTCAATTGCCACGATTTAACAGCATAAATGTAACCCGAGGCACCGGTAATAAAAGTCCAAAATAATAAATATATAAAACTATGTAACGTATAGCGTGAATAGCATATGGCATAAAAAAATAACATAACCAGTGTTATCAAAGTAAATCGTAATAAGTTAACGGTGGTTTTATCCTTGCAGTACATGAAGAAGGAACCAAAAACACCGCTCAAACAAATAAATGATAAAACCTGAATGGTGGGCGTGTAGTAAACTGGTATCAAAAATGAGCCTACCCAAACAATCAGAATAGTAATACAGGTTAATAAATATAGTTTTTTACAATCCAGCAATTTACTATAAGTATGTCGGATACTTCTATAGTTAACTGCATGAAAAAAAATTATCGCGTACAAAGTAGATAAAAAAATCAACAAACTATCTGGAATAGAACCACCAACATAGTGGCGCAGCAACGCTGAAAATGCCGTCAGAAAAATATATAAACAAGTAAAAATCATAATAATTTACCATCTTGCTCTAGTTGGAAAATAGTCTGACTATCTTTTTCAATTTGATCTCTGTTTTGGCTGCACAGCACCACAAACGCATCAATATTAAGAACATTTTTTTGGGAATTGTTATTTATTGTTCCTATATCTCGTAAAAGTTTATAAGTATATAGAGATTCTATTTTGTTTAGAAGAGCAGCAGGATTTTTTAATGGTTGCTGATTCCAATTAAATAAATACAATCTGCGAACAAAACAATGAATATTGTCTACTGTTTTTTTGTTAACTAATCTGGTGGTAAGATATTGTGCTAACAAATCGATTTGAGAATCAAGGCCTGATAGTTGAGCTACTTGATTCGCAAAGCCGCTACCACCACTAATTCTGGGATTTATTTCAATCAGCCGGAAACTGCCATCATTAAGTTTAAAAATTTCAGTATGAGCAAATCCGTTCTGTAACCCTGTTGCATCCATCACACTTGCTACAAAGTTAGTACACTGATGCCACAGTTCAGTGTCGGTGACCACTTCACTATAACGTAATACTGGAATATTGTGGATTAACTGACGTTGATATTTTTGTACGGAACTAATATAGTGCTTTCCGTGAATAGAAAAGCTATCGACAAAGAATTCATCACCAACGATGTATTCTTGTATCAAGTATTCGTTTATTGTAGAAGGCAGTTGTATTTTATTCTTAATGGCCAATAAATTTTCTTTAAATTCACCTTGATTCTCAGCATAAAATGATCCAACGGTGCCCGCTCCATCCACTGGCTTGACAAAGCAGGGAAACGTTATTTCGTTTAATGGGAAATTAATTAATTCAGAAAAAATAACTTTTAACTGCCTTATGTAAGGTAATTTATGATTTTTTAATGCTTCCTGCATCCAATATTTGTCAAAACGCAGTTTAGAAAAATTTGGATTATTAGCAATTCCTGGCAATATTCTATGAGTAATAGTATCTGTGATCGTTGTTGCCAATTCACATCCATTCAAAATGAAATCAATAGAAAAAGATTTTAAGGTATTGATTATATTATCGGCAGATGGGTTATTTAGATATATTTTTTTGTCAAACTCACAAGTATTTGACAATGCATGCACAAAAATTTCACTGACTGGCAACCTGAAAATTGCTATTGTAAAAATTCCAGCTTGTTTTAACTGTTGTGCTAAATAAGTGGTAGAAATTAAAGGATCAATAATTGCGACAATTTTTTTCATGTCATTTTTTCAGGCTGTAAATTTATACGGGTTATGCTGGTTTGAACAATTAATTGGTATATTATCTGTAAAGCTTGTTTAATTCTTTGCAAAGGTTCGACGCCAAAAGATATCCTAATAAATGAGTCACAGGATTTACCATAACCGATGCCTGGAACAGTTGATATATAATATTTCTCCAATAAGCGCATGCAAAATTCTTCCGACTTTAAACTGGATGTAGATATAGAAATAAAGAAATAAAAAGTTGCTGATCCAGCAAGATAGTTTATTCCAATTTCATCCATGTAAGAAGCAACTATTTTTCTTTTCTCGAGCAAGATACTTATTTGTGATCTGGTTTTCTCGCCAATTAAATCAAAGTATTCGACTAAATAGTGTTGTAATATGGTGGGCGCGCATGTGATGATGTGCTGGTTTAATTTAAGAAGCTGCTCATTCAGATTAGAATTGGTTATTGAATAACCTATTCGCCAACCGGAAATACCAAAATTTTTTGAGATCGAATTGCAAATTACTACATGTTCTTTCTTAGGGTCTAATTTTCCTAGAGAGTAAAATTTATCCTCCGCTACAAAATCGCTGTACGCCTCATCAGACAAAATATATAAATTATGTTTTCTGGCTATATTAACCAAGTGTTCTAATTCGTTTTGAGAATAAACCTTACCGATTGGATTGTTAGGATTGTTTATGACAATAAGTTTAGTCTTGGGAGTAATATATTTTTCAATATTAAATATATCTTCCCAATAAGGGATACTAATAGGATTAGATTCACATAATTTTACTTGTTCCGGATAGCTTACCCATGATGGATCTGGAATCAAAACATCATCTCCAGGATTTAACAAAGTACGAAACACAAAATATATTGCTACTTTTGAACCAGCAGAAATTAATATTTCTGTGTTTGGATTAATATTTGTACCGTATTGAGATAAATAATACTGGCATATCTTTTGTCTTAATTCAAAGACCCCCCTTGAATGCGAATAATGGTAAATGTCGGGATAAGATAACTTTTCAAAAGAATATAAAGGAATATCAAAAAAAGCTTCCCCGAGAGATAAAACGATAACATCATTTCCCGATTTTTTTAACCCATAAACAAAGTTATTAAATCTAATTGATATTGCATCAGAAATGTTTTCAACTGTGTTTGAAATACGCTTCATTATACGTACCCCCATCTATTTTTCTTGCTGAGTTTGCTTAAAAATCATGATATCCAGAAGCGTTACGTTTGGCCTGCCCGGCCACTAAGCTATGAACGAGCAAAAGAAGTTTAGCAGGAAAAATGATTTTAAACAAGTCAATAATATTTTAAAAATAGCATTTTATGTCGCCATTAAGAGCGATAAATTTGTGGACGAGCTTGATCGCATCACTCATTCTTTTTTAAATAAACCCATGTTCTTTCATCCAATTATCATCGGGAAATTTGCTTAAATAATTACGTATCGAATCCGGTAATATCACCAGGCAACGCTGTCCTATATGCAATCGCTCTACCACTTGTAACATCGCCCAAACCGCAGCGCCAGAAGAACCACCAACTAATAAACCCTCCTCGCGAATTAAACGCCGCGCCATCAAGAATGAATCGCGATCATTGGTTTTTATGTATTCATCTACTAAGGTGTTATCTAATACTTGGGGAATGAAATCATAGCCAATACCTTCAACCAGGTACGGTTTTACTTCCGTGCCGCCGCCCAAGATAGAACCGATCGGATCAACACCAATAATTTGTATCGATGGATTAAATTCTTTTAAACGTCGCGCCACGCCAGTAATCGTGCCACCCGTACCAACAGTCATTACCACCATATCTAATTGACCATCCATATCGTCGATAATCTCCTGCGCGGTGAAGTCATAATGCACCGCGGGGTTAGCGGGATTAGCGTATTGATCCAGAATATGCGCGTTGGGAATTTCTTTCACCAGGCGATTCGCCAATGAAATGTGGCTGTCGGGATGGCTGGATGCTACTTCGGTAGGCGTGCGATAAATCTTTGCGCCTAATGCTTCCAGTACTACTTGTTTTTCATGGCTCATTTTTTCCGGCATGGTAATGATTACTTTGTAACCCTTCACCGCCGCGGCTAAGGCAATGCCGATACCAGTATTACCTGAGGTTGGCTCAATCAGGGTATCGCCCGGCTTGATGTGTCCAGCTTTCTCCGCCTGTTCGACCATATGATAGCCGATACGATCCTTTACCGAACCACCGGGGTTTAGAAACTCACACTTGGCATATAGCTCACGGGGTAATTCTGCACCGATGCGGTTGAGCCGTACGATCGGTGTATGGCCGATGGCCTGTAAAATAGTGTCAATCATCATGATGTTGTCCCTTGGTGGGTAGGAGGGCAGCCCCTGTGTGGGGATTCTATAGTGGATTGTACTGAATATTCACTAGAAAATGTACTCTGTATTTAATGATTATTTCTAACAAATAATAAATAATAAAAATCAAAAAAGAATCAACCAACGAAACCATCTCCAGCCAATTGACTACATTATTTTCTTTTAGACTATGCTTTAATATATATACAGCTTACTTGGGGATAGGGAAATGCAGGAGCACCACGACCAGGGATGGTCCCAGGGAGGAATGCAGTTATGACGGCTGCAGCCCAAGTAAGTTATTTTACTAAGGGAGAACATTATGTTTAAGGATCTACCAGAATTTGTGCAAAAACAGGTGCTTAATTACTTGGCAAATGATAATTTATCCGCAGCAAGGGCGCTACATGATGCCTGGATGCGTAACAAGCGCCTACCCACCACATCATCGCGATCGCGCAAAACCAACGGGGATACAATTATTGCACAAGATTTTCTACCCAAGCAAAAAATCGACCTGATTGAGCGGATGCTTAATAAATCTGAGATAGAGTAGCCTGTTCCCCCACCCTCCTAACCTCCTCCCGCATGGGGAAAAAATGCTGTTACCAATGCCGCCGGTGCAGAAAAAAACGGCGAGTGATCGGTATCCAATGCAATAATATCGTCCGTCACCGGCGCATACATCCGTTGTTGATCCTCCGGCGTAATCACTTGATCACGTAAACACGCTATATAACGCTTTTTAACCGTACCAAACCGTTGAGCAGAATAAACTATCGGTTCTATGGATGGCCGTGATGGCTCTTCACCCAGGCGCTGCAACGCATAATCGGCATCCGCCATCGGACAATTTGCATAAAAAAGTGTTCTAAGTCGCTCTGATCGCCGCAATTTCATACTGTAATGTTCTTTATCTAACTGCATTTCGGCACTAATCCCTGGCGTTTGTGCTTTTTTTGCTTCCTGCAATAGTGACTCGCCACTAACAGGAATAAATGCCGCTACATAAATTAGCTGATCAATTTTTTCCGGCATATTTTCCGCCAACTGTGAAATAATGACGCCTGCCATGCTATGGCCCACCAACACCACGGGGGTCTGTTGCTTATCTATTAGATTACCCACAAAATCGAGATAGGCTTGCAGGGTAATATCAGCGAATGGCGTGCGATCATGACCATGCCCGGGCAGATCAGGCGCAATAACCGTGTGGCCTTTGGTTGTTAGCAGCGGTATGATATGTCGCCAACACCAGCTTGCATGCCAGGCGCCGTGCAATAAAATATAGGTTTTATTATTTATCATTATGACATCTCAACAACTTTCATTATCTGACATTGAAGCAGGTGTGTTCACCTTAACTAGCCAATTATTACATGAACTTGGCAATCACCATGCCCTGCAAAATATGGCGCTGTCAGCAGCCATCGATAAAGATCTCGGCATTGGCAGTTTAGAACGTGCAGAACTACTCACCCGGCTTAATAACGCATTTGACGTGCAATTATCGCAGCAATCTATTTTTCAAGCTACTACGCTGGAGGATTTAGTACGCCTGGTGCAGCAGATAAATCCACGTACTATATCGAAGCAATTGCTATCTGCTAACTCCACCCTACCCGCTGAATTCACGCCAGAAACCAGCATCCCCGATGATCAATCGTATGAGTCACCGACAGAACACACACGGCGATTGATACACATTGTAGCTAATTATTTATACGTAGGTTATTTCTATGTGATGCTTGTTCTAAGCCTACTGTTGGTTTGGCTGATTGTATTACCACTGCCCGCACGCTACCATCGATTTATCGCTGCCTGCGCACACTGTTGGGGTTACACATTTTTAACCTTGGTTGGTTGTCGTCCACATGTGACTGGCTTGCAACATTTAGCGGCAAATAATACGCCAATGATCTTCGTGGCGAACCACGCCAGTTTTATAGATGTGAGTGTGTTGCTTGCTGCATTACCCATTGAGCTTATTTTTGTAGCGAAACAAGAGCTGCTTAGGATACCTGTCGTTGGCACGTTTCTTAAGAAACAGCAACAGATTACGGTCAATCGTCGCAATGGTGCGGAAGATGCAGGGGGTATACACCAGATTGAGCAACATTTACGCCTGGGTCGATCGGTGCTCATTTTCCCTGAGGGCACCTTTACCGAAACTCGCGGTGTGCGTCCGTTTAAATTAGGCGCTTTTAAGGTTGCAATTGAAACTGCACTACCCATCTGTCCCATCGCTATTTCCGGCACCCGACAAATGTTACCGAGTAACACCCGCCTACCCCGACGTCACCCACTGACGGTAACAGTACTAGAGCCATTATTGCCGGTCTCAAAACAATGGTCAGAGATTATCCGCCTGCGCGATGCAGCGCGCCACACAATTGCGCGGCATTGTCACGAGCCACTATTGAAATTGGTTGCTGCGGGAGTGGAGACGTAATTTCTTAAATCCTCCTCATTAAGCCGTGGCATGGTTTCCTTCTCCCCTTGTGGGAGAAGGTGGCTGCACCATGATAAAGGCTTAAAACAGTATAGTGGCAATAAAGTATCCCGGCTAAAAGTGTTTATATAAAACTGTGCAGACGGATGAGGGGAGCGATGATTCACTGCCAACCTTATCTACCCCTCATCCGTCCGCACAGATTTATGAAAGTATGTTAGCTAGTATGGCACATTGCCTCTAACAGAATGAAAGCTAAAATTCGGGGTGCGGCCACCTTCTCCCACAA